>NZ_CALVGT010000001.1 GCF_944327175.1 uncultured Lactobacillus sp.
TTTCTTGCCAACCGAAGTCCTTAGGAACTACCAAAACAGCTGGACCCTTCTTTGCGTATGCTTGACGGATAGCAGTGTCCATCAAAACCGGCAAAGCTTCCTTGGTCTTGGCTTGGTGTACCCAAACAGCAACGTCACGGAACCATGGCATTTCGTCAAAGGCTTGGAAGAAGTTGATGTCTTGACGAGGAGTTGGAACGTTAGCTACCAGGGCAACCATTGGGGTCTTGTCGTACTTAGCGTCGTACAAGCCGTTCATCAAGTGGATGGCACCAGGGCCGGCTGAACCCATGCAGACACCAAGCTTGCCAGTAAGCTTGTATTCTGCTGAAGCAGCCAAAGAAGCAGCTTCTTCGTGACGGACTTCGATGAACTTGACCTTGTCTTGCATTTCATAGATCGCGTTCATGGTTGAGTCGAAAGAACCGCCTGGGAAACCGTAAAGGTGGTCAATGCCCCACTTATACATAACATCTAAAACTGCGTTTGCACCCTTAATTTTTGCCATAAGTGAATCTCCTTATAATTAATTCCTTTAAAACTTACTTACAGTGATAATTATAGGCCTTCTGTAAGCGCTGTCAACATTGTGAAAATATTAATTTTATTTTTCTCCGATATTGCCAGGACTGTCTCCTGCTTTTCACAGGTTAAAAACTTTTCTATGGATATTAGACAAAGCTTTATCAATGAAAGTATACAAAAAGCGGATCTTCCGATCCGCCTTTTTTAAGCTTCTTCAAATTCGATGATGCTCTTGGTTGAGATATAGGCTGGTGAAAATTCACCCCGGTTGTACTTCTCGACCTTCATGAAGCCGTCCTTGGATGAAAAGACGTATTCAGCCAGTTCTTCCAGGCTGGCAAACTGGTCAGTGTAGAAAGTCCCCTTTTCCGTAACCAGCTTCATCTTGCCGGCAAAAAGCTCCCGCCGCTTGGAGTAATTGTTGGTCCGGTTCTGGTTTTGGTAGCCGTTTCTCTGGTTGTTTCTGTGCTTGCCGTAATTACCCCGGCCCCGCTTATCGTCGCTAGTGCGTTTTCTAACGACAAACTGCTGGTCATTTGCCGGCTCATGGCTCTTTTCAGCCTTTTCCACCGGCTTTGCTGCTTCCTTGACTTCTGACTCAGGAGCTGGCTTATCGGCCTCCTCAGCCTTGTTTTCAGCTTTCTCGGTGTCATCAAAGGCGAAAGGCAGTTCAACTTGCGGGTGTTCAACTATTTTTTCCGTTGCCGGGCGCGGCGCCTTCTTGATAAAGCGCGGACCAGTCGGCTTGTCTTCTTTTTCTTCTGCAACAGACTTTTCTTCTTCGGCCTTAACAGTAGTCTCTTCTTTGTTTTCTTGTTCTTGCTTCTCCTCCTCTGCAGGCTTGTCTTCAGTCTTTGCTGCTACTACAGCTTCTGCTGTTTTTGCTTCTTTGACTTCAGCCTCAGTAATCTTTTCCTCAATTTCGGTCTTCTTGTCTACAGTCTTTTCTTCTGCTTCAGTAGTTTTTTCTTCAGCCTTTTCTTTTTCCTCTTCGGCCCCGAAGTGGTCATTGATGTACTGGATGGCGTTTGGTCCCCAGTATTTCTTGTTGTGGTTCTTTTCATCAACGAAGTCTGGCTTCAATTCCTTGTGTTCCCGCAAAAAAATCCGCAGCTTCTTCTTGCCCAGGCCAGTGGTTTCTGCCAGGGCATTGATGTCCAAAAGGCCGTTGTCGGTTGCCGGCGAAGCTGCCGACTTAGGCAGTACCTTGCCCAGCTCTTGAAAAATCTGCCCCACCGCTCGCTCGTCATAAAATTTATTTCCGCTTGGGTCAGTCAAGGTCGGTTTGAACTTGAACTTCATGTTGATCAAGTAGTAGACCTGCTGCTGGGAAACCTGTGCCAATTTTGCGATTTGATCCATTGAGTAGTATTGTTGTGCCATTTATCTGTTTTCCTCTTAACTTAAAGTGCCCTTTTTACTAAAAAAATTATGATAATTCATTTTTAATTTTACGTCAAATTGGCATGAAATGCTTGATTTTTGCAATTATTCAACAAAAAAGCCGCTCCTTTTGGAGCGACTTTATGGTCAAATCAATCTAATTACCATTCGTAGTCTTCAGTGTCCTGCATCCCCAGGCCGGTAGCCTTGTCCAGCAGGATTCTTTGTTCAAAGTGCGCTACGTTGAGCTTGGTTTCCTTAACCATGTCCGGGTTTACGGAAACGTAGTCAATCCCGCTCTTAACCAGGAATTCAGTGAAGTCTGGGTATTCTGAAGGTGCCTGGCCGCAGATAGATACGGTCTTGCCATCCTTGTGGGCAGTCTTGATCAAGTGACGGATTGCCCGCTTAACAGCCAGGTTCCGTTCGTCGTAGAGGTCGGAAACGGCATCGTTGTTCCGGTCAGTCCCCATGATCAGCATGGTCAAGTCGTTTGACCCGATTGAGTAGCCGTCAACGTACTTGTTGAACTTGTCAGCCAAAATGATGTTGGATGGAATTTCCGCCATCATGAAGACCTTGAAGTCGCGGCTACGTTCAAGCCCTTCGTCAGCCATGATCTTGGTTACCTTTTCTGCTTCTCCAACAGTTCTGCAGAATGGGATCATGACATTCAAGTTCTTCAAGCCGAATTCGTTTCTAACCTTCTTGACTGCTTCCAGTTCCAGCTTGAAGGCTTCGATGTACTTCGGGTCGTAGTAGCGGCTTGCCCCGCGCCAGCCAAGCAGGTCAGCTGGTTCATGCGGTTCATACTTGTCCCCGCCTTTCAAGTTCCGGTATTCGCTGGACTTGAAATCAGAGAATCTCAAGACAACTGGTCTTGGGTTCATGGCCCGGCAGACCTTGCTGATCCCGTTAGCCAGTTCGTTGACAACCCGTTCTGGGTGGCCGGTTTCAATCAAGTAAAGCGGGTGCTGGTGGATGTAAGTGGTCCACAAGAATTCTTCCCGCATCAAACCAATACCATCAGCTGGCAAAGTTGAGTACTTTTCAGCCAGGTCCGGGTCACCCAGGTTCATCATGACTCTGGTTGCCGTTGGCGGGAAGTATTCAGCTGCGGCCATTGGGGCACTTTCAGCCTTCTTTGGCTTAACGACTTCGTCAGCCACCCCTTGGTAGACAACCCCGTTCTTAGCGTCAACCGTTACTTCCTGGCCGGTCTTCAGCAATCTGGTGGCAAAAGTCCCCCGGCTGGCGGTACCAACGATACATGGGATTTGCATTTCCCGGGAAACGATAGCCGCGTGGCAGGTCATCCCACCGTTGTTGGTAACAATAGCGGCCGCCTTCTTCATGGCTGGGACCCAGTCTGGTGAAGTCATCAAGGTAACCAGGATTTCGCCTTCCTTGAAGTCACCGATGTCCTTCGGGTCGTCAATTACGTGTACGATACCTGAAGCTACACCAGGGCTGGCTGGCAGACCCTTAACCAAAACCTTGTTGGAGCTTGGAGCCTTAGCGTCAGTTGCTTCCTTGGTGCCGCCCTCCTTCTTTCTTTGTGACCAAACGGTTTCCGGCCGGGCTTGAACGAGCCAGAGCTTGTCGTCTTGGTCTCTGGACCATTCCATGTCCATGTAGCAGCCATAGTGCTTTTCAATTTGTTTAGCGTAGCCGGCAAGTTCAATAACTTCTTCATCAGTCAAACATGGACTCTTGGCCACGTCTTCTGGGACGTCTCTTTGTTCAACCCCGCCGCCTGGCAGACGGATCAATTCAATGTTCTTGTTGTTGATGGTCTTGCTTGCGATCTGCATGCTTTCCTTGTCAACTTCGAAGTTGTCCGGGGTAACCGTCCCTTGAACTATGTATTCGCCCAAGCCCCATGAACCTTCGATCATGACCTTGGTGTCGTCACCGTTGGCAACGTTAACCGTGAACATGACCCCGGCTGACTTGGAGAAGGCCATCATTTGGACAGCAGCTGACAAAGCCACCTTCTCTTGCGGGAAGTTCTGCTTGATCCGGTAGTAGGTTGCCCGGTCAGTAAACAGGGAAGCGTAGCAGTCTTGTACCTTGCGGATGACGTCCTTGCGGCTTCTAACGTTAAGGTAAGTGTCTTGTTCCCCGGCGAATGAAGCGTCTGGCAGGTCTTCGGCCGTAGCACTTGAACGAACCGCAACGTATGGTTCGTTTTGCCCGGTCATCTTGGCCAGTTCGTCATATGAGTTGCCGATGTCTTCGGCTAAGTCTTCCGGCATTGGTGCCTCACACATGATCTTTCTGATCTGGCTGCAGACCCGGTGCAGTTCTTCTGAGTCTTCCGGGTCCTTCAAAGTTGCCAGCAAGGCATTTACCTTCTCGTTCAAACCATTGACTTCCATGAAGTGCCGGTAGCCGTGTGCGGTCGTTGCAAAACCATAAGGCACTGGCACGTCAGTACCTGAAGTCAATTCACCCAATGATGATGATTTGCCCCCAACCAGGGCCACGTCAGCGCGGCGCAGTTGGTTAAACCAAAGAACGTATGCATTTTCGCGTTCTTCTTCAGTCAATTCCTTCTTGTCATTAACTTCCATTGTTTTCACCTCATATCACTCGGCTTGTAAGCCTTTTCACTTTTCACTATTGATTATTGTCCTTTTGTGAAAAAATGTCAACAGTTTCTTACAAGTTTTTTGGGATAATTTACTGTAACCGTTTCCTTTATTAAAATAACAGTATTTAAAAAAGGCTTTTTTGTTAAAAGGCCGCCAACTATTGAATTGTATTTATTCACAAACTAAAAAATACTTTTATCAAAAAATTGCTTCGTCCCTTGCAGGGCCTAGGCTTTTTGTAATTTTTTTCGCAAGATTTTTCCCATGAATAAACGTTTTGGACAAAAATGAAAGCGGAAAAATACCCAAAAGATGCGCAAAAAAAGATCCTCCAAATGGAGGATCCTTAACTGGCTCTATTCTATTATCTGAACTTTTGAATGATCCGGGTCACCCGGCTGCCCAAAATGTTTTCAGCCAGGCCGGTCTTAAGACTCAAGCCCCCGTAAACAAGCACGCCGACGGCTACCGCCAGGCCGCTGAGCAGTATGGCAGACAAGCGCTGGTAAGGACTGAGGAAGAGGCCGCCTAGCTTAACGGCAGCAAAAACTGCCGCGAACATCACTAAGGAGAAGCTGGCAATCCCGATAAAGCGCCGCATGGTCCGGTCAGCCCGCCAGCGGTATTTCACGCTGAGATGCTTGAGGGACATGGCGATGACCGCCAACAGGCCCAGGTTGGTCGCCAAAAGCGGGCCATAGACCTTGAAAAGGCGGATCATCGGATACTGAACGATTGACTTGATGACCAAACCAAGGATCAAATAGCGGATCGCGTACATGTTTTCATCCAGCCCCTGCAAGACGGCCATGAGGACCGTAAACATCCCCAAGCTGATGGCCGTAAAGGAGGACAGGTACAAGACATGGGCCCCCAGCCGGTCATAGCCGTAGAAAATGGTGTACAAGGGGTCTGAGATTGCGGCCATCCCCAGCGAAGCCGGCAATAAGACGAATAAGAAAAGTTCCAAGGTATTGCCGATCTGCCGGGAAATATCCCGGTAATCCCTTCTGGCGTGGGCTCCTGACAAGAGCGGAATAGCCGTAACTGCCATGGCCGTTGACAGGGAGACCACGATCATAATCAGCTTGTTGGCGTTCAAACCGAACAAGGCATACCAGCTTTCGATCGCGTCAAAGGGCACGTGCATGAAGCTGGCGATCATCGGGTGGAAGGTATACTGGTCCACCAGCTGAAAAATGTTGATCCCGGAGTCAATGATGATGAAGGGGATCGACTGCTGGATGATTTCAAAGAGCAGGCTGTTGGTTGAAACCTGCACCTGGTTGTTGGACTGGGCAATCAAAGGATCAACCGTCCGCTTCTGCCTAAGGTAAAAAATTACCAGCAGGCCGATCCCGAACACGGCCCCGATCGCGGCAGCCAGGTTGGACTGGGTTACCGCGTCGACATAGTTGCCGTGCTGGACCCGCATGATCATATAAGCCGTCAAAAGCATCCAGATCACCCGGGCCAGCTGTTCCACGAACTGGGACATGGCACTAGGCATCATGTCGTTGAAGCCCTGGAAATAGCCCCGCAGGATGCTCAAGATCGGAATGATCAAAACGGCCAAAGCCAGGCTCTGAATCACCGGTACTTCCTGGGGGTTAAAGCCGGACAGCGGCAGGGCCAAAAAGTACATGCAGGCCGCTGAGATAATCCCGAAGCCCCCCATTAAGGCCAGGCCGTGCCTGAAGAGCTTGCGGCCGACCCCGTACTCATTCAGGGCATTGTACTTGGCGATCTGCTTGGCAATCGCCCCTGGAATACCCGCGGTGGAAATGATAATGAACAGGCTATAGATGTTGTAGCTCTTCGCCGTCAGAGAGTTGGCCAAGTTGCCATACTTTCCCATCCAGGCATACCAAGGGATGATATAGATCGCCCCGAGAATCCGCGACAGGATCGAGCCAATAGTCATCCAGGCCGAGCCCTTTAACAACTGGGCCTGGGAGTTGGTCTGTGATTTGTTCTTTGCCATAAAACTTCCCTAATCTTTATACTTCAACCTACTATCATATTCCTGATCCAGTTTGAAATATACCATAAATTGATTTTTTAGGAAAATTTTAGATTTATTTGGCAACAATGTTCACGATCTTGTTTGGCACGACAATGATCTTCTTGATCTCCTTGCCTTCCAAAAATTCCTTTACGTGCGGCAGAGCGGTTGCGGCTGCTTGAGCATCTTCTTTGCTTGCGTCCTTGGCAATCTCGAAACTGCCCCGCTTCTTGCCGTTGACCGTAACCGCCATTTCAACCGTGCTTTCAACCAGCTTGCTTGCGTCATAAGTCGGCCAGGCAGCAAACTGTACGCTTTCATCGTGGCCGAAGACATGCCAGATTTCTTCCATCATGTGCGGAGCAACCGGAGCCATCAGCTTCACGAAGCCTTCAGCGTATTCCCGCGGAATCTTATCGACCTTTTGGCAGGCGTTCATGAAGACCATCATTTGGGAAATAGCCGTGTTGAAGCGCAGTTCTTCAAAGTGTTCCGTAACAGTCTTGACCGTTTCATTGTAGATCTTGTCCAGCTTGCCGTCGTTTTCGTCGCTAATCTTTTCAGATGGGATCGGATCCAGGTCTAAGTCATTGACAAAAGTCCGCCATACCCGGTCAAGGAACTTCTTAACACCGGAAGGACCGTTGTCATCCCAGTCAATAGACGCGTTCAAAGGTCCCATGAACATTTCGTAAGTCCGCAGGCTGTCGGCACCGTATTCGTCAACAACGTCGTCTGGGTTAACCACGTTGCCCCGGGACTTGGACATCTTTTCATGGTTCTTCAAGATCAAGCCCTGGTTGTAGAGCTTTTGGAACGGTTCCTTGGTTGGCACGACGCCCAAGTCGTAAAGGACCTTGTGCCAGAATCTAGCGTAAAGCAGGTGCAGGGTCGCGTGTTCTGCCCCGCCGATGTAAAGGTCAACTGGCAGCCACTTCTTCAAAAGTTCTGGATCAGCCAGCGCCTTGTCGTTGTGCGGGTCGATGTAGCGCAGGAAGTACCAGCTTGAACCAGCCCATTGCGGCATGGTGTTGGTTTCCCGCTTGCCCTTCCGGCCATTTTCATCAACAACGTTAACCCAGTCAGTCAGGTTAGCCAGCGGGCTTTCCGGAGTGCCGGAAGGCTTGATGTTGCTTTCCTTAGGCAGGCGCAGCGGCAATTCGTCTTCTGGGACCAAAGTGGTTTCCCCGTCTTCCCAGTGGATGACCGGGATTGGTTCACCCCAGTAGCGCTGACGGGAGAAGTTCCAGTCCCGCATCTTGTAGTTGACCTTCTTTTCGCCGACGCCCTTTTCAGTCAGCCAGTCAACCATCTTGGCCTTAGCTTCTTCATTGCGGAGGCCATTCAAAAAGTCCGAGTTGACGTGGACCCCGTCACCGGCAAAGGCTTCCTTGCTGATGTCGCCGCCTTCAACGACTTCCTTGATTGGCAAGTCAAACTTAGTAGCGAAAGCGTAGTCTCTTTCGTCGTGGGCTGGAACGGCCATAACTGCCCCGGTCCCGTATGTTGCCAGAACGTAGTCAGAGATCCAGACCGGCACTTCTTCCCCGTTGACTGGGTTGATTGCATAAGCACCAGTGAAGACCCCGGTCTTGTCCTTGTTCAAGTCGGTTCTTTCCAGGTCAGACTTAGATTCGATGGACTTGATGTAGGCTTCAACGGCTTCCTTTTGCTCCGGACTGGTGATTTCCTTAACCAGTTCGTTTTCCGGTGCCAAAACCGTGTACGCGCAGCCAAAGAGAGTGTCCGGCCGGGTAGTAAAGACGTCAAAGCTCTTGTCTGAGTCCTTGATCTTGAAGGTTACCTGGGCCCCAACTGAGCGGCCGATCCAGTTTCTTTGCATTTCCTTGATCGGTTCCGGCCAGTCCAAGTCGTCCAGGTCGTCTAGCAAACGGTCAGCATAAGCAGTGATCTTCAGCATCCATTGCCGCATCTTGCGCCGGTAAACCGGGTAGCCGCCCCGTTCAGTCTTGCCGTCGATAACTTCTTCGTTAGCGACAACCGTGCCCAGGTCTGGTGACCAGTTAACCGGTACTTCAGCTTCATAGGCCAGGCCCATCTTGTACATTTGTTCAAAAATCCACTGGGTCCACTTGTAGTAGTTCGGATCAGTGGTCTTGATTTCCCGGTCCCAGTCATAGGAGAAGCCCAAAGCTTGCAGCTGCTTCTTGAAGTGGGCAATGTTTTCGTCGGTGAAAGTTGCCGGGTCGTTACCCGTTTGCAGGGCGTATTGTTCTGCCGGCAGACCGAAGGCATCCCAGCCCATTGGGTGCAAGACATTGTAGCCTTGGGCCCGCTTCATTCTGGCCATAATGTCAGTAGCGGTGTAGCCTTCCGGGTGACCAACGTGCAGGCCCTTGCCAGATGGGTAAGGGAACATGTCAAGGACGTAGTACTTTGGCTTCTTTGGGTCAGTCCCAGTCTTAAAAGTCTTGTTTTCCAGCCAGTACTTTTGCCACTTCTTTTCGACAACTTTATGGTTGTACATCTGATAGATCCTTTCCTAAAAACAAAAAACGCCCTATGTTAAACATAGGACGAGTTATTTCGCGGTACCACCTAAGTTCCACGCCTTCGCGTGACACTCAAATGTTTCTTAAAGCGAAACAACACTTTGGCATTGTCCGGGTGAGTTCAAAATTCCTCTTTCAAGCCTCGCAGCAACCGGCTCTTCTCTGAAGAAAGAAAAATTTCTACTACTCCCTGCCCTTTATTATTTTCTCGATAACTATTATACTTTACCACATGGCTAAAATTTTACAAGGGAGAAAAATTAAAAACAATTGAATACGAAAGAAAATAAAATTAATTATCAGCCGCTTTTAATTTTTGGCGGTGCCTTCAGCCTCTTTTTTGCCTATTGGGTCTACCTGATTGCTAGCAAGAATCCCTTTATCAAGTTTTTTGATACGGTAGTCTACAATGCTATCAAAAACAACAATCCGGCCGAAAGGCAGCTGACCTTTTACTGGACCCAGCTGGGCAATACCTTGACAATCACGGTCTTTACCGTGGCCCTGGTTCTTTTCCTGGTCTACCGGCGAAATTACATCCATGCCGCTTTTGCCAGCTTAACCATGATCGCGGCAAATGCCTGCAACTCAATTATCAAAAATATCATCCAGCGCCAGCGGCCCCGGATGGACAAGGCGGTTCATGCCGACGGCTTTTCCTTCCCGTCTGGCCACTCGGTCGGTTCCATGACCCTGGCCCTGGTCTTGATCGCCTTGATCGTCATCTTGGTGAAAAAGAAGCCGGTCAAGACCTGGTTGATCGTCTTCTGCGTCTTCTTCACCCTGTCGATTGGTTTTACCAGAATGTACCTGCACGTTCACTGGCCAAGCGACGTCTTAGGGGGCTGGTGCGAGGGCCTGGCTTTCAGTTCATTGGCTAGCTGGCTCTTTTTCAAGGTCTTGGACAAAAAGAATAAGCTAAATCCTTAATCACAAAAAAATCTGCTCACATGCCGTGAGCAGATTTTTGTTTGCATTCATATTTGGTTAATCCTTCTTTTGCCGGTAGATATGGTTGCAGACCAAAGACAAAAGCAGGGCAAGCAGAGAAACGATGTAGATTCCACGCATGGCTGAATGCAGGATCTTCCGCAGAGGGGCCAAAACGGCCGGATCCAGGCTTTTAGCCTGGACTGGGGAGACAATCTTGTTCATCATCTCGCTGGTCAAAGAAGGCTGCTTTTTGAGCCCGCTGGCCACGACCGCGTTGAAGGTCATCCCGTAGAAGACCATCATGACAGTTTGACCCAGGTACTTCATCAGAGTGTTAAAGGAAGTTGCCACCCCTACCTGGCTCTTGTCAACCACCATTTGGGCCCGGACCTGGCTGGCCGTGGCGATGCTGCCGAAGCCGATCCCGTTGAAGACGGCGACCAGGCAGAAGACCCAAAATGGCGTGTAGGTCGGAATCAGGATGAAGGCCAGGTCTGCCCCGATTAAAAGCAAAAGTGACGCGTCAAAGTACTTCTGCGTCCCCCACCGGCCCATAAGGTCACCGGCTAAAAAGGACCCGCAGACCCACAAAAGAGAGCTTGGCGTAATGGCGAAGCCGGCGATTGAAGCGCTGACTCCGTTGATCCCCTGCAACCAGGTCGGGATGTAGAATTCAAAGCCAATCACGACCCCGGATACCAGGAGCTGCAAGATGTTGACCGCCAGAAATTCCTTGTTTTTCAAGATGCTGAAAGGAATGATCGGGTCAGCGGCAGTTTTTTCCACCCTGACAAAAAGGCCGAGGCTGACCAGCATGACAGCTGCCAAAAGCAGTAAAGTCCAGCTGAAGCCTTTTTCTAGCCCCTGCAAAAGCAGCATCAGGGATAAAAGGAAGATGACCAGGCTAAAGCTGCCCTTGAGGTCGATCTGTAATTTATTTTTAGCAATATCCTCATGCAGGTAAAAGGCAACCAGCAAAAAGGCAAGCAAGCCGATCGGCACGTTGATCATAAAGACCCAGTGCCAGGACAGCTTTTGGACGATAAAACCGCCCAAAAGCGGGGCGATAACCGAAGCCAGGCCCCAGAAACCCGAAGTCAGGCCCAGCATTTTAGCCCGCTTGTCAATATCATACATGTCCGCCAAAACCGTCACCCCGGCTGTCTGGATAGCCCCTGAACCAAGTCCCTGCAGGACCCGGAAGATGATCAATTCCACCATCGAGCGCGAGAAACCGCAGAGGGCTGACCCAATCACGAAGAGTCCAATGCCAAATAAAAAAACTGGCTTGCGTCCTACGCTATCAGCCAGTTTCCCATAAATCGGCGTTGAGACTGCCGTCATCAGCAGAAAGACAGAGACCACCCAGCTCATGATTGCCAGCCCGTCCAAATCGGCGATGATGGTTGGCATCGCGGTCGAAACAATGGTGCCTTCGATCGCGGACATAAAAGTGGTGATAAAGACAGCGAGCGTGACCATTTTCACGTTTGTTTTCTTCATTCTTTTCTCCAACGAAATTTATGTTACGTTAATGTCTTACGTGTATTCAGTTTTTCCAAAAATATTACTTACGGCCATTGACAAAAGCCTGGAGGGCTTCCGCCTTGTCGGTCTTTTCCCAAGGCAGGTCGACATCGGTGCGGCCAAAGTGGCCGTAAGCCGCCGTCTGCTTGTAGATTGGCCGGCGTAGGTCCAGCATCTTAATGATCCCGGCTGGCCGCAGGTCAAAGTTGGCCCGGACAGCTTCGGTCAAAAGCTGGTCGCTCACCTTGCCGGTCCCGGCAGTATCAATCATAATGGAAACCGGGTGGGCCACCCCGATAGCGTAGGCCAGCTGGACTTCACAGCGGTCAGCCAGGCCAGCGGCGACAATGTTCTTAGCCACGTAGCGGGCAGCGTATGAGGCGCTTCTGTCGACCTTGGTGGCGTCCTTGCCGCTGAAGGCACCGCCGCCGTGGCGGGCATAGCCGCCGTATGTGTCAACGATGATCTTGCGGCCAGTCAGACCGGCGTCCCCTTTCGGCCCCCCGATAACGAAGCGGCCGGACGGGTTAATCAGGTACTTGGTCTCGTCATCCAAGAACTTGTCTGGAATGACTTCCTTAATCACGTCGTGGACCATGGCCACCCGGATCTCTTCATTAGTCACGTCAGGGCTGGTCTGGGTTGAGATAACGACCGTGTCCACCCGCTTAGGCTTACCGGCGTTATCGTATTCCACCGTAACCTGGGCCTTGGCATCTGGCCGCAGCCAAGGGAAGGTCCCCTCTTTTCTCAGCTGGGCCACTTTGCGCATCAAGCGGTGGGCCAAAGAAATTGGCAAAGGCATCAATTCCGGCGTTTCATTGATGGCGAAACCAAACATGAGCCCCTGGTCACCAGCCCCGATCTGGTTGAGTTCATCGCTGTCGTCTTCTCCCCGGACTTCCAGGGCTTCATCAACCCCGCCGGCGATATCAGGCGACTGTTTGTCCAGCGCTACTAAAACGGCGCAGTTGTCGGCGTCAAAGCCCAGGTCCGGGTCATTGTAGCCGATCTCGCGGATCGTCTTGCGCGCGACTTGCTGGTAGTCAACATTGGCCGTAGTCGAGATTTCCCCAAAGAGCAAGACCAAGCCGGTAGTTACAGAAGTCTCACAGGCCACGTGGGCTTGCGGATCCTGGGCGAGTACCGCGTCCAGGATGGCATCGGAGATCTGGTCAGCGACCTTGTCCGGATGTCCTTCTGAAACTGATTCTGACGTAAATAAGTGCTTTTCCATCTATGTGTGTCCCCCTATAGACTAGCTACACGGTTACAAGGCATCTTCACCAATTTGGTGAATCCTATCAGGACTTGTAACAAATAATATTTTAAACATGTTCAGTTTTTTGTAAAAAAAAAGATTACCGTCCGGTAACCTTCTGAACAATGGAGGATACAGGGCTCGAACCTGTGACCCTCTGCTTGTAAGGCAGATGCTCTCCCAGCTGAGCTAATCCTCCATATGACCCGTACGGGATTTGAACCCATGTTACCGCCGTGAAAGGGCGGTGTCTTAACCACTTGACCAACGGGCCTTTTCGTAAGCACGTTTACTAGTATACAGCAATTTCCGGACAATGCAAGCTTTTTTTGAGAAAAGTTTTCAGAAAAAATAGAAAAGCTAAAAGAATAGAAAAAAGAAGAGAGAAATAAAAATACAAAACAAAAAATCCACGACCAAGTCGTGGTTTGCTTATAGCGGCGGGGGGGATCGAACCCTCGACCTCCCGGGTATGAACCGGACGCTCTAGCCAGCTGAGCTACACCGCCATAAAACGGAGTGTGAGGGATTTGAACCCTCGATACAGGTATTTACCCGTATACATGATTTCCAATCATGCTCCTTCAGCCGCTCGGACAACACTCCATATTAAACTCCGCCTGTCAGACTCGAACTGACGACATCCTGATTAACAGTCAAGCGCTCTACCAACTGAGCTAAGGCGGAATGTTGAGCGCGGCAGCTTCCTATCCTCGCAGGCAGTTTCCCACCAACTACTTTCGGCGTTAAGAAGCTTAACTACTGTGTTCGGCATGGGAACAGGTGTATCCTTCTTGCCATTGCCACCGCACTCTTTTGAGCTTGCACGCTCAAAACTGAATATCTTTTACCAAGTCAAAACCTCATTGCTTTGCTCTTTTGGTCAAGTCCTCGACTGATTAGTACCGGTCCGCTCCAAGCCTCGCGGCTCTTCCACTCCCGGCCTATCTACCTCATCGTCTCTGAGGTGTCTTACTTTCTTGAAGAAATGGGAAA
>NZ_CALVGT010000002.1 GCF_944327175.1 uncultured Lactobacillus sp.
CCCATGCCGAACACAGCAGTTAAGCTTCTTAACGCCGAAAGTAGTTGGTGGGAAACTGCCTGCGAGGATAGGAAGCTGCCGCGCGAGTCAAGAGTCAGACGGAAGTCTGGCTCTTTTTGTTTTCCATAGTAAAATAGGTAAGAGTAAAAATACTAAGAGTAGAAGCACAAGGAAAGATATATAGACATGGCCAGAATCGACAGAGAAAATAATCTGATTAGAATTAGTGCTTTTGATGATCCCAGACTGAAGCTATTTACGGACTACAATGAAGCCCAGCTATTTCATTATTATGAGCCAGAAGTTGGTATTTTCATCGCTGAGAGCCCGAAAGTAATCGAGCGGGCAATTAGGGCTGGCTATGAGCCAATCGCCATGCTGGTGGAGGAGAAGGCCTTAGAACGTGATTTAGCCGACTTCGACAGGGAGCTGGCCGTTAACCACGATCACTTACCCGCTTTCCCGATCTTTGTCGCCCAGTCTGACCTTTTGGGCCAGCTGCCAGGCTATAATCTGCTGCGGGGTGCCATCTGTGCTTTTAGAAGAAAAAGGCGGCCAAGTCTGCGTGAATTTGCGACTGCCTTGCCCGAGCATGCCAGAGTCGGTGTCTTAGAGAGCGTCGTTAATCCCACAAACGTTGGGGCCATTTTCCGCTCAGCGGCGGCTTTAGGCATGGACGGGGTCTTGATCACGACCGACTCCAGTGACCCTTTATACCGGAGAAGCGGCCGGGTCAGCATGGGGACGGTCTTTCAAGTGCCGTGGACTTATCTGGATCAAAAACTTTGGCGGGAAAAAGGCGTGGCTAGCCTGCAGGAGTTGGGATTTAAGACCGCGGCTATGGCTTTAAGAGACAATACAGTAGACATTGATGACCCGGTCTTAAAAGAAGCAGACCGCCTGGCTGTCATTTTAGGTTCTGAAGGACCAGGCCTGTTGCCGCAAACAATCGCTGAGAGCGACTATACGATCAAGATTCCGATGGCTGAGGGGGTAGACTCTTTAAATGTTGCCGCCGCTAGTGCTTTAGCCTTTTGGGAAGTCAAAAAAGGACTGGATTAAGTTCCAGTCCTTTTTCTTTGTGTCTTGTATCTTACTTTGATTTTGTCTTATTCGCCGCTAGCACCGTAGTTGCTTAATACCCGGGCACTTGGGTCAGTGACGCCTTCCAGGCTCTTCCAGCTTCTGTTTGGCATCCAGTAGTCCTTGATCCAGTCCGCCTTACCTGGATAAAATTCTTCAAAAATCTCCCGGTAAAGAAGGGATTCCTTGGTAAATGGCGTCCGGTATGGGTACTTTTCGCCTGCTTTAGCCAGGTCTTCATCGTTGTACTTGCTTTCAGCATATTCCTTAAGGTCATCAACCATGGAGTGGCCCACGGCATCACTGAAGGCCGCTTTTTCCCGCATGAGGATGTCCCGCGGCAGCCAGTCGCCTTCTTCAAAGGCCTTTCGGAGCAGGTACTTGCCCTTGTGGTAGTGGTTCATCTTCAGGTCTGGGTCAACGCTCATGACATAGTCGACAAATTCCCGGTCTGCAAATGGCACTCTGCCTTCCAGGGAGTTGGCGGAAATGCAGCGGTCTGGCCGCAGGACGTCGTACATGTAGAGCTCTCTAAGCCGCTTAGCTGCTTCTTTTTGAAATTCTTCCGGGCTTGGAGCGAAATCAGTGTATTTGTAGCCAAAAAGCTCGTCAGAGCATTCACCAGTCAAGATGACCTTCAAGTCGGTTGTTTCATGGATCTTCTTGCAGAGGATATACATCCCGATTGAAGCCCGGATGGTGGTGATGTCCCAAGTTTCCAAAGTATAGATGACTTCCCTTAAAACTCCCAGCACGTCTTCTATGGTCATGATGAATTCCGTGTGGTCGGTCCCTAGGTAGTCAGCCACTTCCCGGGCATACTTAAGGTCGATTGGGTTTTGGTTCATCCCGATGGCAAAAGTTCTGATCTTGGTATCTGGCTGCAGGCGGGCAGCGATAGAGCAGACCAGGGAGGAGTCCAGGCCGCCTGAAAGGAGGTAGCCGACCGGAGCGTCAGAAGCCAGGCGCTGGTCAACTGATTCAACCAGAAGGTCATGGATCTTGTGAGTCGCCGTCTCAAAATCGTCAGTACTCATCTTCGGGGTGAGGTCTGGTTCATGGTAGGCTACGATCTTTTCCCCGTCATAGTAGTGGCCAGGCAGGAAGGGATGGATTTCGCCGCAGAGGTCAAGCAGGTTCTTGCCAGTTGAGGCAAAAGCAATCCTGCCGTCTTTTTTGATAAAGCCGTAGAACATTGGCCGGATACCGATGATGTCTCTGGCCGCGTAAATCGTCTTTGAGAGGTGATCATAGAGGACAAAGGCAAATTCCCCATCCAGCATCTTAACCATCGTCTTAATCCCGTATTTGCGGTAGAGGGGGATCAAAACTTCGCAGTCACTGCTAGAAGTAAATTCGTAGTCGGTTTCCAGGTTCTTTTTCAGTTCCGGGTAGTTGTAGATTTCCCCGTTGCAGACCAAGGTGCAGTCCAAGCTTTCAAAAGGTTGCATCCCGCTTTCCGTCAAGTCCATGATGGCCAGGCGGTTAAAGCCAAAAGTAACTTCCCGCTCATCAAAGACCCTGGTCATATCCGGTCCCCGGTCCTGGCACTTGGCCAGTGCTTCGTCAAAGATCTTTAAATCAAATTCTTTGGAGTCGATCGCTAAAAATCCGCACATGTTTGCTGCCTCTTTCTTTTTAAGCAAAAAATAATTTAAGTGACTGAAAAATGCTAGTTTATGAAAAAGGGGGCGCCAAGCAAAGAAAAAGCCCTTCGCTCCCCGGTAAGGGACGAAAGGCTTTGTTCCGCGGTACCACCCAAATTGCTCTGATAATAGAGCCTGCTTTTTGGGCACAAAGATGCTCATCCGGCGGTAACGGACCAGAACCGGCCAAGCCTACAGGAGCTAAGTCTTTCGGTTGGCAGCTGAAAAAGTGTTTTTCAAGGGGGGCAGAGCCTGCTAAATTTCCACTCTCATCAGCTCACTGAAGGTTGTCCGCCTTTACTCGTCTTTTTATGGCTTTTTTTAATTTAGAACTATTGTAATCATGATGAGAAATAAATCAAGACTAAATAAAAATGAATTTAAAAAGAAAAGTGGAGAAGGCTTTTCAATAAAGCTTTTGATTTTTTCGCTGAAAAGTGTTGACATTTTCCCTAAGCCCTGTAAAATATTAATTGTTGCGTCGCCGAGGCGCGACAGAAAATTCCGCCTTAGCTCAGTTGGTAGAGCGCTTGACTGTTAATCAGGATGTCGTCAGTTCGAGTCTGACAGGCGGAGTATCGGGAAGTGGCTCAGTTTGGTAGAGCACCTGGTTTGGGACCAGGGGGTCGCAGGTTCAAATCCTGTCTTCCCGATCAAACGAAAGATGCGGAAGTAGTTCAGTGGTAGAACATCACCTTGCCATGGTGGGGGTCGCGGGTTCGAATCCCGTCTTCCGCTTAGTATCAAGAGATGCTTAATTGAATAGATGCACCCATAGCGCAACTGGATAGAGTGTCTGACTACGAATCAGAAGGTTGTAGGTTCAAGTCCTACTGGGTGCATTGGAGGATTAGCTCAGCTGGGAGAGCATCTGCCTTACAAGCAGAGGGTCACAGGTTCGAGCCCTGTATCCTCCATCTGGCCCGTTGGTCAAGTGGTTAAGACACCGCCCTTTCACGGCGGTAACATGGGTTCAAATCCCGTACGGGTCATTGCCGGAAGGCAAAACAGAATATTTGGTCCATTGGAGCAGTGGTCTATCTCGCCTCCCTGTCACGGAGGAGATCGCGGGTTCAAATCCCGCATGGACCGTCACTGAGAAGCAGGTAGATACCTGCTTCTTTTTTGTCTTTGCATTTATTTTTTCTTTCTGGCTTATTCTGTTCTTTCTAAATTTCCTTAGCCACTTATTTTACTTTAGAAAGAAGCTATTTTCTTTTTGCGAAGTGCTTGTTATTTCGTTTTTAGTGTACTAGAATAAATAGTACAGTATAGACAGCTAGAAAGGAGTGAGCTAGTGGACTTTATTGACTATTTGGACAGCCGGCCGATTTACCAGCAGATCGCGGACAGGTACAAGCAGCTGATTCTGACCGGAGTCATGCTGCCAGATGAGCAGCTGCCGTCAGTGCGGAAGTTGGCCATGGAATTGTCGACTAACCCTAATACAGTGCAGAAGGCATACGCCGCGCTGGAACGGGAAGGATACGTATACAGCGTCAAAGGCCGGGGGAATTTCGTCCGGGCCAATGAAACGCTAAAGAGCAAGCAAAAAGAAGAGCTGAAAGGGAAAATGATTGATTTAATTAAGGAGATTCAAGCTGTGGGCCTGGATCCGCAGGAATTGTTTACTGAAGCCATGGAGGAGGCGGTAGAAGATGATCGAGATTGATGCACTAAAGAAGGATTATGGGCAGACAGAGGCCATTAAGAGCCTTAACCTGACCATTGAAGAAGACCGGGTCTTTGGCTTGATCGGGACCAACGGGGCCGGCAAGAGCACCCTCTTGCGGATGATCGCTGGCATCCTGCGGCCGACTTCTGGCTATATCACTATTGACGGGTTGCCAGTTTATGACAATCCTGCCGCAAAGAAAAAGTTTTGCTTCATTCCAGATGACCCCTACTTCTTCCAAAATGCCACGGCGGAGTCTATGGCCAGAGATTACGCGGCGGTTTACCAGAACTTTGACCAAGAACGTTTTGCCAGACTGCTGGCGGACTTTCGCTTAGAGCCTAAACGCCGTATACACGACTATTCTAAGGGCATGAAGCGGCAATTGGCGATCCTGCTAGGATTATGTACTAACACCAAGTACCTGCTCTTAGACGAAGTTTTTGACGGCTTAGACCCGGTTATGCGGCAGAGCATGAAGAGCCTTTTCGCCGAAGACATGGACCGGCGGCAATTGACTCCAATCATTGCCTCGCACAACTTACGGGAATTGGAAGATATTTGTGACCACATCGGTTTCCTGCACAGCGGCGGTCTGCTTTTATCAGAAGACCTGGCCGACATGAAACTGGAAATCCAGAAGCTGCAGTGCGTCTTTAAAGACGACCGGGACATGGAGGAAGTCCTGGGCAAGCTGAAGCTGGTTGACCACAGCAGCCGGGGCCGCCTGCACACTTTGGTCGTGCGGGGGAGCCGGAGCGAAGTCGAAGCGGTCTTTGACCATGTGCCGATGACCTTCTTCGAAATCCTGCCGTTGACCTTGGAAGAAATCTTTATTGCAGAAGCGGAGGCAGTTGGCTATGACACGCGCAAACTTATCCTTAAATAAATACGGTCTGCCGCAAAAAGAAATCCTGCGGCACCGGAAAGTACCCGTAGTCTTGGCGATCTTGATCATGGCCATGTTCTATATCATCGGGCCGGTTCTGGTTTTGATCAGCAACAAGGGTGTTGAGACAGCTTCCTTGCTGCATGACGCCCGGACATATTATATTTTTCAAAATACGAGCATGTCGGCTGCGCTGGCCGGGATCTTCGGCATCTACCTGGCCTTTGAAGGCTTCCGCTTCTTGCACGTGCCGCGGCAAGTGGACTATTACGAGAGCCAGCCGGTCAGCCGCAAGACCCGCTTCATCGGAATTACGGTCAACAGCTTGCTTATTTATAGCTTGCTTTACTTACTCTTTTTCCTGGCCGGAATGCTGATCTTGGCTACAGGCGGGGCTAATTTCCTGGCTGACGGTGAGGTCTGGCGGGGCTTTCTGGCTGACCTCTTTGCCTTTTCAGCTTGGTACGCTATCGCCTCTTTGAGCATGATGGTCACAGGGAATACCTTTGTGGCTGGCTTAGCCACAATCTTCTTCTCCTGCTTTGAATTTGGCTTGATTTTTCTGGATTCAATCTTCTATTCCACCTTGGCAACTACGGCTGGCTATGACAATCATGATTGGTTAGCATACACCAATCCTTCAACTCAGGTTTATAACTCGAATCACTGGCTGGGGATCGGGATTAACCTGCTTTGGACCGTGCTTTACCTGGCCTTAGCCTACTGGGCTTACCAGAAACGGGCTAATGAAAAGGCAGGCAGAGCTGTGGCTTTTGCCTGGATTGAACAGGTGGTTAAGATCATCGTGGTTGTCTACTTCGCGGCAATTGGCGGGATCATTGGCTACACAATGATCGGCTTAAACTTTGCTTGCGGCATTATTGGTGCCCTCATAATTGGTTTAATAACTGCCAGCTTGATGGAAATTATCTTCAAGTTTGACCTGGTTGCCTGGAAGCACAACTTTGTCCAAAGTCTGCTGTTAACCGTGGCCGGTTTAGCAATTTTTGCCGGCATGGTTTGGGGAGCCAAGCGCTACGATGATTGGCTGCCTGCAAGCAAGCAAGTAGCCAGTGTGGCAATTTCACAGGATGACGGCATCTATACCAACTATTACATGGGCAAAAAATCGGCCAAAGGTGACGCCAGCGATTATGCCGCGAAATACATGTATTTACCGGTAAACAGTGACTTCGTAAATCTGGTCAAAGCCGGCAGCAAATTTACCCAGAACCGGTCTCATGAACGGGAAGATTCAGTCCATATGCGCTTTGTCTTCAGAATGAAGAATGGCCGCGTCAAGACCAGGGTCTATGATGTGGATAGAAAGACCCTGAAGAAATACTTTGAACCAATCAGCAAGACCAAGGCTTACAAGCAGGCTTACTTCCAGATCTACCACGACCAGATGATTATGGATAATCTGGATAGCATGTCCTTTGCCTACACAAATGGCAAGGAAACGATCAAGCGCCAGGACAGCCAGCTTTACAAGGACTTCCGGGCAGCCTACAAGCAAGACTTAGCCAAGTGGGACTACCAGCAGGCCAGCCTGCAGAAGCCGATTGGCCAAGTCGCGGTTTCCTGGACGCGGGCAAATGGCAAGCGGGCCAAGATCTACTATCCGGTTTACAGCAATTACAGCCAGACGATTGTTTTCTTAAAGAAAAACAAATTGTATTCCGCAAAGAAAGTTAAATTGGAGTATCAACAGCCCTTAGATTTTTATCTTGAAGATCAATTCGGTTAAAGGGCGAAAATCAGCATAATTTGCTTAATAACTTTACTTTTCCGGCTATTTCCTCTATTATTAAAATATTAAAACAATTATAAGATTAATGTTGCTTTAATTATTTAGGAGGACAGATGGCGAAAAAACACGAAAACGCGGACGGAACGCTCCGGTCCTTATCGAACCGGCACGTACAGATGATTGCCATCGGGGGCACGATCGGGACAGGTCTTTTCTTAGGGACCGGCAGCACGATCTCGGCCACCGGACCGTCAGTCATTTTGATTTATGCATTCATGGGGGTCTTTTTCTTCTTCATGCTGCGGGCATTGGGAGAAATGTTTTACTCAGACCCCAACCACCATACCTTCGTCTCATTTATTACTAAATACCTGGGGCCAGCAGCCGGCAACTTCGCCGGCTGGTCCTACTGGATCGGCCTGCTCTTTGCCTGTATGGCTGAACTTACAGCAGTCGGGACCTACTTCCAGTACTGGTTCCCGCACGCGCCTCTTTGGCTGGTTGAGCTGATCTTCCTAGGAGCCTTGACCCTGCTGAACTTGACGGCAGCCCGCCTCTTTGGGGAAACGGAATTCTGGTTTGCCATGATCAAGATCATTGCTATCATCTCCATGATCTTGACCGGGATCTTCCTGGTGGCAACCCATGCTAAAACCCCAGTTGGCTATGCTTCTTTGGCCAACCTGACCAAGAACTTCAAGCTGGCGCCAAATGGCACTTATGCCTTCTTTACCGCCTTCCCAATGGTCTTCTTCTCTTTTGCCGGGATTGAATTCGTGACCATCACGATTGGGGAAGCTGAAGATCCCCACCAGGTGATCAAGAAGGCAGTCAACGAGACTTTGTTGCGAATCTTGATCTTTTACATCGGGACTTTAACTGTGATCATGTGCGTGGTTCCCTGGCGGTCAGTGTCTGCCTCCAGCAGTCCTTTCGTCCAGGTCTTCCAGTTAGCTGGCTTCACTACCGCGGCTTCAGTTCTGAACTTCGTGGTTTTGACCAGCGCGGCTTCAGCCTTGAATTCAACCATCTTCTCAGCTGGCCGGCACTTCTTCCAATTAGCGCAAGAAGCTAGCCAGGGCAGCTGGCTGAAGGAAAAATTTGCCAAGATTGCGCCAAATGGGGTACCGGCAAGAGGAATCGGGATCTCAGTTTTATTCGCCCTGATCGCGCCGATCCTCAGCTTCTCTAACACGGCAATTGAGGCCTTCAGCATGGTTGCCGGGGCAACCAGTGACATCTTCATCCTGGTTTACGTCCTGGCCCTGCTGGCCCACCGGAAGTACCGCAAGTCCAGTGACTTTATGGAAGACGGCTTCAAGATGCCTTTTTACCAGGTAACCAGTCCATTGACGATTGCCTTCTTCCTGATCATCTTCTTCAGCCTCTTCTTCGTCAAGGCGGATATCTTCGGCGCCAGCCTGGCTACGGCCTGGGTCCTCTTCTTCGGCAGTTTCTGCTACTTCCACCAGCGGGCCAAGGACAAGCGGGCCGATAACTAAAATTGAATTGAACAGATTGTACAGTCATGACGGAAGTCATGGCTGTTTTTTGTCCAGAAGGTTAGCCTTTCTAGCGAAATGCTTTTCTTGACTTTGTCTGGTAAAGAGAGTATTTTCTCTCAGTTTTTTCTCCTTTTTGCCCAAAAAACAGCTAACTTGCAGAGAGTAAGTGAAAAAATTATTGAACTACTAAAAGTTAAAATACCTTTTACCCAGGCTTATTTAGTGAAAAAAGGAGAATACAGGCAAGCAAATCTGTTTTTTATCGGCGAAAGAGCTGGAAACCCGCCTTTTAACTTTTGTGACAGAAATCGCTATCTTTTGTAAAAGTAGAAAAAAGGAATAAAACAATTTATTCACAATATCTAATCTTAGTTACCGCTTACATCGTTAATAAGGCAAAAGATAAGGGAAAAGCAGCTTCTTGTGTCATTAAAAAAGAGGGATTTTATCCTCTTTTCTTTTTCCTAAATGCTGTTATAGTAGTAATTGAGAAATATATCACAAGAAATAAACGAGGAGCAGGAGACGAAAGAATGCCTAAGCAAAGCACCATTAAAGTGGAAAAAGCAGTTGAAACTGAAGAAGAAATCTACCACAATGTCGATATTTTGGTTAATAAATCACATGAATCCTTAGCCCAAATGGAAAACTTCAGCCAGGAAGACGTGGACAAGCTTTGCCAAGTCATTGAAAAAGTCGGCGAAGACAATGCCCGTTACCTGGCCCAAATGGCAGTTGACGAAACTGGCCGGGGCAAGGTCGAAGACAAGGTGACCAAGAACACCTACGCTTCCCAAACTATCTGGGAAAGCATGAAGGACATGAAGACGGTCGGGGTGATCGAAGAAAACAAGCAGGAAGGCTTGATGAAGATCGCTGAACCGATCGGGGTCATCGCCGGGGTAACGCCAGTTACCAACCCGACTTCCACGGTTATCTTCAAGGCCATGATCGCCATGAAGAGCAAGAACACCATCATCTTCGGCTTCCACCCGCAAGCCCAAAAGTGCTGTGTGGAAACGGCCAAGCTGATCAAGGAAGCTACGGTTAGCGCCGGGGCGCCGGAAAACTGGATCCAATGGATCGAGCATCCAAGCCTCACGGCCACGACGGCTTTGATGAACAACCCAAAGGTTCAGATGGTTCTGGCCACTGGTGGCCCAGGCATGGTCAAGGCCGCCTACTCAACTGGCAAGCCGGCCCTGGGTGTGGGCCCAGGCAACGGCCCGTCCTACATCGAAAAGACAGCGGACATTGAACAGTCAGTAAACGATATCGTCTTGTCCAAGACTTTTGATAACGGGATGATCTGTGCCTCAGAAAACTCCGTCGTCGTTGACAAGGAGATCTATGACCAAGTCAAGGAAGCCTTCTTAAAGCGCCACTGCTACTTCTTAAAGCCTGACGAAATCAAGCTCTTTGAAGAACACTTCATCGACCCGCGCCGGGGGACGGTAGCTGGCCCGATGGCCGGCAAGAGCGCGGTCAAGATTGCGGAAATGTGCGGGGTGACCGTACCAGCCGACAGCCAAGTCATCGTGGCTGAATACAGCGGTGTTGGCCCGAAGTACCCATTGTCAGCTGAAAAGCTGTCTCCGGTCTTCACCCTCTACAAGGCGGAAAACAGTGCCCAGGCCTTCAAGATTTGCACCGACCTCTTGAACTACGGCGGCCGGGGCCACACTGCCGGCATCCACACCCAAAACAGCAAGGTTATCCGCAAGTTTGCCTTCGCCATGTCTGCCTGCCGCATCCTGGTCAATAGCCCGGCTGCCCTTGGCGGGATCGGCGGGGTTTACAACAACATGATGCCATCCTTGACCCTGGGAACCGGCTCATACGGGGCCAACTCAGTTTCTCACAATATCACCGCCAAGGACCTCTTGAATATCAAGACCGTGGCCATGAGAAGAAAGCCAATCTTATAAAAAATACCGTCATTAAAAATCAAGAATCCACGTCTAAATTAATTAAGCTGAGGCTATTGCCTTGGCTTTTTCTTTCTTCTTTTTTGTAAGAAAAAATGCCTTAAAAAATACTGAAAAAGTGTTAAAATAGAAGGCAAAGTTACAAGATGGAGGAAAATTACATGCAAAAATCATGGTCAGTCAAAAGAACCGCCGTCGTCGCCGTCTTGATGGCGATGAATGTTGCCTTGTCTTCATTCAGCATCCCTGTCCCGGGCGGCCACCTCTACTTCAACGATGTGGTCATCGTGGCGGCAGCCTTGCTTTTGTCCCCATCAGAGGCCTTCGTGGTCGGCGGGGTAGGGGCCTTCTTGGGCGACTTCCTTTTCTATCCGGCGCCCATGTTCGTCAGCCTCTTTTCTCACGGCTTTGAAGCCTTGATCATCTCTTACTTTGCCCACAAGTTTGCCGGCGAGAAAAAGAAGGTCATCTTGGGGATTCTTTTAGGCGCGACCGTGATGGTGACTGGCTACACTTTAGGCCGGGCCTTCGTCTACGCTACCCCGGCAATTTCCTTGGTCAAGTTTCCTTTCGAATGCCTGCAGGCGGCCGTTGGGGCGGGCTTAGGCTACAACTTGGTCTACCATGCCGGCATCGAAAAGCAGTTCCAGCACCGGCTGCGGTAAACGGAAAACAGCAAGAATAAAGAAATACAGAAAGCATTGCAAGCAAAAATCCACCCAGATGGGTGGATTTTTTAATGCACATTCAGTTAAATAGAAGGCTAATTATAGCGCGAAGGTCCGCCGTTGATCTGGTTGCGGCCATTCTCCTTACTCTGGTAGAGCATGTGGTCGGCTTCCCGGATCATCTCGTAGACCTCGTCTGGGGTCTGGGCCTGGCCATAGACATAGCCGGCAGAAATCTGGATGTCAAATTTCAAGTCCAGAATCTTGACCTGTTTCAAGTATTCCCGGACTTTTTGGTCATTCCTGCGCAGCCGGTCCCTGGATTCAAAGTCCTCAATGACCAAGAACTCGTCACCCCCGTAGCGGTAGCAGTGACCGATCCCGTAAACGTGCAGGAGGGCCTCGCTGATCTTCTTCAAGACCGCGTCCCCGTACATGTGGCCGAACTTGTCGTTAAAAGTCTTGAAGTAGTCAATGTCGATCATCATGACCGAAATGTCTCTTTGTGTCAAGTAGCCGAAATCCCGGTCAAAACTGCGCCGGTTCTTCAAGGTGGTCAAAGGGTCCTGGGTGGCTTCAACCTGCAGCTGGTTCAGCTCGTCCATCTGGCTGGTAACATCAATGATAAAGTCCAGGAGGCCGCAGATGGTGTTATCGTCGTAAATTGGCGAGAGATAGTAGTGGAAGGTCTGGTGGTTGTCGTTGACACTGAGGGTCAGATAGTCGTTTAAGGCTACCCCGTCCTTTAAGAGCTGCTTTTCCTGGCCTATGATTTTCTGCAAATCATCATGATCGTTATTTGGATACGGGCAGCCAATCTGGCCCAGGATATCCTTGAGCTTCAAGCCGAAGTAGTCCAAAAAGCGCTGGTTGGCTCCCAGGTATTTCAGCTGACCATTCTTCCAGAAGATCCCGACATTGCTGTTTTCCAAGAGAGCCAGGCGAACCTTCTCCTGGTCCAGGCCCCGGCCCTCCTTGATCAAGTGCTGGTAGTCCGTTTGCGGGGTCCGGTTCTTGACCTTATAGCCATCAGAGAGGAAGGCGGTCAGGTTGTCGGTCTTGGAGATCAGTTGCAGGCGGACTTTAAACTGTTCCTGGTCGGTAATCCAGTCAAACTGGGAGATCTCTTTAACCTGCCTGCATTGGTCAATGGCGGTCCAAAAACGGCTGTAGTTGCCAGCCGCCGCCCCGTTGCAGTTCTTGACAAAAGCCTCTGGATTAGCGTAGCCTAAGTGGCCGGTCCAGGAGCGGAAGGCACTGTTGCAGTAGACCAGCTTGGCCTGCTGGCTTTGGACGATGAAGATGGAATTAGGCCGGGGATTCTCAAAGTTGTTGTCCAGCCGGTCCCGGGTTTCCAAGTAGGGATCCAGGACGTTGATGTGGTTGAGGCCAGAGAAAAGGGCTCTTTCTTCAACGCTTTCAAAGTTATCTCTTTCCTGGCTCAGTTCTTCTTCCGGCATCTCTTTAGCCAAAAGCCGCCCTTGAGACAGCATGATTCCTAAGGAGCGGATGAAGTTGAGCATGGCCTTGTCCTCAACCCCCTTGACGATCGGGACGATCTCGAGCAGGCGGGACATGTTGATGACGGAAGCCAGGATGATCTTGGCCCTTTGCCGGTTGGTATTGAAGCTGCGGACGTCGACTTTAACATAGTCGAAATTGTATTCCAGCAGGGTTTCCGTTGACAAATTGTTGTTTTTCCCGCCATAGCGGTCCAGGCAGATCCTGAAGCCTTGCTTCCGCAAGTTGGCCGCCGCGTCCTTCAGCCGCTGCTGGTCAACCGCGACTCGTTGAGCCAGCAGGTCAAACTGGATCATATTGTGGGGAATCTGGTATTTCTGGGTGATCCCGAGAATTTGGTCGATGAAACCGTCGATGTTGAAGTCGCTAGGCGAGAGGTTGATGGAGACCGGAACGGTTGGCAGGTTGTCGGCCCGTCTTTGGTTCAGCAGCTGGCAGACATGGTCTAAGACATGGAGGTCCAGCTGGTAGACCAGGCCGCTTCTTTCCAGAACAGGGATAAAGCGGCTGGCCTTTAAAGCCGGCTTGCCTGGTTCCTGCCAGCGGGAGACGGCTTCAAAGTTGCAGATTTTCTTAGAATAGAGGTTGAAAATCGTCTGGTAGTAGACCTTGATCCAGTTCTGGCTGAGGGCTTCTTCAAAGTGGCCCATCAAGTAGTCCTGCAGCTCAAAGCGCTTCTTGACAGATGTATTGTAGACTTGGTAAGCCTTGTGCCGGTCATCGCCCATGTAGCGCAGGGCCAGGTAGGCCTTGTCGACGGCGCTGGTGGCTGCTTCCATTTCCTTGACCTGGTAGACGCCGGCTCTGACGGTCGTAACCTTGTCAGCGGAAAAATCCGCGACTTTCTTTTTGATCTCTGGCAGCAGCTTCTTGAGCTGGCTGGGAGCAGTGATGGTCAAGAAGGTGTCGTCGACATAGCGCAGGGTCAGCCCTTCCTGGAAGCTGTCCCGGATGATTTCCCCGCACTTCTTGATAAGCTGGTTCCCCTGCAAGAAGCCAAAGTGGTTGTTGTAAGAGTGCAGGGAGGAGATGTCGAAGTAAATAACGTCAACTTGCCCGGCCTGCTTTAAGAGCTTTCTTAAAAAGTCATCCCCGAACTTGCTAAAGTAGCTGACATTGGGCATGCCCGTCAGCAGGTCCATGTCGGGGGATTCACTTTGCTCCTTGCTCTGCTGGCTCTGTTCATTACCCAGGTCAAAGTAGGTAACCAGTAAAAGGATTGTGCCGTCCTCGGCCTTGATCTGCTTTGAGTGGACAAAAAGGGTGTGGTATTCGCCCTTGATGGACAGGTGGTAGGTCAAGTGGCACTCCGGGTACTTGATGGCAGACGCGGAAAAAGAAGCCAGGCGGACAACGTCAGCCGGGTAGACCCGGTCAAAGCTGTGGTGGTTGAGGTATTCCAGCATGGACTCACGGTCAGAGCCCACCATCTTGCAATATTCGTCAGAAGCTAGCAAGGCATGGTACTCCCCGTCGATGACCTGCATAACTAAAAGCGGCAGGGGTGTTTTCTCATATCGGGCGCGTTCTTGATCGGTAAATTGGTAAAGGGCTTCTGCCATAGTTCTTCCTTAATTGATTGAAGGATAATCAAGTGGGTGATTATCAGCTTAAGTTAATAGTTCTTTCGTGAAAATTATAACACTGATTGTTTCTTGCAAGGGCAGATGAAAGAACTTTCAAGCAAGAGAACTACTAAAAAATATATCATCTTACTTACTATTGTTTAGCATTAATTATCTTCTTTTTATCGTACGCGATAGAAATAACGGTAACCAGGAGGCAGGCTAAAATCCCGACAGCCAGGTCCCCACCAAAGGCCAGGCGGATATCAATGTCGGACAAGAGGCCGGTGATGATCGGAACCGTAAAGGAAGCAGTTGCCCCGAAGAAGTAGAAGATCCCGGTAGCCAGGCCCTTTTTGTCAGGGAAGAATTCCATGAAGGCGTTCAAGCCCGTCTGCATGATTCCGCTGGCCGCTGTCAAGCCAAACATGAAGGAAGCAAACTCAGACAAGAAGGCGGAATGGCTGACTAAAAGCAAAAGGACCATCAAAGTAGCTAAGACGTTCATGACCATAAGAATGGCGTAAGGGGAGACTTCCCGGCTGAGCAGTCCAAAGAGGATGAAGACTCCGATGATGGAGCCGACGCTATATAAGGAAAGAAAAAGGTGGCTGGTGGCAGTGGAGAAGCCCTGTTTTTGCCCGAAAAGAGTAAGTCAGCAGCTGTAATTATATATAGTCAAAAATAGCAATTTAAGACTACTAATGCTTATTTGTAGTCTTTTCTATTCTAGGTCATGTTATCAATGTATTTGGACGAGCTTCTGTGATATAATACAGCTAAACACGAACGTAAGATCGTAAGAAGAAAGTCGTTTCCCAAAATGACCAGAAAAAAGAGAAGAACTCAAACTAAGACAGTTAGAGCCTACACCGTAAAGTTAAATAGTAACGAACTAAAAGAATTGGATGAGCTGTTCACTGCTTACGGCAAATGCAGAGATTTCCTTTATTCACAGTTGTGTGGCATCAATCACATGACTGATGTTGCTAACTGGTATGGCCCTAGAGATAAAATCCGCGAGCATGACGGTGAAATCAAGAAAGCTCGCAAAGCGGTCAAAGACTGGAAAAAGATCTATAAGAAGAATAAAGCTCAAGGATTGAAGTCTCCCGATTCAAGAACGGTCAGACTCTCAAAGCAAAAGCTTCTGAGCGAGCAGTTTGGAATTCAAGGACGGCATGTAACAGAAGCGGTTAAAGACGTGTGTATGAATCTCAATTCCATGTGGTCAAATCTTGGCTTGAAACTGAAAAGGATGGTTCAAGCTAACGATACATTGGCTAATGCTGAGCGCCAGTACCTCGATTACGTCTTCACTTCTCCATATTACTGGCAACTTATTCTGCAGAGACGTGAGAATGAAGCACAGCCAAATGCAGAAATGAGCCAATATCCTGCACTAAGAGCCGCTTTATCCGAGAAACAGCTTCGGCACTGCTTTGCATATATCAGACGCCTCACCAGAAAACATAAGCCCCACCCTCATTCAACGGCTGCACGATGCATGCTCTATGACGAAGTGATGTGGCAAGTTGTTGAAGAAGATGGCTCAAGCTACTTAGAAATCATGACGGCAAAATGCAGAAAGAAAAAGCAGTTTAAGCTGACAGGGCCATACTGCTATGCCAACAAGAAGAAACGCGGCGATATCCAGCTCATTTTTAATCGAGACAAGAAGCGGCTGGAAGTTCATCGTGCTATTAAAGCTGTTGCCCATAATATTCGCAAGCCACAAAAGCAACTGGGTATGGACAAGGGATTGGCAACTCTCATCTCATGCAGCAGTGGTCAAGAATATGGAGCAGATTTCAGCAAGCTGGTAAGCGCTGAAGTTGAGCGGATCAATGACCGAAATACAAATCGCAATGAATACATCCAGTTAGCTAAGGAATTAAGAAAAGAAAAGTCTGCTTTGCAGGAAAAGTTAGCCAAGGATTATTCAGCTAAGACAAAGAAACGTATGAGACACCGCATTGGAAGTCTTGAGCGCCAAATTGCCCGTCTTGAAGAACACCATCTTGGCAGCAAGCTCTATCACCGCCAACATGAAAGAAATCAGCGCAACATGGAGCGGGTGATGAACACAAGCATTAGACAGATGCTTGTGGCAGAAGATCCAGATATTCTCGTCAAGGAAGATCTGACTTTTACAAAAGAGAAATTGCCTAAAGCATCAAACCGCTATGAAGCAAAAGTGAGACGCAAGCTGTCGTCATGGGCTAAAGGAAGACTGGATAAACGTATCGAGTATTTATGTGGCAGTCTGGGAATTCAAACTATCGACGTTAATCCGGCATATACGTCTCAGTTCTGTCCAAGATGTGGTGCGCATTTCAGTGAAAGAAAAGGCGCACATCATGAAACGGCTGTCTGTCCAAATTGTGGAGAAATGAACGCAAATACAGTAGCAGCGGTAAATATTTTGCAAAGAGCGGATGACAAAGAAATAACGAAATATATGCCATACAAGAATGTTAAGTTGATTCTTGAAGACCGTTACGCAAACAAACAGTTGGTGATGGCATAGTCTATCAATCAAAGCGTCACAAGCGTGGGTTCGTCCCTGCTTCAAGTCGTGGACTGGGCGCTGCCCTAGAGCTTCGGCACTAGGGAAACTTAGGACATATTCCTGCCCGTTTTGTGAGACTGAGTCTACGGGCTTTGTTAAGCAAAATATGGCGAACTCTTTGACTGTGCGTATGATAAAAGTATCAGAAGCTAAGGGAAACTTTAGTGGAGGTACATACAACTGAGCGCACAAGGCATTTCCCCGCGAAAAAGCCTAAAAAAATCTTCTAGCTTCAGCTAGAGGACAAGAATGTGTTCATTAGTGTTCACTTGAATATTAATGGATATGTTTTTGAATTCGGGATGGGGGACTTGAGCTTTCCATTGATTGTCCAGGCCGGGGAAAGCGCGGCCAGTGTCAGCGGCCTGCCCAGCCAAAAGGGAGTTCAAGCTGGGGACATGGTGATTTTTGACTTGGGGATCATGAAGGACGGCTATGCTTCAGATGTCAGCCGGGCGGTGGCCCTGGGCGAAATCAGCCAGGCAAAGCGGGAAATCTATGAGACGGTCCGGTTAGCCCAGGAGGAGGCGGCTAGGGCGGCCAGACCAGGGATGACGGCAGGTGAGCTGGACCAGGTGGCCCGCGGGGTTATCGAAGGAGCAGGCTACGGGCAGTACTTTACCCACCGCTTGGGTCACGGGATCGGGATGCAGGTCCATGAGCCGGTGAATCTGGAGCCGGGAAGCAAGCAGAAGCTGGAAGCAGGGATGTGCTTTTCCATTGAGCCGGGGATCTATTTGCCGGGCGTTGGCGGCGTCAGAATTGAGGACTGCGGGTGTCTTGATGAAGACGGCTTCCACCCCTTTACCAAGACCGGGAAAGATTTGTTGCTTTTGTGAGCAAAAAGGCCAAGTGCTTTCACACTTGACCTTTTTGCTTCTCTTGCTTACTAGTCTTATCTTCTCTCATTAAGCAGCCGCCACTTGAGCCAGGCTGCCTGGCCAGCCCCGTGGGCGAATTCACCTTTGACGATCAAATCTTCCAGCTGGTCGACAGAGACGATCTCCATCTTGATCTCTTCCAGAATCTCTCTTTTTGGCTGAGCCATTTTTTTGGCCCGGCAGGCAAAAAGGGTGATCTTCTCATTGGTTGATCCAAAAGAAGGGTAGGTGAAACCGAGTTCTGTCAGCTGGCTGGCCTCATAGCCCGTTTCTTCCAGCAGCTCTCTTCTAGCTGCCTGACTGGGCTCTTCTCCCTCATCAATGCCGCCGCTGGGGAATTCATATTGCCAGCTGCCAACGGGATGCCGGTATTCCTTTAAGAGCAAGACGTAGTCATCATCAACGAAGGGGATGATGGAAATCCCGAAGCCGATTGTAACGTAGGAATATGGGGCTATTTTCCCGTCCTTGGCCACCTGCTCCTGAATGACCGTGAAGCGGTCCGCCTTGATAGTTTCTTTCTTGACTACTTTGTACATTTTTTGCCTGCCACCAATCTCTTTAAAAATCAGTTCAATTGTAGCAAGAAAAACAGTTAAAGTACAAAAATAGCAGACCAGACGGTCTGCTATTTTCAGTGATTCAGTTTGTTAGCCTCTAGGGACGGACACTAGTTAATAGAAGCGTACTTGAAGTCCCAGTGGTCGCGCAGGTTTACCAAGCCCTTGATGCTTGGACGGACGATCCAGGCACTGGTGCTTGAGTAAAGTGGTGAAATACCAACGTCTTTCAGCAGAACACCTTCAGCCTTGGACAGGTCGCTCCAGCGTTCAGAGTCTGAGCCAGTAGTCTTTGAAGCCGCGATCAGCTTGTCGTATTCCTTGTTGGACCACTTGCCGCCGTTTTGGGCGTTGGTGGAAGTCATCAAGTCCAGGAAGGAGATAGGGTCGCTGAAGTCGGCACCCCAGGCAGAAACAACCATGTCGAAGTTAAGCGCGTCAGTTCTGGCCAGACGGGTCTTGAATGGCAGGTTCTGGGTGGTGATGGAGACTTGCGGCAGAGTTTCCTGGATGTTTGACTGCATTGCTTCAGTAGACTTCTTGGCACCGTCGGTGTCGTCTGACAAAAGCTTGAAGCTCAGCTTGGAAACGCCAAGTTCCTTCATACCTTGCTTAAGGTACTTTTGAGCTTCCTTCTTGTTGTAGTAAGTGTAGGCTTCGTCACTCTTGGAAATCAGGCTGGTGTAGTCCTTGCCGTTAACCGTGGTCAGCTTAGCTGGAGTGAAGGTGTGAGCTACAGTGTTGCTGCCGCCCAGGACCTTGGTCAGGCTTTCCCGGTTGATGGCCATGGAAAGGGCCTTGCGGATGTTGGCGTTTTGCAGGTACTTGTTCTTAGCCTGGTTGAATTGGATGTAGAAGGTAGTCCCACGTGGGTAGAGAGCATAGCCCTTTACGCTCTTAAGCTGCTTGCTTTGTTCAGCGTCCAGGGCTACAGCGTCAAGCTTGTTTGACTGGTAGAGGTTGTAAGCAGTTGACGGGGTCTTTTGCACGCTGTAGTTGACCGCGTCCAGCTTGACATTCTTCTTGTCCCAGTAGTATGGGTTCTTCTTGAGCTTCCAGGACAGGTTTGACCCGCTCCAGCCGCTCATCACGTATGGTCCGTTGTAGACCATGTACTTGGAGGCAGTACCGTACTTGGAGCCGTACTTCTTGACTGCCTTTTCGTTTTGCGGGAAGAAGCTCCCGAAGGCCATCAAGTTGTTGAAGTAAGGAATCCGCCGGTCCAGAGTTACGACCAGCTTGTACTTGCCAATGGCCTTAATCCCCAAAGTTTCCGGCTTCTTCTTGCCGTTTTGGATGTCCATGGCGTTCTTGATGCCTTCAAACAGGTAAGCGTATTGAGAAGCAGTCTTTGGGTCAACCGTTCTGCGCCATGAGTAGACGAAGTCTTGCGCGGTTACTGGGTCACCGTTGGACCACTTGTTGTCCTTACGGAGAGTAAAGGTGTAAGTCTTCCCGTCCTTAGACACCTTTTCGCTGGTTGCCATGGCCTTTTCCTGGCTGCCGTCAGACTTTGCCCGGTAAAGACCTTCCATGGTGTTGATCAATTGGGTAAAGCTGGCTGAGTCAGTGGCCTTGGACAGGTCCATAGTAGGAATTTCAGCTGATTCTTCCCAGTTCAGTTCTTTTTTGTTAGATGAAGAAGATGAAGAGTTGCCGCCGCAGGCCGTCAAGGCTAATGCAGCCGTTAAGATGCTGCCGGCAGCCAAAAAAGTCTTAGTCTTTTTCATGTTGTCCTCCTTGAAAAGTTTACATTATCAAACACTAATTGTAGTCTAACAGAAAATACACAAAAAGAAACGCTTTCTTGCGACTATGAGCTGAAGATGAGGCGGGGCTAAAACCGTTGTTAAAGCAACCAGCAAGAAATTGAAGATAACTTTAAGTATTAGTTCATTTGCTAGAAAACGATCTTAGTCTAACTTAAAAGCAGAATCGGCTGACTATTTAAAGGATGAAAGAAAACTAAAAAAGTATAGTAAAGAACTAGGCCAAAGATAAAGGGACAAAATTTTGCTTTTTCTTTGTTTTTACCTTGACGAAAGAGCTGATCCGTTATACACTAACAGTGTATTAGATTGCTAGTACAGCGAAGGGGTGCGTAAATGAAATTCAAAGACAACCTGCCGATCTACTTGCAGATTGAAGACTATATCTACTTGCAGATCGCCCAGGGCAAGCTGCAGGCTGGCGAGAAGCTGCCTTCAGTCAGAGCCCTGGCACTTGAATTAACGGTCAACGCCAATACAGTCCAGCGGGCACTTAGAGAAATGACGGCCAAGGGCTATATTTTTACCAAGCGCGGCGAAGGCAACTTCGTTACGACCGATGAAGGCCACCTGGAGGAAATGAAGAGCAAACTGCTGAAGCAGGAGCTGGCGGCTTTCGTCAGCCGGATGGAGAAACTCGGAGTCGAAAGGGAAAGCCTGACTGGATTATTGGCCAGCTACTTAGATGACACAAGGGAGGAATAGCATGAAGGCTTTGGAGATTAAGGATTTAAGCTACCACAAGAATTTAAAGACGATTTTGGAGAGAGTCAACTTGACTTTGGAGGCCGGTAAGATCGTGGCCTTAGTCGGGGCCAACGGGGCCGGCAAGACCAGCTTGATGCGGGTGATCGCGGGCCTGGCCAAGCAGTACAAGGGCGGCGTGGAGGTTTGCGGGGAAGCAGACGAAGACCGCCGCAAGCAGTACATTGCCATGACCGACAGCCTGTCCGCCTTCCGCGATTCCAGAAAGATCAAGGATGTCGCTGACTTTTACCGCCTGGTCTACCCGGACTTTGACGACAAGCAGTTTGCTGACATTCTGGAATTCATGAACTTGAATGAAGATGAAAGACTGGGCAGTCTGTCCAAGGGGATGAAAGAAAAATTGATCATCGCCCTGGTCTTCTCCCGCAAGGCCAAGCTCTACCTGCTGGACGAACCTTTCAGCGGAGTTGACGCCATGAGCCGGAAGAAGATTATCAAGTCCATGCTGCTTTGGAAGCCGGAAGAGGCGACCCTGGTCATCAGCGACCACGTCTTAGACGAAATCGCCCCGGTGATCGATGAGGTCGTTTTGATCAAGAAGCATTCAGTCTTAGAGCAGCGCAGCGCTGAAGAAATCCGGGCTGAACACGAAAGCATCGAAGAGTGGTATGAAGGATTTTACGAGGGGGAAGAGTAATGATCGGTTTTAAGCAGACATTCGCGGCCATGTTCAAGGAAAAGAGCCGGACAACCTGGCTCAGCCTGGGCATCGAGGCAGTTTTTATCCTCTTGGTCAGCTTGTATTTCGACATCAGATACGGCTTTGGCAGTGACTCTGCCGGAGTTGGCATCGGGATTAGCGCGATGGTGATCTTCTGCATGTGCATCTGGTACCAAATTGACGTGATTATGGCGGCCTACCGGATCAACCGGTCCCAGACCTGGCGGCAAGTGCCGGTAACGGCCGGCAACTTCTTGACGGCCAACGTGCTGACCGGGCTCGTGACCGCGGTTATCTTTGCCTTAGCTAACCTCTTGATCTTCGTAATTGTCCTGCTGCCATTTATTTTTGGCGGGGAGATGCGGATCGATTCTCAAGCAGTAGCGACTTTCCAGCCTTACGTCTCCAGCATCATCAGCTGGGGCCTTTACATGGCCTTGTTTGCCCTGGTCAGCTTTATCAGCGGCATCTGCTTCTGGCTGCTCATCACTGAATCAGCCAGTGTCTTGGGGGACTTCCTGCCTTTGAAGGGGAGAACGAGCAAGTTTGCCAAGGCAGTTATCCTGCTGGCCCTGCTGGCTCTCTTGTCCTGGGGCAGCAGCAGCATCTTGGGCGCGGTCATTCGCATGGTTTCAAATTTCGGCTTTGACTTCAACTTTGTCATTGACAATACTGGCCTGCACACGTCTCATACCGACCTGGGCTTGCCGGTCATCAGCTGGCTCTACATGCTGGCTCAAATTGTCTACGTGGCCGTCTTGTGGGCAGCGGAATACTTCGTCTTCAAGAAGGGCGTTGAAGCCAAGAAATAAGCAAATCAGATTAAATGACAAATGCCTGCCTTTGGCGGGCATTTTTGCTTGCCGTTAGGGCCGTATTTGCCGGTAAAGATTGAATTTTTTCCTTATTGCTAGTAAACTTAATAAGTTGAAGAATAGTAAGAAAGAGGCATAATTTTGGCTAATAAGAAAATCCGCGTGAGATACGCTCCGTCACCAACTGGCCACTTGCACATTGGTAACGCGCGTACTGCTCTGTTTAACTATCTGTTTGCACGTCACAACAAGGGGACTTTGGTTCTGAGAATCGAAGACACTGACACCGCCAGAAACGTTGAAGGCGGGGCTGAATCTCAAATCGAAAACCTGCACTGGCTGGGGATCGACTGGGATGAAGGCCCGGACGTCGGCGGGGACTACGGCCCTTACAAGCAGTCCGAAAGAAAGGACATCTACCAAAAGTACATCGACCAGCTGCTTGAAGAAGGCAAGGCTTACTACTCCTTTGAAACTGAAGAAGAACTGGAAGCCCAGCGTGAAGAACAGCGGGCCATGGGGATTGCTCCGCACTATGTCTACGAATACGAAGGCATGACTGCTGACGAAATCAAGCAGGCGCAAGACGAAGCCCGGGCCAAGGGCCTGAAGCCGGTTGTCCGCATTCACATTCCAGAAGGCGTGACTTACGAATGGGACGACATCGTTAAGGGCCACCTGAGCTTTGAATCTGATACTATCGGTGGTGACTTCGTTATCCAAAAGCGTGACGGGATGCCAACTTACAACTTTGCCGTCGTTATCGACGACCACTTGATGGAAATCAGCCACGTTCTCCGGGGCGATGACCACATCTCCAACACGCCAAAGCAGCTTTGCGTTTACGAAGCTTTGGGCTGGGAAGCTCCAGTCTTCGGCCACATGACTTTGATCATCAACTCCGCAACTGGCAAGAAGCTGTCAAAGCGTGACGAATCAGTTCTGCAATTCATCGAACAATACAGAGAACTTGGTTTCCTGCCAGAAGCTATGTTCAACTTCATCACTTTGCTGGGCTGGTCACCGGTTGGCGAAAGCGAAATCTTCTCCAAGCGCGAATTCATCAAGCAGTTTGACCCGGCCCGTCTGTCCAAGTCGCCAGCTGCCTTTGACCAAAAGAAGCTGGACTGGGTCAACAACCAGTACATGAAGACTGCTGACAGAGACGAACTTTTGGACTTGGCCCTGCACAACTTGCAAGAAGCTGGCCTGGTTGAAGCTAACCCGGCTCCAGGCAAGATGGAATGGGTAAGACAATTGGTGAACATGTACGCTAACCAAATGTCCTACACCAAGCAAATCGTTGACTTGAGCAAGATTTTCTTCACTGAAGCAGAATACCTGACTGACGAAGAAGTGGAAGAAATCAAGAAGGACGAAGCTCGTCCGGCGATTGAAGAATTCAAGAAGCAACTCGACAAGCTGGACAACTTCACGGCTAAGAAGATCATGGGCGCTATCATGGCTACCCGGAAGGGAACTGGCATCAAGGGCCGCAAGCTCTTCATGCCAATCCGGATTGCTACTACCCGGTCAATGGTGGGCCCTGGCATCGGCGAAGCTATGGAATTGATGGGCAAGGACACGGTCATGAAGCATCTGGACTTGACCTTGAAGCAGCTTAGCGAAGCTGGCATCGAATAAGATAAAGAACAAAGGAAAAGACTTTTACCGTTTTGGTAAAAGCCTTTTTTCATGCAATCGATTAAATTGTTTGTTTTATTTTTTACCACAGGCCTAAGATTTGCTGCAAAAGCAGGCTGACGGCTGTGATCCCGGCCCAGCAGGAAGCGCCGAGCAGGAGGGGCTTGGCCCCGGATTTGACCAGCTTGACGATGTTGGAGTTAAGGCCGATCGCGGCCATGGCCATGACGATCATGAACTTGCTCAGCTCCTTCAAAGGCAGGAAGACCTCGGCACTTACCCCATTGGCCAGGGCAAAGGTTGTGATTAAGGAAGCCAGGACAAAGTAGAGGATGAAGGCAGGGAAGGCCCGCTTCAAGCTGAAGCTGTTGCCTCTTTGCTCCTTTTTGGCGGTGAAATAGCCTAAGGCCAGGGTGATAGGGATGATGGCCAGGGTTCTGGTCAATTTGACGGTCACAGCCTTGTCCAGGGTTTGGCTGCCCAAATGAAACATGCTGTCCCAGGTTGCCGCCGAGGCAGTGACGGAAGAAGTATCGTTGATGGCTGTCCCGGCAAAGATGCCGAAAGAAGTCCCCGAAGTCTGGTCAAAGCCCAGGAGCTTGCCAAAGATGGGGAAGAGGATGGCGGCCAGGACGTTGAAAAAGAAGATAACAGAGATGGCCTGGGCCACTTCGTCGTCGTCAGCGTCAATAACCGGGGCGGTAGCGGCGATGGCGCTGCCCCCGCAGATGGATGAGCCAACCCCGATCAAGGTTGAGATCTTGCCGGGGATGTTTAAAGACTTGTGCAAAAGCCAGGCGAGCAAGAGAGAAGTAGAGATGGTGCAGATGATGATCGGCAGGGACTGGCGGCCAGTCTTGACGACCACCTGCAGGTCCATCCCAAAGCCCAGGAGAACGACGGCCGTTTGCAGGATATACTTGGACGTCCACTTGATCCCGCTGGCCGCGCCTTTCTTCTCTTCCCAAAAGAGGGTGATGATCATGCCAAACAAGATGGCGAAGACGGCGCCCCCGATGACTGGCAGGGCCTTGCCTAAGAACCAGGCGGGGGTAGCGATGGCCAGGCAGACCAGGATGCCGGTCAGATTCTTTTTAATCCAATTCATTTCTTTTTGCCTCCAGATATTTTTTGAACATGCTTTAGTATAGTAGTAAAATGGTAGAAAATAAAATTATAGATTATTATCTGTCGATAAAGCAAAATTATTATAAAGGGGCAGGGGATGCTGGATTTTCGCGTCAAAACATTTTTAACGGTCTGTGAGACCATGAACTTCACACGAGCGGCTGACCGCCTGCATGTGACCCAGCCGGCGGTGTCCCAGCACATCCGCTATTTGGAGAAGGAGTACCAGGTCAAGCTTTTCAGCTACCAGGGCAAGAAACTGATCTTGACCGCGGCGGGAGAGAAACTCCGCCAGGCCATGCGGCAGATGCAGAGCGATGAGCGCCTGCTTAAAGCAGAAATTGAGCAGGCTGACCTGCCGCCGGTCCGCTTTGGGGTAACCATGACCATTGGGGAATACGCCTTAGCCCGGCCCCTCAGCCGCTTTTTAAAAGACCATCCCCAAAGCAATGTGGAAGTCGTCTATGGCAACACCCAGTTTTTGACCAAGAAACTGGATGAGGGGGACCTGGATTTTGCCTTGGTAGAAGGAGACCCGGCCAGGGGCTATGCCAGCCTGCGCTACCAAAGCGAGGACTTCATCGCCGTCTGCTCGCCAGATTTGGCTTTTGCCAAGGAGCCGGACCAGATTGCTGACCTTTTTGACCAGCGCCTTTTGGTTAGGGAACCGGGCTCAGGGACCAGGAAGATCCTGGAAGACAGCTTAGGCGCCCAGGGGCGGGAACTGAGCGACTTCAAGCAGTATGTCCAGGTCGGCAACATGCAGATGATCACCCAGCTGCTTTTGGCCAACTGCGGGGTCTCTTTCTTGTATCAGACCGCCGTCAGTGACCTTTTAAAGACAGGAAAGCTGCGGAAGTTAAATTTGCGGGACTTCCAGATCTGCCATGACTTCACTTTTATCTGGGAGAAGAGCAGCCTCTACGCCGACCGCCACCGGCAGATCTGCGAGGAACTTAAGGCAAGCAGATAAGAAAAGGGCTTTTACCAAAATGAGGTAAAAGTCCTTTTTTCTATATAGCTACTTGGTCAGTTCGTAAATGGCTTCCGCGTAGATGGCCAGGCTTTTTTCCAGTTCAGCCAGGCTGACGGATTCGTCGATGGCATGGGCGGTGTCCAGGCTGCCGGGGAAGGCAGGCCCGTAGCCGACCCCGTTTTTAAAGAAGCGGCCGTAGTTGGCGCCAGCGGAGATGATGGCCTCACTGGCTTGGCCAGTCTGCTTTTCGTAGACGGAAAGGAGGGTCTTGACGAAGGGGTCGTCGCCAGCAACGAAGTGGGGCTTTTCAAAGTCTTGGTAGGGCTGGAAAGTCGTCTGACAGAAAGCGCCGAACTTGTCATTTAGCTGCTGGCACATTTTTTCCGGGCTGGTCCCCTGGCTATAGCGGATGTCGCTCTTGATATAGGCTTCGGCTTGGCCCTTTTGGTAGCGGAAGATGGCCGGGCAGTTGATGGACTTGCCCATCTCGGAGTCAGTATTGGCGATCCCGATTTTTTCCCCGTAGTAGTCCGCTAGCTCAAATTCACCGGCAAAGTCCAGGAAATTTTTAGCCCGGCCGGTGAAAGGAAAGGTCCGTAAGAAGCTGGCCAGGAGGCAGGCCCCATTTTTCCCTTCCCAAGGAACTGAGGCGTGGGCGCTGACGCCTTCTAAACTTATCTTTAAGCTAGTACCATTGTCGCCAGCTAATTCGTTGATTTCCCCAGTCAAGCCATTTTTGGCCAAAAAGTCCGGGAAAGCTGCCTCAATTTTCACAAGATTCTCGCCAGAGACAACGGCGGTCGCGGCGGCTGGAATCATGTTGGTGGCCTGGCCGGCAGTGAAGGACTCAAGGATTAAGCCAGTAGCTTCTTTGCCAATAAAATCTGTCTTCAAAACAGCTAGACCAGCCGTGGTAACGCTCGCTAGCGGGAAGGCCTACTTTATTTCGGCCAACCAGTTCTTAGATGTGTTTCGCCAGGCGGCTTTTGCTCAATCGCACCAACTTGAGCTCTCTGGAAAAAGCCGGACCTGGTTACTCTTCTAATCGATACTTCTCTTAAATTGTTTTAATTTTTAATTAATGTAGTCTTAAAGTGTAAATAAGTTTCTGTCAAGCGGCTTTTTGAAAAAAACTTTTTTCTTTTTCCCCCTATTCTATTTACTTTGCCGGATAGTCCTTAAGCTTGGCGTTCAGCTTGGAGTAGATCCGGTCGACAAACCAGGGCTCAGTTGACTTTTCCAGGGCTTCATCCAAGCCAAACCAGGCAACAGCCTTGTTTTCGTCGGCTTTCGGCCGGATAGGCAAGCTGTCGTCAGCCTCTAAGAGGTAGGTCACGTTTAAGTGCAAGTGTGACGGAACGTATTTGCCTTTTTTCTCATGCCCGTCCACGGTCAAAATCTCAGCAGAGTAAATTTGCTCCGTGACAGCTTTAGCTTTAACTCCGCTTTCTTCTTTGACTTCTTTTAAAGCCACCTGCAAAAGGTCCTGGTCGCCGTCCGCGTGCCCGCCCAGCCAGGCCCAGGAGTCGTAGATCCGGTGGTAGGCCATCAGAACTTTGTCCCGTTCCGGGTTGACTACCCAGGCTGAAGCGGTGAAGTGCTCGGCCAAATTGGACCGCAAGAACAGTTCTTCCCCGGTCTCCAGCCGGTGGATCATCTCTTTAACGTCGGCTGCTTCTTGCTCGTTAAAAGGGTGGTAATTTTGTAAATCAGTCAGTAAAGTCATTTATTCTCTTCTCTCTATTTTTTCTGTTTCGCTCTGTTCCCTCAGATTTTACCACGGGCGGTGATTGTCTGTTAAAATGTAGAGTGTTAAGTACTGAATTATTGCAGGTAAGGAAAAACTTGTAAAAGAAAGCAGGAAAATATCGTGAAGCTTTTCAACACTTTAACTAGGCAAAAAGAAGAATTCAAACCCCTGGTTCCCGGCCAGGTCAGCATGTACGTCTGCGGGCCGACGGTTTACAACTACATCCACATCGGCAATGCCAGAAGCGCCATCGCTTTTGACACCATCCGCCGCTACTTTGAATACAAGGGATACAAGGTCAACTACGTTTCCAACTTTACTGACGTCGATGACAAAATGATCAACGAAGCTAGAGCAGAAGGCACGACCGTGCCGGAATTAGCTGAACGCTACATCCAAGCCTTCCTGGAAGACACCCGGGCCTTGAACATCGAAGAAGCTACCCTTCACCCGCGGGCAACCCACGAAATCCCGGCCATCATCGACTTCATCCAGACCTTGATCGACAAGGGCTACGCCTATGAAGCAGACGGGGATGTCTACTACCGGGCTAAAAAGTTCGCTGACTACGGGCACTTGAGTGACCAGAACATCGACCAGCTGGAAGAGGGTGCCTCCCAGCACGTAAACGATGAAGAACAAGGCCGCAAGGAAGACCCGATCGACTTTGCCCTCTGGAAGGGGCAGAAGGAGGAAGACGAAATCGCCTGGGAGTCCCCATGGGGCAAGGGCCGGCCAGGCTGGCACATTGAATGCTCAGTCATGTCCACCAAGTACTTAGCTGACACCTTGGACATCCACGGGGGCGGGCAGGACCTGGAATTCCCCCACCACGAAAACGAAATCGCCCAAAGTGAAGCCAAGACGGGCAAGAAGTTCGTCAACTACTGGCTGCACAACGGCTTCGTGACCGTGGGCAAGGATGAGGAAAAAATGTCCAAGTCCCTGCACAATTTCGTGACCGTCCACGATATTTTAAAGACCGTTGATCCCCAGGTTCTCCGCTTCTTCATGGCCAGCGTCCAGTACAGAAGCCAGATCAACTACTCGGAAGAAAACTTGGAGCAGGCCGCCAACATCCTGGACCGCTTCAAGAACACCCTGGAAGGGATCAACTACCGCCTGGCTGACGCGACTGAATCTTTGCCGGACCCGGACCTGGCCAAGCTGATCGCAGAAACCACGGCCAAGTTTGAAGCAGCCATGGATGACGACTTCAACGTGCAAAATGCCTTGACCGCCATCTACGAAGCCCTGCCAGCCGTTAACTCTAACGCTAACGCTGAAAAGGCCGATAAGGAGAGTTTGCAGCTTTTTACTGAAAAATTAGCCGCCTGGCTCAGCGTCTTTGGCTTAGATGTTGACAAGCTCCTGGCCAAGGAAGCCGGCGATGATGAGGCCATAATCGAAGAATTGGTTGCCCAGCGGACAGAAGCCAGAAAGAAAAAGGACTGGACTAAGAGTGACGAACTCCGCGACCAGCTTAAGGAAATGGGGGTAGTCCTCAAGGATACCCCGCAAGGAACCAGGTGGAGCCGTGAATAAAGTACAGAAGTTAACTGAAAAGAAGATCGATCCCAACACCTTGAGCGGGCAGACTCTGGCCTACTTAGGCGACGGGATCTATGAAGCCGCCATCCGCCGGCACTTGATCAAGGGCGGGATGCTGAAACCGCAGAATCTGCAAAGAGCAGCAACCCACTATGTCTCAGCCAAGGCCCAAGCGGGCCTGATTGCCAAAATGCTGGACACCGGCTTTTTGACTGAAGAAGAAGAAACAGCCTACCGGCGGGGCAGAAACGCCAAGACTCATACCAAGGCCAAGAACACCAGCCTGGCCACGTATGAAATGTCAACCGGCTTTGAAGCAGTCTTTGGCTACTTGGACCTGTCTGGTGAAGAAGGCAGGGTCAATGAATTGATTGCCTGGTGCATTGATGAGGTGGAAAGTGAAGGGACAAGGGAATATGTCTTCAACTAACAAGGATTTTGTCTTCGGCCGCCATGCCGGAATCGACTTTTTGAAAACCCAGGACAGCGAAAAAATCAACAAGGTCTTCCTGGCTGAAGGGGTTCAGGAGGACTTTGCCAGAGAAGTCTACCGCTATGCCAAAAAGAAGCATTTGATCATCCAGCGGGTGCCGAAAAACAAGCTGGACAAGCTGACTGGCGGGGAAAACCACCAGGGCTTGGTTTTGGCTGTCGCTTCTTTTGAATATGCCGACTTTGACCAGCTCTTGGACAAACTGGACCAAGAAGAGGCCCCCCTTTTGCTCATGCTGGACAATATTGAAGACCCCCACAACCTGGGCTCCATCCTCCGCAGCGCCGACGCGACCGGGGTTAGCGGGGTGATCATCCCTAAGCGCCGGGCCAGCGGCCTGACCAGCGTGGTGGCGAAGACCTCAACCGGAGCCATCGACCACGTGCCAGTTGCCCGGGTGAACAACCTGGTTCAAACCTGCCAGGCCTTGAAGGACCGGGGTTACTGGATCTTCGGGACGGCCATGAAAGGCGATGACTACCGGAAGTGGAATGCCAATGGCAAGACCGTTTTGGTCATCGGCAATGAAGGCAAGGGAATCTCTCCACTGCTTCTTAAGCAAATGGACCAGACCTTGACCATTCCGATGATTGGTCACGTTCAATCCCTGAACGCTTCAGTAGCAACCGGGGTCCTGCTCTACCAGGCCTTTAACAGCCGCCACCCTTTGTAAAGCAAATCGTTTACAGTTTGCGAAAAGTGATTGAATCAAACAATGGTTCGATTCTGTCAAGGTAAAAAGTCCTTTATTCTGTGGGCAAACAGAATGAAAGGGCTTTTTATAATGGGATTGACAAAGGAAAGAGAGCGCCTGCTGATCAGCCGGATTCAAAAAGATGACGATGAGCAGGCCCTTAAAGAACTGTATTACAGCTGCCTGCCCGTGATTGGCGGCACCATCAAGCAGTATTTTGTGGAGTTATATGACAGCCAGGACTGGGAGCAGGAGGCCTTGATCCTCTGCTATAAGACGGCCAAGCGCTTTGACTTAAAGCAAGGAAAGCCTTTTGTTGGCTTTTACAAGGTCAGCCTGCACAACCGGGCCATCAACTTGATCAGACGAGGCAAGCGGAAAAAGCGCCTGTCGATCAGCGACCAGGTCTACTGGGAAGATGTGACTCCCGAACTTGAGCAGGCTTCCTGCTTGATCGCGAGTCCGCCGGCGCCTGTTCTGGACTGGCAGGATTTGGTTGAGTCTTTGAGCATGCTGGAATTGGAAGAATTGCTTTTGGAATTGGGCTATAAGCAGGCCGGGGAGATCAAGCGCCAGTACCAGGTCAATGAGATGGGGCTCAGACGGGCCAAATACCGGGTGAAGGAAAAAATCAAGCTAAAATTACGGATAGGTGCGTAAACATTTTAGCCAAATAGGACTATAATAACAGTTGTAGGATGAAAAAATTGTTTAGGAGGTAATCAAGAATGTCAGAAATTGTTAAGACAGCTTTGCTGGATCGTTCAATGAAAGAAGTTTTTGATTGGAGTGACTCAGACACCCCTGTAAGAGATGCCCTTTGGTACTACTTCATGGAGTCAAACGGCCACAACACCGACAAGACTGAGGAAGCCATGCTTCCATTCATGAGCGACTCTGACGACAAGATCATCGCATTTGTCAACGAAAACCTTAAGAAATAATCTTTTCCCTACATTCCCGACCTCTTGTCTCACATATGGGAGGGGAAGGGGCAAAAAAACGACGGCTCTACGAGCCGCCGTTTTTTTCTGTTAAAATAAGAATCTGGCTATAAATGCTGCTTAGTTAAATAAATGCTTGACGCTGGCAACGATTTGCTCAGCCGTCAATTGGTTGTGAACCAGGATCTGGTCATAGCTTTGGTCAACGTCGGTGTATTCCCGCTTTTCGCCAAAAGCCTTGACCAAAACCGGCCGGTCAGCCAGGTAGCCGGCCACCTTTTGTCCGAAGCCCCCGTCCAGGATATTGTTTTCTAAAGTAATTACGGCCTGGTAGTGCCGGGCTAAGTGGTCCAGGCAGTCAGTATCCAGGATATTGGCTGACAAAGGATTGTAGAGGGTAGCATCAAGTTCTTCAGCAACTTGGTTGCCTAATTCCTGCATGTCGCCTAAAGCCAGGATAGCAATCTTTTTGCCGGCCCGCCGCTTTTGGTAGTGGATGTGCCGGTAGCCTTCAAGAGCGGCTCCGCCGGCTGGAACTTGCCGGACTGGCAGCTTGATAGCTACAGGGCCGTCTTTTTGCTTCAAGGCCCAGTTGATCATGGCCGCTTCTTCAGTCAAGCTGGTCGGGGCCAGGTACTTCCAGTTAGGCAGGTTGCTGACCATGACCTGGTCAAAGACGCCCACGTGGGTCTTGGAGTTGGCCTGGATCCCGCCGCCAGCCACGATCATGACGACTGGCAAATTATTAGCCGCCACGTCATGGCTGAGCTGGTCAAAGGCCCGCTGCAGGAAGGTGGAGTTTTCAAAAAGGACTGGCCGGCCGCCGGCCTTGGCAAAGCCCGCCGCGAAGGCCACGGAATCCTGCTCGGCGATCCCGACGTCGACGTAGTGGTCCGGGTAAGACTTTTTAAAGGAGTCCAGGCCAAAGACGCCAGGGATGGCGGCAGTGACGGCCATGATGTTTTCCTGGCCGCCATCAATAGCGCTAGCCACGGTCTTAACGGCAATTTCCGCTGGAGTCGGGCTCGCGGCAACGGTCTTTGGTGAATCATCGCTTAAGTCGAAGGGGCGGACCCAGTGGTGCTTTTCTTCATCCTCAATAGCTGGCTCATAGCCCTTGCCTTTTAAGGTGTTGACGTGCAAAACCAGGGGATGGTCGACGTCATGGATTTCTCTGAAGGCCTTAATCATGCTTTCCAGGTCATTGCCGTCAGCCACATAGCGGTAATCAAAGCCGAAGGCCTTAAAAGGATTTTCCGGATCCTGCCCCTGGCTGTCTCTCAGCTTCTTCAGGGCCGTGGTCAAGCCGCCGACATTTTTGTCAATGGACCATTGGTTGTCATTGATGACGATGACCAGGTTGCCCTTTTCCAGCGCGGCGTTATTTAAGCCTTCATAGGCCATCCCGCCGGTCAAGGAGCCATCGCCGATGACGGCCATGATCCGCTCGCTGCCGCCTAAGAGGTCCCGGGCCTTGGCCATGCCGGTGGCTAAAGAGATGGAGGTAGAAGTGTGGCCAACGGCATAGTAGTCGTAGGGACTTTCATCGGGATTAGTGTAAGGAGTCACCTTGCCGTAAGCTTCCGGGTCCAGCCAGGCATAAGCCCGGCCCGTCAGCATCTTGTGGGGATAGGTCTGGTGGGAGATGTCCCAGATGATTTTGTCGCCGGGGGCGTCAAAGACATAGTGGTAGGCGATGGTCAGTTCCACGATCCCCAGGTCAGGACCCAGGTGGCCGCCAACCGCCGCGTCTTTCTCGATGATCAAGTGGCGGATTTCTGAAGCCAGCTGCTTCATTTCTTCCAGATCCAGGACCTTAAGGTCAGCTGGTGACTTGATTTTGTTGAGCAGGTATTCAGGATGTTGATTCATTTCTTCTCCTCATGGCCGGCTAACCGGCAATCTTGTAAACTGCGTTTTTACTAGTACCATTATGACACAGGGGCCGCTTAAGATGTGAAAATAAAGCCCGGCAAAGTCAGTCATATAATAGTTGCTTTTAGGGCGGATTTTTGCTAAAATCAAATGAAGTTTGAAGGTGAATATTATGGCAGTAAAGAAAGCAGCTTTGGCCTGCAGCGTTTGCGGGTCACGGAACTACTCAATCACTGCAAACAACAACCGCACCAAGCGCTTGGAACTGAACAAGTTCTGCAAGCACTGCGGCAAGAAGACTTTGCACAGGGAAACGAGGTAGACAGGGATGATTAAGTTTTTTAAGAGCGTTGGTCAGGAAATGAAACTGGTTCATTGGCCAAGTGCTAAGGAAAACCGGCACGACACGGTGAACGTGGTCGTAACTTCTCTGCTTTACGCGATTTTCTTGGGTGCCTTGGATTGGGCCTTTGCAAAATTGATTCAATTAGTTCTGTAAGAGCGACAAAGTATGTTATAATCATGCTAGTTTCTAGGAAAACCTCTTTAGCGAGGTTTTTTTGTTTGCCAAAAAGGAGATTAAAGAAATTATGGTAGAATCCGCCAAGAAGCAATGGTACGTCCTGCACACTTACTCTGGTTTTGAAGACAAGGTTAGATCCGACTTGCTGTCTCGGGCCCAGTCACTGGGGATGCAGGACTACATCTTCCGGGTTGTCGTTCCGCAAGAACCAAAGATCGAAGACGTGCGCGGCAAGAAGGAAGAAGTTAACGAAAAGGTCTTCCCTGGTTACGTTTTGGTTGAAATGGTCATGACTGACGAAAGCTGGTTTGTTGTCCGGAACACTCCTAATGTTACTGGTTTCGTTGGCAGCCACGGCGGTGGTTCCAAGCCTTCCCCGCTTTACGAGGAAGAAGTCAGAGCCATCCTGCAGATGCAAGAAGGCGAAGCAACTGAAAAGGTTGACTACGACTACGAAGTTGGCGAAAACGTCATGATCACCGAAGGTGCCTTCAACGGCATGGTCGGCAAGATCGCTGAAATCCAGGACGACAAGCAAAAGCTCTTCTTGACCATCGACATGTTCGGCCACGCTACCACTGCTGAACTGGACTTTGACCAAGTCAAGAAGATGGAAGACTAAACATAAAAAAGTCTTGCATTCTGCCGGTTTTCAGAGTACTATATTAAACGTACTTTATTATTGTGGGAGGAGAGTGTGGAAACTCTCCATTTTAACCGCATCACGGAATCAAGGAGGTTTTGACCGTGGCAAAGAAAGTTATTAACGTTGTTAAGTTACAAATTCCAGCTGGCGCTGCAACCCCTGCACCTCCAGTAGGTCCTGCTTTGGGTCAAGCAGGTATCAACATTGTTGGCTTTACTAAGGACTTCAATGCTCGTACTGCTGACCAAAAGGGCATGATCATCCCTGTAGTCATCACTGTTTACGAAGACCGTTCATTCGACTTCGTAACTAAGACTCCTCCAGCACCAGTCTTGCTGAAGCAAGCTGCTGGCCTTCAAAAGGCTTCAGGCGAACCTAACAAGAACAAGGTTGGTTCAGTAACCACTGCTCAAGTTAAGGAAATCGCTGAAACTAAGATGAAGGACCTTAACGCTGCCTCAATCGAAGCTGCTATGCGTATGGTTGAAGGTACTGCTAGAAGTATGGGTATCGAAGTAAAGGACTAATTTGTTAATTTTTACCAATTAACAAGTCAGGTGGGAGAGCAAAGAGAAAGCTCGTTTGACCACACATACAAGGAGGATTTTTCATGCCAAAGCATGGTAAGAAATACGTAGAAGCTGCCAAGAAGGTTGACAGCAACAAGTTGTACTCAGTAGAAGACGCTATCAAGCTGGTTAAGGAAACTTCATACGCTAACTTTGACGCTTCCGTAGAAGTATCTTACAACCTGAGCGTTGACCCAAAGCAAGCTGACCAACAAATCCGTGGCTCAATCGTTTTGCCAAACGGTACTGGTAAGTCTGTAAAGGTTATCGTATTTGCTGAAGGCCCACAAGCTGAAGCAGCTAAGGCTGCCGGTGCTGACGAAGTCGGCGCAGACGACTTGGTAGAAAAGGTTCAAAACGGTTACCTGGACTTCGACGTTGTCATCGCTACTCCAATGATGATGGCTAAGGTTGGTCGTTTGGGTCGTGTGCTTGGGCCTAAGGGCTTGATGCCAAACCCTAAGACTGGTACTGTTACTATGGACACTGCCAAGGCTGTTAAAAACGTTAAGGCTGGTCAAGTAGAATACCGTGTCGACCGTCAAGCTTCAATCCACACTGCTATCGGCAAGGTTTCATTCACTGAAGAACAATTGACTGAAAACTTCCGCGCTTTGCAAAACGCTATCTTGCGTGCAAAGCCAGCTTCAGCTAAGGGTCAATACATCAAGAGCTGCGCAGTTGCCGCAACCTTTGGCCCTGGGATCAAGTTGGACCCAATCGCTTTGATGGGCTAATTATCCCTAAGTTAAGCTAATTAAGCTCCCCGCCTTTTGGCGGGGAGTTTTTCTTTGCCCTAATTTTGCTTTAAGAAATTTTTAGTAGCCGAAAAGGCTTTCTTTTAAAAAATCTTGCTATACTAGTAGGGACAGATAGCCAAACTGAAAGAAGTGTATCAAGGTGGAAAAATTATTAACTCTTATCGTTCCCTGCTACAACTCAGCTGAATACTTGAACCGCTGCGTCGACTCCCTATTAGCCGGCGGAGACCGGGTGCAGATCATCTTGGTTGACGACGGATCAACTGATGAAACCGGCCGGATGCTGGATGACTACCAAGCTAAGTACTTAAACCTGGACCTGGAAGTCGTCCACCAGGAAAATGCCGGCCACGGCGGGGCCATCAACAATGGCCTGCGCCTGGCCAAGGGCAAGTACGTCAAGATCGTTGACAGCGACGACTGGCTGGACCAGGAAGCCTATAAAGAGGTGCTGGATTATCTGGAAAACAATCCGGAAGTCGACCTCTTTTTGGCCAACTATGTCTATGACAAGCCGGCATTAAACCGCCAGCGGGTGATCAAGTTCCCCCATCTGCCGGTCGGACGGACCTTCTCCTGGGATGAGGTCAAGCTGCGGATGGGCCAGTATTTCATGCTTCACTCCGTCATCTACAACCGGAAAGTCCTGGAGCGGGCCAAGGTAACCTTGCCGACCAAGGTATCCTACGATGACAATATTTTTGTCTTTGAACCGATGGTGCAGGTGCAGACCATGCGCTACCTGCCGGTCAACCTCTATCACTATTTTATTGGCCGGGATGACCAGTCGGTCAACGAAAAGGTGATGCTGAAGAAGATCGACCAGCAGATCTTGATCAACAAGCAGCTGATTGTTTTCTACGCTTCCCAAGTCAACAAGCGGGCACCTTATGCCAGATACATGAAGTACTTCTTAGAAGCCGTCACGGGCGTAACTAGCGTTATCTTGATCCGGGGCAAGAAGAAGGAATATATCGCAAAAAAGGACGAACTCTGGCAGTTCTTGAAGACTTACGACCTGGAGACCTACAAGTCCTTTAAACACCGCCTGGTGGGCCATTTCGTCTCCCAGGACGTCCTGCCTATGCGGCAGATGGTCAGCGGGGCCTACTTGATCCTGCAGCGACTGTATTCATTTAATTAGGGCAGGGGAAAACAGAGACAATATTCGACAAAAAAGCTTTGGCAAGAACGCCAAAGCTTAAAAAAACAGACTTAATTTTTGTCATCAAAACCGGTCTCGTCCCGGCGCTTGACGTGAAAGTTCTTGTCGTTGGCTTGTTCAGGCACGACGAAAGAGCAGAGCAGGAAGAGGACGAAGCCGGCCCAGCCCAGGACGTGGATGCCCAGCTTATAGCCGGTCAAGGTCAAGATGACGCCCAAGAGGAGCAAGGACCAGGCGATCCAGGAGAGGATCTGCCAGTTCTTGCTCAGCTTCTTGTTTTCAGATTCGATGTCCAGGAAGCCGCGGACAATGAAGTAGGCGCTGATAATGAGGAATAAGACGTCCATGGCGATGCTGCCAGCGGAATGGTCCTGGAACATGCTGAAGACGGCCAGGGTGCCGGAAATGCCGGCCAAGAAGAAGTAGAAAATGTCGATCAGTTTACTGCGCAAAGAAAGTACCTCCTAAAAGTCATTACAGTAGATTTTAGCAGATTTTTGCAAAAAGTGGCGAAAAAGGTTTGACAGATCTTGCTTTAGATGGTAATCTAGATAAAGTAAATTTCTAACCTAAGACGTGGGTGGCGTAAAGCCTCAATACAATCCCGCCGAGGCCAGAAGATAATGAAGATTATTAAACTCTCCATGTCTTTCTTGGCATGGAGTTTTTTTAGGCCTTGTAGAATTTTACAAAATTTTATGGAGGTGAATAATTTTGAGTCAAGCTATTATCGCTGCTAAGGCTAAATTCGTTGAAGAATTTGCAGAAGAACTTAAGTCAGCTAAGTCCATCGTAGTTATCAACTACCTTGGTTTGACTGTTGACGAAGTTACTGCTTTCCGTGCAGAATTGCGTGAAAGCAACGCCAAGATGAAGGTTGTCAAGAACACTTACCTTCGCCGCGCTGCTGCTCAAGCCGGCTTGGAAGATTTGGCACCAGTATTCGTTGGTCCATCAGCTGTGATCTACACTGATGATGAAGACAACGTTACTGCACCTGCCCGAATCGCTGCTGACTACGCTAAGAAGTTCGACGTTGTTGAAATTAAGGGTGGTGCACTTGAAGGTCAAGTTGCTACCAAGGAACAAGTCGAAGAACTGGCTGCAATTCCAGGTCGCGAAGGTCTGCTTTCAATGCTTCTTTCTGTATTGCAAGCACCTGTACGCAACTTTGCATACGTTGTTAAGGCTGTCGCTGAATCAAAGGAAGAATCAGCTGAATAGTCTGGTCATTTTAAATTAGATATTAAATTCCATATTTTCGGAGGATATTACAATGGCTTTGGATACTGCTAACATCATTGAACAATTGAAGGGTGCTTCAATTCTTGAATTGAACGACCTGGTACACGCTATCGAAGAAGAATTCGGCGTTACTGCTGCTGCTCCTGTAGCTGCTGCTGGTGCCGCTGGTGGTGCTGAAGAAGCTAAGTCAAGCTTCGACGTTGAATTGACTTCAGCAGGTACTGAAAAGGTTAAGGTTATTAAGATCGTTAAGGAAGTTACTGGCGCAAGCTTGCTGGACGCTAAGAAGACTGTTGACGGTGCTCCAGTTGTTCTTAAGGAAGGCTTGTCAGAAGACGAAGCTAACGAACTTAAGGCTAAGCTTGAAGAAGTTGGCGCAACTGTTACCCTTAAATAATTACGGCCTTCGGGCATTAATTATTAACGAAGAACGCGTTTGTGGACATCCACAGGCGCGTTTTTTGTCTGCTTTTTTAGCTTTTTGCCCCAAAAAGAGGCCCTTTGGCTTCTTGGTCCACGATTAAGCGTGGATATTGCTGTGTTTAGTTTTGTATTTACTTGCTTATTGCCAAGGTTAAAAAGGCCCGGGCAACCAAGGTAACCGTTTCTAAAGGCGGCAAGACCTAGACCTTCAACATCCGCAAGAATGCCAAATGGCCCAACGGCCAGACCTTGACCGCCAGCACACCGACTCCAACGTCCTTTGCTTAGGGGCCAAGATTATCGGGGATATGATGGCCGGCGAAATCGTCAAGACCTGGCTGAACACGGATCCTTTGATGGAAGAAAAGTACCGCCGGCGGGTGGACAAGGTCATGGCCATCAACGATAAGCACTGCGTGCCAGTGAAATAGAATATTTCACTAAAACGATTATGTTGTTCTGATATTTTTTCTTAGCCATTTCAGAGAAAGGCTGTTGCAGCGGCAAAGTTTTGCTATAATTAAGCATATGACTAAGCTTCGGCATATTGCTGAGCCTTTTAATAGAAAGATGAGGAAACAAGATGAATAAGACTGAACTTGTCTCAGTTGTAAGTGAAAAGACTGAATTCAGCAAGAAGGAATCTGCTCAAATCGTTGACGCTTTGTTTGCATCAATCGAAGAAGCACTTGCTAAGGGCGAAAAGGTACAATTGATCGGCTTTGGGACTTTTGAAGTTCGTGAACGCGCTGCTCGGAAGGGTCGCAACCCGCAAACTGGCGCTGAAATCGAAATTCCTGCAAGCAAGGTTCCAGCCTTCAAGCCTGGCAAGGCCCTGAAGGATGCCGTTAAGTAAGCTTGACCACTTTAAAAGACCATCGGTTGATTCCGGTGGCCTTTTTTTGCGGACAAAATCCTGTAATTAAAACGTAACACAGCTTCCCTTGATTTTAGTAAATATTATGGCTAACATAATTTGTAGTTATCTTTATGATGAGAAAGGGAAAAACAGTTTGAATTTTAAAGACTTCTTTTTGAAAAAATCCGCGAAAACTGCCGGCAAGCTGGCCTTAGCCGCCAGCCTCCTGCTTCCAGCTTTGGCGCCAGCTACGGTCCAGGCGGAAGCGACCAAGAGCGACGTCAACCGGGTAATGAGGGACAACCACCTGGCCGGGTCAGTTCTTTTAGTCCAAAACGGCAGCGTCAAGACCGTCAACTACGGCTATGCCTGGTTTGGCCGGCGGATAAAGAACGGGTCTTATAACGTGACTTATCCAGCTGCTTCCCTGCAAAAGGTGGTAACCGGAGCCATGCTGGTACAGATTATGAACGAAAAGAATCATACCAAGCAGCAATTCAGCCAGTACACCAAGATCTCCCGCTGGTACCCCAAGCTGAAGAATGCCCGCTACGTGACGGTCGGCAACCTCTTGACTCACACTAGCGGCTACCGGAAGGTTGGCTCAGAAAGCAACCAGAATCTGTCGGAAAACAAGGCCATCAACTGGGTGACCCAGAAGATCAACGGCAGCTGGCAGTATCAGATTGGCAGCTTCAACTACAGCGACACTAACTACATTTTGCTGGCCGGCATCATCCGCAAATTGACCGGCCGCTCCTATGCCTACAACTTTAAACACCGGATCGTTCATCCGCTGGGGTTGGCCCACACCAGCCTCAGACATGACATTCCTTGGACCCGGAGCCAGGCAGTATCATACGCTTATCTATGGCAGAGAAAGTACCAAAGACCGGTCTCCCTGCCTAAGTCCGTGGCTTCCCAGATCCCAGGCGCCGGCAACATGTGCACCACGCCAGTTGAATATTACGAGATCTTGCTGGCCCTGCAGAACGGGGCAATTTTGAACCAAAGCGACTTCAATTACCTGACTCACCTCAAGGCCAGAAAGACCACCTATAGCGGCGGTATGTACATGAAGCGGGGCGGCAAGGTCAAGTCTGCCTTTGGCGCGATTAGGGGTGAGCACTATGGGAATTATGTCCAGCTGACGGCGGACAACAGAAACGGGATCATCATGTTCGTAAATGAGCGCAGCCAGACTAAGCAGCAGCTCAAGGGCCTGGCCTTTGGCCTCTTGCAGAAGATCCAGCCGGGAACCTTTAGTTTGAATTAGTGAGTGATTTTTTTTATTTTTTAAAAAATAATAATTTTTCGCCCTTTTCCCCTGAATGGCCTTATAATGTTCATATGTATCCAAGGGAGGAAAGACCACTGTTGTTTAAAAAGGGAAGAAAAATCATCACAGCTCTGCTGGTCGCGGCAGTATGTGCCGCTATCTGCGCTTCAGCCTGGCCGGAAGAAACGGCCCCTGATCTGGTAACGGCGGCCGATATGCATGTTTTTGTCGAGAAGCTTTTTAAGAAGAAGCATGTGACCGGCAGCGTGGCTATAGTGCAAAAAGGGCATGTCCAGGTCGTCAACTATGGCTTAGCTAATGCTAAGCGGAAGGTCAAGAATGGGGCCAGCCAGGTTGTCTACCCGGCCGCTTCCATGCAAAAGGAAGTTACCGGGGCCATGATCATGCAGCTGATGGAAGAAAAGAAGGGGAGCTCAAGTGCTTTTAGTCAAAACACGAAGATCTCCCGCTGGTACCCGGCCTTGCGGAATGCCAAGAAAATCAGCGTGGGCAACTTGCTTTCTCACACGTCTGGCTTGCAGATTCCAGAAGTAGAAGTTGACCGCCACATCAACTATAGTGAAGACCAGGCAGTAAACTGGATTGTGAACCGGGCCAACCAATTGCCGCAGGACAAGGTGGGGAGCTACCACTACAGCGACGTCAACTATGTTTTGCTGGCAGGCATCATCAAGAAGGTGAGCCATAAGTCATATGCCTGGAATTTTAAGAAGCGGGTGGTCCAGCGGCTGGGCCTCAAGTCAACTTATGTAAGCAGCCAGCTGCCTAAGAATAAGATGCTGGCCGTATCTTACACCTATAAGCATGGCAAGAACTACCAGCAGGCGGCAACTTTGGAAAAGACACGGTTGTCTCAGCTGGTTGGGGCCGGGAACATGTTGACGACAGCCAGCGACTACTATCTTATCCAAGAAGCTTTGGGAACAGGGCAGTTCCTGTCGCCGAGCGCCTTTCACAAGCTGACCCACCTCAAGAGCAAGATCAATCAATATAGCGGCGGGGTTTACCTCAAGAAGGGGGAAAAGGTCAAGCTGGCCTACGGGGCAATTGGCGGCGCTCACTATGCTGCTTACTTCCAGCTGACGGCTGACAACAAGAACGGGATTATCCTGCTTCTCAACCAGCGTAGCTTTGGCGAAAACAAGGTTAAGGACGTTGGCTATCAGATCTTGAAAGAGATCATGTTTGATACTTTCTCTAAGATCTAAACAAAGTAAAAATAGACAATAAAATTACAAGCTAAAAAGGCAGATCTCCGGATCTGCCTTTTTTGTCGTTAAATTGCTGGTTAATTCTGAAATGTTACAGAGCTTTTTAAAAGCTTAAAGAGAATAATCGTCCTGCAAAGTTTGGACCCGGACCAGGGCGTCTTTGATCCGCTCTTTTGGCAATTCGCCGCTTTCTAGAGCTGCTTGCAGGATTGGCAACTTTTCCAAGCTGCCGCCTAAAAGGAGGTCGGCCCCGGCCTTTAAGGCTAAAAGCTCCGGGCAGCTGCTTTCTCGCGCTGCCGCCATGGCTAAGTCATCGGTGATGGTTACTCCGGAATAATGAAGGTCCTGCTTGAGCAGACGGTAGATTTCCGGGGAGAGGGAAGCAGGGCCAGGGCTATAGCAGGCAACTTCCAAGTGAGCCACCATGATGGTCGGCACGCCGGCCGTGATCGCCGCTTTAAAGGGCAAAAGATCAAACTGGGCTTCCTTAAGGCTTCTAAGGTCTTTAGCCGGAGCCTGGTGGGTGTCGCCGGCATCCCCGTAGCCAGGAAAATGCTTGGCGCAGCATGCAATCCCCAGCTGCCGGTAGAGCTTGATGAAGGCCGCGATCGCCGGCCCGGTTTCTTCGGCTCCTACTTGCAGGGTCCGGCTGTAGATGAAGCTGGCCGGATCAAGCGAAAGATCAGCCACCGGAGCAAAGTTCAAATTGATGCCTAAATCTTTTAATTCCAGGGTCGTCTTTTTACTTTCGCTTAAGAAATAGTCGGCTCCCTTTTGCAAAAGTTCAGCCTGGCTGGGGTAAGACCGGTTTGGATAAAGGGTGGACAAGCGGCTGACTAAACCGCCTTCTTGGTCAATGGCGAGCAGCAAACCTGGCCGGACATGCCGGTAAATCGCCAGCCGCTCTTTAACAGCCTTTTCGCTTAGGCCTGCCAGGTCTTTGGCAAAGAGGAGGAGGCCGGCTGGCTGGTACTGCTCCAAAAGGCGGAGGTTTTCAGTAAAATCGCCAGTGCTGTCGATTAGGAAAAGGCTGGCCAGTTTTTGACTAAGTGAAGACATGATGCACCTGCTTTCTAAAGTTAAAACAAAATGGATATTTTGTGAATTTTACCAAGTCTCTATAAATGATATTATTGGCTCTTTTTTACCCGCAAGCAAGGCAAAAGGGTTAAAAATATGCAAGAAAGCCCTGGCGGTTGCCAGGGCTTCTTGCCATCGAGATAGAGATTTGCGTGTTGTGAAAAAATAAGAAATTTAATGTAATGCAATGCTGGTTAAAGCGGTAGACTAGCAATTAGATAGAATTCAAATTCAAGGGAAAAGGGAAGTGTCACGAATTCTTAATTATGCCGCTGGTGGGCAGGAACTACTGACAATTTGCGGCGGGACCATCTGTAGCGGGTAAAGGCAAACATGGCCAATGAAATCGGGAGTAATTCGGTAAACAGTTTCAGCATAGTTTTTGCCTCCTTTGCTTAGTAGCAAGTTTTTCTGAACTTGTACTGTAAGGATAGCTGGCAAGCGTGGTCATTTGATGAACAGCTTGCTAAAAAAAGCTGTGGAAAAGCTAAAGAAAAGTTAAACGGCAGATCTTTGTTGATCTGCCGCTTTGTTTTTGTCTTGATAAGCTTGACTTTACCGGAAGCTGGACTTAGTCACGTATTGGCCGACACCAACGATGTAGTACTTCTTACCTTTGATTGATACGGCACCGCCATAGGTCTGCTTTTGGCTGTATTTCTTCAAGACATACTTCTTGTAGCGAACCGCCTTGCCATGTGATTTCTTGTAGATATAGGCATTCTTTTTCAAGGTCCGGCTTGTCCCATCAACGTTGGAAGCAGAGATGAAGGAGTTGTAGCCGGTTTGGTAGTACTTCTTATTCTTAATAGTCGTCCGGCCAAAAGTCAGGATCTTCTTACCTTCAGCGACAGAAGAAGTGGTCTTCTTCAAGTTCTTGCTGTAAACGGCAGAGCTGTGCATGACCTTAATGTAGCGGCCGTCAGCGCTCAAGGCGCTGATGTACTGGTCAGTGCCCAGCTTGTAGTACTTTTCCCCGCCTAAGATGGCATAGGCGTAGGCGTAGACCTTCTTGCCCTTCTTATAGCTAGTCCTGGTCTTTTCCAGGCTCTGGGTGTAAACGGTGGCCGCGTTTTTCAAAGTGATGTAGCGGCCATCAATGTCGGAAGACTGAACATACTTGCCGGAAGCCTTGGAGATCTTGTAGTATTTGACGTTTCCCCGGGTCAAAGTGCCGTAAGTGGTGACGGTCTTGCCAGCCTTGAGGGCCTTGCCCTTGGTCTTATTGCCGTTTCTGTCGTAAACGGCGGCGGTCCGCTTGACGACTTTCTTAACCGTAGCGGAAGTCTCAGTAACTGTCTCATAGGCTGAAGCCGGCAGGTCGCCAAAGGTGATGTTGCAGTATGATTGATCACCATTGATGTTAATATCCGCGTTTTGTAGGCCGTTCTTGTAGGCAGATCCATCAAAGGTTAACGTCTTCTTGTCACTGATTGCTACTTCATCATTTACTTGGACATAGTTCAAGCCCGCGTCATCAATGTCATCTACATCAATCGAGATGGACGAAATTTTATGTTTCTTGATCGTTACCGTGGCTGATGGAAAAAAGTTAAAAGGAATATCAATATTGTTGCCTAGATTCTCTACGGTGACCATTACCGTGTAGCTGCCGTCCTTGTATTCCTTGCTGGTCTTGGCCTTAGTCGCAGCTGCCTGGATGGGAGCTGCCTGAGGAATTACGGACAAGCTGGCCGTTGCCAGTGACAGGGCGGTTACGATGGATTTGCTTAACTTTTTCATTCTTGAATTTTGCCTCCTGGGACTAGTCAAAGTTTCTTTTTTGAGATTTTATTTTATTATCGCCCGATTTAATTTAAAAAACAATCAAAAAAGATTCTGCCCAAGCAGAATCTTTCCTGGTTTATCCTCAGTTTTAGCGGAAGTTAGACTTAACCACGTATTGGCCAACTGAGATGATGTAGTACTTCTTGCCCTTGATTGATACAGCGCTACCGTAAGTCTTGCGGTGACTGTTCTTCTTCAAGACGTACTTCTTGTAGCGGACCGCCTTGCCCTTGGACTTCTTGTAGATGTAGGCATTCTTCTTCAAAGTCCGGGTCGTCCCATCAACGTTGGAAGCAACGATGAACTTATTTTGGCCAACTTGGTAGTACTTCTTCTTGTTGCTCAAAGTGGTCCGGCCGAAGGTCAAGACCTTCTTGCCTTCGCTGTATGATGAGCCGGTCTTCTTCAAGTCCTTGCTGTAAACAACCGCGCCGTGCTTGACAGTGATGTAACGGCCCTTAGCGTTCAAGGCCTTGATGTACTTGTTAGTGCCGAGCTTATAGTACTTTTCCCCGCCCAAGATAGCGTAGGCATAAGCATAAACCTTCTTGCCCTTCTTGTAGCTAGTCTTGGTCTTCTTCAAGTCCTGGGTGTAAACGGCAGCCGCGTTCTTCAAGGTGATGTAGCGGCCGTCAACGTTAGAAGCCTTGATGTACTTATTTCCAGTCTTGGAAACCTTGTAGTACTTAGTAGTGCCCCGGGTCAAGGTGCCGTAAGTAGTGACAGTCTTGCCGGCCTTGATTGACTTGTACTTGGTCTTGGCGCCGTCACGGTTGTAAATAGCTGAGTTCTTCTGCACCTTCTTCTTAACAACTGCTGAAGTTTCAGTGACAGTTACAAAGGCTGAACTTGGTAAAGTGCTGAAGACAACGTCAGCACTGAACTTGCTGCCATTGACCGTGAAAGTGGCGGTCTTAGTGCTGGTTTGGTAAGCGCCGGCAGCAAAGGTGTAGGTTACGCTGCCATCTTTGCCGGTGCTGGTCTTAGCCTTGGAGCCGTTGATGGTCAAGTCACTGTAGACCGGGCTGTCCTTGGCCAGGGTGAAGGACACTGAAGAAATCTTCTTGCTCTTGATCGTGACCTTAGCAGCGGCTGCCGTCAAAAAGCTGGCTTCAGTTGAGTAAACCTGGCTGCCGCTGTCATAGAAGCTGGCGGCAACAGTGTAGCTGCCAGCTTTATATTCTTTGCACACTAGTTTATTATTGCCCTTATTTTATTAAAAAACAATAGAGCGTTTACCAAAATCTTGGTAAATAGTGGCTATTCATTGAGCGGGCGGGTAAATGGTGCTAAAATCAAATTAGAAAGTGAATATTAAGATAAGAATTCAGCGATTTGCTGTTTTACTTCTAAAAGGGTAAGGGGGCATGGCAATGACTAAGAGTCAAGCCAATAAGGCTTACCGGCGCGCCCGCCGCAGCCGGCTGCTGGTTTGTCCCAGCGGCAAGCGGGCCTTTAAGACAAAGTTCGATGCCGATCTGTTTCTTTATAAAGAAGAAGTGACCGTTCACCTTCGCGAAATCAACCATGAGCACTGGCGGCTAATGCCGATTCGGGCTTACCGGTGTCCTTATTGCAAGAATTATCATGTAACCTCAATGCCGCTGGAGCGCTATGAGCAGCTGCACGGCGAAGAACGGGAGCGGACCTGATGGCCCGCTTTTTTCTTGCTTTTTGCTAAAATGTAAGTAAACGACTGGAGGAAAAAATGAGCCGACTAAATTCTTATTTCTACGATATCGAATCTTTGACCAACGCCTTTACTCTGTCCTGCTACCGGCCAGACGACCAGCGGGTTGACATCTATTACCTAGTTGATGATCCGGCCTTAAACGAAGGTGACAGCCTGGACTTTAAGAAGGCTGCTGCCCAGCGGATCCGGGAGAAGAACCAGAACTTTACGGGGGATATCTACTACTACAATCTCTGCTCAAGTGCAGCTTCCGCCCGTCTGGCCCAGACCTTTGGGGTCTCAGATGCCCAATACGTCAATGATCCCCAAGCCCCGTCCTCTTTTCCAGGCCAGTTCCGCCCGGTCTGCGACACTGACGCCGGCTACCAGGAAGAAGAAGCGCCCTACCTAATGGGCTACAATTCCAGCAACTACGATTTGACCATGCTGGCCTATTACTTTACCCAGGCCTGGCAGCCTGGTGAAAGTGGCAAGCGGGACCGCTTTTCAGCCGTGACGGCCAAGGAGATGCGGGACTTTAACGATGAACTCTTCAGCCGCTATATCGGCAACATGCGCCTGCGCCTTTGGCAGGACAAGACCATGGGCTTAGTTGCCAAAAATTTCCAGATGTCCGGCCGCCATATTGACGTCGCCCAGCTCAATGAGCGGCAAAGACGGGTCGGCCTCAAGCGCCTTTTGGGGATGCTGGGCTGGCAGATTCTGGAAAGTGACAAATTAAAGCCCGGCCAGGACTACTTGACTAGTCCCGAAGAACTGGCTGATCTCATTGCCTATAATGTCTCTGACGTGGTTAACTTAAAGGAGCTTTTCTGCCATCCTTACTACCAGGGGCAGTTTATTTTGAAAAAGGGTCTCTTGGGTCAGTACCCGGACTTGATCTACCAAGAAGACGGGGACAGCTACCAGGCGAAAATTGGGTCAGCCTTTGTCAGAAAAGACCGCTTGACCATTGACTCGACTTCTGCCAATTTTGCCCGCAGGACCATCTGCCCATATGGCCGCTTAAAAGACGACCGGGCCGTTTCATTTTTGTATCCAGCCGCTAGCGTGGCGGAAAAAACAGGCGAAAAGCAGAGAGATATCCTAGAAGAAAGCCGGGACTTTTTCTACAAGCTCTTTGAAGATGAAAAATTGCGTAAAAAATTTGACCGGGTTTATGACTACTACAAGCAGTTTGCCGGCAAGAACTTCAATCCTTCAAAGGAATACCAGGAAGATTACGGGGACCAGGCCCTGCCGGTCAGCGACCTAAGTGAGGTCGAGAACGAAGATACCAACCTTTTCTACTACCAAAAAAACGGTCAGCCATCGACTTGCTACATCACTTTCTCCGTTGGCGGCCTGCATGGGTCAGAGTACAACAAAGAGCTTTACTTAAAAGACTATTCCCTTTGGGAGAAAAAGCAGGCTGACCTGGCTTATGTGCAAAAGCTTTACCCAGATCCTTTGGACCTGCGTAAGGCGAGGGAGGTCACCCTGCCAGACGGGCGGACGGAAAAGTACCAGACTTTCTTGACGGCTAAAGCAACGATCAAGTTGATGGAGCAGACGGATCCGGCTGACCGGGGGCAGTTTTGGCGGGACTTTAGTCAGGATGAACCGTCTGTTTTCAAAAAGCAGGGGAGCCGGGTCAGACTGGATGACCGCTATGCCTTTACCTCAAGCGACCTGACCAACCACGAGGACTTTACCTCCTACTATCCAAACATGCTCCGGCGCCTCAATGCTTTTTACAATGACCGCTTAGGCGAAGACCGGTATACGGCGATCTTTGAAAGAAAGCAGGAATTGGACAAAAAGCGGACTGATCCCCAATATAGCAGCGAAGAGCGGCGGATGTTCAATATCGAAAGAGAAGGGACCAAGCTGATCTTAAACTCAGCTACCGGGGCTGCTGATCCTAGAGAAGGGCGGGTGCCCTCTTCGATTAGAATGAACAACCGGATCCGGTCTATGCGGATTATTGGTCAGCTCTTCACTTATATGATCGGCCAGGCCCAGACTTATGCCGGAGCCCGGATCGTGTCAACCAACACTGATGGTCTTTACTCGGTCTTAGATGCTGACTTAAACCGGCAGATCCTGGCTAAAGAAGCCGCTGAAATCGGGGTGGAGATTGTCCCAGAAGAACTTTACCTGGTTTCTAAAGACTCCAACAACCGCCTGGAAGCCAGCCCAGATTTGACCAAGGTTCTGTCAGCTTCAGGCAGCCTGGCCTGCCGGAAGGACACCAGCCCGACCAAGTCCCTGGCCCACCCGGCTATCATCGACTGGGCCCTCAGCCGCTACCTGCTGGAAAAAAGGACAGACCTGGCAGCGCCCTTTGACCGGGACCTGGGCCGGCAGATCCTGGCGGAAGCTGAGGAAGCCTTCCCAGACCCGGCCCACCGGCTCAGAATGTTCCAAAACGTCCTCTCAGCCAACCACAGCAAGGAGCGGGCTAACTGCATTTTCGGCCGGGGGGATGCCGGCCAGCTCTTAATCTTGCAGCGCTACAACCGGGTCTTTATCTATCAAGACGGCCTGCCGAAGACGGTCCACCTTTATTCCGCCGCGGCTAAAAAGCTGACCCCGGCCATGCTGAACAAGCGCAAGAGAAGCGGGGAAGCCGCCATCCAGCATGACCAAGAAGCCCTGGCGGTTCTTAAGGCTAACGGCCTGGGCAACTTGGCAAAAGGCCGGGAGGCTACGGTCCAGAAAATTCCTAATTTGTCACCTGACTGGTCCATGCACGTGGAAAACCGGGCCGTCAACTTACTTGCGCTTGACGAGCAGGAAGCAATTTTGAATTCGCTTGACTATGACAAGTACCTGGACCTGGTGGCTAGCGCTTATGAAAAGAACTGGCGGAATTTGACTACATCCGGGCCAGTCTTATAAAATGGTTAGCGATGCTTTTTTACAGATGAAAGAAATTGCAACAGAAAAAATAGATATAGAGAGAAAAACTATAATACGGAGAGAAGAAAAATGAGCAAACAAATCATGGATGAAGCGGGGATCCGCCGGGCTTTGACCAGAATGAGCTACGAAATCGTGGAAAGAAACCAGGGGACGGAAAACCTGGTCTTAATCGGGATCAAGACCCGGGGCTGGTACCTGGCCCAGAGAATCGGCGACCGTCTGGCCAAGATTGAAGGCAGCCAGCTGCCAGTCTTGTCTTTGGACATCTCCGCCTACCGGGACGACCTCAGCCGAGAAGAAAAGGCCAAGGCCATTGCCAGCTTTGACACTTCCTTTGACTTGACCGGCAAGACGGTCATCTTGGTTGACGACGTCCTTTATACCGGCCGGACCATCCGGGCAGCCCTTGACGCGATCATGGACCAGGGCCGGCCAGCCAAGATTGCCTTGTCTGTTTTGATCGACCGGGGCCACCGGGAACTGCCGATCCGGCCGGACTTCATCGGCAAGAACATCCCAACCGCGGCCAGCGAAGACGTCCAGGTCCAGGTCAGCGAAATCGACGGAGAAGACGCCGTGAAGATCAGCGAGGCATAAGATGGCTGAACAATACTTTACTGAAAATCCCACGGTTGACCATGACGAGCACCATGTCAACTACCACCTCAACGGTATTAATTTGAACCTGACCACGGATGCCGGCGTTTTTTCCAAAAACCGGGTCGACTACGGCAGCGGGGTCTTGATTGAGCAGATGCTGGAGCAGGATTTGCCAGGCGGCAATATTCTGGATGTCGGCTGCGGCTATGGCCCGATCGGTCTTTTCGCTGCTAAAAAGTGGCCAGACCGCCAGGTCGACATGGTTGACGTCAACGAACGGGCCATGGACCTGGCCAGAAGAAACGCAGCGGCCAATGGGGCAGGCAACGTCAATATTTTTGCCTCAGACCGCTATCAAGAAGTTTCCGGCCAATATGCCATGATCGTGACCAACCCGCCTATCCGGGCCGGCAAGGCCATCTGGTCCAGCATTTTGGCGAAAGCCAAGGACCACTTAACTGACGGCGGGATTCTGCTAGTCGTCATCCAGAAAAAGCAGGGAGCACCGAGCGCGAAGAAGCTGATGGCCGCCAGCCTGGGCAACTGCGAAATCTTGACCCGGGACAAGGGCTACTACATTTTAAAGAGCGTGAAGAAATAATGTATTCAAGCGAAGAAAAAAAGACCTACATGGAGGCCGCCTTTGCGGAAGCGGAGAAGGCCCGCCGGCAAGACGAGGTTCCCATCGGAGCCGTTGTCGTGGGCCCAGACGGGCAGATCATCGGCCGGGGCTACAACCGGCGGGAGCTGGATGAAGACGGGACGGCCCATGCCGAAATCCTGGCCATTAAGGAGGCCTGCCAAAAGCTTGACTCCTGGCGTTTGATCGACTGCAGCCTGTTTGTTACCCTGGAGCCTTGCGCTATGTGCGCCGGGGCCATTATCAACTCCCGGATCAAGGAAGTCTACTTCGCGGCCATGGACCCCAAAGCTGGCGCCGCTGGCAGCGTGGTCGACCTCTTCAGCGTGGAAAAATTCAACCACCATCCCAAGGTCATCCGGGGCCTTTACAAAGAGCAAGGGGCCCAGCTTTTGAAAGATTTCTTCCGGGAAATCCGCCGTAAGCAAAAATCAGCAAAAAAAGCCCAGGAAAATTGCCAAAAGGATTAGTTTAGGTTACAATATTGGTTGGGCAATGTTCGACCTCCGAAGCGTGTCAGGACCGGAAGGTAGCAGCACTAAGGTCGCTTGGGCATGTGCCCTTTATTTAGCAATTAACAGGCTCTTAGCTCTTCGGGGCTAGGAGCTTTTTCATTACGGGGAGAATGTATGGCTTATCAAGCTTTGTATCGCAAATGGCGCCCGCGCACCTTTGATGATGTGGTCGGACAGGAAGCCATTACCGATACCCTCAAGAATTCACTTATCCGGGGCAAGGTCTCGCATGCCTTCCTTTTTGCCGGCCCGCGGGGGACGGGGAAGACCTCCTGCGCCAAGATTTTTGCCAAGGCCTTGAACTGTTTAAACCTGCAAGAGGGCGAACCTTGCAACGAGTGCAGCAACTGCCTGGCCGCCGACCAGGGGGCAATGCCGGACATCATCGAAATGGACGCGGCCTCAAACAACAGCGTTGACGAAATCCGCGACCTTTTAGACAAGGTTCACTACGCTCCAACTGAAGGCAAGTACAAGGTTTACATCATCGACGAAGTCCACATGCTGTCGATTTCAGCCTTCAATGCCCTTTTGAAGACTTTGGAAGAACCGCCGGCCAGCGTCGTCTTTATTTTGGCGACGACTGAACTGCAGAAGGTGCCGGCCACTATCATTTCCAGAACCCAGCGCTACAACTTCAAGCGCTTCTCAAATGAGGCCATGGTCAAGCGGATGGAATACATCCTGGGCCAGGAAGGGGTCGAATACGAGGACAAGGCCTTAAAGGTCATCGCCCAAGTCGCTGACGGGGGGATGCGGGATGCCTTGAGCATTTTGGACCAGCTCCTTTCTTTTGAAAAAAGCAGTGTCCGTTACGAGGACGCCCTGGAAGTCACCGGTTTCGCCGCCCAGGAGCAAGTCGAAAAGCTCCTTTTGGCCCTCTTAAACGGGGACAGCCAGACGGCCCTGGATTTGGCTAAGTCTGCCATCCAGGACGGGGCCAGCGCCCAAAACATTTTAAATGAAATTATCAGCTTGACCGTCCAGGCCATGCTTTTTACCAAAACAGGGCAGGGGGAATTCCTGACGGATGACTTTGCCCAGGAAATTGCCCAGCAAAGCCCGGACCGCTTCAGCCAGATCATTGACCAGGCTAATGACGCCTTGGGCAGCCTCCGCTTTACCAACCAGCAGCAGATTCCCTTAGAAGTCTTTTTAGTCCAGGCTGGCCAAGAGCGGCAAAACAGCCAGGCGGGCCCGCAAGTTGCTTCTGCGGCCAGCAACCCGGCCTTAGAGCGGCAGGTCAAGGCCTTGAAAGAACAAGTCCACCAGCTGACCCAGCAGGTTCAGCAGCTGAGTCAGCGGCCAAGCCAGGCCTTCAGCCCCCGCCATGTCTTCCAGCTCAACCAGCAGCTGTACACGCAAAAGGGCGGGGCAACCGAAGTGGCCCAGCAGGCAGCGGAAAAGCAGCAGCAAGCTGAAAGCCTGCAGGCTGAAATCACCAGCAGCCAAGAAGAGATCTACGCGGTCTTAAGCCAGGCCACCAAGCCCGGCTTAGCTGAGGCCCGCAACCTTTGGGACCGGGACTTGCCAAGCATGCTGGAAGAGCCGGCCAAGACGGTCTTGGGCTTCCTGCAGCCGATCGCGGCCAGCGACCGGGCACTTCTTTTGTCCAGCCAGTCCCGGGCCTGGCAGCTGGCCACAAATCCTCAGGAATTTTTAGCAACTCTCAAAGCTGACCTGGAGCAATTGACCAAGGAGAGCTGGACCATCGCTATCGTTGACGAAAAGGCCTGGCCAAAGATCCGCCAGGACTTCATCAAGGAACACGCCAGTCAGCTCCGATCTAAGGCCCAGCCAGCAGAAGCCCAGCCGGCAGAAGCAGCAGCTCCTGAGCCGCCTTTGCCGGACCAGGCGCCGACGGAAGAAGCGGCAGATGACGCGATTGTGACCAAGGCAGAAGAGCTTTTCGGCCCTTTGGCCCAGGTTAAGGACTAATATTCGCCAAAAAACTTTTTTCGCGTTAAAATTAAGCAGATAAAAAAGAAATAGTAAAAGGAGATTTTTTCATGAGCAAGAGACCAGCTTTCCCAGGAATGGGCGGCATGAACATGCAGCAGATGATGAAGCAAGCCAAGAAGCTGCAAGAACAAATGGCCCAGGAACAGGAAAACATCACGACCCAGGAATTCACCGGCAAGGCAGCTGACGACATGGTAGTGGCTACTTTCACCGGCGACCGGAATTTAAAGAGCTTGTCCATCAAGCCGGAAGCCATTGACCCGGATGACCCGGACATGCTGGAAGACCTGGTTATCGACGCTGTTAACAAGGGCTTGAAGCAGATCGACCAGGCAACCCAGCAGAGCCTGGGCAAGTACACGAAAGGCCTGATGTAATTTGCAATACCCATTGCCAATCGCTCGCTTGATCGATTCCTTCATGAAACTGCCGGGCATCGGTGAAAAGACGGCGACCCGCCTGGCCTTTTACGCCATGGATATGCCTAAAGAAGACGTGGACGAATTCGCCCGTTCTTTAGTCGACGTTAAGGAGAAACTGCGTCAGTGCTCAATCTGCGGCAACATCACCGAACAAGACCCTTGCGCCATCTGCAGCAATCCTGCCCGGGACCGGTCAACCATCATGGTGGTTGAGGAAGCCAAGGACGTGATGGCCTTTGAAAACATGGGCGAATATGACGGCCTCTACCATGTCCTGCACGGGGTCTTGTCCCCGATGGACGGGATCGGGCCGGAGCAAATCAACATCAAATCCCTGATCGTCCGCCTGCAGAAAAACGATGACGCCAAAGAAGTTATCCTGGCCCTCAATTCCACCCCGGAAGGGGAGTCAACCGCCATGTACATTTCCCGCTTGATCAAGCCGGCCGGCCTTAAGGTCACTCGTCTGGCCGCGGGGCTGGCGGTCGGCTCAGACATTGAGTACGCCAACTTGATCACTTTGAAGCGGGCAGTTCAAGGTAGAACGGAGCTATAGCATGAATAAGCACAACGACAAAATCAAGCAAGCAGAAGATGAGAAGCTGATGGCTTTGGTAGAAAAGCTGCAGCAGGAAATCAGCCTCAGCAAGGGTTTGGACAACACGACCCTGGACATGTCTGATGACAATATCGTGGCGGACAAGATTTTAAGAGCTGAGTATGCCTTTTTGTACGATGAGGCCCGCTACCGCCATGCTTCTTACACCGGCGTGACCAACGCCATTTCCCAATAGAAAAGTGCTAATCTCCCGGCTTCGGGAGATTATTTTTTTGCCATTTTTACCTACTAGATTTAGGGGGAAGTTAACTCTGTAAATACTAGCCTTAGTTCTGTAAAATAGATAGATAGGAGGCAAGTACAAATGCAAGGTTACTTTATCACTTTTGAAGGTCCCGACGGCGCCGGTAAAACGACAGTGATCAATGAAGTCGTCAAGGCCATCCAGGGCCAGTGCAAGCGGGAAATTTTAGTAACGCGGGAGCCAGGCGGGTCAAAAATCGCTGAAAAAATCCGCGACATCATCCTGGACCCGGCCAACACGGAAATGAACGCCAAGACCGAGGCCCTGCTCTATGCAGCCAGCCGGTCCCAGCATGTCAGCGAGATCATCAATCCGGCTTTAAAGCGGGGAGACCTGGTCATCTCCGACCGCTTTGTCGACTCTTCTTTGGCCTACCAGGGCCAGGGACGGGGACTGGGGATTGATGAAGTAGCCCAGATCAATGCTTTTGCCACCGGCCACCTGGAGCCGGACTTGACCATCTTTTTGGATTTAGACCCGGCCCAGGGCCTGGCCAGAATCGCCAAGGCCCGGTCAGGCAGCGAAGACCGGCTGGAACAAGAGAAGCTGGACTTCCACGAAAAGGTTTACCAGGGCTACCAAGTGGTCAACCAGGCTCAGCCGGACCGGGTAAAAGTGGTTGACGCGAGTCAAGATTTGCCACAAGTCGTGGCCGCAAGTGTTAAACTGGTGAAAAGCACATTTCCAGAATTGTTTTAGGGGGGATCAAGATGAAACTGATCATTGCCATTGTCCAGTCTGAAGACGCCAAGCGCCTGCAGGCAGCTTTTGTCGACAACAATGTCGGCGCCACTAAACTGGCGTCAACGGGCGGCTTTTTGCGTGAAGGCAACACCACCTTCTTGCTTGGGGTGGAAGATGAAGACGTTGACGGCGTTTTGAAGCTGATCAAAGAGCATTCCCAAACCAGAGAAGAAACAATCAACCCGGGCATTCACCCGGGCATTTCCTTCGAGCAGCCGATTGAACCGGTCAACATCACGGTCGGCGGCGCGACGGTCTTCGTCTTGCCGGTTGACCAGTTCCTGCACTTTTAATGCTGGATTTAAAACAAATTGGCGGGTCTGAATCCCGGCAGCTCAAGCAGGCCCAGGACCGGGGGCAGCTGTCGCATGCCTACCTGCTCTTGTCAAGCGATGAGGGGGAAGCTTTAAACACGGCCTACTGGCTGATCTGCTACGTGAATTGCACGGGCGAAGAGAAGCCGGACGGGACCTGCCCGGCCTGCCGGCGGATTCTGGCCGGCAACCACCCGGATGTCTTTTTGATTGATACGGAAGAAAACAAGCAGTCGATCGCGATTGACCAAATTCGGCCGCTTAAGCGGGAATTAGCTAAAAGCCCTCTGGAAGGCGACCGGCGCTATTTCGTGATTAACCATGCCCAGAAGCTGACCCTGCCGGCTGCAAACGCCTTGCTCAACCTGCTGGAAGAGCCAGCGGCACCGGTAGTTACCTTCTTGATTGCCAATAACGGCGGGCAGATTCTGCCGACGATCAAGTCCAGAACCCAGATTATCAATTTCAGCCAGCAAGCTGCTTCCAGTAAGGACAGGCTCCTTTTGGCCAACGGCATGAGCCAGGAAGAAGTTGACCAGGTGAAAAGCAGCCAGGAAGTCGACCAGGCGGTAAAATATTTTTACCAGGAGCTCCGCGAGCATGACTCTTTGGCCATCACGTCCGCCCACCAGCTGGCGGGCCTGGTTAAGAAGCAAAAGCAGGGGACTAAGGCCTGGGAAAAGTATGTCTGGATTTTGCTCAAGAAGTGGGGCGAAAAGGACCTGGAAAAGGGTGACTATCAGGAGGCGGCCGACTTTTTGGCGGACTTAATGCAGGTTGACCGGATGCGGCAGAGTAATGTCGGCTTTTTGAACAATTTGGACTATTTGGCCTTAAAGTGGCAGCAGTAAAGGCAGGTAAGGAAAGTGGACCCATATACTAAATTGCAGCAGCTGCAGCAGCAGATGGAACGCATGCTCAAGAGCATGGATTCCCTGCAGCAGGAGGTGCTGGAGAGCTTGAAGGAAAATACCGAGCTCAAGGTTGAAAACCAGCTTTTGCGCGAGAAGCTGGACAAATTGACGGTTAAAGAACACGAAGGCAAGAGCCAGAGCGGGATGGCTATGCTCAAGCAGATCTACCAGTCTGGCTACCATATTTGCAACATGTACTACGGGACCCACCGGGATCCCAGCGCGGACTGCATGTTTTGCCTGGATATTTTGGATAATTTTGGAAAGAAGTCGGTGCACAAATAATGCAAACGCAACACAGTTACGCGGATGACCAGCAGGGCAAGCTCTATTTAGTGCCTACGCCCATCGGCAACCTGGAAGACATTACGATCCGGGCCAAGCGGATTCTGGAAGAGGCTGACTACATCGCCGCTGAAGACACCAGAACTAGCGGGATCATGCTGGACCGGCTGGGCATTCACAACAAGATGGTGGCCTTTCACAAATTCAACTCTAAAGAAAAGGCACCGGAACTGGTTAAGTTGATGCAGGAAGGGGCGACAATTGCCGAGATCAGCGATGCCGGCATGCCGGTGATTTCTGATCCCGGCTTCATTTTGGTCCAGGAATGCATCAAGAACAATGTTCCAGTCGTTCCCCTGCCAGGTCCGTCGGCTTTTGCCACGGCCTTGATCGCTTCCGGCTTTGACGGGCAGCCTTTCACCTACTACGGCTTTTTGCCCCGCAAGGCCAGCCAGCAGCGGCCATTTTTGGAGGAAATCAATGCCTCAAGAGCTACTTCGATCTTTTATGAGGCTCCCCACCGGCTCTTGAAGACCTTAGAGCAGATGGCGGAAGTTTTACCGGGCGACCGGCAGATCGTCTGCGCCAGAGAACTGACCAAGATTCATGAAGAATTCGTCCGCGGCAGCCTGGAAGAAGTCATCCAGCACTTTAAAGAAGTTGCCCCCCGGGGCGAGTTCGTCGTTTTGGTGTCGCCAAACACTGAAGAAAAGACCCTGGACTGGGCTGACCTGGTCAAGCTGGTCAAAGAGCAAGTAGCCCAGGGCGTTTCTAAAAAGGATGCCATCAAGCAGGTGGCCAAGAGCCAGGGCGTTTCTAAAAACGAGCTCTATGACCGCTACCACCAGGAGGGGGCAAAATGAGATACTACAAGGATTACCAGCTGGAATACGCTGACTGCGGGGAAAGCGGGCAGCTGAAATTGCCCAGAATGATTGACCTGATGATGGAAACGTCGGAAGGGCAGCTGGCGCCAACTTTGGGCGGGGCCAGCGCCATGAAAGAGCGGGGCAGGGGCTGGGTAGTCACTCAGTACGAGTTTGAATTTACCAGCCTTCCCCGGGCCGGGAAAAAGGTCAGGGTCTGGACTGACGCGGTTGGCTACAACCGCTTTTTGTCCTACCGGGACTTCGGCATTGAGGACGAAGAGGGCAAAGACCTGGTTATCGCTCACAGCCAGTGGATTATTTTTGACTTAAAGACCAGAAAGCTTTTGCCAAGCGATGATAAAATCGCTGAAGAATTGGGAGCGCCCCTTTTGGCTAAAATGCCCCGCTTCAAGAAATTGCGGCCAAAAGAGGAATATTCAGACGAAAAGCTCTACCGGGCCTACTATTATGATCTGGACTCCAACCACCACGTCAACAACGCCCATTACCTGGACTGGATCGTCGACAGTCTTCCCCGGGAATTCGTCAACAGCCATGAGCCGAAAGACCTGGCCATCAAGTTTGAGAAGGAAATTAAATACGGCAATGAAGTTGCCTGCCAGGTTATGCAGGAAATGGAAGACAGCGCTGTCAAGACCTGCCACGCCATTACCCGGCAAGGTGAACTTATGGCACTTTGTGAGGTAAACTGGCAAAAAATGTGCTTTAATAGAGACTGATTCAGTTGCTTTTGTTAAGCCATTTTTTAGGAGGACGGTCTTATGAAAAGTGAATCAAAAGTCAGCAGCAAGCTGGAGTTGCGGGAGCTGGTCTTACTGGCCATGGTTATCGCCATCAAGGTGGTTTTGGGACAGTTTAAGGTCGGGGATGCCACCTTGCAGGTGGGCCTGGGCTTTATCGGCAGCGTCATGCTGGGCTACTTGTTCGGGCCTTGGTGGGGCTTTGCCGGCGGCGCCTTGAGTGACCTGGTTTCATCTGCTGTTTTTGGCAACCTGGGCGGCTTCTTTATCGGTTATACCTTGACCGCGGCCTTGGGACCGATGATCTACGGCTTCTTCTTGTACAAGAAGCCGATCCAGATTTGGCGGGTCATCGCGTCCGTAATCTGCGTCACGGTAATCTGCAATATCGGCTTGAACACCCTTTGGGTCAGCATGATGCACGGGACTAGCTTTATGGTCGCCCTGTCCAGCCGGATCCTCAAGGAAATGATCACTCCATGGATTCAGATGGTCGTGGTTTGGTTTGTCTTGGAAGGCCTGTCCCGGGTCAAGCTGAGTAGAAAATTTTAGGAAATAAAAGTTAGAGCATGAAGATTTTAAGCATTTCGACGGCAACGAGCGATTTGAGCGTTGCCTTGAATGAAGATGACCAAGTGGTCAGCGAAAAGATCGAGGAAAACCAGCGCAACCACAGCGTTGACCTTGATCCAGACATTGCCAGCCTGCTAGAAGAAAACGGCCTGGCTTTAAAAGATATTGACCGCTTCGCGGTAGCGATCGGGCCTGGTTCATATACCGGCCTCAGAGTCGGCTTAACTACGGCTAAGATGTTTGCCAGTATTTTGAATAAAGAGCTGGTTGGGGTCTCAACCTTGCAGGCCCTGGCCCAGAACTTTGCCGGTGAAGACGCCTTGGTTGTAGCGGCATTAGATGCCAGAAACAAGAACTTTTTTGCCGGTGCTTACCGGGGCAAGGAAGCTGTGATCGAAGACGGCCACTACCACTTAAGTGAGCTCTTAGGGCAAGTAGCGGCCCTGCCTGACCAAAAGGTGATTTTTGTCGGCAGCGACTTCAGCAAGTATCAGGAAGAAATCACGGCTGGTCTGGCTGACAAGGACTTGCGCCCGGCTGAAGGGGAAGAGAACCTTCTGCACGCCAGCGCCATTGGCCGCTTGGCGGCAAGCGCTCCGGTCCTTGATCCGGACCAGGCCGTGCCGAACTACCTGCGCCGGACGCAGGCTGAGTACGACTGGGCAAAGAAGACCGGCCAGGAATTTGAAGCAGACAGTGCATACGTAGAAGAAGTTTAGGCTTATGGGACTATTCTTTAAAGCTGACCTGGTGCGGTTTGCCCCCCGGGCAATCAGCATCAGCGGCCATGAATACTGCTTAAAGAAGGCGGAAGCAGGCGAACTTGCCCGCCTCCTTTTGCTGGAAAAAGAAGTTTATGCCGGCTGCCTGCCTTGGGATGAGGAAGTTTTTGCCGAAGAGCTTCGCCGCCGGGATTCTCTCTACCTGCTTTTGCTTGAGAGAGATTTTTTGGCTGGAGCCATCGGCTGCCGCTTCAGTCTCTCTAAGGCCCACATCACCTTTTTGGCAGTGGTGCCTAAAGAGCAAGGACAGGGGATCGGGAGTTACCTGGTCCAGACGGTTTTAGACCTGGCCAAGTCCGCTGACCTCAAGGCCGTGACTTTGGAAGTGCGGGTTGAAAACGGGAAGGCCCAAGAACTTTACCGCCGGCTTGGCTTTGAAGACAATTTTGTCCGCAAAAACTACTACAACAATGATGACTGTCCGGACAGTGACGGTTTGAACATGATCTGCCATCTAAGAAAGAAGAACTGACTGTGAAGGAAAAGAAAGACATTCGCATTTTAGCTTTTGAAAGTTCCTGTGACGAGACTTCGACTGCCGTGGTCAAGAACGGGTCAGAGATCGAAAGCCTGATTGTGGCTACTCAAATCAAGAGCCATGCCCGCTTCGGCGGGGTTGTGCCGGAAGTGGCCAGCCGTCACCATATCGAAGTGATTACCCAGATTACCCGGGAAGCCTTGGAAGAAGCCAAGGTCAGCTGGGAAGATTTGGATGCTATCGCCGTGACCCACGGGCCTGGCCTGGTTGGGGCTCTTTTGATCGGGATCAACTCGGCCAAGGCGGCTTCCATGGCTACTGGCCTGCCTTTGATTGGGGTTGACCACATCATGGGCCACATTTCAGCTGCCCAGCTGGTTGAACCGATTGAATACCCGGCCCTGGCCCTGCAGGTTTCCGGCGGCCACACCGAAATTGTTTTACTGAAAGACCCGACTCACTTTGAAATCGTGGGCGATACCCGCGATGACGCGGCCGGGGAAGCTTATGACAAGATTGGCCGGGTCCTGGGCGTCAGCTACCCGGCCGGCAAGACGATCGACCAGTGGGCCCACCAGGGCAAGGACACTTTCGGCTTCCCTAGAGCCATGATTGATGAAGACAATTATGACTTCTCCTTCTCAGGCCTGAAGAGTGCCTTTATCAATACTTGCCACCATGCTGACCAATTGGGGCAGGAATTAGACAAGTATGACCTGGCGGCCAGCTTCCAGGCGGCCGTGGTGGACGTTTTGGCTGAAAAGACCATGCGGGCCATCCGGCAGTACCAGCCCAAGACCTTCATCATAGGGGGCGGGGTTGCTGCCAACCTGGGCTTAAGAGAACGGATGAACAAGGAAATCGCCGCTTTGGAAAAGGCGCCGAAAGTTGTCCTGCCGCCGCTTAAGCTCTGCGGGGACAACGCGGCTATGATCGGGGCTGCCGCTTACAACCAGTACCTGGCCGGCAACTTTGCTGACCTGACCTTGGACGCGGACCCGTCAATGGAACTGCCTTACGCCGAGGATTACAAGTAAAAAGCAAGACGAAAATATACAAAAAAGCAAGTCCAGTGCCGGACTTGCTTTTCCTTTGTCTAAAATTAAAATTCTTCCAAAGCCAGAGAGGCATCTTCCCAGGCCTGGGTGACTTGGCTGATCTTTTCCTGGACAGCGGTCAAGTCTTCCTGCAGAGGCCCCAGCTTGCTGAAGTCGGCAGCGATTGCCGGGTCAGCCATGGCTTCCTGGATCTCTTGCTCTTTTGCTTCCAGCTCTTCCAGGTCTTTTTCCGCCTGGGCCACTTGCCGTTCCAGTTTCCGCTTTTCAGAGTCGCGCTTTTTCTGCTCCTGGTAGGAGAGCTTGTTTTCGCTGACCGCCTTGACTGCTGGCGTTTCTTCAGCAGCTGCTTCTTGAGCGGCAGCTGCTTCCTTGGCATTTTCATTCAAGTAGTAAGTGTAGTTGCCTTCGTAGATCTTGGCCTGGCCGTCCTTGGCAAAAACGATCTTGTTGGCCAGTCCGTTGATGAAATAGCGGTCGTGGGAAACGAAGAGGAGGGTGCCGTCGTAATCGTCCAAAGCTTTTTCCAAAACTTCCTTGGCGTCCAGATCCAAGTGGTTGGTTGGTTCGTCCATCAAAAGGAAGTTGTTGTGCTCCATGGACAAAACAGTCAAAGTTAAGCGGGCCCTTTGCCCCCCGGACAGCTGGCTGACTTGCTTGTCGATGTCTTTGGCCGTGAACAAAAAGCTGGCCAAGATGGACCGGATGTCTTTTTCGTTCATGTCCTTGTGCCGGTCCCAGATGGTATCGATCACGGTCTTAGAATAGTCTAACCCTTGCAGTTCCTGGTCATAGTAGCCGATGTCCAGGCTGGCCCCGTATTTAATGGACCCGCTCTTAACCGGCAGCTGCTTCATGACCGTCTTTAAAAGGGTGGACTTGCCGATCCCGTTTTGGCCAATGATGGCCACCCGGTCGCCCTTGTTGATCTGGAAGGAGATGTCTTTAAGCATGGTCTTGTCCGGATAGCCAACCGCCAGGTCCTTCAAGATCAAGACTTCCTTGCCCGATGGCCGGGCGCTGTCAAACTTGATCCGGACTTTTGACTTGTGCTTTGGCGGGTCGACCAGTTCCATCTTCTCCAGGGCCTTGCGCCGGCTTTGGGCCTGCTTGGTGGTGGAGGCGCGGACGATGTTCTTTTGGATGAACTCTTCTTCGCGCTTGATTTCCTCTTGCTGCTTTTCATAAGCGGCTTCCTGCTGCTGGTCGCGCAGTTCTCTTTGCACCAGGTACTGGCTGTAGTTGCCCTTAAAGACAGTCAGTTCCCCATGTTGGAGTTCAAAAATCTGCGTGGCCAGGTGGTCTAAGAAGTACTGGTCGTGAGAAACCGTCAAGATAGCGCCTGGGTAGTTCTTAAGGAAGGCTTCCAGCCAGTCCAAAGTATCCAGGTCCAGGTAGTTGGTCGGTTCGTCCAAAAGCAGGAGCGGGGGCTTCTTTAAAAGCAGCTTGACGAAGCTGAGCCGGGTCTTTTCCCCGCCAGACAGGCTAGCAATCTGCTTGTTCCAGGTCGCTTCCGGGAAGTTGAAGCCGTTGAGCATGCTCTTGATTTCGGCCTGGTAGGTATAGCCGCCGGCCTGTTCAAAATTGTACTGGGCCTGGTCCAGACGGCGGAGAAGCTCTTCATCTTCCGGATGGTCGGCGATGGCGTACTGCAGCTTCTCCAGCTGCTGACCCTGGTCGATCAAGGGCTGGAAGACCGTCAGCATCTCTTCCCAGATCGACTTCTCTTCGTCAAAGTCGTGCTCCTGGGCGATGTAACCAAGCTCGATTCCCTTGTTGACGGTAAATTCGCCCTGGCTGGCTTCCTGGCGGCCGGTCATGATCTTTAAAAGGGTCGTTTTCCCAGCCCCGTTTGGCCCGACCAGGCCGATCCGGGCATTGTTTTCAATTGAAAAGTTTACCTTGCTGAATATAGGAGCAGCTCCAAAGCGTTGCTCCAAATTGTGTCCTTGTGCTATTATCATATTTTTTCACCTTGAAACATTGTACCATGCAAAGGTCGGACTGACGGCCCTGGCAATGATTTTCAGCAGATTTTTCCTCTCTTTTTCAGCTTTAAAAAGGGGCAAGCTCCTTTAATCAATTTGTGAAAAAATCAATAAAAAGGATTTCATGGCAAATATTGTGAAAATACTACTTGCCAAAGACTGGTAAAAATGGGTATCATAGTAGGTGATTGATTAGGGATTCACATTCACAAAATAAAAACTGGAGGCATCTTTTATGAACAACAAATTTAGAATTCCCAAGGCTACTGCCAAAAGATTGCCGCTATATTACCGCTACTTGCTTCTTTTGAATGATGAAGGCAAAGACAAGGTTTCTTCAACTGAACTGGCGGAAGCCGTCCAAGTCGACAGTGCTTCAATCCGCCGGGACTTTTCCTACTTCGGCGCCCTGGGCAAGCGGGGCTACGGCTACGATGTCAAGAACCTGCTCAGCTTCTTTAAGAAGATTCTCAACCAGGACACTTTGACCAACGTCGCCCTGGTCGGGGTCGGCAACCTGGGTCACGCTCTCTTGAACTACAACTTCAAGCGCAGCAACAATATCAGAATTTCCTGCGCCTTCGACATCAACCCGGAAATCACCGGCAAGATCACCCAAGGGGTGCCGGTCTACTCAATGGATGAAATGAAGCAGCAGATCGCTGACCAACAGATCCGGATCGCCATCTTGACCGTTCCCCAGGCTACGGCCCAGAAGACGGCTGACGAAATGATTGAAGCCGGGATTAAGGGGATCATGAACTTTACCCCAATCCGCCTGTCCGCCCCAAACGGGGTCCGGATCCAAAACGTCGACCTGGCTACCGAGCTGCAGACCTTGATCTACTTCCTTGACTCTGACGAAATGATCAAGAAGCAGCTGGAAGAGCGGAAAAAGGTCATGAACAACACGAGTAAATAAGAAAAACAGCACTTTTTAGCACTCTAGACTAAAAAGTGCTATTTTTCTCTTGCCTTTTTGGAAAAAAGGGATTATTATCATAGTTGTAAGTTAGCACTTGATCAAGATGAGTGCTAAAGAATTTCTAAAGACAATTAATTTCAGGAGGGAATAACGTGTTACAACCAATTGGAGATCGCGTGATCGTTGAAGTTAAAGAAGCTGAAGAACAAACCGTTGGTGGCATCGTACTTGCTTCCAACGCTAAGGAAAAGCCAACTCAAGGCAAGGTTGTTGCCGTAGGCGGCGGCCTTTACGCGGAAGATGGCAGCAAGCTTCCTATGACCGTCCAAGAGGGCGATGAAGTTTTATACGATAAGTATTCTGGCACCAAGGTCAAGTACGAAGGTAAGGAATACTTAGTCCTTCATGAAAAAGACATTTTGGCAATCGTTAAGTAATTTAAGGAGTGCAAATTAAAAAATGGCAAAAGACATCAAGTTTTCAGAAGACGCAAGACGTTCACTTTTAAACGGGGTTGACAAGCTGGCCAACACGGTTAAGACGACTTTGGGGCCTAAGGGCAGAAATGTCGTCTTGGAACAAAGCTACGGCAACCCAACGATTACCAACGACGGCGTGACCATCGCCAAGGCAGTTGAACTGGAAGACCACTACGAAAACATGGGGGCCAAGCTGGTTGCTGAAGCTGCTTCAAAGACCAACGACATCGCCGGTGACGGTACGACTACGGCCACTGTTTTGACCCAAGCTATCGTGCAAGAAGGGATGAAGAACGTGGTTGCCGGGGCTAACCCAGTTGGCATCCGCCGCGGGATCGAAAAGGCCACCCAAGCAGCCGTTGACCAATTGCACAAGAACAGCCACGAAGTTTCCAGCCGGGATCAAATCGCCCAAGTTGCTTCAATTTCAAGTGCTTCAAAGGAAATCGGTGACTTGATCGCTGAAGCCATGGAAAAGGTCGGCAACGACGGTGTCATCACCATTGAAGACTCCCGCGGGATTGAAACTGAACTGAGCGTGGTTGAAGGGATGCAATTCGACCGCGGCTACCTGTCCCAATACATGGTAACTGACAATGACAAGATGGAAGCTGACTTAGAAAACCCATACATCTTGATCACTGACAAGAAGATTTCCAACATCCAAGACATCTTGCCAATGCTGCAGGAAATCGTGCAACAAGGCCGCGCTCTCTTGATCATCGCTGATGACGTGACTGGCGAAGCTTTGCCAACTCTTGTTTTGAACAAGATCCGCGGTACCTTCAACGTTGTTGCCGTTAAGGCTCCTGGCTTCGGCGACCGCCGCAAGGAACAACTGGCAGACATCGCTGCTTTGACTGGCGGTACGGTGATTTCTGAAGACTTGGGTCTGGAACTCAAGGACACCCAGCTTAGCCAATTGGGTCAAGCCCGCCGGGTAACTATCACCAAGGACTCAACTACTATCGTTGACGGTTCTGGCGCTAAGGAAGCCATTCAAGAACGGGTTGACACCATCAGAAAGCAAATCGAAGACACTACTTCCGACTTCGACAAGAAGAAGCTGCAAGAACGTCTGGCCAAGCTGACTGGCGGCGTAGCCGTAATCCACGTTGGCGCTGCTACTGAAACTGAACTCAAGGAACGCCGCTACCGGGTAGAAGACGCCTTGAACGCTACCCGCGCCGCTGTTGACGAAGGCTACGTAGCTGGTGGTGGTACTGCTTTGGTTAACGTTGAAGAAGCTGTTAAGGCAACCAAGGGTGACACTGCTGACGAACAAACCGGGATCAATATCGTGGCCCGCGCCTTGACTGCTCCGGTTCGCCAAATTGCTGAAAACGCCGGCCAAGAAGGCTCAGTTGTTGTTGACCACTTGCGCAAGGTTGACCCGGAAGTCGGCTACAACGCTGCTGAAGACAAGTATGTCAACATGATTGACGAAGGGATCATCGACCCAACCAAGGTGACCCGGTCAGCCCTGCAAAACGCCGCTTCAATCGCCGGCCTCTTGCTGACCACTGAAGCAGTTGTGGCAGAAATTCCGGAAGACAAGCCGGAAGCTGCCCCTGCTCAACCAGGCATGATGTAAAATACTAAAATTTAACACACACAAGAATTACTGTAAGAAGGGTCCAGCTCAAAGCTGGGCTCTTTTTGCGTGCAATGCTGTATAATTGAAAGCATACGATAAGCGAGGGAGTTATTATGCCAAGAAAAGCCACGACTCCAATGATGGAGCAATATTACCAGATTAAAGAGCAATACCCGGATGCCTTTCTCTTCTACCGGGTGGGGGACTTTTACGAACTCTATGAAGATGATGCCGTCAAGGGGGCACAGATTTTAGAGTTAACCCTGACTCACCGGTCAAATAAGTCGGAAAACCCGATTCCTATGGCCGGCGTGCCCCACATGGCGGTTGATTCTTATGTCAACACCTTAGTAGAAAAGGGCTACAAGGTGGCCATCTGTGAGCAACTGGAAGACCCGAAGAAGGCCAAGGGGATGGTCAAGCGGGGAATCATCCAGCTGGTTACGCCCGGCACCAAAATGGCCCAGGGACCAGACGACAGTCAGGAAAGCAACTACCTAACTAGCGTGGTTGAAAAGGCGGGCGGCTATGGCCTGGCTTACAGTGACCTGTCAACCGGGGAGATTTTTGCTACCCACGTCAAGCACTACACGGAAGTGGTCAACGAACTCTTGTCTTTGAGAACCCGGGAAGTCGTTTTTGCCGGCAAGCTTAATGCCAGCGACCGGGACAGCCTGCAAAAGGCCAATATCACCGTGTCTGAGCCGGCAGAACTGGAAGGTGAGCACGCGGAAATTTCCTATGTCCAGCAGAAACTGACTGACTCTATGGAAAAGGCCGCCGTCCGCCAGCTGGTCATCTACCTTTTGGCCACGCAAAAGCGGAGCCTGGCCCACCTGCAAGTAGCGGAAAGCTTTGAAATCGGCCAGTATTTACAGATGGCCAACACAGTCCAGCGGAATCTGGAACTGACCCAGTCAGCCACGACCGGCAAGAAGCAGGGCTCTTTGTTCTGGGTTTTGGACAAGACCACCACGGCTATGGGGGGGCGGCTTTTAAAGCAGTGGCTAAGCCGGCCGCTTCTGTCTTTAGACCGGATTAACCAGCGCCAGCAGATGGTGCAAGCCCTTTTGGACGACTACTTTACCCGGGAAAATATCGTTGACTCCTTGAAGGGGGTCTATGACCTGGAACGGTTAAGCGGCCGGGTTGCTTTTGGCAATGTCAACCCCCGCGAACTTTTGCAACTGGCGAAAAGCCTGGAGGCAACCAAGCCGATCATCCAGGCCCTGGCCGAATCGGGCAATCCGGACCTGGAAAAATACGGGCAAGGCATCGATCCGCAGAGTGAACTGGCTGAAAGCATCACTAACTGCTTAGTTGACCAGCCGCCGATTTCCGCTAAAGACGGCGGCATTATCCGGGCCGGGGTCAGCGAGGACCTGGACAAGTACAGAGAAGCCATGAATGGGGGAAAAAAGTGGCTGGCCCAAATGGAAATGGAAGAGCGGCAAAGAACTGGGATCGACAATCTGAAGATTGGCTACAACCGGGTCTTTGGCTACTTCATCCAGGTCAGCAAGGGCAATGTCGCTAAAGTGCCCCAGGACCGCTACACCAGAAAGCAGACCCTGACTAATGCCGAGCGCTACATTACCCCGGAATTAAAGGAACACGAAAACTTGATCCTGGAAGCTGAGAGCCGGTCAACTGACCTGGAATACGAGCTCTTCAGCCAGCTGAGAGAGGCCGTCAAGGCACATATCCCGGCCTTACAGAAACTGGGCCGCCAGCTCGCCGCCCTGGACGTCTTCGTGGCCTTTGCCCAGGATGCCGAAGAGAGAAATTATTGCCGGCCAAGTTTTTCCAGCAAAAACGAAATTGCCGTTAAAAATGGCCGCCACCCGGTTGTTGAGGCAGTTTTACCAGCTGGCTCCTACATCCCTAACGACTTAGTCATGGATGAAGACACCAGCATCTACCTCATCACGGGGCCAAACATGTCTGGTAAGAGTACCTACATGCGGCAGCTGGCCTTAATCGCCATCATGGCTCAGATTGGTTCCTTTGTGCCGGCAGACAGTGCCAAGCTGCCAGTTTTTGACCAGGTCTTCACCCGGATCGGGGCCGCTGACGACCTTTATTCCGGCAAATCCACCTTCATGGTGGAAATGAGCGAGGCCAATGAGGCCCTCCAACACGCTTCCAGCCGGTCTCTGGTCCTGTTTGACGAAATTGGCCGGGGGACGGCCACTTATGACGGGATGGCCCTGGCCGGGGCGATCATCAAGTACCTGCATGACAAGGTCGGCGCCAAGACCCTTTTTGCCACTCACTACCATGAATTGACTGAACTTGATGAAAGCTTGCCGCACTTAAAGAACATCCACGTCGGGGCAACAGAAGAAAACGGCAAGCTGATCTTTTTGCACAAGATTTTGCCGGGACCAGCCGACCAGTCTTACGGGATCCACGTGGCCAAATTAGCCGGCCTGCCGCGGGCGGTTTTAAGGGAAGCCTCCAGCATGCTCAAGCGCCTGGAAGCAGAAGGGTCCCGGGAGATCAACCCAAGCAGCCAGCAGCTGGACCTCTTCAGTCCGGTGGAAGTAGTGGAGGAGAACCCACTCAAGGCAGAGCAGGAGGAACTGTTAGACGAGATCAGCCAGGTCAACTTGAATGAAAAGACGCCGCTGGAAGTCATGCAGCTGGTAGCTGACTGGCAGCAGGCCTTGAAGGAAGAATAATGGCGAAAATTCATGAACTTTCAGAAAATCTGACCAACCAGATCGCGGCCGGTGAAGTTATCGAGCGGCCGGCCAGCGTGGTCAAGGAACTGGTCGAAAACGCGATCGATGCCCAGGCCAGCCGGATCAGGGTTGAAGTCCAGCATTCAGGCTTAAAGCAGATTTCTGTTCAAGACAATGGCAGCGGGATTGCCCCGGACCAGGTTGACCTGGCCTTCATGCGGCACGCGACCAGCAAGATTCAAGATGAGCATGACTTGTTCAATATCGCGACCCTGGGTTTTCGCGGGGAAGCCCTGGCTTCAATTGCTGCTGTAGCCCATGTGGAAATTTTGACATCAACTGACGGGCAGACGGCCACCCGGGCGGCTTTTGCCGGCGGGGTGAAAAAGTTCCAGGAAGATGCCGGCAGCGCCAAGGGAACCAAGATCACGGTCGGGGACATTTTTTACAATACTCCGGCCCGGTTGAAGTATCTGAAGAGCCCCAAGACTGAACTCTTGAAGATTGTGGATATTGTCAACCGGATTGCCCTGGGCCACCCGGAAATCAGCCTGACTTTGGCCAGCGACGGGAAAGTCTTGCTCAGAACGCCCGGCAACGGCAACTTAAAGCAGGACGTGGCCAATATTTATGGCCGCAAAGTCGCCGAAAAAATGCTGACGGTGGAAAATGAGGACCCGGACTTTACCCTCTATGGCCTGGTGTCAGAAGCAAACTTGACCCGGTCATCCCGCAATTTTATCTCGATTTTGCTCAATGGCCGCTACATCAAAAACTACCAGCTCTCCAGTGCTCTTTTGGATGGCTATGGCAATAAATTAGGGGGCAAGTACCCGATCGCGGTCTTGGCGATTGAAGCTGACCCGCTTTTGGTCGACGTCAACGTTCACCCGACTAAAGAAGAAGTCCGCCTGTCCAAGGAAAAAGAACTCAGCCGCCTGATCACCAGTGCCGTTACCGACGCTTTAATGGATGACGACGAGGCCAGCCCGCTTTTTCAGCTGACTCCTTTTAAAGACAAGACCCAGCTGGACCAATTGGAATTCAACTTAAAGCCAAACGTGGTCGACACTCGCCGGCCAGACGACTTCCAGCTGGAAGTCTCCCAGGTGGCTGAGCCGGAAGGCAAAACAGATATAACTAATAAAACAGAGACAGAAACAGAGACAAAAGAAACAAAGGAAAAAGCAGAGGAAGAAAAAACTTCTGCTCCGGAATACGTGGACTTAAACCAGGTCAGAGAAGATGACCAGTACGTTTTAACCAAGACCTGGGACCAGCATGTCCAAGAACAGACCGCCCTGCCGCCTTTTGCGGGCGGAGAGGAAGAAGCCGGCAGTCCGGTCACGTCAAAGGCTGACCAGCTGCTCAAGCACCACCTGCCGGCTCTCCGCCTTTTGGGCCAGATGGGGGGATATCTCCTGGCTGAACACGGGGGCGACCTTTACCTGCTTGACCAGGTGGCGGCAAGAAGACGGCTGGAGTACGACCAGATTTTAGCCAGCCTGGAAAAAGAAGAAAACTACCAGCAGGGCTTGCTTGAGCCTTTGGTTTTTGACTTCAGCGTCTATGACTACCAGAAATTAAAAGACCAACTGCCCCTCTTGCGTCAGCTGGGCCTGGAGATGGAAGACTTTGGCCAAAACACTCTCTTAATGCACTCTTACCCAACCTGGCTGAAAGGGGAAGTCACCGTGCAGGTAAGGGAGCTCTTGGACCAGCTCTTGTCCAGCCGGGAAAACGACGGAAAAAGTCTCCTGAAGCTGGTGGCGGCTAAGGCGGCAGAAAGCAATGTTTCCCGCCGGGTCAATTTAACCGGCGCTGAAGCCGCCGACCTGCTGCTCCGTTTGCAGACGGCCAGCGACCCTTACCGGGATGCCAGCGGCCAGGTCGCCGTCGTCCGCTTGAGCCAGAATGATATAAGCAAGCTTTTTAAGAAAGGGAAGTGACAAAGTCAGATGTACGAGTATTTTGAGGGCACCATTACCGTGGTCAATCCGGCCTATGTCGTGATTGAAGTGGCCGGGATCGGCTACCGGATCCTGACCCCGACCCCTTATGCCTACAAAGAAGGGGACAAGGCCCGGATCTACGTTGAACAGGTTGTCCGGGAAAACGGGATGACCCTCTACGGCTTCAAGAGCCAGCAGGACAAGGGCCTCTTTAACAAGCTTAATGAAGTTTCCGGGATCGGTCCTAAGTCGGCTTTGGCCATCATGGCTGCCGAAGACAACGGGGCGCTGGCTTCAGCCATTGAAAGCGGGGAAGCTTCCTACTTGACCCGTTTCCCGGGAATCGGCAAGAAGACGGCATCCCAGATCGTCTTAGACTTGCGGGGGAAGATGGGCAACTATGTGGCTGAAAACCTTTTTAACGAAGATGAACCGGTTAAGTCTGTTTCCCCGGCCCTGGAAGACGCCCTCCTGGCCCTTGGGTCTTTGGGCTACAGCCAAAAGGAAGTTGACCGGATCAAGCCAAAACTGGAGAAACTGCCGGAAATGTCCGCCAACGAATATATCAAGCAGGGGCTTGGCTTTTTGCTGAAGAAATAGGGGGTAAAGGAAAATGACGGAAGAACATTTGACCAGCCGGGAAGCCGCCGAAGGCGAGGAAGCGGTAGAACTGTCTTTACGGCCCCAGCTGCTCAGCCAGTATATCGGGCAAGGGCATGTCAAAAAGGACATGGAAGTCTACATCCAGGCTGCCCGCCAGCGTGACGAGGCCCTGGACCATGTCCTCCTTTATGGCCCGCCAGGTTTAGGTAAAACCACCCTGGCCTTTGTTATTGCCAATGAATTGGGGGTCAACTTAAAAAGTACCAGCGGTCCGGCCATCGAGCGGGCCGGGGACCTGGTGGCCCTGTTAACTGACCTTGAGCCCGGGGATGTCTTGTTTATTGACGAAATCCACCGCCTGGCCAAGCCTGTTGAAGAAGTCCTCTATTCAGCCATGGAAGACTTTTACATCGATATCGTGGTTGGGGAAGGGCAGACAACTCATGCCATCCACCTGCCCCTGCCGCCTTTTACCCTGATCGGGGCAACCACCTTGGCCGGGCAGTTGTCGGCACCTTTACGTGACCGCTTCGGGATCGTTGAGCACATGCAGTATTACCAAGTCGAAGATTTGGAAAAAATCATCCTCCGCTCAAGCGAGGTCTTCCACACCAAGATTTCCCCGCAAGCTGCCCATGAACTGGCCCGCCGGTCCCGGGGAACGCCCCGGGTGGCCAACCGCCTTTTAAAACGGGTACGGGACTTTGCTGAAGTCAAGGGAGAAAAAGAGATCTCCCTGGAAACGACGGCCATGGCCTTAAAGCAGCTGCAAGTTGACAGCGCCGGCTTGGACCAAACAGACCGCAAGCTGCTGAGGACCATGATCTTAAGCTATGGGGGCGGCCCGGTCGGGATCCGGACCCTGGCTTCCAATATCGGGGAAGACCGGGAGACGATCGAGTCCCTGTATGAGCCATATCTTTTGCAAAACGGCTTTATCGTTATGACCCCAAGGGGGCGGGTGGTAACCCAGAAGGCCTACCAGCAGCTGAATTTGCCTCTGCCTGGTGAGGGAGAATAGCAAAAAGATCTGGTTTACAGTATAATGTTCGTTAAAGCCTTTTGGCATCTGCCAAAAAGCGGTAAATAAATTTTATGAGGTGGATAATTTGAATACTTTTGCATTAGCCGCGGCCAACAATGGTGCTGGCAGCAGCATTTTCATGCTGGTTATGCTGGCCGCTTTGTTTGCTTTTACTTACTTTACGATGATCAAGCCGCAAAAGAAGCAGCAACAGCAGCGCCAGGAAATGATGAATCAGCTCAAGAAGGGCGACAGCGTGGAAATGGTCGACGGCCTGCGCGGCAAGATTGACTCAATCAACGATGCTGACAAGACTATCGTCTTGGATGCTGACGGTATTTACCTGACCTTCTCCAGACTGGCAGTCAGAACTGTTTTGAAGCAAGCTGACGCAAGTGAAGCTGAAGCAGCCAAGCCAGCAGAAGAAAAGGCTGAAGAAGCAGAAGACAAAGACAGCCAAGAATAAACGAACAAAACGTTCCTTCGGGGACGTTTTTGTTTTGCCTGCGCCGATAAATTGCTAAAATAGTTAGTAGTTGATTTTTTTTGAGGTACTATAATGAACAATATTCCAACAGTAATGATCCTTTTCGGCGGCAGCGGCGACCTGGCCCACCGCAAGATCTATCCGGCCCTCTTCAATCTCTACCGCCGGAATGTCATTCACGACAATTTTGCCGTTATCGGCACTGCCCGGCGGCCATGGTCACATGAATACCTGCGCGAGCAGGTGGCCCAAGTTGTTCATGAAAGCTGGGAAGAGGTCGACGAAGCACAGCTGACGGAATTTGCCAGCCATTTTTACTACCAATCCCACGACGTAACCAATGTTGAACACTATGTGACTTTGAAGCAATTGGCCCAGGAACTGGACGAGCGCTATGAATGCGGCGGCAACCGCATCTTCTACATGGCCATGGCCCCAAGTTTCTTTGGGACGATTGCCGAACACATTGCCGACCAGCACTTGACCGGGACCGGCTTTAACCGCCTGGTGGTTGAAAAGCCATTCGGGACTGACCTGGCCAGCGCAGAAGTCTTGAACCAGCAGATCCGCGGCTCCTTTAACGAAGACCAGGTCTTCCGGATCGACCACTACCTGGGCAAGGAAATGGTGCAGAACATCCTGCCCCTGCGCTTTGGCAACGCCTTGCTCAAGCGGCTCTGGAACGCCGACGCGGTTAAGAATGTCCAGGTTACCCTGGCTGAACGGCTGGGCGTTGAAGCCCGGGGCGGCTACTATGACAACTCCGGTGCCCTGCGGGACATGGCCCAGAACCACATCATGCAGATCATCACCCTTTTGGCCATGCCGGAGCCAAAAGACTTGTCTGACAAGGCCATCCACGCGGCAAAAGAAGAACTTTTGGCATCTTTAGTTATCCCAGATGAAAAAGCCGTCAGCGAAAACATCATCCGCGGCCAGTACCTAGGGACGGAAACCACTTTTGAATACGTCAAGGAGCCGAACGTGGCGGAAGATTCCAAGACGGAAACCTACGTGGCTGGCCGCCTGGAATTTAGCAAGGGGCCTTTGGCCGGCGTGCCGGTTTACTTCAGAACGGGCAAGGAAATGCGGGAAAAGAGGACCCGGGTGGACGTAGTCTTTAAGGATGAAGCTGGCCTGTATGGCGATAAGGCTAAGACTAACGTGCTGACCATTGAGATTGACCCGGTCAACCAGGTCTACTTCCGCTTGAACGGCAAGACTGTCGCCGGCGGTGACCTCCGGCTTGAAAGATTCCGCTACAGCTATAGCGAAGATGAACAAGCTGAAGTGCCAGACGGCTATGAACGTTTGATCCACGACGTCTTTGTCAACGACTCCACCAACTTTACCAAGTGGGAAGAACTGAAGCAGTATTGGAGATTCGTGGACGCGGTTGAAGCAGCCTGGCAAAAGGCGAACGCCGCGGGCGAAAAGCCGGTCAAGTACCGTCCTTACAGCATGGGGCCGGATACCAGCAAGATCTTCGCGGATCCTGAGGATGGCTGGATCTACAAGTAATGGCCGATATTGACCTTTTGCCCAGAAACGATTTTTCCCGCCGGATCATCCACCTGGACATGGACGCTTTCTATGCTTCAGTTGAAATGCGGGACCGGCCGGAATTGGCGAATAAGGCAGTCGTGATTGCCCGCGACCCCCGGAAAACTAGCGGCCACGGCGTGATCGCCACCGCCAACTACCGGGCCAGAAAGTACGGGGTCGGGTCAGCTATGGCAGCTGCCCAAGCCGTCAAGCTGATTCCAGCTGAAGAACTGGTTTTCGTTGAACCCGATTTCGCGAAATATCACCGGGTTTCCGGTCAAGTGCACGGTTTAATGCACGAACTGACCGACCAGATCGAAAGCGTGGCGCTGGACGAAGCATATATGGACGTGACCCGGAGCAAGATCCCCGGCAAAAGTGCCCTGGAGCTGGCCAGCTATTTGCAAGAGCAGATCTTTAGCCAGCTGCACTTGACCTCATCTTTTGGGGTCAGCTACAACAAGTTTTTGGCTAAGATAGGGTCAGAATACGCCAAGCCTTTTGGCCGCACTTATATTGCTCCGGACCGGGCCCAGGACTTTTTAGACAGGCAGGAGATCAAGAGATTCCCCGGCATCGGCAAGAAGACCCAGGAGCGGCTAAAGGAAGCGGGCGTTTTGACCGGCCGCGACATTAGAAATTACGGGCTCAGCCGCCTTTTAAAAGACTATAAGAAGTCCGGCTATTACATGGCCCTGCATGCTTATGGCATTGACTTAAGCCCCGTCCAAGCCTCCAGGCAGCGCAAGTCCCTGGGCAAGGAGCGGACTTTTGAACCGGTAATCTATGACCAGGACCGGGCTGATGCCTACTTAAAGGACTTCAGCCAGACGGTGGCGGCTGAACTAAAGGTGAGAAATCTTTTAGCCCGGGTGGTCGTTTTAAAGGTCCGTGACCGCAATTTTAAAACTATCACCCGCCGGCAGCAGGTCCAGCCGACCAGTGACCCGGAAGTCTTTTATCAGCTGGCCAAGGAGCTCCTGGCCCGGGAACCGGAATTTCTGGCTGAAGGCATCCGCCTCTTGGGCCTGTCAGCCGGCGAACTTGAAGAAAAACATTATCAGGAAATCAGTCTTTTTGCAGATGAATAGCTAAAAGGCTGATTTTTTGCTAAAATAAAATTTTGAACTCATAAGGCAGAAAGGACCCCGCGATGAACACTTTTGACGAAATTTTCAGTAAGATTAAGCAATATCCAACCATCATCCTCCACCGGCACACCAATCCCGACCCGGACGCTATCGGCTCCCAGGCCGCTTTAGCTAAGAGCCTGCGTCTGCAGTTCCCGGACAAGAAAATTCTTTGCACCGGGGAAAATGACGTTGGTGACCTGGACTGGATCAACACGATGGATGAAGTCAAGGACGAAGACTACCAAGGCGCCCTGGTGATCACGACTGACACCGCCAACACGCCGCGGATCTCTGACCAGCGCTACCGGCTGGGGGACTACCTGATCAAGATTGACCACCACCCGGACGTTGACCCATATGCTGACATGTCTTACGTTGACTCAAAAGCCGCTGCTGCCTGTGAAATCATTGCTGACTTTATCGAAGCAGAAGGCCTGCCCCTTAACCAGGAAATCGCCCTGGCCCTCTACGCCGGTATTATCGGCGACACTGGCCGCTTCATGTACGACGCGACCAGCGCCCACACCTTCGAAGTAGTATCCCGCTTGATGGAGACGGGGATCGATATCTCCCAAATCGCCAGAAACGAAAGTGAAATTACCTTCCAGCAGGCCAAGCTGCAGAGCCTGGCCCTGGAGAAAATGCAGCTGGATGAAAGCGGTCTGGTCGCTATCGCCGTAATTACTCAGGCAGACTTGAAGGAATTAGGCGTTACCCAGCCGCAAGCTTCAGTCACTGTTTCAACCCCGGGCCGGATCAAAGGGATCCTGACCTGGCTGGTCATCGTGGAAAAAGAAGACGGCACTTACCGGGTTCACTACCGGTCAAAGGGCCCGTACATCCACAAGCTGGCTGAAGCCCACGACGGGGGCGGCCATGAATTAGCCTCTGGAGCAACGGCCCACGACCAGGCGGAAATCGACCAGATTTTCCAGGAATTAGTTGAAGTAACCAAGAAATACAAGGAAGACCATGAATAACATTTTTAATGACACTCGCTTAAGGAGCGAAATCCGCCAGGGCCTGGCCAAGATCGGCTTTACTAAACCGACTCCGGTGCAAGAAAAAGTCATCCCGGCCATGCTGAAAGGCGAAAGCGTGATCGTGCAGGCGGCTACGGGGAGCGGGAAGACCCACGCCTACTTGATCCCGATTTTAAACGCCATTGATGAAGACGCCCGCTATGTCCAGGCCATCGTCACGGCTCCCAGCCGGGAACTGGCTGACCAGCTTTACCGGGTGGCCCGCCAGCTGCGGGATAATTCCGGCTTAAACATCACCATTGCCCACCTGGCCGGAGGCAGCGACCGGGACCGGCAGATCGCCAGATTTGAACAGAACAAGCCCCAGTTGGTTATCGCTACGCCGGGCCGGCTTTTGGACTTTGCTGACAAGAAGATCCTGCTTTTGGACCAGGTCAAGAACTTTGTCATCGACGAAGCCGACATGACCCTGGACTTGGGCTTCCTGGCCGATGTGGACAAGATTGCCGCCCGCCTGCCAAAGGACGTGGTCATGTCCGCCTTTTCAGCCACGATTCCGGTCAAGCTGACCAACTTTTTACGCAAGTACATGGCCAAGCCGGAAGAAATCGTGATCGACAATCCGGCAGTTATTGCCCCAACCATCAAAAACGACCTCTTGGACATCGGCAGCAAGGACAGAAAGAAGATCGTCTACAAGCTTTTGACCATGGGCCAGCCTTACCTGGCCTTGGTTTTCGCCAACACCAAGCAGATGGTCGACGAACTGGGTGACTATCTAACTAAGCAAGGGCTTAAGGTGGCCAAGATCCATGGCGGCATTACCGAACGGGAAAGAAAGCGGACCCTGCGGGAAGTCCGGGCCGGCCAGTACCAGTACGTCGTCGCCAGCGACCTGGCTGCCCGGGGGATTGACCTGCCTGGCGTCAGCCTGGTGATCAACTATGAGATTCCCAAGGACCTGGAATTCATTATCCACCGGATCGGCCGGACTGGCCGCAACGGCCTGCCTGGCCACGCCGTGACTTTGGTCAGAGAAGAAGAGATGAACCGGGTGGGGGCCTTGGAGCACATGGGCGTTCACTTTGACTTCGTTGAAATTAAGGACGGGGCACTCGCTCCGCGGACTCACTACCGCCGCCGGGACAACCGGACGGCTGCAAACCGCCAGCTTGACCCCCACATGAAGGGCGTGGTCAAGAAGGTCAAGTCCAAGCGCAAGCCTGGCTACAAGAAGAAGATCAAGCAGGCGATTCAAGAAGACAACCGCAAGAAGCGGAAGATTGAAGCCCGGCACGAAATGCGCCACCAAAAGCGCCTCCGTAAGCGCAAGCGCGAGCAAAACCGTTGACATTTTTTCTCTAAGTAGTAAAATTAGTGACGTTTAAGATATGTTTTCTGTCCAGGCGATTCAAAGAGAGAACCGGTAGCTGGGAAGGGTTTATCACCAGGCAGGAAATGCTCCTTAAAGTGATCAATTTAAGATAAGCAAGAGGTAACAAGCATTGTTGCAATCAAGGTGGTACCGCGTCTAGAGCGTCCTTGAAGAAGGCAAACATGCTTGTTTTTTGTATTTTTAGGAGATTTTGATGAAAAAGTTAAACAGTTCAGAATTTCGGCAAATGTTCCTCGACTTTTTTGCTGAACACGGCCACATGGTCATGCAGTCAGCCAGCCTGATTCCAAAGGATGACCCGACTTTGCTCTGGATCAACTCCGGGGTGGCAACCATGAAGAAGTACTTCGACGGCTCAGTCGTGCCAAAGAACCACCGGATTACCAGCTCACAAAAGTCAATCAGAACCAACGACATTGAAAACGTCGGTAAGACTGCCCGCCACCAAACCTTGTTTGAAATGCTGGGCAATTTCTCAGTTGGTGACTACTTCAAGGAAGAAGCGATTCCTTGGGCCTGGGAATTTTTGACCAGTCCTGACTGGCTGGACCTGGACAAGGACAAGCTTTACGTAACTGTTTACCCTAAGGATACTGAAGCTCACCGGATCTGGCATGAAGTCGTCGGCCTGCCGGAAAGCCACATCGTGCAATTGGAAGACAACTTCTGGGACATCGGTGAAGGTCCATGTGGTCCTGACTCAGAAATCTTCTACGACCGCGGCCAGGAAAACAATGACGTGCCAGAAGACGACCCGGAAAACTACCCAGGCGGGGAAAATGCCCGTTACCTGGAAATCTGGAACATCGTCTTCTCAGAATTCAACCACCTGCCAGACGGCAGCTACGTTGAACAGCCGCACAAGAACATCGATACCGGGATGGGTCTGGAACGTGTCTTGTCTATCCTGCAAGATGCGCCAACCAACTTTGAAACCGACCTCTTCTTGCCAATCATCCACGCTACTGAAGAAATGAGCGCGGGCAAGAAGTACGGCGTAAACAAGGCTGACGACACTTCCTTCAAGATTATCGCTGACCACATCCGGGCCATCTCCTTTGCCATCGGTGACGGGGCCCTGCCAGGCAACAACGGCCGCGGCTACGTTTTGCGCCGGCTTTTGCGGCGGGCAGCCTTGAACGGCCGCAAGCTGGGTATCGACGGTGCCTTCCTTTACAAGCTGGTGCCAGTTGTCGGTGACATCATGAAGAGCCACTACCCAGAAGTCAGCGACCAGGCTGAATTCATCAGCAAGGTCATCAAGAACGAAGAAGACCGCTTCGGTGCAACTTTGGAAGCCGGCTTGACTTTGCTGGACGACTTGATTGCCAAGGCTGAAAACAGCGAAGACAAGACCATCTCCGGCAAGGACGCCTTCAAGATGTTTGACACTTACGGCTTCCCTTACGAATTGACGGTTGAAGCTGCTGAAGACAAGGGCTTGAAGGTTGATAAGGATGGCTTTGACGCCGAAATGGAAGCACAGAAGGAACGCGCCCGCAAGGCCCGGGGCAACCTGCAATCCATGGGCTCACAAGACGAAACCTTGATGGAAATCAAGGACAAGAGCGTCTTTGAATACGGGGTCTACGAAGAAGAAAGCCAGCTGGTTGACATCATCGTTAACGACAAGCTGGTGGACAAGGCTGACGGCGAAAAGGCAACCTTGATCTTCGACAAGACGCCATTTTACGCTGAACGGGGCGGCCAGATGGCTGACCACGGTGAAATCTACGACCAAGAAGGCAACCTGGTTGCCCGGGTAGTTGACGTTCAGCACGCGCCTAACGACCAGAATCTGCACTTTGTCGACGTGATCCTGCCACTTGTAAAGGGGCAGACCTACAAGTTGAAGATTGACCGGGCGCGCCGGGAAGGCCTCCGCCACTCCCACTCTGCTACCCACCTCTTGCACGCTGCCTTGCGGCAAGTATTAGGTGAACACACCCACCAGGCCGGGTCAGTTGTTGAACCAGACTACTTGAGATTCGACTTTACTTCCCTTGACCCAACCACGCCAAGAGAATTGAAGAACGTTGAAAAGATCGTCAACGAAAAGATCTGGGAAGCAATTAAGGTCAAGACCACGGAAACTGATCCGGAAACCGGTAAGAAGATGGGCGCCTTGGCTCTGTTTGACGGCAAGTACACTGACAAGGTCAGAGTCGTGCAAATGGATGACTTCTCCATTGAATTCTGCGGGGGTACTCACTGCGACAACACCTCCCAAATCGGCGTCTTCAAGATTATTTCTGAACAAGCCATCGGTGCCGGGGTCAGAAGAATTGAAGCCGTAACTTCCAAGCTGGCTTACGAATACTTAGCTGGCCGCTCCGACATCCTGGACCAGATCCAGGCTGAAGTTAAGGCTACTAAGGCTGACGGCATCCAAAGCAAGATTGCCAGCCTGCAAGAAGAACTCAGAAGCGCTGAAAAGCAAAACGCCGCTTACGAAGCCCAAATCAACGCTTCCAAGGCCGGCAAGATCTTTGACCAGGTCAAGACGGTCGGCGACTTGACGGTTATCGCCACGATCGCTGATGTCAAGGGGATGAACGACTTGCGGGAAATCGCTGACCAATGGAAGAGCGAAGGCAAGTCTGATGTTTTGATTCTGGGCGCTAAGTCTGAAGACAAGGCCAACATGCTGATCAGCCTGGGCCAAAAGGCCCTGGACAAGGGCTTGAAGGCCGGTGACTTGATCAAGAGCGTGGCTGCTATCTTTGGTGGTGGCGGCGGTGGCCGGCCAAACATGGCCCAAGCCGGCGGCAAGAAGCCAGAAGGCTTGCAGGATGCCATCGACTCCGCAGTCAGCCAGCTGGGCTAATTAGGCTGAAATAATTGAGTTAAGGAAAATTTTTAAGTAGAATAGACAAAAGAGGGGGAATAACAATGAGTTCGCTTGATAAGACGATGCACTTTGATTTTAACCAGAATAAGGGAAAGAACATCCGCGACACTCTGGAAGATGTATATAAGGCCCTAGAAGAAAAGGGCTACAGCCCAATCAACCAAATCGTGGGTTACCTGCTTTCAGGCGACCCAGCGTACATCCCACGCCACAACGACGCCCGGAACCTGATCTTGAAGCACGAACGCGATGAAATTATCGAAGAACTGGTCAAGAGCTACCTGGGCAAGGACAAGTAATGCGCCTGCTGGGTTTGGACGTCGGCTCCAAGACCATCGGGGTGGCCGTCAGTGACCCCTTGGGTATCACCGCCCAGGCCGTGATGACGATCCCGATTGATGAAGACCGGCACAATTTTGGCATGCGGTCTTTAAAGAAGCTGGTCCGCGAATATGACGCGGACGGCTTCGTCCTGGGCCTGCCCAAGAACATGGACGGAACAACGGGCCGGTCGGTCAGCCGGAGCAAGGCCATGGGCGAGCGCCTGGAGCAGAAGTTCGGCTTGCCAGTCTATTATGACGATGAACGCTTGACGACCGTGGCCTCAGAGCGGATTTTGGTTGAAGAGGCGGGAATGCATGATCGCCGGCAGCGTAAGGAGGTCGTTGACCAAATGGCAGCTGTGTTGATTTTGCAGAACTATTTGGATTTACAGCGAAAGGAATAACTATGGCTTTTGAAGTTAGCGCCGAAGATCAAGACAGACAATTGACCTTGATCGATGAAGACGGCAACGAAGAATTATTTGAAGTATTATTTACTTTCCATTCTGACGACAATGACAAGTCCTACATCCTGCTTTACCCGGCAGCTGTAGAAGATGACGACGAAATTGAAGTCCAGGCTTTCAGCTACGATGCTGATGAAGACGGCGACGTAACTAGCAGCGACCTGCACGAAATCACTTCTGACGCTGAATGGGACATGGTTCAAGGGGTGCTCAACACCTTCCTTGAAGATGACCGTTTGAGCGGCGACGATTCTGCAGAATAAGAAAGAAGCGGGTGCTTAGCCCGCTTTTTTTGTTAGGAAATTTTTGGACAAATTACTGAGATGATGAATCACAAAATTTTAGATATTCTGGAATACCAGGAAATTATCAGCCGCCTGGCTGAACAAGCGGTAACGGCCCCGGCTAAGAGCAAAGCCTTGAATCTCCAGCCGGCCAGCGACCGGGAGACGGTCAGCCGGGCCTTAAGCGAAACCAAGGCCCTGGTTGATTTGGACCGGATCAAGGGCCAGCTGCCTTTGACTGACTTTCAAGATGTTGAACCCAGCCTCAAGCGCTTGAAGGTCAAGGCGGACTTAAACGCCCTGGAATTAGGCAATATCCTGCTGATTTTCACCCTGGCCCAGGAAAGCAGCCGCTTTGTAGAAGACGCGGAAGAAAATGAGACCTTGGACCTGGCGGCAATTGAAACTTTGCTAGAGGGCCTGGAACTGCCCGATGACCTTTACCGGCGCCTGCGGACTTCTTTGACTTATGACGGTGAAGTCCTGGATACCGCTTCAGCTGACTTGGCCCGCCTGCGCCACGGCCGCCTGGCCACGGAAGCAGAAATCAAGGAGAAGATGACCGCCTACACCAAGGGCAAGAACGGACAGTACCTGTCTGAGCAGATCGTGACCATCCGGGATGACCGCTACGTTATCCCGGTTAAGCAGGAATACCGCTATAAGTTCGGCGGGGTGGTTCACGACCAAAGTGCCTCTGGCCAGACCTTGTTTGTTGAACCGGCCGCCATCCTGCCTTTAAACAACCGCCTGCAAAACTTGTTGGCTGAAGAGCGGCAGGAAATCCACCGGATTCTGCATGAACTGTCTCTGGACGCCAGAGAAGAAAGGGAGGCTATCAAGCGGGTGGCCGGGGCTTTAAGCGAATTGGACTTCCTTCAGGCCAAGGCCAAGCTGGCCAAGCAGATGCGGGCCAGCCAGCCGGCTTTGTCTGCTGACCAGTCCTTTAAGCTTCTGGGGGCCCGTCATCCCTTGATTGATCCAGACAAGGTCGTGGCCAATGACATTGCTTTAGGCCAGGACTTTGACACGATTTTGATCACCGGGCCCAACACGGGTGGTAAGACGATCACTTTGAAGACGGCAGGCTTGCTCCAGCTGATGGCCCAATCCGGCCTCTTCATTCCGGTTAATGAGGGCTCCAGCGTGGCGTTTTTTGACCAGATTTTCGCCGACATCGGGGACGAACAGTCAATCGAGCAGTCGCTGAGTACTTTTTCATCCCATATCAACGATATTGTGGCGATCATGAAGCGGGTCAGCGACCAGAGCCTGGTCCTGATCGACGAAATCGGGGCCGGGACCGACCCGGAAGAAGGGGCCAGCCTGGCCATCTCGATTTTGGACTTCTTCAGAAAGAAGGGGGCCAAGATCATCGTCACGACCCACTACCCGGAACTCAAGCTCTATGGCTATAACAGAGAGCGGACCACCAACGCCTCTATGGAATTTGACATCAAGACCTTGTCGCCGACCTACCGTCTGCAGATGGGGATCCCGGGCCACAGTAACGCCTTTGCCATTGCCCGCCGGCTGGGCATGCGGGAAGACGTGGTGGTCGGGGCTGAGAAGCTGATGAGCAGCGATGATTCTGACATCAACCACATGATCGACGAATTAAACAAGCAGACTAAACTGGCCACGGAAAACAAGCAGAAATTGCAAACCAGCCTGGACCGGGCCAAGCAGCTGGAAAAGAAGCTGCAGGATGCCATGGACATCTACAACCAGCGGGTGCAAAAGCAGCTGGACTTTGCCCAGGACCGGGCCAATGAAATCGTGGCCAAGAAGCGCAAGAAGGCCGACAAGATTATTGCTGAATTGGAAGAAGCCCGCAAGGAAGGGATGCAGGTCAAGACCAACCAGCTGATGGACGCCAAGGGCGAATTCAACCAGCTGGCCAAGCAGGAGGCCAACCTGGCAAAGAACAAGGTCCTGCAAAAGGAAAAGAAGCGCCACCACGTCCAGGTGGGCGACAAGGTCAAGGTCCTGTCTTATGGGCAGACCGGGACGGTGACCAAGAAGCTGGGCGAGCATGACTATGAGGTTTCCTTGGGCCGGATCAAGCTCAAGGTAACCGACAGAGACATCGACAAGCTGGTCGCCGGGCAGAAGCAGCAGGTCCAAAGACGGGCCACTTCCGCCTCCCGGTCCAGCCGGGCTCACAGCTCCCTGGATCTTAGAGGGCAGCGCTATGAAGAGGCTATGGTTAATTTGGACCGGTACTTTGACACGGTCCTTTTGTCCGGCCTCAGCACCGTTACCATTATTCACGGGATCGGGACCGGGGCCATCCGGCAGGGGGTTCAGCAGTACCTCAAGCGCAACAAGCACGTCAAGTCATACAGCTACGCGCCAGCCAATGAAGGCGGGACCGGGGCCACGATCGTGACTTTAAAGTAGGCAAGTTACTTGCAAAAAGTAAGTAAATATAGTAAACTTAAAACATCAAGTAGAAAATAATGTTTTTAAGATTAATGATTTGAGGTATTTACATGGTAGATGCAATTACTGACGCAACTTTTGAAGAAGAAACCAAGGATGGCGTAGCGCTTATTGACTTTTGGGCAACTTGGTGTGGTCCTTGCCGGATGCAGTCACCAGTCATCGAAGCTTTGGCTGAAGAAAGACAAGACGTGCACTTCACTAAGATGGATGTAGACGACAACCCGGAAACGGCCAAGAACTTTGGTATCATGGCCATCCCAACTCTCTTGATCAAGAAGGACGGGCAAGTGGTTGACCGCTTGACTGGCTACACTCCAAAGGAAAAGCTGAACGAAATTCTTGACCAGTACACTGACTAAGAAATAAGCATGTTAAAAGACCAGAGCCATTGGCTCTGGTCTTTTTCGTTTGTATTTTCTTTAACTTGCCGAATTTGCTGGTTAGAAGAAGGCAGTGATCTGAACGGTCTCTTTCTTGTCGTCGATGGCGATTTCAGCTTCAGCTGACCGGCCCCGGTTTTGTTCAACCGCTTCAGCGATCATTCCGCTTTCCAGGGAGAATTCCCGGCTGCCGGCGGCCAGGCGGTCGCTGATTGGCTGCCCGCTTAAGGAGAAGATGACTGAGGAGCGGCGCTCCTTGACAATGGTTAAATTACCGAATTCAGCCATCTTGAAGAATTCGCTTAAGTCTTCAAATTCACTCAAGGCATATTTGCGGGTGATCCGCTTGCCAGCCCAGTAGAGTATCGCCGGCGTGTCCCCGCCTAAAATGGTTGGCAACAAGAAGTCGCGGTATAGTTGATTGACAAAGTATACGTGTTCGTTGTGTTCTGACATAATCCTCATCCTTATTCGCTGCTTTAATTCTACCGTAAATATTACAGGATGGTGAAATTTTTTAACAAGTTTTAGAAAAAGGCTAGGAAATTACCGAAAAAAGAAAAAAGTTCTTGCCGGCTGAAAAAGCGATGAAAATAGCAGAAATTACTCTCTTTGTAAGTTCGAAAAGGCTTGAATAAGTGGTAAAATTTCAGTAGAGAGATTTTTTATTTTTTGAAATGATAGGAGCACTATATGACTCAAGTACTATTGTTTGCTACAGATAATCAAAATAAGGTTAAGGAATTGCAGAAGGCTTTTGAAAAGGCTGGCCTGGACATTGAGCTTAAGTCAAATGCAGATTTGGACAACCCGCCATACGTTAACGAAAAGGGCACGACCTTTGAAGCTAATGCCAAGCTGAAGGCGCACGCTTTGGCAGACTACAGCAAGCTGCCAACTCTGGCTGATGACTCAGGCCTGCGGGTTGTCAAGCTGAATGGCGCCCCTGGCGTTCACTCAGCCCGCTACGGCGGCGAAGCCCACAATGATGCTAGAAACAACGGCAAGCTTTTGGCAGCCTTGGGCGGGGTTCCGCAAGAGGAGCGCCAGGCCAAGTTTGTCACTACCCTTGTTTTGACCATGCCAGGCCACGAAGACAAGGACTTGGTTGTAACTGGCACCTGCGAAGGTGAAGTTCTGGCAATTCCGCGCGGCAAGGACGGCTTCGGCTACGACCCGCTCTTCTACGTACCAAGCAAGGGCAAGACTTTCGGCGAAATGACCACTGAAGAAAAGAACGAAGTCTCCCACCGGGGCAAGGCAGTCAAGGCTTTGATCGAAGAACTGCCAGCTTGGCTTGCTCAATTCAACTAAGATCAAAAAATGCTGGGCCGCGGCTCAGCATTTTTTGATCAAGCTTTTTTACTGTTGTTGATGATAACCGGTTCCTGACCAAATTTGACCTGGTTGACCCGTAAGTATTGCAGGTAGGTCTGCCAGTAGGCCTGGCGGATTTTGCCTTCAAAGCCCGGCTTGACCTGGAAGTGGACCCGGTAGGTGATCGTCTGCCCCTGCTGGCCGACGACTCCGATCTGGGTTGGTCCGCTGACCAGTTTGTCATGCCAGGTAAGCAGATCTTCGTCAGCCTGGTCAAGCAGGCTGGCCAGCTGCTTTAAGTCGGTGTCTGCATCCAGGTTCAGGTCCAAGTTAAGGCCAATCCCGCCATGGGTCAGGTTTCTGACGATGGAAATCTGCCGGTTGGGGATGAAAATCAAGGTGTCATCAGCGGTGACAATCTGGGTGGTTCTGAGGCCCAGCTGGGTCACGGTTCCGGTTTCAGTCCCGATCTCGACATTGTCGCCGACATCGTACTGGCCTTCACTGAGGATAAAGAAACCGTTGACCAGGTCGCTCATGAAGCCCTGGGCGCCAAGGCCGATGGCCAAGGAGAAGATCCCGGCACTGGCAATTAAGGTGCCGACGGGGATACCCAGGATGGTCAAGATGGAGTAGACATAGAAGAAGACCATGGTGTAGCGGAAGAGGCTGTTCACCAAGGCTGAGATGGTCTGCGACCTTTTGGAGAGGACAAGTTTGTCGTTGTGCTTGTCCAGGTAGCGCTTGATAATTTTCCGGCCAAAATGGGTGACCAGGTAGAAGACCAGGGTCGAAATCAGCAGCTTCCAGAGGATGGTCACGCCGCTGGTAAAAAGCTTGTCGACGTCGATGGAGATGCCGGCAATTTTGAAATCAAGATTTTTCATTGAAAAAATGCTCCTTTCAGCTATGCTTAAAGGATAACAGAAAAGCGGGTAAAAACTTCGGAAAATCTTTCGATTGTGTCTAAATCGTTTTCATGCTAGACTTTTTTTAGAAAGGAAAGGGGAAGTAAGCTATGACAATTTCATTCGGCGCTTTAGCCGGTTTGATCGCGGCCTTTGCCTTTTTGGTATTGGTCCTGTTCACGATTCCCATGTTGCTTAATGTTTCGAAGACTTTGAAAGAGGCTGAGAAGACAGTCCAATTGACCAATGAATCTATGGCCAAGCTGACTGAAGATATGGATGACTTGATGAAGCAGACCGGCGGACTCTTGGAAAAGACCGACGCGCTTTTGCAAGACGTCAATGGCAAGATGGAAACTTTGCAGCCGGTCGTACAGGCCGCCGCTGACCTGGGGCAAAGCGTCTCAGACATCAACGAATCATCCAAGAAGATGATCAACAAGGTTTCCAATGCCCACTTTACCCGGACGGGAATGATCACTTCCGTAATTACGTCGGCTTTTGCCAGACATTTCCGGCGGAAGGGTCAGGATTAAGAAAAGGAGAACAACCATGAGCAAATTTGGTAGCTTTTTATTAGGGGCCGTCTTTGGGGCTGCTGCTGGGGTTGCAGCTGCCAGCCTGATCTCAGACGACAAGATTGAAGAAGTCAAGGACAAGATCAAGAGCAATCCAAACGTTGAAGACTTGAAGGAAAAGTACGACAATGGGACGGAAATCTTGAAGAACCAACTGGCTTCTTTCCCAAAGAACATTGAAGATGATTCTGAACTGAAGGACTTCGACGACATCGTAATCGACGATTCAGCTAACGGCGCCGGCGAACAAGACGCCAGCGACCTCGACAACGCTGAAAAGAGCGAAGAAGGGGAAGAGAAGCCGGAAGAGCCAAGCATGCCGACTAGTTCAGATCAAGAATAGTAAACGCGAATATAAAAAATAACGAGCCACAAGACTCGTCATTTTTCTACTCTAAGTCAAGTGTTATCAACGATTTTAGGCAATTTTATTTTGAAATACGGGCCTAATCGGGAAATGGCTCCTGGAGAATCGAGTTAAATATCTGATTTAGGACATGATAAATACAGCCACCTTCTGTAATTTCAAAAAAGAGGCTGTTATAATATCTATTGGATCAATTTTTATGACAAAAGTCTTTGGTTATGTTTGGCTACGTCATAGCTATATAATTGATCATTCTTAATTAAAGCGAAGATCGTCCGTAATAATTTATGGATCGATGCGATAGCGGCCTTCTTGTGACTTGCAGTCTCAGAAGACCGTTTTCGTTTCTCGTAATAATCCGCAATATG
>NZ_CALVGT010000003.1 GCF_944327175.1 uncultured Lactobacillus sp.
TAAGGGATTCCTTTCGTATTGATAGTGTTCAAATCAATTATACGGAAAAGGAGTCCCTTTTCTTATACCCAATTTTGATTTACTTTAAGGAACTGTTCATCCTTACACATAAGATTATACGGTCTCCATTTGAGTGCCAAAGACGTGATTCAATGTTTTGTTCAACACTAAATTTCCATACACACCAAAAAACGAGTTGCGCGATGCAACTCGTTTTTCATATCTATTCAATTCTCTTAGAAGTCGAAAGCCAAAGCGCCCATTGGGTCCCATGGCAGAAGTTCGATTGGGTTTTCCTTGCCTTCGTCGTAAGCCTTCTTAACGTCTTCTGGCAGGAAGGACTTGTTCAAAACGGCTTGGTAAACGAATTGGTCGAACCATTCGTCGCTCATGACGAAGTAGCCCTTAAAGCCTGGTTTGTCGCCCCATGAGTTTTCGATCTTCCACTTAGTTGGCTTGTCGTCAACCAGGTCAACGGCAGTGATAACCATGGCGTGGTTCATCATGCTTTCGCCGGAGTTCAAGCGGTCAGCCTTGCTCATTGAGAAGTCGTAGTCAAAAAGCTGGTCTCTTTGGTAGATATTGGTGTCCAAAAGCCCGGCTACCCGGTCGCCGCCCTTGGAAACGTCTGAACCAAACCAAACAACTTCGCCTTGCTTCAATTGGTTGATGATCAGTTCCTTGAACTTGGACAGTTCCAGGTTGAGGTGGCGGACTTGCCGGCCGCCAACCACGTTGCCCAGGTATTCTACTGAGAAGACCTTATTGTATGGCTTGTCAGCAGTAGGCCCGTTGATAACCGAGATGTAGTTTTCCAGGTCCCAGCCAACGTACTTCTTGAAGAAGTCTTGCGGAGTGATGTCCTTGTCGATGTGGTAGACGCCGTCATTGTCAGTGTATTCGAAGTTGAAGCTCTTTGGCGGCAAGCCTAATGAGGTAGCCAGCATGCGGAAGATCGCGTCCAAAAGTTCAGCCTTGTGGGCTTCTACTTCTTCTTCGCTCTTGCCTTCATTGACCAAAGCCCGCAGTTCCAAACCGCCCTTGCGGAGCATGGTGTTCAAAGTGTCGTCCAAAGCGCGGGAGTTTTCTGAGTTAGCCGTTTCCGGGTAAACCTTCTTCGGCACGATCCCGTACTTTTCAATCAAGCCGCAGAGCATGTCCCATTGCCCGCCGTCTGATTGCGGAGTGGCAAAGAGGAAGGAGACCTTCCGGTCGCCCAGTGGCTTGTCAGCTGAGCTGATCACGTTTTCAAAGAAGAAGTTGGACTTTTCAAACTTGTCCCAGAAGAAGGTGTAGCTCTGTGACAATTCAAAGCCCTTCAGCTTGAATTCCTTTTGGATTGAGTGACGCATGGTGTTCAAAGCACTGAACATCCAGCAGCGGCCTGACTGCTTTTGGTTGGTAACTGAACCAGTGTCGATTTCCACTGAGAAGGTCGGGTCTAGGTCAACCTTGCTTTGGGTGCTTTGGCTGGCCTTAAAGATCCCATTGGTTTGGGCAGCGTTGGCAGCTACCCCGTAAGCTGGATGCTTGCTCAAGTTGCTGGTGAAGTTTTCGATCGTGTCAAAGCTGATTTCTTTTGACATCCTATTGCCTCCTGTTTCTCTTTTTTCTTTTTAAAAAACTATCTAAGCCCATTTTAGCCCATAAAAATAGGTCCGTCTATCAAAGTAGCTTAATTTGCTGGTTTCCCGGCCCAAATGTTCGTCAATTCCCCGTGCTTTTGACAATAAGCGATCACTTGCGGGTCTAAAGGCCAAACTTTTAAGCCCGTCTCCTGGCAAAGCTTTTCTACTTGCGCCATCACTTGGTCCAAAGTTCCTTCTGGTGCCCCTGGCGCGATAAAAAGCTGGTTCATGACCCAAACCGGCCCGCTCTTTCTCTCGATCAAGAGGAGGGGACTTTTGGCAACTAACTGGCCGTCAGCCTTGATTTCAATGACTTTTTCTCTTTCTTCTGGCATTATTTTTCCTTTCAAAGCGGCATGTTTTTTGCGGTCCTTGCCTTTTCCTTTGCTGTCTTAACTAGTGTAAAATAGATGTCTAGATAATTAAAGGAGCAAAAAACAATGAACAGAGTAAGAGGCTTTGAAGTAGTTAAGAAGTATGAAGGACAAGGCTTGACCCTGCCCCGCCGGCAGACTTTGGCCAGCGCCGGCTACGACATCGAAGCAGCCCGCGACATCACCATCCCCAGCATCTGGAGCTTGAACTTCGTTAGGATCTTCCGCTTGATCAGAAACGGCCACGACTTGATCGAAAGCGACTTTTTGCAGGCAGAAGAAGTCTTAAAGCCAATCTTGGTCCCAACCGGCATCAAGGCCTACATGCCAGAAGATGAGGTCTTAATCCTGGCCAACCGGTCTTCCAACACTTTCAAGCGCAACCTGTCCTTGCCAAACGGGATCGGCGTCATCGACAGCGACTACTACAACAACCCCAACAATGAAGGGGAGATCTTCGTCCAGGTCTTGAACTACGGCGTCCGTCCCCTCAAGATCAAAAAGGGTGAGCGGATCGCCCAGGGTATCTTCGTTAAGTACCTTAAAACAGATGACGACCAGCCAATCGAAAGCCAGCGCTTAAGCGGCTTTGGCTCAACTGGCAAGAAGGGCGGCAAGTAATGGCCAGAGCTAGAACCCAGTACAAGTGCCGCTCTTGCGGCTACATCTCCGCTTCTTACCTGGGCCGGTGCCCGAACTGCGGGGCCTGGAACCAGTTTGAAAAAGAAAGCCAGGAGGTCCGCCAGACTTCTTCTAAAGCTACCCCCAGCCGCTTGATGGCCAGCGTGGGTGCTAAAGAAGCCGTCAAAATGTCCTCCGTCAAGGCGGAGAAAGAAGAGAGAGTTTTAACCAAGTCCTCTGAACTTAACCGGGTCTTAGGCGGCGGGATCGTGCCCGGCTCTTTGGTCTTGATCGGCGGGGACCCCGGCATCGGCAAGTCCACTTTGATGCTGCAGATCATGAGCGAACTGGCCGAAAAATACAAGGTCCTCTACGTCTCCGGGGAAGAATCTGCCAGCCAGATCAAGCTGCGGGCTGACCGCTTAGGCCTGGGCCAAACGCCCATGCTCCTTTACCCGGAAAGCAATATGGAACACATCCGCGACCAGATCGATGACGTTAAGCCTGATTTTGTCGTCATTGACTCGATCCAGACCATGAACGAACCCAGCCTGGACTCCATGGTGGGCTCAGCTTCCCAGGTCCGGGAAGTTACTGCCGAACTGATGAAGATCGCTAAGTTGGACCAAGTCACTGTCTTTGTCATCGGCCACGTGACCAAGGAAGGGTCCATCGCCGGGCCGAAAATCCTGGAGCATATGGTTGACACCGTCCTTTACTTTGAAGGCGACGAGCACCATGCCTACCGGATCCTGCACTCAGTCAAGAACCGTTTTGGGGCGGCCAATGAAATCGGCATGTTCGAAATGAAGACTGAAGGCCTGGCAGAAGTGACTAATCCTTCCGCGGTCTTCTTAGATGAACGCCTGCCTGACTCAACCGGGTCAGCCGTGGTCGTTTCTTTAGAAGGCACCCGGCCGATTTTAGGCGAGATCCAGGCCCTGGTCACCCCAACCGCCTTTGGCTATGCTAAGCGGACTACTTCGGGGCTGGATTATAACCGGGTCTCCCTGCTTTTAGCCGTTTTGGAAAAAAGAGGGAACCTGATGCTGCAGAACCAGGACGCCTATTTATCAGCCACTGGCGGCATCCGCTTAAACGAGCCGGCTATTGACTTAGCCATCGCCATGGCCATTGCCTCCAGTTATTATGACAAGGAAATCTCCGCGACCGACTGCTTTGTCGGGGAAATCGGCCTAACCGGGGAAGTCCGCCGGGTCAACCAGATCCAGGCCCGGGTCAAGGAAGCCGGCAAGGTTGGCTTCAAGCGGATTTTTATCCCTAAGTACAATATGAGCCCGGCCTTGCAGGATTTGGGGATTGAAGTAATCCCGGTCTCCAGCGTCCGCCAGGCCCTCCACTACCTTTTCTCATAGAGGAAAACTATGTAATCCTTTCATTCAATTTGCACTTTTTTTCTTGCTAAAAAGCTGGCAAGAACTACAATGTGGTATATCGGTTGAAAACAGATGGAAAGGAAAAATGTTAATGACAGTTCCAGTATTTTATTCAATCAGTGATGACTTCACCCCATATGCGGCCGTTTCACTGCACTCTTTGGTCAAGCATGTTGACCCAAAGCGTGATTACACGGTAACTTTTTTGCACCAGGGCTTAAGCCAAGAGCATGAAAAGGCTCTGGCCGCTTATAACAGAGATAATGTCCACATCAAGTTCTACGAGATGTCCGACGAACTCTTGAAGCCAATCCAGGACCGGAAGGAAAACTACCTGCGGGGGGACTTCTTTGCCATGTCCATTTTCTACCGCCTCTTTATCCCAGACCTCTTCCCGGAATACGACAAGGTAGTCTACATCGACAGCGACACGGTCTTAAATGACGACATCGCCAGGCTTTATGACCATGACTTAGGCAATAATCTCTTGGGTGCCTGCACCGACTCTTCCATCCAGTTCGTGGAAAAGATGCTCCGCTATATCAAGGAAGTCTTGACTCTGGATCCGAAGAAGTACATCAATTCAGGGATGCTGGTCATGAATGCCAAGGCCTTCAGGGAAGAAAACTTCGTTGACAAGTTCTTCAGCCTCTTGGGCCGTTACCACTTTGACTGCATCGCCCCGGACCAGGATTACTTAAATGAAATCTGCTCCGGCCGGATCAAGTACCTGGACGGCCGCTGGGATGCCATGCCAAACGAAAACACTGAGGCTTTGGCTAACCCTGGCCTCATCCACTACAATCTTTTCTTTAAGCCTTGGCACTTCAGCGGGATCCAGTATGAAGACTACTTCTGGACAAACGCCGAAGAAACCATCTTTGCGGCTGAACTGAAGGCAGAACTGGCCAAGACGACTGATGAAGAAAGGGACACCGAATACCACAAGCTGGACCACATGCTGGGCAAGCTGGACACGACCCTGCAGGATCCCCACAACTGGGCCCGAGTTAAGGAAAATGAGCAAGTAGCTTTATAATTCACAAGAAAAAACTTTCCAAAATTCGCTTTTTGGAAGGCTTTTTTAGTCGCTTTGGACAATTTTTCCAAAAAAATCAGCCAAAAAACGAGACATTTATAAACAAAACCGCTACAATTAAATAGTTGAAAAGGAATAATAAAAGGCTTATGACGTCTAGGCGAAGGAAACAAACATGATTAGGCAGAAAATTCAGCTTGCTTTTCAGCAATTTCAAAGCAAGATTTTAAAGGATGGCCGCCCAGAGCCAGACCAAGTGATTGCTTTGCTTGATCTCGTCAAGGGCGAACTAGGCTTGTCCATGGTCTACGTTTGCGAAAATACGGCGGTCGGCAGTCAGTTTATATATCAATATTGTTCTCATGGCGCATCTTTTTCCGCTATGCACCACAACCTACTCATCGCGGAAGGGGCGGAGAGAGACCAACTCTATGGGCGTTTGTAGCAGGATAATCCGGTGACCTTGGAAGGTGAAGGCTTTAACAAGAGCTATGCTTTGGCAATTGGCAACCTGGCCTACAGCTACTTTACCGGGGAAATCTGCCAGGGCTTTGTCAGTTTTCAAAAGGAAAAGCAAGCAGAGGGCTGGAGTGAGGATGAAAAAGAGACCTTAACTTCTTTGGGCAACCTTTTTTGGCCCTTGATCAGCGGTGACCAGATCAGTTCCCTGTCCCGGATTATGCATGCTGGTCCTGGCGGCATGTCCATGATCTGGGTCTACCCCAAGGTTAAGACGCTTATCTTCTCCCAAGACCTCCGGACCTGCTTGGGCATTAGCAATTACTACCGGGCCAAGTCGATCGAGGATTTTTGCCAGAATTTTGTGGCCTACCTTGACCAAGACAAGGTAGTCGCGGCTTACCAAAAGGCCCTGCAGGGGGAGGCGGCAGAAATCAGCTGCCATGCCTTCCAGCGGCCAGACAAGCTGCACCTGAACTTTTTTCCCAACCGCTATGACTTTGCTGGTGAAGTTGATCAGATCATCATTTTAGTCAGAAAGGCAGCGACTGTTTCTAAAGAGCGCCGGGAGCGGGGCAAACGGCTGGAAGCCTATCGGGAATTCCAGATGATCTACAGCCGGGACAATTATTCTGAATTTTTCGTCGATTTAACCAAAAACCAGGCGACTGTCTTCAAGGCACCTTTGACTTGGCAGCCAGTTTTGGAGAACAGGGAAGACTATGACCAGCTCTTGAACTATTTTGCCAGTGAACTGGTCTTGCCCAACAGCCAGCAGCGGTTCGTAAATGCATTAAGCCGCGAGAACCTGCGCAGGCAATTGGCTCAGCAGACCAGCTTTTTCATTACGGCTCATGTCCGGGTTGGAGACCAGCAGCGGCTCCTGGAATTTGAAGTAATTGAGGGGCATTCCGGCATCCGCCGGGTACCAGAGAGCGCCATCATAGTCGTCAAAGACGTGACGGACAAGCTGGTTTCCCGTTATGACTCTTTGACTGGCCTGCTCAACATGCACAACTTTCTTTTGGAAGTCGGGCAGAAGTGGCAAACTGGTGGCCAGCTCTTGGTCATGAATGTGGAGAACTTCAAGTTCTACAACATGCGTCATGGCTTAGATCAGGGGGACCACTGCTTAATCGAAATCGCTGAGCTCTTAAAAGAGCACTATCCTAATGCTTTATTAGCCCGCTTTAACGCGGACAGTTTCTATGTTTATGATCCAGAACCAGGTGACTGGGAGCTGCGGATCATCCGCCTGCACACCCGATTAAAGCGCCTGCCTTTGGCCAGCCAGCTCCGGGTGCGGGTCGGAGTCTACCAGTATGATGAGAAAGTCAGTCCTTCTTTAGCCTGTGACCGGGCCAAGCTGGCCTGTGACCAAGCAAAGAAGCAGCCTGAGCAGAGCTGGTGCTTATACACTTCGGCCATGCAGGAAAAGGAAGAATTAAAGCAGTACTTGATCGACCACCTGGATGAAGCTATTGAAAAGCACTACCTGCAGGTTTACTACCAACCAGTCATCCGGACTTTAACCGGCCGCCTCTGCGGGGCGGAAGCTTTGATCCGCTGGATTGATCCGGTCAAGGGTTTCTTGTCACCGGGCGACTTTATTCCCCTCTTTGAAGAGATGAACTTGTCCTACAAGGTTGACCGTTATGTCATCCAAGAAGTTACCCAGGGCTTGCGCGGGCGTATCGACAAGGGAGAAAATATCGTGCCAGTTTCCATCAACTTGTCCCGGGCAGACTTCCAGATGATGGATCCTTTGACCGAATTAAACCAGGCCATGAGGAAAAATGGCTTGCGCCGGTCCCTGGTCCACGTGGAAATCACCGAAAGTGCCTTATCTAAGGATATTGCCGGCTTGAAACGGACCATTCACAACTTCCGCCAGGCCGGCTATGAAGTCTGGATGGACGACTTTGGCAGCGGCTATTCTTCCTTAAACTATCTCAAGAATTTTGAATTCGATGAGATCAAGCTAGATATGATCTTTATGAAGGACTTTGACGAAGCTTCAAAGAAGATCTTAACCGCCTGCGTGAAGATGGCCAAGGACCTGGGAATCCATACTTTGGCTGAAGGGGTTGAAACTAAGCAGCAGTTGGACTTCTTGCAGTCGATTGGCTGCGAGCGGATCCAGGGCTTTTACTACAGCAAGCCCTTGCCAACCGGTGAGTTTGCCAAGCTGGTGGCTGAAAAGGGGATTGAAATTGAGAACTGGCAGCAGAGCAAGTTCTACCAGCGTGTTGGCCTGGTGGACTTGGTCAGCGACAAGCCGACCTGTCTGCTTTTAGACGATGGCAGCCATTTCCGTTTGCTTTATGTCAACGAAGAATTTCAGAAAGAAGTCAAGCGGGCACCGGCAGTCTTTAAGCAGATCGTTAATGAATGGAACAAGCCGGAATCAGAAATTGCCAAGCAGCTACACGCCTTTGCCAAAAAGGTTGGACAGGGTGAGGCAAGCTATTTTGACTTTAAGCAAACCGAGCAATACCTCCGCCTTAGTGCCCAGCAAATTGCCAGACACGAAAATTGCCAGATGTTCCTGATCAACGCCAGCGACATCACCGTGCAATACCTAAAATAAGCAAGAAGCAGTCATTTGACTGCTTCTTTTTTACTTTCAACCCGTAAAAAAGTTGAAAAAATAAAAAAATTCAAAAAAATTTTTATGCATTTAAGCTAGAAAAGACATAAAATCCGAACTATTTTTCCGAAAAAGCAATTTTTCCAAAAGTGCACGAGGATTTTGAAAAATAAAAAGGTAAACAGCCTTTACAACACTTCCTGGCGTTTGGCAGAAAAGACAATTAAAAGGCAAAAGTTGACGAAAAAGGGAAAAAAAGGTAAAGTATTAAATGTCTTCAAGGCAAGCAAGAAGCGCTTTCGTAAGGAAAGACAATTGAAGACAAAATAAAAAATATCGAAAACTTGTTGACAAGAAGCTAACAAGCGAGTAAGATATAAAACGTTGCGTCACTAAGACGCAAGTTGGTACTTTGAAAACTGAACAAAGTTTCGCAGTGTGCGGGTCAAACATTGTTTGATCCAAACAAATAAGCGAAGTCAATTCG
>NZ_CALVGT010000004.1 GCF_944327175.1 uncultured Lactobacillus sp.
TATTAGGCACGCCGCCAGCGTTCGTCCTGAGCCAGGATCAAACTCTCAATTTGAAAATTGAGCTTTTTTAATCTGCTCCAGATTATTTGCTTGCGAATTGACTTCGCTTATTTGTTTGGATCAAACATTGTTTGACCCGCACACTGCGAAACTTTGTTCAGTTTTCAAAGTACCAACTTGCGTCTTAGTGACGCAATGTTTTATATCTTACTCGCTTGTTGACTTCTTGTCAACAAGTTTTTGATATTTTCTTTTTGCCTCCGCGAGACTTGCTTGTCTCACGCGGCAACAAACATTAGTATACTAGCTTTTTCCGATTCGTCAAATTTGCTTTTTCATTCGTTTTATGATTGGCGCACCCGGTAGAGTTGTTGTTGCTTAGCTTTCTACTTCAACGGAAATAAATCGGATTAACAACATTTTTCCTTCTCTTAACAAAGGATTGTTCTTAATTTGCTTGCTTTTCCCGAAAAAATCAGAGAAAATTTCTGCGATTTTTTCTAAAAATCGGCAAATGAAGCTGGGCAAAAGAAAAATGGCGACCTAAGTCACCATTTTCGTCACTCCATTATTCTCTTTTTCCTAGCTTTTTCTTTTCTCTCTACACTGTACATTCTTCTAATCTTTTTTATCTCTGCAGTTTGGCAACCAGCTGGTTTGGCAAAACGAAGCTCCGGCTACCCATGGACATTGGCCCCACTTCGCCCTGGTTAAAGACGATCACCACCTGGTTCTTCTTGCTGATGTAGAACTGCTGGTTCTTCTTGATTTGGCTGAAGCCGTACGTATCGCCATTTTCCTTGAGGAAGTAGCTCTTGTTCTTGTCAGCCTTCATTTCCTGCTTCATCTGCTTAATGATGTTCTGGCTGATGGCCTTTTGGTAGTTGCTGCCGCTCTTAAACAAGTCTCCCAGCTTAACCCGCTTGCCGCTGGCCTTGCTGAAGACGTAGTAGCGGCTGCTTTCGCCGCTGTCCGCTTGGGTTTGCACGGCTGTCAGCTTGACCACGTACCAGTAGCGGTTGTTAGTCACTTGCTTGGTCTTGACCGTCAAAGAACCATAGCCGCCCTTCTTCAGAGATGCCTTGAATTCCTTGGTCAAACGGTCAGTTTCCTGGGCAATCTCCCGGTTGACTGCCTGGCTGCTCTTCTTGGCCTCCTTGGCTGCCGGCCCGGTTACCCCGCTGACGGCAACTTTATCAACAGAAATATCGGCTGAATGCTTGCGGCTTTCGTAGTGGTAATCACGGAAGGTCACCAGCTTGAAGTAGTTACCCACAACTGGCAAATTCTGCATGGCATTAGCCACCTGCGGACTCGTGTTTGGTAAAGCCACGCTGAAAGCTGCCGCTGCCGCGATCCCTGCCACCAAGCGGACCCATGGCTTGCGCTTAGCGGACAAAGGAACAATCTTCCTTTGTCCCCGGCTGGCTGCCGCCTCCACGATGTACTCAGTCTTGATTCCGCCCATTGCATCCATTAAGTCAGTGTTTTTCATAATAAATCCCCTTTAAATAAACTTTTCTTCCTGCAGCTTTTTGCCCAGCTTGCGGCGCATCCGCAATAATGATACCTTGACAGCCGATACGGTCATCCCGTTAGCTGCCGCAATATCGCTGACAGCGTCCATATAAAAATACCGCTGAACAAAAATAATTCTTTTTTCTTTTGGCAGGCCTGCCAGAAAATCATTGATGATCTCCGTCAAAGCGCTGCTCTCAATCCCTTCCAGCTCTGCCTGCCCCTGGACCTCACCAGATAACTCTCCAATTTCATCCAGCGAGGCGGTATATTGATCCCCAGCCCGTTTCTGCCGGTTTTGGTCGCGGACCATGTTCAAGGCTCCGTTGCGCGTGACGCGCCCCAGGTAGGCCAAGAGGCTCTGCGGCCGCTTCGGCGGAATCGTGTTCCAGGCTTTCAGCCAAGTATCGTTTAGGCACTCCTCAACGTCCTCCTTATCCCGCAAGATGTTGCGGGCAATCGTTGAGCAGTATGCCCCATATTCACTCTGGACTGAAGTGAGCGCAGCTTCGTCTCTGGCGAAGAACTGCCCGATGATTTCAGTTTCTCTCACTGTCTTTTTCCGTCCTTTTACTTTTTGTTTTTCGGGGCCCCTCATCTCCTCTACCCTAATAGACACCTAAGGGAGCTGAAAGGTTACACTTTTGCAAAAAGTTTTTTAGAAAAATTTTCCACGCAAAAAGGAACTCCTCCGCGGAGTTCCTTTTAACACTAGTGCCACTTAACTTCTGGCGTGATCTTGGTCATGCCGTGCATGTATGGGCGTAAAGCTTCTGGTACGGTAACCGTGCCGTCTTCGTTTTGGTAGTTTTCCAAAATAGCGGCAACCGTCCGGCCGACAGCCAGGCCTGACCCGTTCAAAGTGTGGGTCAGCTTAACCTTGCCGTCTTCGTCGCGGTAACGGATTTGTGCCCGGCGGGCCTGGAAGTCAGTACAGTTGGAGCAGGATGAGATTTCCCGGTAAGTGTTTTGGGCTGGCATCCAGACTTCCAAGTCGTAAGTCTTAGCACTGGTGAAGGATGCATCCCCGGTTGACAAGGCTACGACCCGGTATGGCAGACCCAGCTTTTGCAGCAGGTGTTCAGCGTTGTGGGTCAGGTTTTCCAGTTCCTTCCAGGAGTCTTCCGGCTTAACAACCTTGACCATTTCCACCTTGCGGAATTCGTGCATCCGGATCAAGCCCCGGGTGTCGCGGCCAGCTGAACCAGCTTCACTTCTGAAGGCTGGTGACAAAGCAGTCACGTTGATCGGCAGTTTCTTGCCGTCGATGATGTCGCCTCTGAAGTAGTTGACCAAAGGAACTTCGGCAGTTGGGATCAAAGTCAGGTTCCGCGGTACTTCTGGGTCGTCGTTTTCAACGATGGTGTAGACGTCTTCAGTAAACTTCGGGAATTGGCCAGTCCCTTGCATTGAGTCATTGTTGACCAAGGATGGGGTGATGATTTCAGTGTAGCCTTCCTTAGTGTTTTCATCCAGGAAGAAGTTGTAAACGGCCCGTTCCAAGAGAGCGCCGGCACCCTTGTAGTAAACGAAGCGGGCTGCGGAAACCTTGCTTGCCGCATCCCAATCCAGGATGTTTAAGTCAGTGCCCAGGTCCCAGTGAGCCTTCGGTTCATAGTCAAACTTGGTTGGTTCGCTCCAGCGGCGGACTTCTTCGTTGTAGCTTTCATCAGGGCCGATTGGGTCTGAGTCAGCTGGGAAATTTGGCAAACGGAGCAAGATGTATTCTTGCTTTTCCTGCAGTTCGTCAACTTCCTGGTCCAATTTCTTGATCTTGGCGCCGACTTCACGCATGTTGGCGATGGCTTCGCTGGCGTCTGCCTTTTCCCGCTTGGCGGCAGCAATCTTCTTTGAAACTTCGTTTCTTTCTGCCTTCAAGTTTTCAGCTTCGGCCATAGCTTCCCGGCGCTTGGCGTCAATAGCTACCAGTTCATCCAATTGCTCAGGCTTGATGCCCCGAGTTGCCAACTTTTCCTTGGCCCAGTCAAGATTCTCGCGAATGACCTTAATATCCAGCATATATAACCTCCGAAAAAATAAAAAAGCCGGTCCGTCCCAGTCTTGGGACGAATCGGCGCACGGTTCGCGGTACCACCCAGTTTCGGCTCAAAGAGCCGCACTCAGTTGGGCGTTAACGGTGCCCGGCCGTGCAATGATTAATTGCCCACACTAATGAAATCTGGAAGCGACCGCCGTCCGCTCTCAGCATACGCGGACTCTCTGTCGGCAGTCTAGGGATTTCGTGTTTGTCTCTATTCTATGCTATTCGCTCCGTTTTAGCAAATAATACTTAGCGAAAAAATCCAAAAAAGGCGGGATTTGCCGGTAATCGACTTCATACATCTGCCTAAAGCCCAGTTTTTGCAATAAATACTGGGGCCGCAAATTGTCCGACCGGCAGCCTGCCCAGATTTCCTTAATTTCCGGATCCTTAAAAGCCTCCGCCAAAAGGCAGTTGATGCTTTCAGTCATGTAGCCCTGCCCCTGGAACTTTTTATCTAGTAAAAAGCCCAGCTCCCGGGACTGGCCATCCCGGGGATATAGTTCCAGCAGGCCGATCGCCTGGCCCTTTTTCAAGCAAATCATGTAGCTGGCCGGCCGTCTTTGGTAGGCCAAGGCCCCTTCTTTAGCTTCTGCCAGATTCCGGTAATGGGCAAAGCCCGCCGTTTCCTGGTAGTAGGGATCCTGCCCCCAAGACAAAAGCAGGTCAGCATCTTCCGGCTCGACCGGCCGCAAATATATCCGCTCGCTCTCCATCACATCAGCCTCATGATCCAGCGGGCACCGTAGACCAGGCCCAGGCTGTAGGCCGCGATGGTCCAGGGCTTGCAGAGGACGATGATCCAGAAGTAGGTCCAAGGCTTCATTTCCGTTAGACCTGCCAAAAGGCAGAGGAGGTCATCCGGGGCCACCGGGGCCAGGATGCAGATGGCGAAGAAGTAGTTGAACTTCTTTTGGTTTTTGGTCCACTTGGTATACTTCTCCAGGCTCTCTTCCGACACGATGTGCAAGATGAAGGACTTGCCGTAGTAGCGGGCCAGGAAGAAGTTGATCAAGGAGCCAATGACGATCCCAATATAGTTGTAGATAAAACCGGGCCCGGCACCGAAGAAGACGACCCCGGCCAAAAGGGAAACCCCGCCGGGGATAATCGGGATCACGACCTGGATAATCTGAATTAAGACAAAGATAAAGGGGCCGAGGATTTTTTTGTCTGATAAATAGGCACTCATCTTGGCCTGGCTGGTAAAAATCCCCAGCTGGTACCAGTAGATGCAGAGGCCAATGATCACGATGGTTGAAATAATGGTCAGCCGGTTGATCAGCTTGCGGCTTTGTTCGTAACTCATGGTCTTTTCCCCCTAAAAACAATTCTAGGATAATTTTAGCAAAAAGCCCCCGGCCGCCCCACCAGTTTGCTTCAAGCTTTACCCAAACTTATCCAAGTTCCTTGCAAAAAAAGCTAAAAGGCAAGCAGAAATTATTGCTTTGAGTATATAATTAAGTTAGAAGCAAAGATCAGAAAGGAAAATGAGATTATGGTTATGACAGTTAACAATATCGCTTATGACCTCAAGCACGGACTTAAGACCGACATCTATTATCCAAATGATACCGACTCACAGACAAAAATCCTCATCCTCTGGCACGGCGGCGGCTGGTTCCGGGGAAGCAAGGACAGCGTTAGGGACGTGGCCATCGACCTAGCCAACGCCGGCTTCATGACCTTCGTGCCCGACTACCGGCTGGCTCCGGCTGACCATTTCCCAGCTGCCCACGAGGATGCCCTTAACTTCGCGGCCTGGCTTTTAGCTTCCAACTACACCGACGAAGGCGATGAAAACAATATCGTCCAGATCGGGGCCAGCAGCGGCGGCAACCTGGCCTTGAAGGTGGCCGGCATGTACGGCTTTCCAACCGTCACCTGGTCAGCCCCGGTCGACTTCAGCAGCTGGCTGGCCGACCACCAAGAGGTCAAGCCCTCAGTCAATGCTAAAGAAGAACTGGGCTTAACCAAGCAGCAGGCGATCAATGAAGCCTTTTACAAGTACTTTGTCTTGACCTATGCCGGTAGTGAAGACTCCGGCCTTTTGGCCGACCTGGACGCTCAAAGCTACGACTACACCAAGTTGGGCCGCCTGCTCATGATCAACTCTGCGGCAGAATTAACCGACTTGGCCGGCGTTACTGACTTTGCCGGCCGTCTGGCCGGCTGCGGCCACCAAGTTGACCTGGAAATCATCCCCGGCCACGGCCACGCCATGGACTACGGCCGGGACTATCTCCGGGAAAGCATAACCTATCTCAACTATGCCCTCAGTCTGAAAACAGGAAGCGAATAACCATGATAAACATTGAAAAATTCATCAAAATCCGCAAGTCACTCAAACTCTCCCAAAATGAGCTTTGCAATGGGATCTGCACCCAGTCAACCCTGAGCAAGTTCGAAAATAACGGGCAGATTCCTTCATTCAAGATCCTCAAGCAGCTCTGCGAGCGGATGAATATCTCTTTATCCGACATCATGCTGACCAGCACGGAAAGCGAAATTGCCCAGAAGCTTTTTTCCGCGGACTTCTGCTTTATCACCTACGACTATGACCAGGTCCGCAAGATCCTCAAGCAGATCAATGAGAAAAATATCCGCGACAAGCAGGACCTCCTGCACTACAACTACCTGTGCGGGCAGCTGGCCCTGGACGGAGACCACAACGAAGTCTCGGCCCTCTTCTACTTCAACAATATCTTGACGACGGACAACCTCAAGGCCGACAACATCTACCGCCTCTTAGCCCTTAAGGGCTGCAGCCAGGTTTACGCCAGCCAGGACATGGACAAGGCCTCCCATTACTTTGACCAGATCCTGGGCCAGATCAAGAAAGTCGAAATCAAGGACAGCCTAAGAGAAATCCAGGTAATGTCGATTTTGACGGCCGCCGGCGAATTCTATGGGCAAAACGGCCAGTACAAGCACGCTGACAACCTGCTCAACTACGCCTACGAGCTGGCTTCAAGCCACCACGTGGTCTACTTCTTGGCCCGGGTCCTTTACCAACTGGCCTTGGACGACCTGGCCCAAAAGCGGTCCATGAATACCACCCTGGAGCACCTGCATGACTCCCTGGCCTTCGCCCGCTTGAACAAAAACGAGGTCATCCTCAAAGAAGGAGGCAAGCTCCTTATAGAACTTGAAGAGAAAGCATAAGAAAACGGTCAATCGCGAGATTGACCGTTTATTTTTTGCCTTAAATAGTGCCGTAGCCAGCCAGCGGCCGGCATGGGCAGTTGTTAAAGTCGTAAGTCTTTAAGAGTTCCAGTTCCTGGTCACCCTTGATAAAAGCAGTTGCCCCTTCAGACAGCATCAAGTTCATGATTGGCTTCTTTTCCGGGTGGTTAGTAAAAGGCACGATGATGACCGGCTTGTTCTGTGCCCGCAAAAAGCCGATTTCAAAGGCACAGCCGTCATCCAGTTCATCCATGTCGTAAAGAAAGACCCCACAGTTGGCCATGGACAGGCCGTTGATGTCATTTTGGTAGGTCTGCTGCTTCCAAAGCAGGCTGCGTTCGTCGCCAAAGCCGACATTCGGGTCTTCAGCCGGGTCGGTTACCTGCTGGTCAAAGGGAAAGTGGACATGTTCAACCGTCGGGTTGGCCGCCAGGTATTCGCGGACCTGCTTGGCCCGGGCTTGATGGTGGTCACGGTGAAAAGATGAACCTAAATAAATACGTGCTGTTGCCGTCATGAATCCTCCTAGTGGACGCTTAAATAATCTAACATGGTGTAAATGGCGCGCTTGTTGGCGCTTGGCAAAGGCTGGGCCAGAATCTCAGCCGGAGTCTGGTGTAAGTCATTGCCGCTTTCAGCGTAGGCGCCGTCATTGATGACGATTTCGCGGACATTGTCAGCCAAAGGCTCTAAGTGAAACTGCAGGCCGATCACGTTGCCATTGACCAAAAAGCCCTGGTTGGCCAAGAGGTCGCTGGAATAAAGCAGCTGGCTTTCAGCCGGCATTTCAAACATGTCCTGGTGCCAGTGCAGGGCCAGGAGCTTGTCTGGCAAACCGGCAATAGCGTCATTTTGCTTGTAGACCGGAGCCCAGCCGACTTCCTTGTGGGCCGCCGGGTGCACACTGCTGCCTAAGCAGATGGCGATTTGCTGGGCGCCCAGGCAGATGCCCAGAATTGGCAGGTGCTGCTTGAGGCAGTCCTTGATCAGTTGCCGCTCTTCTTCCAGCCAGGGCAGGTCATCGCCCGGGCTCATCGGCCCGCCCAAAACGACCAGCATGTCAGTTTCATCAGCTTTCGGGAAGATGCCGAAAGTTTCCGGATGGTATACATAGACTTTATTGCCCCGGTCTTCGGCCCAGGCCTTGATAGCCCCTGGCCCCTCATTCGGGGTGTGCTGCAAAACGTTGATCCGCATAATCTCGTCCTTTCAATATTTTAAATATTTTACCATGCTCGTCGGATTTTTTCATTAAACAGGAGATTTTTACCAAAAGCTTTGAAAAAATTGCCGTTAAAATATTCCTTCAAATAATAAAATTATTTCGCCCTTTAGCTATACCAAAAATCAGAAAGCGGTTTATACTAGAGAAAGGGATATTTGTGAATCTTACACTAGATTAGTGAGAAAAGCCGGTCTGATCAACTTTTAATTCGAAAGGATGAAGAAAACAGCTATGGCAAAATACGAATCAGTGAACCCATATACCAATGAGGTCTTCGCCAGCTACGAAAACCCGACTGACCAGCAGATTGAAGAATCTCTGGCCTTAGCCCACGCCCTCTACAAGAAGTGGCGGCATGAAGAACCGAGTAGCCGGGCAGCCATTTTGAAGGACATCGCGGCCAAGTTCCAGGAAAAGGAAGAAGAAATGGCCAAGACCATGACCCTGGAAATGGGCAAGAAGCTCAGCGAAGCCAAGGAAGAAGTTGAAATCTGCATTGGCATCCTCAACTACTACGCCGACCATGGCCCGGAGCTTTTAAAGCCGGTCGACCTGCCTAACCCATACGGGCGCGCCTACTACTTAAAGCAGGCCACCGGGGTAATCATGGCCTGCGAACCATGGAACTTCCCTCTTTACCAGATCATTCGGGTCTTTGCCCCGAACTTTGTCGTCGGCAACCCGATGCTGCTCAAGCACGCCCACAATGTACCAAGCTCTGCTGCCCTGGCGGCCAAGATCGTCAAAAGCGGCGGGGCACCGGAAGGCAGCTTGCTCAACCTCTACCTCAGCTACAGCCAGCTGGACCAGGTTATCGCTGATCCGCGGGTACAAGGGGTCGCCCTAACCGGGTCTGAAAGAGGCGGGGTTTCCGTAGCGGAAAACGCCGGCAAGAACTTGAAGAAGTCCACCATGGAATTAGGCGGCAACGACGCCTTCATCGTCTTGAGCGACGCTGACCCGGCAGTTTTAAAGGCAGCCTTGAGCGATGCCCGCAGCTACAACAATGGCCAGGTCTGCACTTCATCCAAGCGGATGATCGTTTTGGCTGACCGCTATGAAGAAGTCCTGGCAGACATGAAGGATATTTACTCCAGCCTTAAGTGGGGTGACCCGCTGGAAGACTCCACTACCCTGCCGCCGATGAACTCCCAAGCCGCCAAGGAAAAGCTGGCCAAGCAGGTGGAAGCGGCAATTGCCGGCGGAGCCAAGGTCTACTACGAGTATCCGGAAATTGACGCCCCAGGTGCCTTCAGCCGGCCAATTATTCTGACAGACATGACTAAGGACAACCCAATGTTTGACCAGGAAATGTTCGGGCCAGTCTGCGTGGTCTACAAGGTTAAAGACGAAGACGAAGCCATCGCCTTAGCCAACGATTCCAGCTACGGGCTGGGCTCTTCCGTCATCTCCAGTGACATCAAGCACGCTGAAGAAGTCGCCAGCCAGATTGAAACCGGGATGACGGTTATCAACGGCCGCTGGATCACTGACGGCAGCCTGCCATTTGGCGGGGTCAAGAAGTCCGGCTATGGCCGCGAACTCAGTCCTTTAGGCTTGGACGCCTTCGTCAATGAACACCTGGTGATCGACTTTACTGACCAAAACCAGCAATAAGCAGATCTACCTCAATCTCTTTCAACTACACTTACCTTTAGTTTTTTCTTTAATCTTTATTACATTACATACTTTTTAGTGTTTCTTTTATACTAGTTTCTGCACCATAATTATCAACTTTTAAGTTTTTATTTTTAACGAATCTCCAAGTAGAAAATACCAAGAAAAGGCCGCTGGTCACTCAGACCAGCAGCCTTTTTATCTGCCAAAAAACTATTCTTCACTATTTTGCTCGGGCTTGACCATTGGCTGGAACATGTTGATGCCGGCTAAAACCGTGGTTAAGCAGCTGACCAGGATCAAGAGGTAGCCGGAAATGCCGATAGCCACGGCATAGCTCTTCAAGCTGGAAAGCACCTGGCTTAAGTAGCTGGTCGCGCTAGTCGTCTGGGCCAATTGGTAAAAGAGGTAGATCAAGACCAGGCTTTCGACCAGGGACAAGGCAAAGGCCCGGACTCGGGAGGCCCCGGTATTCTGGCTGACGGCCAGCATGATGAAGACTGGCAAGAGCAGGAAGATGGCCAGGAAGAGGTAGAGAATCAAGGCGGGAACGATTTTGCCCGCTGCGATCTGCCGGTTGGCGACTTCAAAGAAGACGCTGGCCACGGTCAGCTTGCTGCTGGAGGCCACGAAGCCGGTCCCCAGGAAAAGCAGGGCCAAGGTGATTAAGCTGGTCAAGAGGATGGAGAGCTGGATGATGCCGAAGTTCCGGGGCTTCTTGGTCTTTTTTTTCACCTTTTCCAGCTTGGCTTCAAATTTCGGGTGAGCCTGGGTGAAGTCTTCATTCTTTTCCTCGATTTCGCTTTCCTTGTCGTCAAAGGCATTGAAGACTTTAGAAGCAGACTGCCGGATGTATTCAGTCAAGTTCCGGTCAGCAGTATATTCGCCATGGGGGTCCCGGTGGCCGGTCCAGATAAGGAGAGCCATAGAGATAGCAAAAGCCGTCCAGCCCAGGGGCCGGGAGAAGCTCATGATGATCAAAAGGCCCACGCCGACTAAGAAGGCGATCGTAGTGTTGTCTCTCATCCACTGGATCATTTTCTCCACGGTTGAGTTGCCGGTGAAGGCATTCTGTTCCTGCCTTTGCCGGTAGGCGGACCGGCTGAGCTTGTCAGCTGGTTCTTTTTCTAAAGACCGGTCGGCTTCTTCCCGCTTAGCTTCTCTTCTTTCCACATTTTCTTCCACTGCTTCTTCAGTAAAGTAGTCGCGGCGGTATTTTTCCACATTGAATCCACAGTTGGGACAGGTCTTTTCCTGGCCAGTCAGGGCCTGTCCACAGTTGGGACACTTTTTCATAGTAATCGTCCTTTGCTAGTGTTTCTTTTTCCACATTATAGCATTTTCCCTCCGGAGGCAAAAAAGAACCCGCCAAAGATGACGGGTTCTTAATGCATTATTTAGCTTTCATTTAAGACTTCTTGCGGCCTGCCCACTTAGGCCATGGGAAGCCTTCGTAGGTCAGCTTAGTTGAAGCAGACAGGTTGATCGGCATCAAGAAGACCAGGATGGCCAGACCGATGATGACCCCGATGGCCACTTCGATCAAGGTTGGCACGCCTGATGGGATCAAGGCCGCGAAAGTACCACCCAGGATGACGGCAGCTGAGATGACAACCGTACCGATAACCGTACATGCCTCCAGGATTCTTGCGCTAGGCAATTCGTGCGGATCGCTGTCGCGGTAGCGCATCATGACGAAGATGCTGTAGTCTACCCCGAGGGCGATCAACATGATGAAGGTGAAGAACGGCACGTTCCAAGCCAGGGTGCTCCGGCCCATCATGCCGCTGACAACCCAGCGGGTGATTGACAGAGAACTGATGTAGGCCAAGAGCAGAGTCCCCAGAATGTAGATCGGCTGAAGCAGACTCCGGGTGACGAAGATCAAGGCAATGCCGATACCAATCAGCATGATTGCCATAGTTCTGGTAAAGTCACCACTGGCCGTGTTCTTGGTGTCTTCGATGGTTGAGCTTTGCCCGCCCATTTCGACTTCAGCCTTGCCCAGGTCGGTCCCCTTCAGGGACTTGCGGGCCATAGCGCTCAGGGCCTGTGAGTGCTCTGCGGCACTTTCAGAACTTGGGTTGCTGTCCAGGATGATGATGATCATAGCACTCTTCTTGTCCGGGCTGAGGAAGACCTTGAGGGACTTCTGCAGGTCGGCGTTGTGCTTCAAGACGTAGCTTGGCACGTAGAAGGTGTCAGAAGCCTTGGACTTGCGCAGACCGTTCAAGTATGAGCCGGCAGAAACCAAACCGTTGTTGACGGCAGTCAAGCCGCTGGTGATGGCTGGCGTCTTTTCAGCGAGCTTGCTTGCGCCGCTGGAAAGCTGGCTGCTGCCGGACTGCAGCTTGTCAGCCCCTTCAGCCAGTTGGCTTGAACCGTTGACGCCTTGCGCCAGGCCGTTTTGCAGTTGGCCAGCACCAGATTGGAGTTGCCCGGCACCGCTGGTCAAGCGGCTTGCGCCGTTAGCCAATTGAGCCGCGCCGCTGAGGCCGCTGGCCAAACCGTTAGCCAGTTGGCCGGCACCAGAGTTAACCTGGCCAGCACCAGTGTTGACTTGGCTAGCGCCGCTGGCTACAGCAGAAGCACCAGAGTTGACCTTGTTCGCCCCACTGACCAAGCTGCCAGTACCGGAGTACAGACTTGCGGCACCAGCATTCAGTTTGCCGGCACCAGTGTAAAGGCTGGCCGCGCCGGAGTTGACTTGACCGGCACCAGTGTAAAGGCTTGAAGCACCAGTATTGACCTGGCTAATCCCGTTGTAAAGGGAAACCGCCCCACTGTTCAGCTTGTTAGCACCTTGTGACAGGGCCAAAGCGCCTGCCATCCCCTTGCTCAAACCACTGTAAATTGAGTTTGAACCGGTGTAGAGCTTGTGGGCGCCGGTTGCGAGGGCATCAACTGCTGACTGCATCTGGCTGATCTTGCCCAAGCCGGACTTCAAGTCGATAATCCCGCTGGCTGCCTGGGTGCTCAAAGTATTTGAGCCATTCGCCAGCTGGGCAACAGCTGCCTGGAGTTGCTCAACTTGCGTGCTCAAGTCGGCTGTGGAAGACACATTACCAAAGCTACCGGCTGCACTTTGAATGCCGGAAGCGGCACTCTTCATGTTAGTTGCGGCAGTACCGGCAGTAGTCAAGCCGCTGCTAGCGGAACCTAAACCGCTCTTGGTAGAAGACAAGCCACCGTTAAGTGAGTTAAGTTCATTTAGCAGTTCTTTTTGCAAAGTTGGGTCTGAAACCTTTTTAATTGATGCCGCTAAACTGCCAGCTGCATTATTTGCAGCACCTAAGCCGATGCCTACACTCTTCAAGCCAGTCCCAACATCAGTCAAGCCCTTTTGCAGAGAGCCAACTTGCCCTTGCAGGCTTTGCAGGCCACTGACCAGGCTGGAGATCTTTGAAGTATCGATGTTTGGCACTTGAATTTGGCTGACCTTGCTGTTCAAGCTTTGCAAGCCGTTGTTCAAGTCAGTCAAGCCCTGGGACAGTTGGTCAAGCTGGTCAGCGTTCAAGGAACTGGCGTTTTCTGACAGCTGACTCTTCAGCTGGTCAAGGCCGGCAACCAAAGTGTTCATGTTGGCCGTCAGATCCTTAGCGCCATTGGTCAAAGTCTGAGTGCCAGTGTAAAGGCTGCTTGCACCGGTTGCCAGATCACTGGTCCCGTCCTTCAAACTAGTACTGCCAGTCAAGAGCTGGGAAGTACCATTCTTCAAAGAACCCGCGCCAGTGTAAAGGCTGGCAGTACCGTTCTTCAAAGTGCCGGCACCAGTGTAAAGGCTGGCGGTACCATTCTTCAAAGTGCCAGCACCATTTCGCAAGGTCTGGGCACCAGTTGCCAGAGACCCAGTCCCGTTAGCCAGAGTCTTAGAACCACTGGCTAGAGAGCTGGTCCCACTCTTCAGCTTCTGGGTACCAGCAGACAGGGTGTTGGCTCCGCTAGATAATTTTCTGGTGCCGGAGTAAAGGGCATCTGCCCCAACTGACAGGGTCTTGGTCCCGTTAAAGAGGGTGCCTGCCCCGTCGTAGAGGGCGATTGAACCGTTGTAAAGCTTAACCGTCCCCGTGTACAGGTCCTTGGCCCCATCACTCAAAGTGCCAGTGCCTTCGTCGAGCTGGTCAGCCCCGTTAGCCAGTTTCTTGGCCCCACTGGTTACCTGCTCACTGCCCTTAGTCAATTTGCCGACACCCTTTTCCAATTTGGCGGTCCCGTCGGTAACTGACTTCAGCTGCTTCTTAACGTATAGCAGCTTAATCTTTTCATTGTATGGCTCAGTCGCGGACATAACCTTGTCCACGCCTTCAGAATTGCGCAACTTCCGCGTCAATTCGTCGATCAGCTTCAAGTCCTTCTCATTATCGAGCTTGTGGTCACTCTTAATGTAAAGGTATGACGGCATAGCCATCCCTTCAGAGAAGTGCTTTTGGACCAGGTTCAGCCCTTGCTTGGAAGGAACTGAATCTGAAATTTCCGCCGTGTCGTCGTAGTTCAAAACGTTAGAGTAAGTAACGAAGAACGGAGCAATGACAACTGCTACTGCTGCCAAGGAGACAACTGGCCGCTTCAAAGTAGCGCTGGAAATCCCGTGCCACATCTTGCTTGGGTTTTCCCCGGCAAATTCCTTGCTTGGCCAGAACATCTTCTTGCCCAAAGTGGCCATGAAGAAGGGATTCAAAGTCAAGAGGACAACCAGCAGGACCAGAACGCCGACGGCAACGCCAGAAGCGGACCGGTAAACGGAGAAGTTGGCCAGGCCCAAAGCGGAGAAACCGATCAGGATTGAGGAGCCGGAGTAAAGAATAGTCCGGCCGGCCTTCTTGATCGAGTCCTTCGTGGCCTCAGCCACCCCCAGGCCATTGCCCAGGTACTCCTTAAAGTGGTTATATAGCAGAATGTTGTAGTCGGTCCCGATCCCGAACAAAACAATCACCATGAAGACCTGGGTGAAGTTGGAGAACGGGAAGTTCACCTGGTTGACCAGGTTGGTCACGATTGAGAAGGAAACCAGGAAGGAAACCCCAACCGTCAAAAGTGACACAAGCGGGACAACCGGTGACCGGAAGACGATGATCAACACGATGAAGATGAAGACCACCGTGATCAGTTCCGTCTTCTTGATCCCCTCTTGGATCGAGCTGGTAAAGTCATTGTTGAGGACGTCTGCCCCAGTGACGTAGGTTCTTACCCCACTGGTCTTGACGGCCTTGTTGATCTCGTCATAAATCTGGGAGATAGTCCCATGGTTCTTGGAGATGTTCATCTGCATGACCCAAGTCGTTCCGTCTTTAGACTTGAGTAGCTTCTTGGTAGCGATGTTGTCTTGTGGCGCCAGGTAGTCCTTGATGCCGTATTTCTTCTGGTTGTTGGTCAAGCGGTCGATCGAGGCTTCGATATTGCCTTGGTCGGTCTCGGTCAGCTTACCGGATTTCTTGTTGAAAACAACCGCGACTTCGTAAGTATTCTTTTTCTTACTGCCCCATTCGTTCTTGATTAGTTTGGCTGCTTCGCTTTCCACGTTGCTTGGCAGGGAGATTTCGCTGTGCGCTCTCGTCAGTGAGTCAACGTTTGGCAAGGCAACCAAAGAAATCACAAGAATGAGCACCCAGGCGATCAAAGCGCCGAGGTGGTTCTTCAGTAACTTCTTCAACGTCCTTTTTCCTTTCTTTATCTTTTACAATCTGTCTACTAAGCTAGGCATTTGACTGCTGGACGCTGGGCGAAACCAGCCGCCAGACCATTTCGTGATAGTTCTCCTCTGCTTCTTGCGGGCTTTCCGAGTATTCCTGGCCTTCCTGGTCCTTAGTGAATCTGTCTAGAAAGACATAGCCCAGGACCGCGCCAACCAAGGCGTGCTGGGAAACCACGTGCTCAGTGTCCACTTGCAGCTGGTCCCCCAAGTCCAGGATCTTGACCACCTCTTTAACCACTTCTGAATCATCAGAAAATTCATCCATGTGGTAAAGGAGGGTCGCCAGGGCCTGGTCTTCCAGAAGCCGGTCGCGGACCACGTCAGCAAACTTAAACAATGCTTCGTGACCTGACAAACCGACCAGCTGCTTGAGCAGGTCCTGGTAGAGCAGGCGGATCCGGCTGGCCGCGACCAGCGACAGAAGTTGCGAGCGGTTCTTCACGTAATGATAGAGTGACTGGCTGCGAACGCCCAGAGCCTTGGCAAGATTTGGCATGGTCGTCTCGCTTAAGCCCCGGCTTTCAATCATTTCCGTGGCTTTGGCGATGACCTTGCCTAAGTCCAAAGTTCTTTTTTGAGTCATAATTACTACCATTTTCCTTTCAACTCTAGCAATTATATAACTACTAACTGAAGATTTCAATCTACACTCTGTAAATTAATTTCATTTTTCTGTTGAAAGCGATTCCTAAAAGCGCTATCATATATTGAGATAGGAGATGAAAACTAAAAATGAAAATCTGGTGGTTCGCAAACTTTTACTGGTTCAGTTTACTGATTTATCTAAATGTTTTCATGTTCAATTTTCATTACCCTGACGGCAACAGCATCAATCCTTTCGTAGTAACCTTCCTGTTGCTGGCTATCTGCATTATGATCGGGGAATTCCAATTCGCCTGGTATATGTGGCTGGTTAAGAAAACTTATAAACCACGTAAACGCAAGAAAACACAAAACGACTCTACTGTCTGGCTGTAGAGTCGTTTTTCATTTCTTCTATTCAGTTTATTCCGTCTTTACTTTTCCATGACTTTCTTGACGGCTTGTCCCAAGGAAGCAAAGTCGTCAGTCTTGCTGGACCAAGCGCTGACTACGTAATTGTGGCCGTTATTGCTGATCAAGGCGACCTCTAAATTGCTATCAGCATATTGGTAGATGGTCCCCTTAGCCTTGCTGGCCAGCTTGGTCTTCCCTGTCATAGCAGTCAGAACCTGCTGGTTGTAGCTGCCGACCTGCTTGCCTTGATAGATGGAAACCATGATCTTGGCCAGGTCACTGGCTGTCGTCTTGCCGACCACGGATTTAGAGAAGGTCCCCGTTACTTTAGTCTGGCTGGCCCCCAGCTGCTTAAGGATCTTGTTGACCTGCTTAGTCCCGATCGTCCGCAAAAGCGCGTTAGCCGCGGTCTTGTTGCCCTTCAGCATCTGCTTGCGCAAGTAGCTTGGCCCATAGCTGATCCCGACCGCGATCGCCTGGCTCGTCCCGGCCTTGTCAGCCTTAGTAACCTTGATGGTCGTGCTGGCCCCGATCTTGCCAGACTTTTCCTGGGCGTAAAGGGCGATCAAAAGATAGAGGTAAAAAATCTTCTGGGAATTCTGGCCGCTCTTGGTGTTGGCGACTTCCGCGAAATGGCTGCTCTTATTCAAGTCATAAGCTGCCACCTGGTAGCTGACGTCCTGGCCCATAGCCTTCTTAATTGCCTTGACCAGTTGCTTGTCACTGCCCTTGCTGCTCTTGACCTGATTGTCATATTCAATAGAATTGACATTCGGTTCCTTGTCAGTAGAAGTGATCTTCTTTTTGACTTTACCGGACTTCTTTACCTGCACCACCGTGACTTCCCGCGTTTCAGCATCCTTGTTGGTGCTGGTGTACACGACAAAAGCCAGCAGGGAGGCGATCAAAGCCCCGACTACAATATTGTTCTTCATTAAAGCTCCTTGTTTCTAACTATTAATCCCTTTAGAAAAGATGGTGCTTGCGCATGAGGAAGATCAGCCAGACCATCAAAAGAGCGGTGATCAAAATAATGACTATCCAGTCATAGCTGGCCCCGAAAACCGGCAGTTTCACGTTCATCCCGTAAAAACCAGTCAAAATAGTCGGGATAGTCAAAACAATGGACCAGACCGTCAGGAACTGCATGGTGTCATTTAGGTTGTTGTTCATCATGTTGTTAGAAGTCGATGACAAAGTCTTGGTAACCTGCCGGGAAATCTGCACCATTTCTGAAGACTGGCTGGATTCAATCAAAACGTCGTCCAGCCTTTCCTTGGCCGCTTTGGAAAAAGTCAGCCGGGAATGCTGCAGGCTGTGCAGCATCATCTGGTCAGTCTGAATTGAACTGGACAGATAGACCAGACTCTTTTCAATATTGGACAACTCAACCAGGTCCTTATTGTCGATGTCATCGCTCAGCTTGACGTCCAGATCGTTGCGCTCAGCATCCAGCTGGGTGATGGCCCGCTGGAAGTACTGGGAAGCATACATCAAAAAAGTCACCAGCAGTTCCGTCACGTCCTGGGCGTGGGAGAGCCGGCGCAAAACCCGGGGATCGTTGAACTCGTCAAAGACATAGCTGGTTTCAATCGTATGGAAAGAAAAGAGGTTCTTGTCCTGCAGCAAAAAAGTGATTGGCCGGGAAGTGAAGTGCTTGCTGGTCGTCGTTGGCCAGACTGGCACGTCATAGACCAGCAGGTGGGTGTCGGTATATTGGTCGTAGTCGTAGTGGGGCCGTTCATGCCGGTCGGAAACGTAGGAAATAATTTCCGGGGTAAAGTAAAACTCCGTCTGCAGTCGCCGGCTGTCAGCTTCGTTCAAGCCATTGACGTCGTACCAGTTAAAGTCAGTTTCAATTGGAAAAATTTGTTGCTTAATCATGGCTGTCCCACCTTCATTTTACTCATTATTCATGTTACCATTTTTTTAAAACGAAATTGTTTAAAGTAGGTAAAATAATGGTGCAAATCACAGAAAAATATCTTCCGTTCGGAAATTGGCAAACCTACTGCCGGATCGTGGGCGAGGCTACTGACCGCGCCCCGCTCCTGCTTCTGCACGGTGGACCCGGCAGCAGTCACAACTATTTTGAAGTCCTTGACCAAGTCGCTGAAAAAAGCGGCCGGCAGGTTATCATGTATGACCAATTGGGCTGCGGCAACTCCAGCATCCCCGACGACCAGGCAGAGACGGCCTACACGGCCCGGACCTGGGTCAAGGAGCTGGAAAATGTCAGAGAGCAGCTGGGCCTGGACCAGATCCACCTCCTGGGGCAAAGCTGGGGCGGGATGCTGGCTTTGATCTACCTATGCGACTACCAGCCAAAAGGAGTCAAGAGCCTGATCCTCTCCTCCACTTTAGCTTCCGCCAAACTCTGGAGCCAGGAATTGCACCGCTTGATCAAGTACCTGCCAGAAGATGAGCAGGCCGCTATCAAGGAAGCTGAAACAACTGGCAACTACGACTCCCCGGCCTACCAGGCGGCCAATGCCCACTTCATGGACCAGCACGCCATCAAGCTTACGCCGGACCTGCCGGAGCCAGTTTTGCGCAAAAAAAAGGGCGGTAGCCTGGCCTACTTGACCGGCTGGGGCCCTAATGAATATACGCCGATTGGCAACCTGCACGGCTATGAGTACACTGACCGCTTAAAGGATCTGCACTTGCCGGCCTTGATTACCAGCGGCACTGACGACTTGTGCACTCCCCTAGTAGCTAAAAGCATGTACGACCACTTGCCAAACGCCCGCTGGGAGCTCTTTGCCGGCTGCGGCCACATGCCTTTTGTCCAGGAAAATGCCAAGTACCAAAAGCTCTTGTCCGACTGGTTAATCAGCCAGGACTAAACCAGAGCCTTCTTTAACAAAAAATCAGTCTGACGGTCATCGCCAAGAACGAAGACATGCTCGCTGAACCGGGTCAAACCACGGCTGGCATAGAAGTTCTTGGCGTTTTCGTTGTGCTCCCAAACACCCAGCCAGAGAACAGACTTGCCCCATTCCCGGCCCTTTTCTTCCGCGAACTCAAAGAGCTGCTTGCCCAGGCCTCGGTGCTGGAAACTTTTCCGCAGGTAGATCCGCTCGACTTCCAGACCGTTCGGGTCGACTTCTTCATTTTGGGCGTCGTCAACATTCAGCTTCAAGTAGCCGGCAACTTCCCCGTCCACTTTCAAGAAATAAAAAGAGCTGCCCGGAGTTGCTATTTCTCCCCCAAGCTTGTCTTCATTGTAGTTTTCGTCCAAAAACTTGGCCATGTCTTCCGGACTGTTGTCTTTGCCAAAAGTGTCCGCGAAAGTTTCCCGGCTGATAGCAATCAAATCTGGCAAATCTTTCTCACTAACTTGCACAATTTTTACTTCTGTCATGCTTTGTCTTCTTCTCTTTTTCTGCTTTACAGTTTCTTAGTTAAGGCCAGTCAAGACCCAGGTTCTGAGCAGCATCCCTGCTCTTTCCCAGTCTTCTTCCCGGTAGTCGTGGCCAGCGCCCCGCATTTGCAAAAGTTCGCCTTGCTTCAGCTGCTTGGCCATCATTTCCAGGCTGGCCAAAGGCGCCTGGTCGTCATCGCTGCCGACAACAATGTAGCTGCGGCCCTGGTAACCCTTAATCTTGTCCCAGTTCTTGATAACTGGTGACATTAAAAAGATCCCCCGGACTGACCGGCCGATTTCACTAGCCGCAACAGCTGCAGCATTCCCAGCTTCTCCGTAACCGGCGAAGACGATGTATTCGCTGGCTACCCGGTCGTCGTTTCTAAGTTCATCAAAGGCCAGGTGGTAGCCGCTAATGGCGCTGGCTGCATCTTCTGCTTCAAAGGTGAAGGTCAGGATGCCGGCGTCGTTTAAGTAGCGGCTCAGCCAATAGGCCTGGTCCTTGTCACCGGTCTTAGCCAAAATTACTAAGGGGGTCATCCCTTCGATCGGGTTGACGGCTTCACCCCAAATTCCTTTTAACTTACCCTTGGCGCTGATTAAGGTCATCTCTTTTTCCATAAAAAACTCCTTACGATTTCTTACTTTACATTAAAAACTTACAACATTTCTATTGTACTATTTTTTGCCAGAAATTATGGCCGGTACTTGTAAATCGAGTTGTTGAGATTGTCCTTGACCAGCTGGTCGAAAAGGTCTTTACCCTTGGCCGTAATCTCCGCGGCAATTTGATCATTAGCTTCTGTCAAAAAGCCGGCTAATTCTGTTTGGCTTAACTTTTCAGCTGCCCGGTCAGTTTCGTCGACATGCTGGATCGCCAGACTCTGGCAGTCAGCCTGGAAGTCCCGGAGCTTTCTCTGCCAGTCCTGCTGCTTACCTTCCAGCAAGGCCTGGATGCACTTGTAGAGCCAGTAGGCGCTATTAGTTGGGTCAGCCTGGCCGGTCTTGATCTGGTAATTGGCTGGGGTGTCCTTGATATTGGTGTAGAAAGGCACCCAAGGCGCGGCCGCGTAAAGGCCGAAGCAGAGCCACTGGATGGCCTTGTAGCCTTCTGGCCGGTCGCTTCTGATCTGCATGATGGAGCATTCCTGCGACACCGTGACAGAAATTGGCCGGTAGGCATTCTTAACCGGGCTTTCTTCCTTGGTCAAGTAATCGTATTCCGTGTTTTCGTAGTGGCTGCTCAAGTAAAATTGCACGTCTTCGATGGCAATCTTCTTGGCCGGCACCCGGCAAAACGGCATGTCCAAGTCATCGATAGATTGACCCACTTCCGGGTTAAAGAGCTTTTGCCCATACCACATCCGGGGAGTGTTATAGCGGAGGTCGTCCTGGTCTCTTGGGGCAAAAATCTCCCGGAAATTAAAGCTGCCAGTCTTAGAAGGATTCAAGTGGTGGTCATTGACAAACTGGCGGAGGTTAGTGGAATACATGCAGTTGGCCGGGTCATCAAAGTCGATTTCCCCGATGATCATCATGTTTGGTGCCACGACATAGCTGTCATCTGGCACCCGGCGGGCAACCCACTGATGACCGGCCCCAGTTTCCATGTACCAGATCTCATTTTCATCGCCAAAAGCAATCCCGTTGCTTTCGCTTGAACCATATTGTTCCACCAGGCGGCCCAGGCGCTCAACCCCTTCTCTGGCCGTCTTGATGAAAGGCAGGACCAAATAAAGCATGGAGTCTTCCCCGATTCCATTTTTAACAAAAGGATCATGGCCTAAGACCCGGCGGTTGCTGGCCTCGCTTTCCGTTGCGCTCATGGCCACGTTGTAGCTGTTGATCCCCTGCTCGTCAAAGCGGCCGTAGTCTTCTACGGCGTCGCGGACGGCGGTAAAGCCGCAGCCTTCTCCCTTTAAGGGAATTTCAACGCCGGTTCCTTTGGAGACAAAGAGCTCGTCATAATTTTTAGCTGGATAGTAGACAAAGCGCTTTTCGTTAAAGCCCTGGTCGTAGTCTTCGTCTCTGGCCACGATCGTGGATCCGTCAAGGCTGGCCTTCTTACCTACCAGCATGGTTGTACAGTTGTCGCGCATTTTTCTTCCTTCTTTTTATTCGCTGACCTGCATGCCGCGGTCGATCTTTGCCCGGCCGGTTTCGTAGTCAAACTGGTAGCCCGGCTGCACATTGTAGATGTAAACGTTGAAATCCAGGCTGCCGTCGGTGGAAACTGCCTGGAGGTTGATCCCCCGGGCCATGAGTTCCCGGCCTTTAAAAATTGGCGTTGCTTGGTAGATGACCTTTTTCCCGCTTCTTAAAGCTGACCGGACCTTGCTTTCAAAAATCGTCTGGATCTTCTGGTTGGAGAAGGCTGACTGGGTAAAAAGGTTCTTAGGGTTGTTCTGGTCACCGGACTGGTTCTTGGGGTTATAGTTGCCGTCCTGGTCGATACCGGCGGAAACTGAATAGGCAATCAGGTGGCCCCGGTTGTAGATCTGGGTCCCGTTTTGCCGGTTGGAATGCCAGCCGGTTGGCTGAACGTACTGCCTTACTCTTAAGGAGTCGTTAGCCACGTTCCGCTTCTCCAAAAAAGCGGTGTTGGAGCTGGAAGTCCGGTTCTGGCTGTCCAGGTTGGAGTAGATAACCCGGTTGACCTTCCAGGCGCTTTTCACCAGGGTGGAGTGGTTGTTGTTAACATAGCGCCAGCCCTTGCCTCCGGATTTAAAAGTCTCCTGGGCTAATTTCTGGTAGTCGCTCTTGGCTAAGCCCCCGTAGACGGTTTTAGCCGTTTGGGCCGAGCTGACCGCGCTTGATGAAGTGCTGCTGGAACTGGAGCTAGTTAAATTTTCCTGGCCGCCCTTGGTGTAGACGCCCCAAATGATTGCCGCCGCGGCGACTAAAACCGACAGCAGGCTGGTATTTTGGCGCTTCTTGCGCCTGCGTTTTTTTGCCATTTCTTTTCCTCGCTTTTTAAACTAAAACTATTTTAGAGGATTTTTCCCGGAAACCAAAAGATTTGACCTATAATTGAGAGAAAAAGCAAGCAATACTTATCTAATAGAAAGGCAAAGAAAAAATTATGGAAGAATTCAAGCTAAATGACGGAAGCCAGATTCCAAAGATCGGCTTTGGGACTTACAAGATCAAGGGCTACCAAGGAGTCCAAGCGATCAGCCAGGCAATTGAAAACGGCTACCGGCTCCTGGACTCAGCCGCCCGCTATGAAAACGAAGGGGCCCTGGGCAAGGCAATCAGAAGCAGCTCTGTTAAAAGAAGTCAGCTCTTCGTGACCTCAAAGTTGCCGGGAGCCCACCACGAATACAAGGCCGCGATCAACGAACTGGAAGAAGGCCTTTTAAGAAGCGGCTTGGACTACTTTGACCTCTACCTGATCCACTGGCCAAATCCTTTGGAAGACCATTATGTAGAAGCCTGGCAGGCCTTGATCGACGCGCAAAGATTTGGCTTGGTCCGGTCGATTGGGGTGTCGAATTTTGAACCAGGGCATATCGACCGTTTGATTGAGGAAACCGGGGTTACGCCAGCTGTCAACCAGGTAGAGCTGCATCCCTACTGGTCCAGCCGCGCCGTCCGGGCTTATGACGATGAGCATGGGATCGTTACGGAAGCCTGGAGTCCGCTCATGCGGGCCGGGGAAGTTTTCCAGGAAGACTTGATTCAAAAGCTGGCTGCCAAGTACGGCAAGAGCCCGGCTCAAGTAATCTTGCGCTGGGAAGTCCAACTGGGGGTAGTGCCGATTCCAAAGGCTTCCTCCAGCCAGCACCAGTTGAGCAACCTGGACATTTTTGACTTCACTTTAACTGAAGAGGAAGTGACCGCCTTGACGGACTTGGACAAGGCAGATGGCCGCCGGCCCGACCGCGACCCTAACCAGCACCAGGAATTTTAAGAAGTAGAAAAAAGGCCAGCCTTAGGCTGGTCTTTAATAGTAGTATGATCGCAAAAAATGCTTTGATTAGTGGTGTGAAGCACCGCTAGTTGCTTCTGGTTCAGCTGGCTTTTCTTCTTCCTCGGCAGCTGCTGCCTTGGTTGAAGGACCGGTCTTAGCGTCTGGGTCAGAGTTGCGGCGGTAAGTTGCACCAGTTGAAGCGTCTGGGTCAACAACCAGCTTTTGGCCAGTTGATTCGCAGAAGTACTTCACAAATGGGTAGATGTCTTGAGCCCATTCGTAGATACCCATGTAGTTGCCTTCTTCGTCTTCCACTCTCTTGTAGTAGTGCAAAACGAGTTCAGTCAAGTTACCAGTTGGTACTGGCATCCAAACTGCATCATGGCCGCCTTCCTTGGTCCGCAGGGCGTGAACAACCTTCTTGGCATTAGGGATAACGTCGCGGATGTCTGGGTGAATAGTCCCCATGGTGTCACCAACTTGCGCTGGTACCCGGCCGGCCTTCATCTTGTAGTTAGGGTCTTGCGGACGGTTATACCACAGGAATTGGTTGTTGTCGTCCACGAAAGTCAGTTCACCGAAAGTATTGCGGAGCATCCAGTTGATTTGGTTAACCGTCAGCAAACCTGAGTCCAGCTTAACGTAGTCGTCGCCTTCAGCAGCGTTAACCTTGGCAGCTGCCTTGTCTAGCCATTCTGGGTCATTCTTGTCCAAGCCATCAACAGTGTAACTGCTATGGCCAGTTGATTCAAAATCTTCCTTCAAGTATTCTTCAGGGTTCATGTTCTGCAGCCATTTTGGTTCTGCCATAATTTAATCTCCTTAAGTTATTGCAACAAACTATTTTCTTGTTTTCTTACTTACACTCTCTATTGTATCTTGTAAGCACTTACTTATCAAGAGCAATATATCATATTTTTTATATGTACAAAAATAGATATTTATCTTTTACTAAATCAAAATCTTTCAATATATATATTTTACTGTATAAAAGTAACAAAAAGCCAGCTTAGGCTGGCTTAACTTTGTCTAAAACAATAATCTGGTCGAACATGGCTTTTTCCACGTCCGAAATCTTGTGGGCGACTTCGATCACCGCTACCTTCGGGCTGCCCAATAAGGTCTCATGGATCTCCAAAGACAGGCGGGGATCCAGGGCACTGGTGGCTTCGTCAGCCAGCAGGATTGGCCGGCCGGACAAGAGGGCCCGGGCAATTTCCACCCGCTGGATCTGCCCGCCGGAGAGGTTGTTGCCGTTCTCCCCAACCGGGTAATCCAAGCCGTTTTCCTGGATCAAGTCATCCAGGCCCGCTTCATGGCAGGCCATGAGCAACTGTTCTTCATCCACCTGCCGGCCCATAGTCACGTTAAAGCGGAGGGTATCGTCAAACATGAAAGGCTTCTGGTTGACGTAGGAGTAGAAGTTGTGGGCCTTATACCAGTCCCCTGTCACTTCTTCACCGTTGATCAAGATTTCACCATGGCTTGGCGTGTAGATACCCAGCATGAGGCGCAAGAGGGTGGTCTTCCCCCAGCCGGACGGGGCCATCAAGAGGATCTTTTCCCCCGGCTTGACCTTGATGTTCACGTGTTCAAAAATCTGCCGCTTGCTGTGCTTGGTCACGTAGGCCACGTCCTGGATTTCCATGCCGTCAAAGTGGTCGACCGGGTAATTGTCGTCTTTTTGCACGTAGTTGAGGGCCCGCTGGGTTCTCTGCCACATCGGCACGGTTGACTTGACCTGGTTGAATTCGTTAAACAGGGTGACCACCGGGCTGATGAAGTTGATGGCCAAGTCGACCATCATGACCAGGGTCCCAACCGCCAGCCGCCCCTGCATCATCATGATCCCACCGATCGTACAGGGAATGATGAAGCAGAAAAGCTCAGCAGCTGAGTAGATCAATTCCAGGGCCCAGGCCTGAGTCAAGCTCATGTTCCGAAGGGCGGTTTCCATATTCCCGGCAGCCCCCACCGCCCGTTTGACAATATTGGTGCGGACGTTGTAGAGCCGGGCTGACTGGGCCCCGCTTAAGCTGTCTGACACGTATTGGGTGTAGACGGCGTTCTTCTGGGCCCAGATCCGGGACTTCTTGGTGATGATCTTGCTGGTAATCATCTGCACGCCGGCCGGGGCCAGAGTCGCCACGATAAAAACCAGGGTCATTTCCCAGGAGTTATAAAAGGCAAAGGCCAAAGAGCCCGCAAAGGTCAAACTTTGGTAGATGATATCCAGCTGGGCCGTAACCCGGTTGGTTTCGATCTGCTTTAAGTCGTTGGTCATGAAACTCAGCCCGTCCTTAGTGTCCAGGCTGTTTTGGTCGATCAGGTAGCGGAGGTTGGCCTCTTTCAAGGTCATGTTCACGCTTCTGATGATGTTCATTTTGGTCGTTTCATAGAAGAAATTGCTGGCCATGAACAAAAGCTGGCCCCCGGCCGTCAAGGCCGCGAAGCCGACCAGGCGGCCGTAATCAGCCTTGCCAGAAGAGGCAATGTTCAGCATGACCTTGAGCATGTAGGCCACGAACAAAACATTGCAGGCCTTGATGGCGGCCAGGAAGCTGAACAGGGCTACCTGGCTTTTCCGTGCGTATTTGAGACTCATCGGATAATCCCTCTCTTTCATAAACATTATAGCAATCTTTCCTATTTTTGCCGCCAGCATTGATATAATTAAGATAATCCTAAGAAAGTAAAATCTTGCTAAAGTCTGATTCTTGGCAAAGCGTGACAATTTTTTAAAAAAGAGAAAAAGGACGAAAAAATAGCGGGAAAAACAAAGAATAAAAACTAGAAAGAAACGAGAAGACAAAATAAATGAAATTAGTTGAACTGCATACCAAAGCCGACCAATTATCCGGCAACTACTATCTGGGCTACCTGGTCTACCAAAGCGCGGACGCGACCACCCTCATCAGCCTGGACGACGACGCCAATGCCGGCGGGGTCTTGGTCATCAATAACCAGGACATCCTGGCCAGCGTCGACGAATCCCCCAGCCTGGCCTACTGCCAGCGCCTGATCGATGAAGGCAAGTCAACCGACCCCTTCTCCCTCATGCCCCTCAACCAGGAGCTCCTGAGGGCGCCTTTGACCAGCCTTAGCGCGGCCAGCCAAGCCGCACTGGAGAAGGACCTGGTCGTCAATATCACCTTAACCAGCGGGATCGTCTACACCGGCATCATCGCTTTAGCCGGTCCAACCGAAATCCAGCTGAAGCAGATCGGGGATGACTACGAGCTGAACCCTCTCTGCCTGGTCATTCCCCTGTCTGCCATCTCCAGCCTGGAATTAAACGCTCCTTTAAACAAGCTCTGGAAAAAGTACCAGGCAGTTAAAGAGCAGTTTGCCGGTCAGAATCCCTACGGCTTAGTTGAACTTTACCTGGACTGGCTGGATGACGACCGCTTTGGCAGCTGCCTTTTGGGCCGGGTCCTGGACCAAAGTGACCACTTCCTGCTTTTTGAAAGCTTGAATGACTATGGGCAATTAGAATCCATCTGCCTGGTCAACCAAGAAGACGTGATCCACGAAACAGTAAATTCAGCAGCCATCGACTTCTCCAGCTTCCTGGTGGCTTACAACCAGAAAAATGAAATTTTTGATCCGGGCCACTTGGGCAAATTAGCCCAGTCCTTAGACCATGTCCCGACTGCCCGGGAAGTGATTGAAAAAGCCGGCAAGCAATTGGTCAGCGTGGACGACTACGAATTAGCCGGGGAAAACCTGGGCTACGTGACGGCGGTGAATGAAGAAGCCTTCACCATTGAGGACCCGGAAAGCGGGCAGGAAGTCAGCCACCTTTTTGAAAACGTCTGCGCCTTGGACTTAGCCAGCACCGAGCTGGAAAAAATGCGGGAATTCCTGGCAGCCCAAAACCAGTAGGCAAATAAGGCATATAATAGATAAAGGCATATAATGAACTAGATAGTTATAGTTAGGAGATTTTCCAATGAAACAAGGAACGACGATTTTGACTTTGGACAATGGCTATCACCTCTGGACCAACACCCAAGGGACGGGTGACATCCACCTGCTCTGCCTGCACGGGGGCCCGGGCGGCAACCACGAATACTGGGAAGACACGGCTGAACAATTAAAGAAGCAGGGCTTGAATGTCCAGGTCCACATGTACGACCAGCTGGGCTCCCTTTACTCTGACCAGCCGGACTACAGCGACCCAAAGATCGCGGACAAGTACCTAACTTACGAATACTTCCTGGATGAAGTTGAAGAAGTCCGGCAGAAGCTGGGCATCGATAACTTCTACTTGATCGGGCAAAGCTGGGGCGGCCTTTTGGTCCAGGAATACGCGGTTAAGTACGGTGACCACTTGAAGGGGGCCATCATCTCCTCCATGGTTGACGACATTGACGAATACGTGGCCGCGGTCAACCGCCGCCGGCAAGAAGTCCTGCCGCAGACCGAAATCGACTTCATGCACGAATGCGAAGCAAAGAACGATTACGCCAACCAGCGCTACCAAGATGACGTACAGATTTTGAACATCAACTTCGTTGACCGCAAGCAACCTTCCAAGCTCTACCACCTAGGCAACCTGGGTGGCACGGCTGTTTACAACGCCTTCCAGGGCGACAACGAATTCGTCATCACGGGCAAATTGAAGGACTGGCACTTCAGAAGCGAACTGCCAAAGATCAAGGTGCCAACCCTGCTGACTTTTGGTGAAGTGGAAACCATGCCCCTGGAAACGGCCAGAACCATGCAGAAGCTGATTCCTAACTCCCGCCTGGTGACTACTCCTAATGGCGGTCACCACCACATGGTTGACAACCCGGATGTCTACTACAAGCACCTGGCTGACTTCATTAAGGAAGTCGAAGCTGGCACTTTCCAAGGCAAATAAGCAGCGATTTGTAAAGTCCCCTGAGGGGGCTTTTTTTATAAAAGAAATCTTAACCTTTGGTAAAAGACTTCTGCCTTTAGCTTTTGCCCTTTTTCAAGTAAAATAGGCTAAAACTAATCCAAAGCATTTAGGAGGCAAAAATTTGACAATCGGTAAAGAACTACAGAAACAGCGCCGCGCCAAGCAGCTCAGCCTGGAAGCCGTTAGTCAAACCCTGCAGGTCGACCAGGCGACTCTGCAAAAGATTGAAGCCGATGATTTTCAAGGCTTAAACCCAGTCCTGGTCAGAAGCTGCATCCGGCAATACGCCAGCCTGCTGGGCCTGGACGGGGCAAAGCTCTTAGACCAGTTTACTGAGCCAGCTGACGCCGGCAAGGACATTCCTGCGGCCAGCGCCCAAGCCGCTAAGCCAGCCATTCCAGTTAAAGGGAAGGTAACTGAAGTCCGGGCCGCTAACCCGGCGCCAGTTAAGGAGGCCGGCCCGGCCGGCAAGGCCAAGGAAATTTTGAACAAGAGCAAGGTGCCGCATGGCTTCAAGGCAATTTTTAAATTCTTTGACGCCATCAATTTGGACAAGCTCTTGAAGATCGGGATCTGGGTTATCTTGGGCCTGGCCGTGGTCGGGTCCGTAGCCGGCGGCTTCGGTGCCCTAGCTTCTAAGGCCACCAGCATTTCCCGCTCATCCAGCTCCTCGTCATCATCATCTTCTTCATCTAAGCCGAAGCAAGATGATTCCGCTAAGCCTGATGAAAACAAGCCAAGCCATGATGACCAGCAGAGCCAAAGCCAAAGTGAAGAGCAGCGGGCAAGTTCTTCCAGCCAAGAGCAGAGCCAGGCAAGCTCTGCAAGTTCTGCCAGTTCTTCTAGTTCTGCGGCCAGCTCATCTAGTCAGGAACAAAGCAGCCAGGAAGCTTCCTCTAGCAGCCAGTCAAGCACTGACACGACGACTGATACAAACGAATAAAGTGCATGCAAAAAGCGCCCGAGCAATCGAGCGCTTTTCCTATGCCATCTTATTAATTTGGTCAGCTAGAACATCAGCCAACCAGGAAATCCCTTTTTCGCTGTAGTGGAGGCCGTCTGCAATCATGAAGGAAGGCAGGTCCTTCAGCTTTTCCATCTTGTGGGTCAGGTCGAAGAAGAAGGAATTGGTCTTGCCGGCGTCTCTTTGCGCGATGTCGACGTACTTGTCCAGCTTCTCCAAGTCGTAGGCCGCGGCCATTTCCGGGTTTGTCAAATCCGGCATGGACGGAGCCAGAACCAGAGTGTCGCTGGCCCCGGTTACCTTCTGGGCCTGCTTGATCAAGCTCTCCAGCCCTTCCTGGTAGTCATAGGCACTGCAGCCCCAGCTGGCGGCGTCGTTGGTCCCGTACTCTACGACCAAAATGTCGCAGGCAGGCAGACTGCCGACTCTGGGCAGGACGTCCTGGGCGCAGGCACCGCTGACCGAGATGTTCACAAGCTCGTAAGCGTCTCCCAGCCGCTTGGCCAAGGCCTTGGACAAACGGTCGGTATCCTTTTGCCCGTCATACGCGTTAAAAATTGAATCGCCAAAAAGCACGACTTTCTTCATCTGTTTCACCCATTTCTTTGAAAAATGAAGCTGGCATTTGCCAGTTTCTCCTGCTTTTTTCTACTATAATAGATAAAGAATGAGAAAAGGACAAGTAAAAAGAATGCGAAACTATACTGAATTCAGCCGGCAAGCCTGGGCGGCTTTAACCCCCAAGACTGAGCTGGCGGTGACCAGTGAAGAGCTGGCCAAGGTCAAGTCTTTGGGCGACCAGCTGGACGTCAAGGACGTCGATGAAATCTACCAAACCCTGCTGAACTACATCCACCTGGCCTACCAGGCCAAGCAGGCGGCAGCCGCTAAGAAGGCCGAATTTTTGCAGCTGCCAGAAAGCAAGGTGCCTTATATTATCGGTATTTCCGGCTCAGTTGCCGTGGGCAAGTCCACGACTGCCCGCCTTTTGCAGCTGCTCTTGACCCGGTATTACCCGGACTTAAAGACCCAGATGATGACTACTGATGGTTTTATCTACCCCAACCAGGAGCTGGAGAAGCGGAAGCTGATGCCCAGGAAGGGTTTCCCGGAAAGCTACAACATGCAGATGCTCAGAGACTTCCTCCAGGACGTGGTTAGCGGGAAAAATGACGTCGTTTATCCCCTGTATTCCCAGGAATTAAGCGACATCGTCCCAGGCCGCTATGGCCATGTGGAAAAGCCCGATATTTTGATCATTGAAGGGATCAACACCCTGCAGCTGCCGGAAAGCGGCCAGCTGGTGACCAGCGACTTTTTTGACTTTTCAATTTATATCGATGCGGAAGAAGACTTGATTGAAAAGTGGTATATGCAACGCTTCAAGAAGATCATGAAAATGAAGAAGAATGACCCAAGCAACTTCTACTACAAGCTGGCTAACGGGCCAGAAGCCGAGGCTCTGCGCTTAGCGGAAGAAACCTGGCAGATGGTCAACTTAGTCAACCTCCGTCAGTACATCGCTCCGACCAAGGAGCGGGCTAACTTGATCCTGCATAAGGTTGAGGGGCACTTGATTGACAAAATTTACCTTCGCGGCTTTTAAGTCAATGGTATAATGAAGAACAGTGATAAAAATTTATTAGGGAGATTTTTTTATGCAAGCAATTGAATTGAAAAAAGGCATGATTTTTGACGATGGCGGCAAGCTGATGCTGGTTATGGCAGCTAACCACCACAAACCAGGCAAGGGCAACACCGTTATGCAAATGGACCTGCGTGACGTCCGGGCCGGCAGCGTAATCCACAAGACCATGCGGCCAAGTGAAAAGATCGAGCTGGTCGAAGTCGTCAAGAAGAACGCTCAATACCTGTACGCCGAAGGCGACAGCTACAACTTCATGGACACGGAAACCTACGAACAATACGCGATTTCCGGCGACCAACTGGGTGACGACGTCAAGTACCTGATGCCAAACATTGAAGTTATCCTAGAATTCACTGAAGACGGGGAACTTTTGGCCGTGCAATTGCCATCAACTGTCAACATGAAGGTTGTAGAAACCCAGCCTGGCATCAAGGGGGCAACCGCTGCTTCCGGCGGCAAGCCAGCCACCATGGAAACTGGCCTAGTGGTCACTGTACCAGACTTCATCAACGAAGGCGACGAACTGGTCATCAACACCCTGGAAGGGACTTACAAGGGCCGGGCTTAAGGCCAAAAAAGTAAATGAAAAGCGCTCGATTGCTCGGGCGCTTTTTGCGTGCCACTTAAACCGGAAAAATGACCGCTTGCGCATCTGATCTTTCATTTTTGCTTCATCTTCTTCATAATAATATCTGAAAAAGGGGGGAGGAAATTGCAGGTAGAGTTTAAACAAGATGACCAGCTAAAGGAAGACCAGATCATCGTCAAGGCCAAGGAGCTGACGCCAGAAATTGCGGCGGCCCTGGCTCTTTTAGAAGAGCAATTAACGAGGAAAATCACCGGCTACAAGGACAATTCAGAAATCATCCTGCCCCTGGCTGACATCCTCTTCTTTGAAACCAGCGACCGCCATGTCTGGGCCCATGACAGAGACAGCAGTTACCTGGTCAAGCAGACCCTGAAGCAGCTGGAAGCCAGCCTGCCCAGCGACTTTGACCGGGCCTCCAAGAGCGCCCTGGTCAACTGCCGGCAGGTCAATGCCGTCAAGCGGTCAATTACCGGCTGTGAACTCGGCTTTACCGCCTCTTACAAGAAGATTTTCGTCTCCCGTCGCTACTATCAAACATTAATCAGCCATTTACACGAAATGAGGTAAGCACAATGAGCAAGAATAAAAAGTCCACGGTCAGATGGGGCTTGATCTTAATCGCCCTGGCCCTCCTATTGATGCTGAGCCAGATTTTTCCCCAGGCCTTTGCTGTTTTTAACATCTTCAATCTCAGCTGGGGGCAGGTCTTCTGGATCTTGCTTTTAGCCTGGACCGCCTGGAGCAGCTTCAAGCACCGGAACATATTCATCGGGATTTTTGCCAGCGGCTTGATCGTCAAAACCATCAGCCAGGCCTACCAGCACTTTAACTGGACCGGCTACATGTACCTGGCCCTCTTCCTGATTGCTCTGGGCGGCCAGCTCTTAGCCGGTGAAAAAATGCAGGTCAATGTGAAAGTTGGCAAGTGGGACGACGATGACGATGACAGCAATTTCAGCTACAGTGAATCTGCCGGCAAAAATGGGGAAAAAGTCGCGATTGACTCAGTCTTCTCCAAATCCGTCCGCTACATCCACAGCCAGGAGCTGCACAAGCTGAACGTCTCCACCGTCATGGGGACGACCAGACTTTACTTGGACCAGGCCAAGCTCAAAGACGGCCAAGCCAAGCTGGATTTGGATGCGGCTTTCTCCAAGGTCGACATCTACATTCCAAGCGACTGGCGGGTCCAAGCCGACGCCAGTCCAGTCTTCTCCCACTTTTCCGCCCTCAACTCCAGTGACCTGGCTCTTGATGCCCCACTTTTAAAGATCGACGCTGACCTGGTCTTCAGCCAGGTTAACATCCACCGGATCTAAAAAACTGTTCAGTTCCTTATTCAATAAGGCTGAACAGTTTTTTCGTTTATTCTCTATATTTGCTGCTAATCAACTTTACCCAAGTAATTTGACTTTTGCCCGAACCACTTCTGGTTGATCTTGGTCAAGGTCCCGTCGGCCTGCAGCTCCGCCAGGGCCTGGTCGATCTTCTTCTTCAAGGTCCGGTCGCCCTTCCGAATCCCTACGGCGAACAAGTCCTCTGGCACTTCCTTGTTCAAGATGACCTGGTAAGACTTCGAGTCTGCCTCATGCTGAATATAGTATTCCGCATAAGTTTCATCCAGGAGGATCCCCTTGATTCTGCCGGCATTAAGGTCCAGGAAGGCTGCTGGAATCGTATCGTAAAGGACCTTGCTCTTAGCTTTAATCACCTTTTGGCTGCCGTCCAGCCAGATCTGGGCGGTTGACCCGCTCTGGGCACCGATTGCCTGCCCCTTCATCTGGGCAAAAGACTTGATCCCGCTGGACTTCTTCACGACCAAAACCTGCCGGTTTCGCAAGTAGCTGCTGCTAAAGGCGACTTTTTTCTTCCGCTGGCTGGTCACGCTGTAGCCATTCCAGAGGACATCGATCGTCCCGTTTCGCAGCTCCGTTTCCTTCATGGACCAGTCAATAGTCTGAAAGTCTGCCTTAAGGCCCAGCTTCTTGCACACGGCCTTGGCTAAGTCGACGTCATAGCCGACCAGCTGGCCGTCTTTTTGCCGGAAGTCCATGGGCACGAAAGTGTCGTCTAAACCGATCACCAGGCTGCCCCGCTTTTTAAGCTTGGCCCAGGTATCTTTTTGGTTGGCTTCTTTAGCTAAATTGCTGCAGGCTGTTGTCAAAAAGCAGGACAAGACCAGCCCCAGCAAGATGATTTTCTTAAACCATTTCATCTGCCCGTCACTACCCTTCCAGCGGCTTAACTTCCAAGACCTGGTCAGCCACCTTTTTAGCGAAGTCCATGTCGTGGGTGATGATTAATTGAGTGAGGCCCGATTCCTTCAAGCTCAAGATGAGGTCGGCCACCTGGTCGCGCAAGGCCGGGTCCAGGGCACTGGTCGGTTCATCGTAGCAGAGCATCTTAGGCTGCATGGCCAAAGCCCGGGCAATCGCCACCCGCTGCTTTTGCCCGCCGGAGAGCTGGTAGGGGTAAAGACCGCCCTTGTCCGCCATCTGCAGCTTGGCCAAAAGCTCCTTGGCCTTGGCTTCTGCTGCTTCCTTGTCTTCTTTTAGCGCCAGCTGGGGAGCCAGGGTGATGTTTTCCAAAACTGACATGTTAGGAAAAAGGTTAAAGTCCTGGAAGACCACGCCCACGGCACCCCGCTCTTCCTGGCTAAGGTCGTATTCTTCCCCGTCCAGGTTCATGCTGCCCGCGTCAGCTCTTTCAAGACCAGCCACGATTCTGAGAAGGGTCGTCTTCCCGGCCCCGGAAGGACCAACCACCGTGAGGATTTCCCCGTCCTTTAAGCTGAAGTTCATATTTTGCAAAATCTGCCGGTTGCCAAAAGACTTGGCTAATTTTTTTACTTCAAGCATGTTTAGTCCTCCTATCTGTAGTATGAGTAGTGCTTTTCCAGCTGCCGCAAAAGCAAAGTGCACAGGCCGATCAAAAGCAGGTAGATCAAGGCTACCAAAACCAGCGGCACTAAAGTCACGTCCCGGGCCGTAGCCAGGTTGCCGGCTCTGAGCAAGTCGCCCAGACCGATCACGTAGACCAGGGAGGAGTCCTTGACCAGGTTGATCACTTCATTGCCGATTGAGGGCAGGACGATTTTTATTACCTGGGGAATAACGATCTTTCTAAGGGTCTGCCCGTAGGTCAATTGCAAGACCTTGGCTGCTTCAAACTGCCCCCGGTCGATGGCCTGGTTGCCGCCCCGGAAGATTTCAGCGAAGTAGGCCGTGTAGTTTAAGACAAAGGCCGCCAAAGCCGCCATATAGCGGGGGAAGGTCAAGCCGACAATTGGCAGGCCATAGAAAACAAAGATCAGCTGTAGCAAAAGCGGGGTCCCCCGCATCAGCCAAACGTAGAAATTGAGCAGCCACTTCAATGGGGCAAAGCGACTGCTTAAGCCGAAGGAGACCAGGATCCCCAAAGGTAGGGAGAAGATCAATGTTTCAAAAAAGATTTGCAAGGTCATCCCCGCCCCACTGAAAAGGGAGGGAAGTATTTCCATAACGTATTTCATTCGTTTTACCCGCTTCCTAGAAAAAAGAAAATAAAAAAGTCCTCCCGGCCCCATAGGGCCAAGAGGACGCGTCAGCGTGATTCCACCTCGTGTTCACCAGTCCCTTACGGCAACCGGCCTCACCAGCTTGAAAAAGCCTTCAAGCTGCAGCGGTAACGGGCTGACCCGGAAGGAGCTACTAAGCCTTCACCCCTCCTGCTCACAGACGTGTGTTCAGCCAGCCCTCGCTCCCCTTTCCACCGGCGGGAAGTCTCTATCTGTCCAGGCAGGCTTACTTCTTCTGTTCATCGCGTGAAATATAACCGACTCTAAGTCTGTTTTTAGTAATATTAAACTAATATTAAAAAGCCGTCAAGCTTTTCTTTTACTTTTTTACAAAAGTTGCTGCGTTAGTTGGCAAAAGCGGACTCTTTTCCCCCGCGTAAACAAGGTCCAGCTTGTACATGGCCCGGGAAGCGATCGTGTAGACCAGCTGGGTCTCGTCTTCTTCGTGGTAGGTCTCTTTAGAAGCATCCCACATGATCACGGCGTCGAATTCCAGCCCCTTGGCCAGGTAGGATGGCAAGACCAGATTTCCTTCCACCAGGCGCTGGTTGGCGCTGGAGATCAGGTGGACTCCTTCAAGCTGGTCAGCCAGCTTTTTGGCAGCTTCCAGGTCCTTAGTGATGATGGCGGTCGTCAATTTCTGGGCATCGTTTTCCGCCAAAGCCTCTTTCAAAGCTGTCAAAGCTTCTGTCTTGTCACTTCTGCCCCAAACTTGTGGCAGAGGCCCTTGCCGGTTGAAGCTCTCGATTTTTTCCCCATGTCTGAGGATCTGCTTGGTATAGTCAGTCAGCTGCTTGGTTGACCGGTAGGACTTGGTCAACTGAACTACCTTGGTCTTTACCGGGTCAAAGAGGCCGGAGATCTGCTTTAAGAGGCTGCTGCTCTCGTCCTTGGTAAAAATCGCCTGGTTCAAGTCACCCAGCATGGTGAACTTGGCCCGGGGAAAGTTGTAGCGCAGATAGGCCAGCTGGAAGGCTGAGTAGTCTTGGATTTCGTCGATAAAGCAGTAGCGCATCTCCAGGTTGGTCTGCCGGGCAATGATCTGGTCGTAAAGGTAGAGGTAGGCTGAAGCATCCCGGAGGTCAATTTCCTGCTCTTTGAACTTAGCCTTGACTTCTTCAACATGAGCCAGCCATTCTTCTTCGCTGATCCCGTACTTGGCCAGGTCCGTCATCTTCACCACGGCCCGCAAAAAGGCCAGGTACTGGCCCCGCAGGTTTAAGAAACCGTTGTGGTTGATCCGGCGGGCAACTTTAGCCAGGTGCTTGATGACGATCTTTTTGCCCAGGAAGGCCCGTTCAGCCTTTTCTGAAGAGAATTCCTGGTCCGGCCGGTCGTACATGTCCAGCATCTGCTCGTGGCTGAGCCCTTCGATTTCCCGGCTGACCCAGACCTTGCGGGCTTCACTGGCCACCCGCTTGTTCAAACGGCGGATCAGTTCCTCGCGGGTGGCGTCGATCCGGTTGCCCAGCTTGTAGTTTTCATTGAAGGAGTAGTAGAGCTCCTTGATTTCTTCCTTGCTGAAAAACGGCTTCTTTTTGGTCCGGAAATAAATATTGCGGAAGATCATGCCGGACTGGTTCAGGTGCTGGCCATAGCGGGTGGCTAGCTTGTAGAAGGCCAAGGAGTCCTTGAAGCGGCCGATGGCCGTATCAGTCTGCCGGTCTTCAAACTGGTCAAAGAGGTTCTGCACCTTCATCTTCGGCAAGCGGCGGGCGATAAACTGCCAGTAGGTCATCTGAACCATGTTCTGCTCGCCCATTTCCGGCAGGACGTTTTCGATGTAGTCGTTAAAGAGCTGGTTGGGACTGAACATGATCACGTTCCCGCTCTTGAGGTTGCCCCGGTAGCGGTACAAGAGGAAGGCGATCCGCTGCAAGATAGCGCTGGTCTTGCCAGACCCCGCTGCCCCTTGGACAAAGAGCAGGTCGCTGGTGGTATCCCGGATGATCTTGTTTTGCTCCTTTTGGATGGTCTTAACGATGGACTTCATCTGGATAGAGGACTTTTCTGACAAAACTTCCATCAGCATCTGGTCGCCGATGGTTTCGTCAGTGTCGAACATGTTGATGATGGTTCCGTCTTCGATCATGAACTGCCGTTTTTTGCTCATGTCGACTTCCACCGGCCCTTCCGGTGAGTAGTAGGTTACCTTGCCGATCTTGCCATCGTAGTAAATTGAGGAGATCGGGGCCCGCCAGTCATAGATCAAGAGCTCATTGTTCTCATCCATGAAGGAGGCCAGGCCGATGTAGATGCTTTCCGGCTCTTCACCAGCCTCCTCAAAGTCGACCCGGGCGAAGTAAGGATGGACATGCAGCCGCTTTAAAGTGGCCAGTTCGCGGGCGTTGACCTGCCAGGCATTGTCGCGTTCTTTGAGCATTTGCTGCTGCTGCTGAATCGACAGGGCCGTGTCCATTGAGGTCGAGTAGTCGTCAAAGTCCAGGCGAATATCATCATAGAAGTGGGCGCTGATGTTGCGGGCTTCAGCCTTGTCTTTAGCGATAGCCTGCTTGAGCTGGTCCCCCTTTTGATCAATCTTTTGCAGGACCTGGTCCAGGTGGGCTTGTTCTGCTTTACGGTCTAAGTTTTCTGCCATGTGAAATATGCACCTTTTCTAAAAAATAACTCCAACAGCTTTTCTTTGAAAAAACTTGCCTAATATTCTACCATTTTTCAGTTTAAAACTAAAGCCAGACCTCCTTGGGAAAGGCTTAAGCAGTTTCAGCGGCCTTTTTGCTAGGAAAAAGAGCTGGCAAATCTTATAATAATTAGCGCAAAGGAGAAAATTGATGCGACGATTTTTTAATTTCATCAAGAACCTGCTAATCTTAGCGATCATGGCCGCGGCCGTGGTCAACTACCATGAGCAAATACAAACTTTCCTGCTGGAAGCAGCGAGCGCGGCCAGCACTTATCTGGAGCAGAAAGGCTTAAAAAGCAAGACTCTGGACTTAAGCGGCGGCATCGTCACGGAAAGCAAGAAGGTCACCAAGAACACGACCGGCTACCGCTGGCCAAAGGCGACGGCCAAGGTCTACATTGGGGTCAAGCAAACTGACCTCTACAACGCCACGGTCAATGCCATGGCAGCCTGGAACCAGACGGGCGCTTTTACCTTTAAGCAGACCAAAAACAAGAAGAACGCCCAGATCGTGGTCGTGGCCAACTCCAAGAACAACGGGGCAGCAGGCCTGACCACCTACAAGTACCTCAGCCACACCAACCGGCTCTACTCAGCTCAGGTGGCTCTGAACACTTACTATCTGGAAAACGACTATTACAACTACACGCAGGCCAGAATCGTCAACACGGTTGAACACGAATTAGGCCACGCGATCGGCTTAGACCACCGGAACGGGGTTACCGTCATGTACCCGACCGGGTCCATCTACACGATCCAGCCAAAGGACGTCAAGCTGGTTAAGAAGATTTACAAGAGCAAGTTATAAGGCAAGTTAGAAAATGAAACGGATTTATCTGGTTAGACACGGGAAAACTTTTATCAACAAGTACAACAAGATGCAGGGTTGGTGCGATACCCCCTTGACTGATGAAGGCCGGGAAGGCGCTGAAAAGGCCGCTGAAGCCTTGCAGGATCTTCCTTTAGATATTGCACTGTCCAGCAACACTTTGCGGGCCAGCGAGACCTGCGAGATCATCATGGAGAAGAACTGCAACAAGGATCTGCTCCAGCACCTGGCCTACCCTTACTTCAGAGAGCATTTCTACGGCTACTTTGAAGGGATGGACAATGACGTGGCCTGGCGGATGGTCGGCGCGGCCCATGGCTTTGTTAGCGCCGCTGATTTGGCTGAACACGCGACTTGCGACCAGATCGCTGACTGGACCAAGGAGGCTGACCCCTACCATGATGCTGAAGACAGCAAGGAATTTTGGACCCGCTGGCAGAAGGGCTTTGACCTAATCCAGCAATTGGACGGAGCAGAAAATATCCTGCTGGTCAGCCATGGTTTTGCCATTAAGACTCTGGCCCAGAGATTCGCGGTGGACGGAATCGACACGACCGTTCACCCAAGAAACTCATCGATTTCGACTTTAGTGATGGATGAGGCGGGCAATTTAAAGATGACCAGTTACAACAAATTGCAGCTGTAATTTTTACCAGATTTTTACAGGCAAAAGGCTTGTAAGTTGGTAGAGAGCTACTTATAATATGAGCCGGCAAGAGAAAAAGCAAAATTCCAGTTTAAGGATGGAGCGCAATTAAATATATGAGAACGAAGATTTTCGGTCACCGCGGTTATCCAGCCAAGTTTCCGGAGAATTCCCTAGAGGGCTTTGACTACTGCATGCATCACGGAGCTGAGGGGATCGAATTCGATGTCCACTTGACCCGCGACGGGGTGCCAGTGATCATGCATGATGAAAACATCAAGCGGACCACCAACGGCCAGGGTTTGATCAAGGATTTCACCCTGGCGGAATTAGACCAGTTTCACCTGGCCAATGGCGAGCGGATTCCCCGTTTAAAGGACCTCTTCCAGCTGACTGAAGAATCTGGCTATGAAGGCCAGCTAAATCTAGAGATGAAGACCAATAAGTTCGATTATCCAGGCTTGCCGGAGAAAATTTTTGCCCTGGCGGACCAGTTCAAGTTCAAGCAGGAGATCATCTACTCCTCCTTCAATTTGCAGACCTTGATCCACGCGCAGAAGATCCGGCCGGAGGGAAACTACAATTTCCTGACCAACAAGCGGATCAAGGACCCGGCAGCTTTTATCAAGGAGCACGGCTTTAAGGGGATCCACCCGAAGCGCTTGATTGACACGGATATACCGGAGCGGATCTGGACGGTGGACAGTCCCCTGCGGGCCAAGAAGATTATTGAGTACGGCGCGGCCGGCTTTTTCACCAACAAGTTCGAAGATATGATGGACCTGCGCAAGCGGGTGGCAAATTACTAACGCGAATATATGAGGAGAGTTGCCCTAGCGGGCAGCTCTTTTTTTGCGCGGTGTAACATAAGTCTATTGCTATATCAAGTATTGTATCCGGTTCCAGCGAGTGCTAAAATCGACTTGTCCAATATTTGTTAATAAATTAAGGAATGTGTGATTATGAAGAAATTTTCGAAAAATGTTCTGCTCGTATCATCCGTTGGTTTAGCCGGGTCTGCATTCGCGGTTACTAATGCCCACCCGGTATTTGCGGCAAGCAATGCTGCTACTAACGCAAACTCAAGCCAGGATGTTGCCAGCGCTCAAACGCAAGTTAACGATGCACAAAAAGAAGTTGACCAAACGCAAAGTCAGTTGAACACGGCTCAAGATCAACTGAGCACGGCCAACAATAATTTGGATCAAAAGAACGCTGATCTGCAAAAGGCAAAGGACGCTGTTGATAACGCAAATAGCAAGGCAGCTAGTGCAAGTAGTGATAATTCATTCGCTCAAAGTCAGCTTGATCAAGCCCAATCTGATGTCGACTCTGCTAATAGCGATTACCAAGATGCAGTAAAAGAAGATAAGGATCAACAGCAAAAAGTTGCTGATGCTGAAAGTGAATTGAAGGATAAGCAAGGCCAGCTTGATGAAATTCATAAGAAGAACAGCGATATAAACACAAAAATCGACTCTGCTAACTCAGATATCAATAATTACCAAAGCCAAATCTCCGACTTACAAAAGAAGAAGGATGAACTGACTCCTAAACTGGATGCCGCTCAACAAGCTCTTAATGCCAAGCAGCCAAAAATTGACGCTGCTACGCAAGACCTGCAAAACGCTCACAAAGACTTGGGTGAAGCAACTTCTACTAATGAGCAACTCATTCTTCCGCAAAGCTACATTGACTATGTAACTGGCAAGTCAACTGACTGGGATACTGCTAAGAAGGATCTGCAAGACGCTATTGCTAACCATAGCTATCCGTTTACTGATGGGGATGCAAGTGACACTGTTTATGATGATCCATCAGCTTTATCTGACTCTGATAGCAAGCGTCTGAGCCTTTATGTCAAGAATCTGATTGATTCGATCAATTCACAAGTTGGCTCACAGGGTAAACTGACTATTACTGATGGTTCTCTTGCATATGCCAAGCGCTACACACAAGAATACCAAAACAGCAACTACGTCTTCAGAAAATACAATGCAATCAAGTCCGCCTCAAGCATCATGGGTCTTGATGAATATGCTGTTATTGGATATGACATCGCTGCTAACAGACAAGTTACAGGTTGGAGTCAAGTAGCTATCAACGGTTACGTACGTACTTATTACAATTATGGAACAACCAAGATGAGTGAAATTGCCAAAGCCGCATTCGATTTGGTTACTCAGCAGTTGGCTAATCCAAGTAACTACAAAAATATTACTGACAGCAACGGTTATTTCTCAGTTGCCGTAACCACCCAGGACGATAAGTTCTATGTTTGCCTTTTGACAATCAACCCTTCTGGCCTCCCAAGCAGCTTCGGTACTAAAGAAGTTTTGCCAGTAAGTAAGGAAGAAATCGCTGCTAAAGAAGATGCAGTTAAAAAAGCTCAAACTGCTTTAGACCAAGCCAAAAATGATGCAAGTCCAGAACAAAGCACCTACGATCAACTCCAATCTCAAAACCAAGAACTGGATCAACAGATCAGTGACTTGCAAGCGAAAATCAATGATGCTCAAAACTCGATTAACGATTTAAGAAGTCAAATTGAAGATGATCGCTTTGCTCAACTAGATGTAAACGTGGCAAACGCTGACTTAACTCAAGAACAATCTGCCGCTCAATTAACTGCCGCTAAAGTTCAAAGTGCTCAAACTTGGTTGAACACTGCCCAATCAACATTGTCATCCGCAAAACAAGGGGTTGATTCGACAAAGGCAGAATTAGATAAAGCAGAATCTGATTTAAACAATGTAAAGCAGAAACTCCAGACGGCTCAACAAGCTTATGATTCTGCATCTAAGACGCAAAGTGAAGCTTCAAAGAAGGTCGATTCTCTAAAGCAACAATTAGAAACTGCTAAAAAGGAGCTTGCACATGCTAAAGTTGAATTAGTTCTTGCTCAAACTAAGCAAAAACAAAGCAGCTCCGACAACAAGCAAAAGTCAGGCAGCTCCAACACCAAGAAGGCCGCTAAGAAGACTACTAAGAAAGCCACTACTAAGAAGAAGTCCACTAAGAAGACTCCAAAGAAGGCCACTAAGAAGTTGACCAAGAAGACTATTAAAAAGTCCTCAAAGAAAGCAAAGTCAACCAAGAAGGCCACTAAGAAGAAGGTTGCCAAGAAGGTGAAGAAGGCTAAGAAAGTTGTTGTCGCAAGCAGCAAGTTTACTAGCTTGAAGGGCAGCAAGAAGGCTTTTGTCGGCAAATGGAAGAAGGCTAAGTCCGTTTCCGGCTACCAAGTTCGCTACAGTACGGCTTCCTCAATGAAGAAGGCCAAGACTAAGAGCACCAAGGTAACTAAACTTAAGGTTTCCGGCTTGAAGAGCAAGAAGAAGTACTACGTACAACTCCGCTCTTACCGCAAGCTCTCCGGCAAGACCTACTACTCTGCCTGGACAAAGGCCAAGACTGTTAAAACTCGTTAATCTAAGAATCAAACCTGATTCCAAACAAAAACAGCTATCTCTGAAGTGAGATAGCTGTTTTTCTAGTTATTAACGATAGCACTCATCGACTCAATCAAGCCCGCGCCATTCAAGGTAACCTTGTCCGCACCATTTTTAATCATATCCGCGACTGCGTCATCATTCTGGTAAACCGTCCAGATTCCATAGTCCACGCCATACTTACGAGCCGCGAGAATATCATCAAGCGTTGTCGTGTCCTTATTGTGGTCAGCGCCAGCCTTTAAGTGAGACAGGAAAATATAGTCGTTGTCCGTCAAGTGGCGGTTGTAAATCCCCATCATGGCAATTTCTTCGCCCCCCGGAATCACATTTCTAACTTCTTCCAGTTCACCAATATTAAAGGAAATCAAAGTCGTCTGCTTCTGCATCCCTGCTTCGCTAATTTCCTTAACCACCTCTTTCAAGGCCTCCATATTGTTGATGTTCTTCAACTCCAAAAAAGCTTCCTTGCCATACTTCTTGCAGATGTCTAAGTATTGACGCAAAGTTGGTACGCGAAGATCATCATAAACCTTATCCTTATCGACGCCATCCAGCACACCCTTGATCTTGTAGTTTTCCACCTGGTCAAAAGGAATATCGTTGATTTTCTTACCATAGTTTGGATCATCCGCGCTGATATTGGTTGTCCGCGCCAAAGTATTATCGTGCATGATAACCAGCTTGTTGTCTGACGTATTAACCACGTCGGTTTCAATCCCCCAAATCCCGGCTTCCCCGCCAGCCTTTTCAAAAGCCAGGGTCGTGTTTTCCGGATACTTGGTGCTATAGCCCCGGTGGGCGATAAACTTGACCTCCGCCTTAGCCAGGCCAGAAGTGCTCTGCGTCTTTACATCAACATTTTCCATCCGGATCAGCTTAGCAATATCAGCAATCTCGCTTTCTTCAATTGCTGCCTGGTTGCTCTTTCTCACCATGATTAGGTACTTGTAGCACGGGTCCAGGATAATCCCCTGCTTTGACCAGTTGGCCTGCACGCCGACATAACTTGGCTTTTCATCATCCGTGTATTTAAGGGCCTTAATCTGGTAGTCAAAGTAATTATCCAAAGCCAGATACTTAGTTTGGTCAGCCTTGATATAGTCAACCGTCGTCAGCTCATTCTTGCTTTGGTAAAAATTCCCCGCGCTATCCAGGCCCCACAAGCCCAAGTCCCTTTCCGGTTTCTCACTTGCCGGCAGCTTACGGTACTGGGCGTACAAAGTAACATTCTTTAAGGCATAGCTAGCCCCCAGATCATACTTTTCGCCACTCCCATCCGCTTGAGTGTTAAAGGAATCGAGAACGTAGCCAGGTTTACTAAATCCTGTCTCTGGCAAGGTAATTTTGTCACCTTCCTGCTCATGCAGAGTGATATTTTTTCCAAAGCCCTGGTTGGCGTCAATTTGAATAGTGTAATTTTCCAGCTTGCGGTACTGGGCCCACAAGGTCGTGCTCTTCTTAAAAGTGTAGGCCTTGCCGAGCCGATACTTCTTCCCCTCTCCATTTGTGGCAACGGTATAGTTTAAGAACTTGTAGCTTTCCCGGTCAAAGCCAGTCTTTGGCAGAGTAACTTTCTTGCCTAAGGTAAAAATCTTCTTTTGCCGGCGGCCAGACCCGTCATTGGAGGCAAAAGTCAGCGTTCCCTTAGCTGCAGTAACTTTAACCATGCAGACGTAGCTCTTCTTACCGTTTTTAGCAGTAATCTTGGCTGTCCCGGCCTTGACTGCCTTGACCCTGCCCTTAGAAGAGACTGTTGCTATCTTCTTGTTGGAACTTCTCCAAGTCGTCTTCTTCTTGCTGTTTTTCAGATACAAGCGGGCAGTTTTCCCTTGCAGCAGGCTTAACTTTTTCTTATTTAAAGAAACTTTGGCCTTTTTTACTTTCTTGGCCGTCTTTTTCTTCTTACTCGTCTTAACCTGCCGGGACTTGGCCGTCTTTCTCTTCTTACTCTTCTTAACCTGCCGGGCCTTGGCCATATTTCTCTTCTTACTCGTCTTAACCTGCCGGGACTTGGCCGTCTTTTTCTTCTTACTCGTCTTAACCTGCCGGGCAGCTTGCACTGGCTGCAACGGCTCCAGCTGCTGCCCAATCCCCAAAGTCAGCAGGATAGCTGAGGCCAGTAGCAACTTTTTGCTATCTTTCCGTTTCTTCAAAAATTCACTCCATTTTCTTTTCCTGTATACTAGATTAACATCTCTATTCTAGCCTATTTTGCCTAAATAAAACAAAAACTAATCAACTACCCCAGAATAAATTCTGAGGTTTGCAGTCTCATCTATTGCTAGATAGTGGTTATAGTGTCTCGCAACTTCCACCTGTGAGACCGCATCGTCGGGCAGTTGACGGTGCCCGCTCCATGCCAAGTACTACTCAGCAGATGCTTGTTTGTTAAATTGGGGAGCTTCTTCACCACTGCGGTAGAGTGTCCCTAAAAGCTGGATGTTCATTGCAGCCAGTCTATCATCGTTTGACTTGTAGCCACAACGATCACAAACATACAAGTGCAGCTTGTGATCCCGATTTTCCTTGTGGATCCGCCCGCATTTTGGGCAGCGCTGACTGGTGTATTTGGCTGGAACTTTGACTACTATCGAGGAGTTCAGATTAGCTTTATAAGTCAAAAACTGTTCAAACTGATAGAAAGCCCATGATACCATCTCATAGCGCTTATCTTTAGCTGTCTGTTCAGTTGCAAAACGTACGTCGGTTAAGTCTTCCAAGGCAAAGATAGTCTCAGCCCCGTAATGGTCAATAAGTGTCTTAGTTAAGCGATGATTTACATCACTCATCCAGCGGTTCTCTCGCTGACCAATTCGCTTAAGACGACGCTTGGCGGACTTAGTACCTTTTGACTGAAGCTCAGCCCGCAATTTCTTGTACTTGCGTCTAGTGCGCAGTACCTTCTCGCCACTATAAAGCAGAGTTTTGCCCGTTTCATCATAGCAAGCAGCTAAGAAGCGCAATCCTCGGTCTATTCCGACGACATGTTTTGCCTCTTCTGGAGAATATTCCGGTAACGTGGTAGTAGCGCTAATATGAACGTACCAATTCTGCTTTGATTGAAGAAGCTTGATTGATCCAAACTTCCATTTGTCAGCATCAAGATATTGATTAAAGCCTTTGCATACAAATGAGACTTTCTTTCTTCCTTGCAGGGTGTTTAAAGACAGCTGCTGGGTAGTAGACAGGTAAGACCAGTCACGGCTACGTTGCAAGTCAAGTTGCGGACGTTTGAATTCAATCGACTTCCAAAGCCAATCAAGATCACGGGAAAATTGAGACCAGATAGCATGACCTTTACTGTCTTTTTTGCCAGTATCAAAGTGATATGGCTTTTGATTAAGCTGTGTTCTGACAGTCTTATAGCGGGCAATAACATTTCTGATTGCCGACTGTGCCATCTGGCTTTTAAGGCCGAACTGGTCTCTAATTTCATGATAGAGAGCTTTGTTCAGTTTT
>NZ_CALVGT010000005.1 GCF_944327175.1 uncultured Lactobacillus sp.
CCTAAGGTAGGTGCCTCTTCTGTGATCGTCTACCCATTCGTGGTAGATAGCAAGTTTTATTTCTTTAGTGTATTTAGTCATGAAAATAACCCCCGAAATTAGTGTCCTAATTTCGGGGGTCATATCAAAGATAGATCCTTTTTAATTTACGTCTTAGTAAACGATCACAGGCATGTGAACCGTAACCGCGTTCCAAACGGACTTGATTTCACTAGGCCGGATGTTGACGCAGCCGTGTGACCCGCCTTCCAGGTAGGCCGTGCTTGACCAGTTAGTCCGCCATGACGCGTCGTGCAAGCCGCACCCGCTCATGGTAAACGGCATCCAGTAGCTGACCTTAGAAGCGTAGTTCGACCCGTCGTCGTTCTGCCCTCTCAAAGTAGCGTTCTGCTGCTTGTACATGATGTACCAGACACCCTTAGGCGTAGCGTTGTCGCCCTTGTTTTCCGTCCCGGTAACCACGTCGGATACAGTTACAGCTACCTTGCCGTTAACGACGATCCATATGTCCTGGCGGGCAATTGATACAACCACATAGCTGTTGCCCAGCCCGTTGTTGCTCTTGCCGTAGCCCAGACCTTGCGTGGTATAGCCTTCACCATAGATGTGGTTCTTCCCGTCAATGGTCTTCTTGCCAGTCTCATAAGCTGACAGAACCGCCTTCTTGGCGCTGGCCGTCCAGATCCCCCAGCCGTAGCTCTGGTTGGTAACGGTGATGGTTGACCCGGCAGGCGTCTTGAACTTGTAGCTCTTGCCCAAAGTCTTAACGCTCTTGTCCATGGCCTCCAGTTTCGCCATCAGCTTGCTTGCGTCGTCGTAGTGGACAGCGCCGTTGTAGTAGCTGACTTGGGTCAAGTAGTCCTTAGCTGCCAGGGTAAAAGTCTTCCCCGCCACAGAGTAGTCCACGCTGGCCGCGCTAATGGCCTTCAGCTTGCTCTTGCCCTTCTTCAGAGCCGTGTTCTCGTAATTGTAGCTCTGGTCAGTCGGCAGCTGGGTGTACTGCTTGTCAAAGTACTTCTGGACCTGCTCCTTGCTGATGGTTGTCAGCTTGCTGTCACGAACAGAGCTGATTTTGCCGTCCTTGTAGACCAGCTTGTTCACGGCCTTGGCCTGGATCTTTCCGACCGCTTGGTCAACCGTCAGCTTGCCTACCTTGACGCCATAGATAGTGACGTTGGCGTTGAAGTGCTTCTTGTTGTATGCCACTTGCTTCTTGTTTTCTGCCAGAACGGTTGCCTGGTGCTGCTGGTAAGCATTGTGTCCCCAAACACCAGCGCAGGCCAAAACAATAACTGCCACGCCCGCGATAATCAGGTACTTGCTGCCTTGAGTGTTTTTCTTCCGGTAGTCTTTGCGAGAAGTCATTAATAACTCCAATCTGTTCATTCAAAAGATTGTGTTCAGTATAACACTAATCGCTTAGCGATTAAAATGTATGGAGAGACTTTTTAATATCCTTTTAAAATTTTGTCTCCGCGATATCGTCCTCCGGCCGGTGGCCTTGAATCCGGACCAGTCGCCAGGCAAAAGGACTTTCCTGCTTCTTTAACTGAACCGTCAGGACTCCGTTTTCAAAAACAAATTCACATTCTTCCCGGCTGTCAATCCATTCGATCCGGTTTGGCTCCTCTGTCAAACCGGTCACTTTGACCTCTTCTGGATAAGGGGACTTTAAGAAAAGGTAGGCCTGGTATGGCGCGTGCCGGTTGGTCAAGACAAAAGCCTCTTCCGCGTCGGCTGACAATTCGCTTGCCTGCCCTTCATTGACCGCGTGGCCAAACTTGTGCATCCAGGCGTTCAAGGCGTCTAAAGCCGCTTGGTCAGCTTCATTTTCAGCGTCCACGTCGATGGTCAAAGCCTGGCTGTCTTTTCTGGCGGCTAGCAAGGCGTCCACGACTTCATCGGCACTATAGCGCTGGCCAGCTTGGTCTGGCAGGTAGGCGATGGTGTACTTTTCGCAGGCCGCTTTTAATTCTTCCCGGCCGCTGACGGCGCGGGCACCGATGTCCCTTGCCTGGCGGACCAGAGCATCCGCGTTTACATTTGCCCCAGTTGGGTTAAAATTTAAGATAATCGCAAAATCAGGGTTAATCATGCTTGCTCCTCCTTATTGTTAAACACAAGTTTTATTTTACTAGATTATGAATAGGAAGTAAAAAATGAAGATCGTAATTTCCCCCGCTAAAAAAATTCAGACGGATGGCGGCTTTTTGCCGAAAAGCCAGCCCGTCTTCCTCAACCAGGCTGAGGAGCTTTGGTCCTATCTGCATTCCTTAGACCAGGTTGATCTGGAAAAAGTCTGGCGGGCCAATGCCAAAATCACCGAAGAAGCCCGGCAGATGCTGGCTGCTGACCTGACTCAGCCGCAAGTACCAGCCCTCTTTGCCTACAGTGGCCTGCAGTACCAGTACCTGGCCGCCGATGTTTTAGATCAAGCCGGGCTTGACTACCTGGACCAGCACCTGCGCGTTTTGTCCGGTCTTTACGGCAGCCTTCGCCCGTTTGACGGGATCGTGCCCTACCGCCTGGAAATGAAGAGCCCTCTGCCTGACTTTAAGTATAAGAGCCTTTATGAATTCTGGGGAGAAAAAGTTTACCAAGAGCTCTACCAAGATGATTCCGTGGTCCTCAACCTGGCTTCTAAGGAATACAGCCGTCTCCTGGCTCCCTATCTTAAAGAGGGCGACCGCTTGCTTGAGGTCGTCTTCCAGGAAGAGAAAAACGGCAAATGGCGGACTCAAGCAACTCATGCCAAGATGGCCCGTGGCCGTTTAGTCCGCTGGTTGGCGGAAGGAGGCCGGGACTTGTCCGACCTGCCGGACTTCACCGACTTCGGCTATGCCTTTGCCCCTAACCAAAGCGGGGAAGACCGGGTCGTTTTCCGGAAGAAAGCGTGACAATTTTTCACAAAGTGCAAAAAAAGAAAAAATTTACACTTTTAAAAGGCTGGGAAGCGCTTGCTGACCAGCCTTTTTTCTTTTGTGCAATAAATCATAAAATTGACAACGCTTTCAGATGTGGTTTAATAGAGACAGAGATTGAAATACAAAGAAGTTTAATAGAAACAGAGATTGAAATACAAAAAAGAAAACTGTAAGGTGAGTTAGAATGGAATATCATAAGTTAACTGCTGAAGACATTGAAAACTTGCGTCCAATGATTGCTGACCCAGAACGTTTTATTACTGAAGTAACTGAACACTGGGATCACGACCAATTCAAGACTGTCCGGGCTATGCCTGACCTGGTAATCCAGCCAACCACGGCTGAAGAAGTAGCCAGTGTCTTGAAGTATGCCAGCGACCACGAAATTGCCTTGACTCCACGGGGCAACTCAACTGGTTTGATGGGAGCTAACTTGACTGTGCACGGCGGGATCTCCCTGGACATGGTTAAGATGAACAAGGTTATCGATTACGACCCAGCCAGCTTGACCATCACTGTTCAACCAGGCATCCGTTTGAACCAACTGGAAGAATTTTTGGCAGACAAGCCATTTACCTACATGCCAGCACCAGCCATGCACTGGGCTACTGTAGCCGGCAACATCAGCACCAACGCCGGCGGCTTGAAGGCCATCAAGTACGGGGTAACCCGTGAACACATCCGGGAAGTCAAGGTTGCCTTGACTGACGGCAAGGTTTACAAGTTCGGTTCCAAGTCAGTTAAATCATCATCCGGCTATTCTTTGAAGGACCTGATCATCGGTTCTGAAGGGACTTTGGGCGTCATCACTGAAGCTGTTCTCCGTCTTTACCCAAGACCAAAGCACGCTTTGAACGCCATCATTCCTTTCCCAACTCTGGACGATGCCATCGAATCAGTGCCAGCTATCCTGGCTTCCGGCGTTGTGCCAACTACTGTTGAATACATGGGCCGCAAGGTCTTGAACCTGTGGGAAAAGTACTACGACGCTACTTTCCCAATCAAGGAAGGCGACGGCTTCATCATCCTGGGCATCGACTCCTTCACGGCCAGCGACGCTGAAGCCCAATTGGCCCAGGCTTTGGAAGCGGTCAAGCCATTCCACGCTTTGAAGGAGACTGTCTTGAACGCTGAATCAGACAAAGCCAAGACAATCTGGGACGCTCGTGAAAAGCTGCTTTTGGCCATCCAAAAGTCAACTCCGAAGATGGACGAAGTCGACGTTTCCGTGCCGATCAACAAGATCCCGCTGGTTCTGCACCGGATCGAAGAACTGGAAAAGGAAGAAGACATGCGGATTCCTAACTTCGGCCACGCCGGCGACGGTAACCTGCACATCTACCTTTGCTCAGACGATATGACTGACGAAGAATTCGCCAAGAAGGGCGACACCGTTATCTCCGAACTCTACAAGACCGCCAAGTCAGTGGACGGCAACATGTCCGGTGAACACGGGGTTGGCTACGCCCGCCAGAACTACTACGAAGACTTCTACGGCAAGGATTACACCGACTTGCTCAGAAAGGTCAAGAGCCTCTTCGATCCTAAGGGCATCCTTAACCCAGACAAGATCTTCCCGTTAGACTAAAGTACGCTCCCTCCGCGCGGCAAGCTTCAAAAATCCGAAGTAAAAATAATCAAGAACTAATCAAATCAAGAATTAATCAACTAATCAAATCAAGAATTAACCAAAAACCGAAAAGAACAAGTATCTAGCAATAAGTACATAAAAACAATAACAACAAAACAACATTTTAATTTTTAAGCTTCACAAATTAATTATCACAAGGAAGGGCTGCTCTGGCAGCCCTTTTTTGTGCAAGAAAAATGACATCGCATCACTTTTTGTTGACACGGTGTCACCTTGGGCATATAATAGAAAGCAGTTGAGGGTGACATGATGTCACGGAGGTGAAAAATGGTCAAGGCAACTTTTGAGAATTTAAGTAAAGACAAGCAGGACCGGGTAACAGAGGCCCTGCTCAAGGAATTCAGCGTCCATACTTTGGCCAGCGCCCAGGTAGCGCGGATCGTCAAGGAAGCCGGGATTGCCCGGGGGGCCTTTTACAAGTACTTTGCGGATTTGACGGATGCTTACCAGTACCTGTTCAAGCTGGCCATGCGGGACCTGCACACGGGTCTGACCGGCCGGATGGGGGCAGACGAGCTCTACCAGATGACCAAGGACTTTGTGACCAAGGCCACTGGCAGCCAGTACTATGACTTGATCCGCCTGCACTACGCGGCTAACGAGGCGCTTTTGCCAAGTAGTAGGCCTAAGCAGATGCCGGCCTGCACCTGGGCAGCCATGGCCCTGTCACACGAGGCAATCAAGGAGGCTTTGCTGGACCCGGATAAGGCAGATTTTTACTTAGACCGGGAGCATGAGGCTTTAGAGAAGCTTTTTAGCCAACATAAATAGGCAAGCTAGGGAAAAGACACAAGAAAGGTAGAAAGCAGAAAAAATGTTTTTAGCACTAAAAGAGATCAAGCATGAAAAGAAGCGGTACGGCTTGATCGTTTTCATGATTTTTCTGATCGCGTACATGATTTTGGCAACCTGGGGCCTGGCATACGGCCTGGCCCGGGAAAACACGGTGGCTCTGGAGAACTGGCAGACCAAGAGCGTGGTCTTGAACAAGAATGCCAACCTGTCCATGAACAGCTCAATTTTGACCAAGGACGACTTGAAGAAGATCGACCTGACTGACAAGGAAGCCATGGTCGGCGAACTGCAGGTAGTGGCCAAGAAGAAGGGCAAGACCGGGATTAACGCCCAGTACATGGGGGTTAAGAAGGGCGAGTTCATCTACAAGGACCAGGACGTAATCGCTGGCCGCCGGGCTAAGAGCAAGTACGAAGTCACGGCTGACAGCCGCCTTAAGGACAAGGGCTACAAGCTGGGCGACAAGGTGACCTTGAACGGGTCAGACCACAAGTACACGATCGTCGGCTTCGTCAAGGATGCCAAGATCAATATTGAACCGATCATGTATGGCTTTTTGCCGGCGTGGAAGGAATTGAAGAACGTGGCACCGAGGATTGAAGCTTCCGGGATCATTTCTCAGCGGAAATTGTCTGTTAAGGGGAAGAACTTCAAGACTTACGGGGTTAAGGAATTTACGCAAAAACTGCCAGGCTACTCTGAACAGAACCTGACTTTTGAATTGATGATTGCTTTCATGTTCATCATTTCCCTGGTTATCGTGGCAGTCTTCCTGTACATTTTGACTATCCAGAAGCTGCCGAACTACGCGGTTCTGCGGGCACAGGGCGTGCCGGCCAAGACTTTGATCTGGGCCACGGTCAGCCAGAGTCTGCTTTTGGTAACGAGCGCTTTGGTCCTGTCCCTTTTGGCAATCTGGGGCACGGCGGCCGCGATGCCGGCATCTGCTCCGATGGCCTTTACACCAGGGATTTTCGTGGCAGCGATCGGCGGGATGTTGGTAATGGCTCTGCTGGGCGGGCTTAACCCAGTCAGAACGATTTTGAAGATTGACCCGGTACAGGCAATTGGAGGCTAAGATGGCAGCGATTGAAATCAAGAACGTGAAAAAAGTTTACGGGCAGGGGGATGCAGCGACGGTTGCCCTCAAGGGGGTCGACTTCAGCGCGGACACTGGCAACGTGGTTCTGTTAATGGGACCAAGCGGGGCCGGGAAGAGCACCCTGCTGACGATTATGGGCGCATTGCAGAACGCGACGAGCGGGCAGGTGGAAATCGACGGCCAGGACATCAGCCAGTTGAAGGAAAAAGACCGCAGCCGCCTGCGCTTGAATAAATTGGGCTTTGTTTTGCAGGCCTACAACCTGGTGCCGTACTTGACGGTTAAGGAACAGTTCCAGCTGGTGGACAAGGTGAAGAAGACCGGCAGCTTGAGCCAGAAAGAATTAAAGGATCTTTTGGCTGACTTGGGGATTGAGAACCTGGTCAAGAAGTATCCGGAAGATCTGTCAGGCGGGCAGAAGCAGCGGGTGGCAATCGCCCGGGCCATGTACGCCAATCCGAAGATTTTGCTGGCTGATGAGCCAACGGCATCACTGGACAGTGAACGGGTGGAAGAAGTTGGCCGCTTGTTTAAGAAGTTGGCCAAGGACCACGGGAAGGCGATCATTCTGGTCACTCACGACCCGCGGCTGGAAAAATACGCTGACCACATCTATGACATGATGGACGGGCAGCTGACGCAAAGAAAATAAACTGAAAAAGGCTCCGCGCAAGGCGCGGGGCCTTTTTTGACCGGATACGCGGAAAAATGACCAGATTTGAATTTTTGACAGAAAAAATCTGAAAAAAGTATATAGTTAAATAAGAAAACGAGTGAGAAATGTGAGGTCGTTAGGGATGGAAAAATTATACGAAATCTACACAGACGCTGCTGAGGAGAGTTTTGAAGTCGGTCGCCTCTTGTTTGAAGAAAACGGCTGGCAGCTCTACTTGACTTTGGATGAGCTGGGCCGGGATGATTCCTTGCTCTTGATCAGAAAGTCAGCGGTCACGCGGCTGTTGGCTCAATCGGATTATTTGGCAGAGATCCAGTGCCGGCGGAAGCTGCTAACGCAAAAAGGCCTGGCAGATCCTTTCAAGCTGGAAGACAAAGTTACCTTAATCAAGTCAGTCGGAAGCTTTATGGACTTATTGCCCGGGCAGGTTGTATATTTTGGACTGGAAGGCGAAGATTACCAGCAATGGGGATATATTGATGAAATTTCTGCCGGGCAAGTTAATTTTGCAGCATATCCTTCTGGCAAGTACCAGCCTTTCGCAGGAAAAGTTGCTGTCAGTCAACTCCGGCGGCTAGCCGCTTTCTCCGGTGAATGGTTGCTGGACAATCCTAAGTTGCGGGATACTAAAGATACAACTGTAGATGGTTTGCGCGAAGTTCATCTGAAAGAAGATCCAGCTTCATTCGCGGTTGGTCGGCTCTTGTGTGCTGATGACGACTTCAGCTTGTATTTGACTGTTGACGAAATTGGCCGGGATGACTCATTGCTGCTGGTTAAGAAGAAGGCCGTTGACAGAGTAATTGATCGATCAGAGTATTTGCAAGATATCAGCCGCTGCCGGCGCCAGCTTAAGGAAAGAGGATTAGAAGATCCCTTTGAAGTTCAAGATAAAGCAGCAGAAATCAAGCAGATGCATGACTTCTGGCAATTAGCTGCCGGGCAAGTCGTGTCCTTTGTCATGAAAGATGAAGAAGAAGCAGAATATGGCATCTTGCAGAGCAAGGAAGGGGATGCCTTAAACCTTGCACAATACCCGTCCGGCAAGTACGAGACTTTTGCTGGCCAGATCAACCTGGCTGAAGTTGATCGCTTGGAAGCTTTTGGCGGTGAATTGACTTTGGAAAATAACAATTGTTAGCGGGAACATGTAGTAAAACTACCATCAAAATGATAAACTAGACAGTGATGATTGCGCTTACATATTTTAGTCTGAATATTATTTTGAGGTTGATTTATGTTTAGAATTTTTGATTTGCTAAAGAGCAGGGCCCGGCTGAGCAAGGTTCTGGCTCCGGTCCAGGGCAGGCTGTTCCCGCTCGAGGACGTCAACGATGAGATTTTTGCCAGCAAGGGACTGGGTGAGGGCTTCGCGGTTCAGCCGTCCAGTGACTTGATCTACGCTCCCTTGAACGGCACGGTTACTTCCTTGTTTCCGACCAACCATGAGATTGGCATCCGGACCAAAGAAGGACTGGATCTCTTGATCCACCTGGGTTTGAACACGGTAGAGCTAGGCGGGGGCGGTTGCGACATTTTAGTTGAAGCCGGCCAGGAAGTTAAAAAGGGGCAGCTATTGGCGACTATGAACCGTAAGCTGCTCCGCGGACTCGGCTACGACGATACGGTGATCGTGACTTATACCAACGACCAGATCCTGAAAGGGGTCTCGGCACCGGTCTTCTTTAGAGAGATCAATGCCAAAAGGGCGGTCCAGACGATCAGCTACCATTAATTTAGATAAAGAAACAGGCGTGAAAGCAGCAATGGTGCACTTTCACGCCTGTTTTTTATTTAGTACTTGTATCTGGTTATCTGACTATCGGGTATAAGAAAAAGGCAATTAATGCCTAAATAAAATCTTAAATTGTAAACAGAAAGTGAATGGACTATAATTTTCATTGACTATTAATTGTTCAATATGGAGGAGGATATTTGTGTATATCAGAGAGCGACTTAAGTCGCCAAAAATGTATATAGGGATAGCAATAGGCACGATAATTGTGCTTTTTCATTTTATTTCTGATTATTCCGTAATTAAACCGCAATTAGATGGTAACGTTGTGTTTTTCACGCCATATACGCGGTGTATTGGTTATGATACTGGTGCTATGACAACTTTTTATTATACTTTGTTGCCGTTGTTAGCCTGTTTAACAGCCAACCAGTTATTCTATCAAGAGCTAAAAAGTGGCTTTATCAAACATGCGGTTAAGGAACAAGGGGTTGCAAAGTACAGCTTATCTCACTTGGTGATCAGCTTCCTGGCAGGCTTTTTGACAGTGTCTTTGCCACTACTTTTGGATTTTGTCTTGTTTTACTGCATCTTGCCTAATATGAAGCCAGATCCTGTTCTGAATATGAGCGTGGGTGTTACTTCAGATTTAACCTACCTCGCTGGTTTGTACTATTCAAATCCCTTGCTACACATAGCTTTCTACCTATTCTTGGCAGGTCTAGCAGGTGGCTTAGCCGCTACCATTTCTTTGGCTGTAACTTGTTTTATCAGCAACTATTTTGCTGATGTAGCCGCTGCTCTCTTAGTTACATTGATCTTTAATGTTTTTTCCGCAGCAACAGATAAAGCATTTCTCTCGCCAAACCTTTTTGTCATACCAGTTTGCCCACTTTATATTCCTTCATTGACGGTAGCTCTGTCAGAGCTCCTTTTAGGGGAGCTTTTGTTCAGCTTAATCTATTTCTACGGGGTAAGACGCCATGTCTTTAGTTAACTACTTGCGGCAAAAGAGCGGATCCTGGCTGGCGATAAAAAGTATCTTGTTTGTGATTATTTGGGCTTCGGTTTATACTGCTCTGTTTTTGATGCATAACAAAATCGTTGCCCCTGGCACGCCGGCCTTGAGTAATGTCCGTCTGACTGTTACCAATCTTCACAAGCAGCTTTACTTCCTTGCCCCTTTGCTGATAGTCAGCAGCCTGCTTTTCTTCAGCCGCCCTCAAAGCGTTGAATTTTTCTATTTAGTTTTAAGAAAACGGCTGCGCCAGTATTTGCTGATCTATACCGTTCTTGAAATGTTTTTGCTCACCATTAGTTTATTGATCAGCAGCTTGATTTCTGCTTTCGTGACGAAAGCGCCAATAGCCCCGCAGGCTGGTTCAGAAATAATAATATTGCTGGCTCATTTCTTGGGGGTCTTTGTCTTGATTCTCTCTTTAAACGCTTTGGTCTTCTTGACCGATAAACTAAAGGCAGGGGCTGCAGTTGAAGTTCTGCTCTTACTGGATACCCTTTGCATAGCAAAGCTGAGCTGGTCCTTCTTCTTGGCTCACGGTTTGGTAAATCTGATCGATAATACATTCTTTGTGTTTGATCCACTGGTCTATCTGATTTATGGCTTTCTGCTTTATTATTGTTTGGGCAGCCGGGCTTTTTACCAGCTGGTTCAATATGTCTGACGATAATATCAATTTTTCTTTGGAGTAAAAAATGACGAAAATTATAGAAGTTGACCATGTCACCAAGCGCTTTAAAAACAAACTGGCCCTTGATGACGTTTCCTTCAGCATTGAGGCTGGTAAAATCTATGGCTTCCGAGGCCCCAACGGGTCAGGCAAGTCCGTGACCTTCAAAACCGTTCTCGGCTTTATCCGGCCAAACTCCGGGACTGTCAAAGTTTTGGGCAAAAAAATCCGCCAGGACGTCATCTTTGCCCCGGACACCGGCTTCGCGATTTCTGAATACGGCCTGCTGGAAGACAAAACCGGCCTGGAAAACCTCAACCTGCTCAAAGTCTTGAACGATGACCAAGTCAGCCAGGCAGAAGCGATCTTGCAGCGGGTAGGCCTGGATCCAGCCAATCCCTTGAAACTGAAAGAGTATTCTCTGGGCATGCGGCAGCGGCTTTTGATCGCGGCCGCCCTCCTAGGCGACAAGCAGATCCTCCTCTTCGATGAGCCAACCAATGCCCTCGATGAAGACGGGCAGGACTTTTTAGCCCGGCTCCTGCTAGAACTGAAGGGGCAAGGCAAGACCATCCTCGTCTCCAGCCACGACAAAGACTTCCTTAACCGGGTTGCCGACCACATCTTCGTCTACAGCGAAGGCAAGATTGTCAAAGAATTGGAGCAAGAGCATGAAGTTGAAGCATAAAGGAATCTGGTTCTCTGTAATCTTGCTCTTGTGCCTGCTGGGCCTTCTTCTAAGCAAAAAGCATATCGACCAAGTCTACCGGAATTTGCAGGTCTCCCAAACTGAAGTCAGCCAGACTGCCTATAGTAAAGTTAGCCAGAATCTGGCTGTCAAAAGCGGGCAGGGCAAGAATGAAGGAGGTAACTACCTGGCAACCATCTACGTCAAGGCTAAGACTGGGCAGAAGCTGTCCAGAAATGATTTCTACCTTTATCGAGGACTGAAAGAGGGAACGACCATGATCGACTCTTTAAAAATCAATGGCCAGGCAACTAGCCGCCTGCTATCCGGCGTAAACAAGGTCCAGGTTAAAGCCCCGAAAAACGGCAATGAGCAATATCTCTATTTGCTCGTTAACCCCCAAAAAGGCAAGTACGTCAAATATCATTTCAATCTGCAAAAATGAAAAATAGAAGTTAGAACAGCAAAAAATAGGCGCGAAAGCAGCAATGGTGCACTTTCACGCCTTTTTTAATATGCTTTTTTACAAGTTAGGATCCATCTGGAAGCTGAGCGGGGAATCACCCGTTTGCTCAGTAATCAAGCTGCTGATCAGCTTGTTGTAGATGTCCGTTACCGTCTTGGCCATCTTGGCATTAGCCTCATCCGCGATCGCCGTGGCCTGGCTTGGGTCAGCATGCAGCTTCTGGTCGTATTCATAACGGAGCCGCATGACCTTTTCCTTGGCTTCCGTCTGGGCGTTGGCCAGTTCCTTGCCGTACTTACCCCAGTTCCGGTCAACCAGAACCCCGGCCAGCTTGAAGATCCAGTAGGCAGAGTTCGGGCTGTAGTCGACCTTGCCGTTGCCCCACATGTAAGGCACCTTGCTCCCTTGCGGGAAGAAGGGGATGTAGACGCTCTGGGCCGTAACCCCCATGGCCAGCCAGTGGTACATGTCCTCGCCCTTAAGCTGTAAGAGGTGGGATTCCTGGGTCGTCGCCACCCCGATCGGCCGGAAGCTTGCCTGGCCTGCGTTCTTCGGGTTGGTCAAGTCATATTCAGTGTCGCTGTAGTGGCTGGCCAGCACCGTCTGGGCGTCCTGGATGCTCAGCGGCCGGTCCGCCTTTTGAATAAATGGCAAGTCAAAAGATTGCGGCTCTTGCTTAACTGACGGGGTCAGCAGCTTCTGCCCGTACCAAACCCGCGGGGTGTTGTAGTGCAGGTCGCTCTCGCTTCTCGTGCCAAAAATTTCCCGCCAGTTGAACTTGGCTTCCTTTGGCCACAGCTGGTGTTCATAAACGAATTCCTGCAGGCCGGCTGAATAAAGGAAGTTGGCCGGATCGTTAAAGTCGATCTCTTGAATTGACAGCTGGTTGGCCACTACCGTGTAGGAGTCATCCGGAATTCTCTGGGCAACCCAGTGGTGGCCAGACCCGATTTCTAAGTACCAGGCCTCGTCTCTGTCCGCAAATAGAATCCCGTTTGATTCAGCGGCCCCGTACTTTTCCACGATCTCGCCCAAGCGCTTGACCCCTTCTTGGGCCGTCTTGACGTAAGGCAAAACAATAGTCACCATGGCTTCTTCCAGCAGGCCCTTTTCCGGGTCAAAAGGATCGATGGCCAGAACCCGTTCGTTGGCATAAGCACTTTCCGTGGCGCTCATTGCCACATGGTACTCATTGATCCCGTCTTCTTCAAAAAGCCCGTACTTTTTTGTCCATTCTGGAGTGGATGAATATGCAAAGGCTTCTTCAGGCAAGTCAATTGTGAACTTATTATCATGCGACTTGAAAGTCTGGGCTCCTGCTTGCCGCTGGTGGAAGGCCAGGTGCTTGGGCCAGGCTGTCCGTGAGTCCTCATTGCGGCCAATAATCACGCTGCCATCAAGGCTGGCCTTTTTCCCAATCAAGATTGAAGTGCAAGATGAACGTCCGTGTGTTGTCATAATTTGTCCTCTTTTCTTCTTTTGCTCTTGTCTAGATTTTACCTTATTTTTCCTCTGCCCGCAGGGACGGGGGGTTATCTGCTTAACTTTTTACTAAAAATACGCCGCTGGTTTGATATTGTGCTAATATACAAATTAGTAAGAATAAGCTCTTTTTATAGGCTGATTGCTGATGATTCATTGGTCTAAGCTAATAGAATCAGCTGGAAAAGCTTGTTATGATTAGGAATGAAATATTAAAGTGTTTACAAAATATGATGAAATTAGGTGGAGCAGATGGTGGCCAGAAGGAAAGAGATTGATCGCGAGCGAATATTGGATATCGCCTACAAGAAGGCCTTGACCGACGGAATCGAGAACTTGACTGCCCGCAGCATTGCCCAGACTGGCCATTTTTCAACTCAACCGATCTATTTGGAATTCAAGAACATGGATGGCCTGCGCAAGGAAGTGCTTAAGCGCGTCTCCTGCACCTTGCGCGATGAAATCTTGCAGAAGAAATTTATTGGCGAACCCTTATACGATGTTGACCTCTCCTACTTGCAATTTGCCCGCGACCACCGGAGCCTGTTCTCAACGATTTTCGTCAATGGGGAATTTGGTGACGACTTAATCCGCGATACCTTGATGGACCTGGGCCGCACCAAGGTCCGCGAACAGTACCAGCGCGACCTTGACCCGGACCTGGAGAAGTGGCTCATCGCCCTCAACTGGATTATCGTCAACGGCCTGGCCGTAATGCTGGTCGATGGCCTGATTGACTATGACCAGGATGGCTTCGTCCGGATCATCAAAGGGCAGCTGGAAAGCCTTTTTGACCGTTGATCCATTTAAAAAATTAAACTATCAATCGGGCATTTCTATCCTTGTAATTTTTTCACAAAAACTCTGCTGAAATCCCTTTAATTTGGGTATAATAAGGGGAGTAATGGAAAATCTGAAAGGTGGTTTTTATGAAAGTTTTAGCTCTTAACGGATCTAACGCTGACAAGTCTTACAACGAAATGCTGCTGAAGTTCATTGCCAAGCACTTCGCTGATAAGTATGATTTTGAATTCGCGACCGTGAAGGGGTTGCCGATGTTTAAGGAAGGCCAGGAAGACCCGGCTGACGTGGCCAAATTGAGTGACCAAGTTGCCGCTGCTGACCTGGTTTTGATCGGGTCACCGGAACAACAGCACTCTGTAACCAGCGCTTTGAAGAGCGCCTTGGAATGGCTGTCAACCAACTCCCACCCCTTCAACGGCAAGCCAGTCGTTATCGTGTCAACTTCGCCGCTGGCTCAAGGGGCTGCCCGGTCACAGACCAAGCTGAAGACGATTTTGGCTTCCCCAGGCCTGCACCCGGTTGTCTTCAACGACGACGAATTCATGATGGGCGGGGCAGCTGCTGCCTTTGACGAAAACGGCGATTTGAAGATTTCCGGTACCGTTGACTTCCTGGAACACTTCTTTGACGAAGTCGACGCCTGGTACGCACAAATCACGAAGTAAGTGGGGGATTTCAAATGAAATTATTAGCTATTGTCGGAACTAATGCCGATTTTTCTTTCAACCGTCTGCTCTGCCAGTTCATCGCCAAGCGCTTCGGCGATAAGGCAGAAATTGAAGTCGCTGAAATTGGCGACCTGCCAGCCTTCTACAAGGAAGGACAAGCCGACGCCCGCGTTGTGGCATGGCGGGAAAAGGTTGACCAGGCTGACGGCTTGATCATCGCTACTCCAGAATACGACCACGGTATCCCAGCCGCTTTGAAGAGCGCTTTGGAATGGCTGGGCAGCCATGCTGGCAGCAAGGTTATGACCTACAAGCCAGTCTGCGTTGTAGGCGTGTCCTTGGGCGGCCAAGGCGCTTCCCGCGCCCAGGAAGATGCCCGGGAAATCCTGCTGTCACCAGACATGACAGCCAATGTTTTGCCAGGCAACGAATTGCTGATCGGCCGGGCCTACAGCAGCTTTGACAAGGAAAGCGGCGACCTGGTTGACGAAGCTTCAATCGCCCAACTGGACAAGGTTATGGAAGCCTTTTTTGCTTTCGTTGCTCAAGCCAAGAAGTAATGTAAAAGAAAAACTGCAAAATAAGGCGGATAGCTTGGCGCTTCCGCCTTGTTTTGTTTTAAAATTATAGGGAGAAGTGAAGGAGGAGAAAAGATGGCGATGGAGCTTTTACCCTTGAAAACAGTCCGCAATCCCCGGGACCTTGGCGGCTACACCGGCTTTGCCGGCAGGAAGATCAAGGCCGGACTTTTGCTGCGGACCGGAACGGTCGCGGCGATCAGCGAGGAAGACGGCGATTATTTGCGGGCCTGCGGGGTGAAGACCATCATCGACCTCCGTTCTCCGCAAGAATGCCGCAAGCGGCCGGATAAAAAGCTAGCCGGGATCCGGAACGTCAATATCCCCGTTAACAGCCGGGACCAGACCAAGGCCGGGGCCAGCCTGACGGAATTAGCCAAGCAGTACGGCTTAGACCCCCTGGCGGGCTTCCGCCACATGGTGGAGAGCTACCGGCTGATGGTGACGGAAGAGCACGCCCAGTTGGCTTTTGGCCAGGTTTTAGCCTATCTGGCTGAAGCTGAAGGCGGAACTATTTACCATTGCTCGGAAGGCAAGGACAGAACAGGCCTGGTGACCGTCTTTTTGCTGACAGTTTTGGGGGTTGATCCGGAAACCATCCGCCAGGACTATCTTTTATCCGCTCCCTACCTTAACGGCTACCGGGCCAAAAGGGACAAGGAAGCTCGGGAAAACGGGGAAAGCCTGGTGCAGCGGGCCAACCTCAGGTCTCTAGGGACGGTCAACAATGAGTACTTAGACAGCGCATTGATCACCATCGACCAGGAATATGGCGGCATGGAAGCTTTTTTGACCCGGCAATTGGGCGTCAGCCCGGACCTTCGTGACCAGCTCCGGGCCAAGTATCTAGAAGAGTAAGGATTTTAAAAATGGGAATTATCAAATACATATCAACTGACCAAGTCATGGCTCAGCACAAGGCCATGGGGACCCACATCAGCCTGCAGATCTACGGGGCAAGGGAAGACCCGGAAAAGATCCTGGATCAGACCAAGGCCTTGATCGACCACTTTGAAGACCTGCTGACGGTCAACCGCAAGCCGGACCACCCCCGCTACGGCCTGTCCGAAGTTACCCGGGTCAACGACCAGGCGGGTAAGGAGGCTGTGCAAGTCTCCAGCAGCGTTTACGGCTTGATTAAGCTTGCCGTTGAGACCAGCCGGGAAAACTTCGGCTTCAACGCCTTGATCGGCCCCCTGGTCAAGCTCTGGTCCATCGGCTTTAAGGACGCCCACGTACCGAGTGACGCGGAAATCAAAGAAAAAATGCAGCTGATCGACCCCTGGATGGTCGAATTAAATGACGATGACCACACGGTCTTTTTGAAGCAGGAAGGCATGGAGCTGGACCTGGGCGGGATCGCCAAGGGCTGGACGGCCGACCGGATCCGGGACCTCTGGCGGGCCTACGGGGTCGAAGCCGGCATCATCAACCTGGGCGGCAATGTCCTCTTCGTCAACCCTTGTCCAAAGCGGGCCAACGGGATGTGGACGGTAGGCGTCCAGGATCCTTTGAAGCCGCGGGGAGAAAACATCACGGCCATGATGATCCCGGAATGTTCCGTGGTCACCAGCGGGACTTACGAGCGCTTTTTGGAAGTGGACGGGCACAAGTACCACCACTTGATCGACTCCCGGACCGGTTACCCGGTGGAAACCAACATTGCCGGAGTGACGACCTTCACCAAGAATTCCGTTGACGCGGAAATCGAGTGCAAGCGCTGCTTCTTTGCTGGCCAGCCAATTGCCAACTGGGTCAATGACCGCCGCTTAGGCGCCGTTTACGTTTATAACGATGAACGGGTGGAAAAAGTCGGCCTGGATTACTAAAGTAAAGCAAAAGCAGCCTCACCTTCTGGTGAAGCTGCTTTTTCCTTAGGCCGTGGTCCGGCTGACGCTGAAGAGGGTCTTGAAGACCCCGGTTGACAGACCTGGCGTGTCGTTGACGATGAAGCTGAGCAGCTGGGAATCGCTGATCAGCTGGCTCAGCTGGCTGACGCCGACGGAGTTGAGAATGGACAAGACCACGTACATGAAGAAGTAGGAAGCCACGAAAGAAACGACGGCCCCGGCAATGTGGTCCAAAGTGGCCGTGAAACCAGTCTTGGTCTCCTGGGCAGGCAGCCAGGCCTTGAAGATCTTGGCTACCTGCTTGAAGATGAAGAAGAGGGCGAAGAAGGCCCCAAAGCGGCAGGCCTGCAGGACCATGCTGGAGTCGCCCGCCTGCCCTTGGACGAACTGGGTGTAGATCAAGTTGCCGACCGGATTCTGCAGCATGATGGCCAGCATGAAGACGAGACCGGCGAAGATCAAGTTGACGATCCGCTTGGAGAAACCCACTTGGTAGCCCTTGTAGGTTTGCCAGGCGATGTAGAGAATTACGAAAATAACTAAGAGCATCTTTATATCCTTTGTTTTTAGCGGTAATTTTCCATGGATTCTTTTTGACCTTCAAGCAAAAATAATCCATAATTGTTAAGATGGTTTGTGTAACATTTTTTTGCGCAAGATTGCTTTTTGCGTTACATTTAAGGGTGTGAAACACGGTTTCACAGGTGAAAGAATGAATCCTGAACTTTTTGCAGAAACATTGTCAAAATATAATTTTAAGTTGTCTCCTGTCCAAGAGCAACAATTTAAAACATATTTTAAGGAATTGGTCCGGGTCAACGAACACGTCAACCTTACCCGGATCACGGACGAAGACGAGGTCTACCTCAAGCACTTCTACGACAGCGTGACTCCGCTCCTGCTCTGGCCAGAGGTCTTTGCAGAAGGAGCCAAGCTCTGCGATGTCGGGGCCGGGGCCGGCTTTCCGTCACTGCCGATCAAGATTCTCCGCCCGGACTTGGAAGTCACCATCGTTGACTCTTTAGGCAAGCGGCTGAACTTCCTGTCCGACTTGCTGGAGAAGCTTGGCATCGAAGGCGTGAACCTGGTGCACGGCCGGGCTGAGGACGTGGGGCAAAACCCGGACTACCGGGAGAAGTTTGACCTGGTAACTGCCCGGGCCGTGGCCAGAATGAGCGTTTTGAGCGAATACTGCCTGCCCCTGGCCAAAGTCGGCGGCAAGTTCCTGGCTTTAAAGGGGCCGCGGGCTGATGAAGAATTGGAAGACGCCAAGAGTGCCTTGGAGAAATTGGGCGGTGAAGCTGTCTTCAGCCGGATCTTCACCCTGCCAGGCAGCGCTGAAGAGCGGACCCTCGTCCTGGTTGACAAGGTCAAGGCAACTCCGGGCAAGTACCCGCGCCAGGCAGGCACGCCAAACCGGAAACCCTTGTAGTTTTTTGGAGGTGCCCAAATGGCTTTTGGTTTTTTCCATCGAAATGAAATTCCCCAAAACAAGCAGGTCCAGGACCTGCCTTTAGCGGAAATCCATCCGAACCGCTACCAGCCAAGAAGGACTTTTAGCGATGATTCCATCCAGCAGCTGGCCCAGACCTTGCAAGAAGAAGGGCTCCTGCAGCCGATCATCGTCCGTGAAGACCAGGGCGGCTACGAAATTATTGCCGGCGAGCGCCGTTTCCGGGCGGCCAAGAGCCTGGGCTGGGAAAAGATCCCGGCCATCGTGAACAATCTTGATGACCAGCAGACAGCCTCTTTGGCCTTGATCGAAAACCTGCAAAGGGAAAACCTGAACCCGATCGATGAGGCCCAGGCTTATGAGCAGCTGATGCAGCTCAACGACTTGACCCAGACCCAGCTGGCCCAGGACATCGGCAAGTCCCAGTCCTACGTGGCCAACAAGCTCCGCCTGCTCAAGCTGGCTGAACCTGTCCAAGAGCATTTGGCCAAAGGCGAGCTCAGCGCCCGCCACGGACGGGCCATCTTGGGCTTAAGCGAAGAGGACCAGGTCAAATTGGCTGAAGAAGTCGTCAAGCAAGGGCTCAGCGTGAAAGAGACGGAAGAGCGGGCGGCCAAGCTGGACAATCCTAAACCAGCCGTTAAGAAAAAGGCGGTGGTCCGCTATGGCCGGGACATGCAGCTGCAGATCAACACGATCAAGCAGGCGGTTAAACTGGCCAAGGAGTCCGGCGTGAAAGTCAAGGTTACCGAGGCGAAGAGCCCGGATGAGTACCAGATTACTATCGTGATGAAGAAGCAGAGAAAGAAGAAGGAGGACTAGCATGGGCAGCGTCATCGCAGTCGCCAACCAGAAGGGCGGCGTTGGCAAAACCACGACGACCATCAATTTGGCCGCTTCCATTGCTAAAAGAGGCTATAAGGTATTGATTGTCGACATTGACCCGCAGGGCAATGCCACCTCAGGCTTGGGAATTGAGAAGTCAACCATCGAGTACGACATCTACAATGTCTTGATCGATGAAATTCCGATCGCCTCAGCTATCAAGCCGACCAGCAGCAAGAAGCTGGACATTGTGCCGGCCACGATCAACCTGGCCGGGGCGGAAACCGAGCTGATCAGCATGATGGCCCGGGAAACCCGCTTGAAGGGGGCCATTGAAGACCTGGGCGACAAGTACGACTTCGTCTTTATCGACTGTCCTCCTTCTTTGGGGCAATTGTCCATCAACGCCTTTACGGCCAGCCAGTCGATTTTGATTCCGGTCCAAAGTGAATACTACGCCATGGAAGGGCTGAGCCAGCTGCTCAACACCATCCGCTTAGTCCAGAAGCACTTCAACAAGGACCTGGGCGTGGAAGGGGTCCTGTTGACCATGCTAGATGCCCGGACCAACCTGGGGGCCGACGTGGTCCAGCAGGTCAAGGAATATTTCGGCGACCGGGTCTACAAGACGATCATCCCGCGGATCACCAAGCTGGCCGAAGCGCCAAGCTACGGGGAGGCAATCACGGAATACGCGCCAAGTTCGCGCGGGGCCAAGGTTTATGATGACTTAGCAAAAGAGGTGCTGAAGGCTCATGGCAAGAGACTCAAGAAATAAGAAACAGGAAAAGAAGGGCGGCCTGGGCCGGGGCTTAGGGGCGCTTTTTGAAGAAGGACCCCAGGTAAAGCCGGCTGAAGAAATCGAAGACCTGCCTTTGGCAGAAGTCCGGCCCAACCCTTATCAGCCGCGGAAGAACTTCGACGACAAGAAGCTGGCTGAACTGGCTGAATCCATCAAAGAAAACGGGGTTCTGCAGCCGATCATCGTCCGCCGGTCAGTCGGCGGCTACGAAATCATCGCCGGCGAGCGCCGCTGCCGGGCTTCAGAATTAGCCGGCCAGGCCACCATCCCGGCCATCATCCGCCAATTTGACGAAAGCCAGATGATGGAAGTGGCCATCCTGGAAAACCTGCAGCGGGAAGACCTGACTCCTTTGGAAGAAGCCCAGGCTTACGAAATGCTGCAAAAGAACCTGGGCCTAACCCAGGAAGAGGTTTCCAAGAAGATGGGCAAGTCCCGCCCTTACATCACCAACTACCTCCGCCTGCTCACCCTGCCGCAGAAGACCAAGGGCCTTTTGCAAAGAGGAGAATTGTCCATGGGCCAGGCCAGAACTCTCCTGGGCCTCAAGGACAAGGACCGGATCGATGAATTGGCCAAACGGGTGGTTAAGGAAGGGATGCCGGTCCGCAAGGTCGAGGCGCTGGTCGCCAAGATGAACGAGCGCGGGCAGAAGCAGAAGAAAAAGAATGCCGGCAAGTCGGCCTTTGTGCGGGCTAGCGAAAGCCAGCTGGCCGCCAAGTTTGGCTCGCCGGTAAGCATTACGGAAAACAAGACGGGGAAGGGGCACTTGTCAATTGACTTTGCTTCCCCGGATGAACTGAACCGGATTCTGGATTTGTTAGGTGTGAATCTCGATGACTAAAAATATTACTTTTGACTTGGCGGACACGGTTGAAATGAAGAAGCCCCACGCTTGCCAGACCAACAACTGGGAGGTTCTGCGCCTGGGCGCCGACATCCGCTTGAAATGCATGGGCTGCGGGCACGTGGTCATGATGCCGCGGGCTGATTTCAACAAGAAGGTCAAGAAGCTCCTGGCCAAGAGCAATGATCCCGTCAACTTGAAGAACGATTTTTACGTGGCCAAGGAGGACATCGCCCGGCCAAATTTCGGCTAGGCATTGACTAATCTGGCCAAAAGGCCAAGAATTAAACACGCAAGCAAGAAAAAACAAGAAAGAGGAATTACAAAATATGGCTTTAACTGCTGGTATCGTCGGTTTGCCAAACGTCGGCAAGTCAACTTTGTTTAACGCAATTACCAAGGCGGGCGCGGAAATGGCTAACTACCCATTCGCGACCATTGAACCAAACGTGGGGATGGTTGAAGTGCCGGACAAACGCCTGGCCAGAATCCAGGAACTGATCCCGGCCAAGAAGGTTGTCCACACGACTTTTGAATTCACCGACATTGCTGGTTTGGTCAAGGGGGCTTCCAAGGGTGAAGGCCTGGGCAACAAGTTCTTGGAAAACATTCGCCAAACTGACGCCATCGTGCACGTGGTCCGGGCTTTTGACGATGAAAACATCACTTCCGTCTCCGGCAAGGTTGACCCGGAAGAAGACATCGACACCATCAACCTGGAACTGATCTACGCTGACTTGGACTCAGTTGACCGCCGGATCGGCAAGGTGCAGAAGATGGCCCAGCAAAAGGACAAGGAAGCCATGGCTGAATACAATGTCTTGCAAAAGATCAAGCCAGTTCTGGAAGCCGGCGACCCGGTCCGGTCCATCAAGTTCACTGATGACGAAGCCAAGATCGTCAAGGGCCTCTTCCTCCTGACTTCCAAGCCGGTCATCTACGTGGCCAACATCGCGGAAGAATCCATGGCTGATCCGGAAAGCGACAAGTACTACCAAATCGTCAAGGCCCACGCCGACAAGGAAGGGGCTGGCTGCCTGGGCATCTCCGCGGCGATTGAAGAAGAAATCGCCGGCCTGGATGATGAAGAAAAGGCAGAAATGCTGGCGGCTGAAGGGGTTGAAGAATCCGGTTTGGACCGCTTGATCCGAGCTGCCTACCACCTGCTGGGCCTCAGAACCTTCTTTACGGCCGGGGGCAAGGAAACCCGGGCCTGGACCTTCCACCAGGGCATGAAGGCGCCGCAAGTTGCCGGGGTCATCCACTCCGACTTTGAACGGGGCTTCATCCGGGCCGAAGTCGTTTCCTTCGAAGACCTGGACAAGTACGAAAGCATGCAGAAGATCAAGGAAGCCGGCAGAGTCCGCCTGGAAGGCAAGGAATACGAAGTCCAGGACGGTGACATCATCGAATTCAGATTTAACGTATAAGGCAGGAGACAGAAGTGAGCGAAGAAAAGCAAGTTAAGAACGCTTCTCAAGCCAAGCTGCAAAAGCAGGGGCAGGCAGAAGCCAAGACGGAAAGCCTCAAGCAGGAGAACCCGGAAGAACTCCGGGGGAAATTGTCCAACAAGAACAAGGACTACATTTACCGCTTGAAGAAGGAACTGGTTGCCGGGGGCATGAGCGAAGGCGACGCTGACGCCCAGATCGCCGGCCTTTTGCCGGAAATCTACGCCGCCCAGATCAAGGGGCAGCCAGCCAACGCTTTGTTTGGCGCCGCGCCTAAGCTGAAGGCCAGCCAGATCCTGCACCCGGTCGTTAAGCCGGAAAAGGTGCCGGATAATCTGGTAGCCCTGGACGGGGCCCTCTTCTACACGGCCATGCTGACGGTTCTGTTTGGGATCCTGCAATTGTTCACGGACAACAGCAAGTCCACTTCCTCCGGTTCCGGGATCTTGACCTTGATCGTGATGGGTCTGGCCATGGGCTGGTACTTCACCAAATCCAACACCTGGATGCAGCCTGACCCGAAGACCGGCAAGCCGGCCTGGGGCAAGATGATCTGGGGCCTTCTGGGGTCACTTTTGATCATCATGCTGATCGTCTTTGTCCTCTCAATGCCAGCCTTGTCCGTCATCAACCCGGTTCTGCCAGGCTGGGCTGACATCCTGGTGGCCGCAGCCGCTTACGGGATCCGCTGGCTGGTTCGCCGCCACTACGGGATTGAAGGGACCTCTCTCAGCCCGGACAAGCTGACCATGAAGAAAAAGTAAATCAATAGCGTGCTTTTTAATCCTAATGGGTGTAAAATAAGCTGATAAATATAGAACAAATAGATGCTGAGCATCTATTTGTTTTTGTTTGACGATTTTTTATAAAAAGCGATGAGCAGTAAAAGAGGGAGGTCATTAATGCTTAAGACTTTATTGAAGTCCGTCCGCCAGTACAAAAAAGAGACGCTCTTGTCTCCTTTGTGCGTGGTCGTCGAGGTCTTCATTGAAATGTATATCCCATATATTATGGGGCTCTTGATTGACAACGGGATTAACAAGGGGGACATGGACTACGTGCGCAAGATGGGTCTGTTCACCATCCTGCTGACCCTGGTCTCCTTGGTCCTGGGGGCCAGTGCCAGCTACTTCTCAGCCCACGCGGCAGCCGGCTTTACCGCCAACCTCCGCCAGGACATGTTCTATCACATGCAGGACTTCTCATTTGAAAACATTGACAAGTTCTCCAGTGCCAGTCTGGTGACCCGGCTGACGACCGACACCAACAACATCCAGCAGGCCTACCAGATGAGCATCAGAATGGCCGTCCGGGCCCCGTTTATGATGATCATTTCCCTGGTCATGGCTGTTTCGATCAGCTGGAGACTGACCCTGGTCTTCCTCGTGGCTGTTCCGGTTTTGGCTCTGGCCATGATCTTGATCATCAAGAATGCCCGGCCATACTTCCCGAGAATCTTCCGGGCCTATGACGAACTGAACCGGAAGGTCCGGGAAAACATCCGCGGGGTTCGGGAAGTCAAGACTTACGTCCACGAAGAAGAGCAGATCGAGAACTTTGAAAATTCCACTAGCAAGATCTACAAGCTCTTCAGCCGGGCCATGTTCATCATGGCCTTCAACGGCCCGGTCATGACCCTAATGATCGATGCTGTTATGCTGGCCCTGTCCTGGTTCGGGGCAAAACTGATCGTGGGCCATCAACTGGCTACCGGTCAGCTGGTCTCCATGTTCTCTTACACCATGTCTATCTTGATGTCCTTAATGATCCTGTCCATGATCTTCACCCAGCTGATGATGGCCCAGTCAAGCGGCCGCCGGGTAGCTGACGTCTTGACGGCTAAGCCGACCATCGTCAACCCGGCCAAGTCACCTTTGACCAGCGTGACCAACGGGGAAATCGTTTTTGACCACGTTGACTTCAAGTACGACAAGGAAGATGCCCACTATGCCTTAAAGGATATTGACCTCCAGATCAAGTCCGGGGAAACTTTGGGGATTATCGGGGAAACCGGGTCCTCCAAGTCAACCTTGATTTCCATGATTCCCCGCCTTTACGACGTGACCGGCGGGGCAGTCAGAGTCGGCGGTCACAACGTGCGCTCTTACGACCTTAAGACCCTGCGCGACAACGTGGCGGTCGTTTTGCAAAAGAATGTCCTTTTCTCCGGCACTATCAAGGACAACCTCAAATGGGGCAATGAAAAGGCCAGCGACGAGGAAATCGTCCGGGCAGCCAAGATTGCCCATGCTGACGGCTTTATCCGGGAAATGCCGGACGGCTATGACACCATGGTCGAACAAGGCGGCAACAATGTTTCCGGGGGGCAAAAGCAGCGGATCACGATCGCCAGGGCCCTGTTGAAGAAGCCGAAGATCCTGATCCTGGACGACTCCACCAGTGCCGTCGACACCAAGACTGAACGGGAAATCCGGGAAGCTTTGAAGCGGGACCTGCCGGAAACGACCAAGATCATCATTTCCCAGCGGATCGTCTCCATCAAGGATGCCGACCGGATCGTGGTCATGAATCACGGGAAGATCGAAGATGTCGGAACCCACGATGAATTGATCAAGCACAACGACTTGTACTCATCCATCGCCAAGTTCCAGGAAGAAAACAGCAAGTAGGTGATAATCGATGACTAAAAAACAAGCTCAGCAACCATCACAAATGCAGACCTTGACCCGCCTGCTGAAATACGTCTACCGGGTTAGCCCGGCGGCTTTGATCGTTTCCCTGGTCTCCGTGATCATCAGCGCGGCGGCTTCCGTTGTCGGCTCCTTGTTCATTGAACAGGTTATCGACCGCTACATCACGCCCATGCTTAAGCAAAAGAGCCCGGACTTTGGCCCCTTGGCTCACGCTGTTTTGCTCATGGCCGGCATCTACGCCATCGGTCTGGTCGCCAACTACCTTTTCACCCTGCTGATGATGGTCTTGTCCCAGCAGGTGCAAAAGCAAATCAGAAATGAAATGTTTACCCACATGCAGCGGCTGCCGATCGCCTTTTTTGACCAGAACGAATACGGCGACATCATGTCCCGCTACACTAACGACATTGACACCTTGATGCAGATGATTTCCCAGGCCCTGCCGATGTTCGCTAACTCTGTCTTTTCAGTAGTCTTCGTTTTGGCGGGGATGTTCTACCTCAGCTGGCAATTGACCCTGGTTTCCCTGGTAGTGGTTCTCCTGTCCTTAGGCGTCGTCCGCTACTTGACCGGCAAGTCCAGCTACTACTTTGACCAGCAGCAGAAGACTGTGGGGACGGTCAACGGCTACAACGAAGAAATGCTTAACGGCTTGAAGGTCATCAAGGTCTTCTCCCATGAACCGGAAGCCAAGGCCGACTTTGACCGCTACAATGACCAGCTGCGGATTGCCTCAGGTAAGGCCAACACTTATGCCACCATCTTGTTCCCAATCATGGGCAATATCGGTAACCTGCTCTACGTTTTGATCGCCTTGCTCGGCGGGGCGGCAATCTTAGCCGGCAACATTCCGCTGACCTTGGGGGCCCTGGCTTCCTTCATGCAACTATCCAAGGCCTTCATCATGCCGATCGCCCAGATTTCCCAGCAGCTGAACGCCATCGTTCTGGCTATTGCCGGGGCCCGGCGGATTTTCCAGGTCCTGGATGAAAAAGTTGAAGTCGACGACGGCCAGGTAACTATCGAAGAAAAGCCGGGTGTCAAGAATGCTTGGCAGTGGAAGGTGCCGACCGAAAACGGCTTTAAGTACGTGCCAGTCAAGGGCCATATCGTTTTTGACCACGTCAACTTCGGCTATGTGCCGGGCAAGCAGATCCTGCACGACATCTCCCTTGAAGCCAAGCCGGGGATGAAGGTGGCTCTGGTCGGGGAAACCGGGGCCGGGAAGACTACCATCTCCAGCATGATCAACCGCTTCTACGAAATCAATTCCGGCACGATCACTTACGACGGGATCGACATCAAGGACATCAAGAAGGATGACCTCCGCAAGTCAGTCTCCATCGTCTTGCAGGAAACGCACATGTTTACCGGCAACATCATGGAAAACATCCGCTTCGGCCGGCCTGACGCCTCAGATGACGACGTCTACCAGGCAGCCCGCCTGGCCCGGGCTGACGAGTTCATCCATGACCTGGATGATGGCTATGAAACGGTGATCGACGGGGGCGGCAGCGATCTCTCCCAGGGGCAGCTGCAGCTGCTCTCCATCGCCCGGGCCATGATCGCTGACAAGCCGGTCATGATCCTGGACGAAGCCACCAGTTCTATCGACACCCGGACTGAGCGCCTGGTGCAAGTCGGGATGGACAACCTTTTGGCTGGCCGGACCAGCTTTGTTATCGCCCACCGTCTGTCCACCATCGTCAACTCCGACTTGATCATGGTCCTGGACCACGGCCGGGTTCTGGAAGCCGGCAACCACGACCAGCTTTTGGCCAAGCAGGGCTACTACTACGAGCTCTACACTGGTAAAAAAGAAATACAATAAGGGCGAATCTTATGTTTTGCTAAAATCCAAGTCAGAGCGTACGTCAAAGTACGCTCTTTTTGGTATATTGGTTAAAATAAAGGTTACAATATAGGATAGATAAGTTTGGAATAGAAGAGGTTTTGCAAATGAAAATTCTCGTTGTCGACGATGATCACGAAATCGTGGAACTCTTAAGCATTTATTTGAAGAATGAAGGCTATGAGCCGGTTGCCGCCTACAATGGCAAGGAAGCCCTGACCAAGCTCTCAACCACGCCGGATATCGCCTTGATGATTCTGGACGTGATGATGCCGAACATGTCAGGTATCGATGTGGTCAAGGAAGTTCGCAAGGATTCCGATATTCCGATCATCATCGTCAGCGCCAAGACCGGCGACATGGACAAGATTCAAGGCTTGATCACCGGGGCCGACGACTATGTGTCCAAGCCATTCAACCCTCTGGAAGTCATGGCCCGGGTCCGGTCCCTTTTGCGTCGCAGCCAGAAGCAGGTCAAGGAAGAAGAACCTGACGTTTTGGAAGTCGGTCCCTTGATCATCAACAAGGACTCCCATGAGGTCAAGACGGTCGAAGGCAAGGAAATCCAGCTCACGGCCCTGGAATTCGGCATTCTCTACCTTTTGTCCAGCCACCCAAACCGGGTCTTCTCAGCTGATGAGATCTTCGAGCGGGTTTGGCAGCAAGAGTCCATTGTCAGCGCCAAGACGGTCATGGTTCACGTTTCCCACTTGCGGGACAAGATCCAGAAGGCCACCGACGGTGAAGAAGTCATCAAGACTGTATGGGGTGTAGGTTACAAGGTTGAAGCCTAAGCAAGACAAAGAAAAACAAGTCGTCCAGGGCAAGCGGCCCCGGGTCAAGCTGACCGCGGCTGAGAAGAGCGAGCTTTTTGCCGAAGGCGTGGTGACGGTCATCATCATGCTGCTCTTGAACATGTCCGTCATCATCCTCTACCATTTGGCGGTCCTGCAGGACAAGAGTCTGGTCAACGGCATTTATTTTTTGAAAAAGACCATGACGATCGGACCGGGCTACCATATCTGGTCCTGGGAAAGAATCGGGATCATTTTGATGGGGATCGCTGACGTTATCGTCTTGTACTGGCGCTTAATCCGCCGCTACCACCAGATGCAGCTGCGGCACATCATTTCCGAATTGCACTATATTGCTAACGGCCACTTTGACCACCGGATTTCCTTCAGCGTCAACACCGACATGCAGAAAGTGATCGATTCCATCAACTCCCTGGTCGACTCAACCGTGGGGGCGATCAATGAAGAAAAGGCGATCGAGCAGTCTAAAGACGAACTGATTACCAATGTTTCCCACGACATCCGGACCCCTTTGACCAGCATTATCGGTTATCTGGGCCTGCTTAAGAACGGGGCCGTGACCAGCCAGGAGGACATGCTCAAGTACATCAACATCGCCTATGACAAGGCTGAGCAGATGAAGTCCCTGGCCAACGACCTCTTTGAGTACACGACCTTGAAGTCGACCAAGACCAAGCTGAACGTGACCCCGATCAACATCAAGGGCATGATGGAGCAGGTGGCGGCCGGCTTTGAACTGGAAGCGGAGAAGAAGGGCATTGCCTTTAACGTCAAGGCCCGGCCGGACGACTTGATTGTCAACGCCGACGTGGAAAAGCTGGTCCGGGTCTACAATAATTTGATCTCCAATGCCTTGAAGTACGCGGCTGGAGCCAGCCGGATCAACCTGGTGGCCAACCTGATCAACCACGAGCAGGTTGAGCTGCGGGTGGAGAATAACGGGGAACCGATTCCCAAGGACAAATTGAAGAAGATTTTTGACCGCTTCTACCGGGTGGAAAGCTCGCGCAATACCAAGACCGGGGGCACGGGCTTAGGCCTGTCCATCGTCCAGGGGGTCGTCGAGCTGCACGGGGGGACGATCCGCTGTGAATCAAACAAGGATTGGACCAGTTTCATTATTCTCTTGCCCCGGGATCCTCAGGCGAACAACTTTGCTCTTAGACCTGTGGTATAATTTGAACTGAATCTTAATTGACAGTGAGGAGTAAAAATGAGCATCTCATTAAACACCTGTATTTTAATCTTAAAAGAACACCACCTGCTCAAGTCTAGTGCCGTCCAGGACACTGTCCAGACCAGAATGGAGGCTGTTTCTTATGACTCACGCGATGTCCAGAACAACAGCCTCTTCTTCTGCAAGGGGGCAGGCTTCCGGCCAACCTACCTGACCATGGCCAAGGAAAACGGGGCAATTGCCTACGTGGCTGAGCAGCCATACCCGGAAGGCACGGGGATGCACGCCTTGATCGTCCGCAACGTATCCAAGGCGATGGCTCTTTTGTCAGCTGCCTTCTACCGCTTTCCGCAAGACGACCTCTTCCTGGTTGGCTTTACCGGGACCAAGGGCAAGACCACTTCCGCCTACTTCTTAAAGGGGATGCTGGACCAGCTCAACGGCGGCCGGACTGCTCTTTTGTCCTCAGTCAACAACATCCTCGGGCCGGCTCCGGAAGACACCTTCAAGTCCAGCCTGACCACGCCGGAATCACTGGACTTGTTCAGAGACATGCGGCGGGCAGTTGACAACGGCATGACCCACATGGTTATGGAAGTGTCATCCCAAGCCTACAAGAAGAGCCGGGTCTTTGGCCTGACCTACGACCTGGGCTTCTTCCTGAATATCAGCCCGGACCACATCGGGGTCAACGAGCACCCGAACTTTGAGGACTACCTCCACTGCAAGCTGCAGCTTTTGGTCAACTCCCGCAAGTGCATCATCAACGCGGAAACCGACCGTTTCGCTGATGTTTACGCGGCAGCGACGACCACGACCAATCCGGACAGCATCTACCTGTTTGCCCGGGACGGCTTTGAAAACCCAGATCTGAAGAAGCCGATCGACTTCCGCTACAAATCCGTGGAAACTGACCTGGCTGAAACCAAGTTCATCTTGACTACGGCTTCAAGCAAGGCTCACAAGCTGCCAATCTCTGGTGAATACACTTTGCAGATGATCGGCGACTTCAACGAAACCAACGCTACTGGCGCCATCATCGGGGCTGGCCTGGCCGGGATGAGCTATGAAGACTGCGTCAAGGGGATCCGGCACGTGACCATCCCAGGCCGGATGGAAACTGTCACAACCCAAAAGCACGGTTTGATTGTGGTGGACTATGCCCACAACAAGGCCTCCATGATGGCTTTGATGCGGTTCATGCGCCGTGAATTCACCAACCCCCGGGTTATCGTCGTGGTCGGCGCGCCTGGGGACAAGGGGATTTCCCGCCGGCCTGGCTTCAGCGAAAGCTTGACGGCAGAAGCTAACAAGGCCTACCTGACCACGGACGACCCTGGCTTTGAAAATGCCCAGGACATCTGCGAGGAAATCGATGCCGGGATCGACCACTCCAAGTGTGAAACGGTTATCGAACTGGACCGGGAGAAGGCTATCAAGGAAGCCATTTCTGAAGCTGGCCCGGACGACGTGGTCCTGCTCTGCGGCAAGGGGGCTGACGCCTTCCAGAAGATCCGCGGGGTAGACACCCCATATGCCGGCGACATTGTTATCGCCCGGCAGGTGATCCAGGAATTAGAAAAGTAAGGATTGATATTTAGTGAAGCATTTCTTTAGCATTATTGGCGGGATGGGGACCATCGCGACCGAAAGCTATGTCCGCTTGATCAACCACCGGGTCAAGATCAGCAAGGACCAGGACTACTTGAACTACATCCTGGTCAATGATGCCCAGGTGCCAGACCGGACGGCCTACATCAAGGACCACAGCCAGCCGAATTTTTTCAATGCGCTTAAAGAAGATGTTTTAGGCCAGGCCAAGCTGGGGCCGGATTTCATGGTCATGCCCTGCAACACGGCCCACTACTTTTATGACGACCTGGCGGCTTTGACCGACATTCCCTTCTTGCACATGATGCGGATTGCCGTTCACCAATATGTCGACCAGTTTCCAAACAGTCCCAAGATCGGCTTGATCGCGACTGAAGGGTCAATTTACGACCACCTATATGAAGACGAGATCCACCGGGTGGGCCGGGAAGTCGAATTCGGCGGCCCCGAGATCCAGCCGATGGTGACGGAGTTGATCTACCGGGACATCAAGGAGAAGGGGATCGTCGACAAGGAGCTCTACCATGAGATCCTCCGCAAGATGCACGACGAATATGGCTGCGACGTGATCCTGCTGGGCTGCACGGAACTTTCCTTAGCCCAGGAGCAGGCGCCGGACCACCCCTACCAGGTTATCGACCCCCAGTCGATCATCGCTGACGTGTCGATCGAACTGGCTCTAGCGATCAGAAACGGGCAAGACCCCCGCCAGGCCTGCCAGAAATATCTATATGACTAAATAAAAGACCAGGGTTTCCTGGTCTTTTTTGCTTGCCTGGCTAATTTTAAGTATGTTTCAGTCAAAAACAGTCAATTTTTTAGTAAAGTTGCTCATTTTTGACGGAAAATGATTGCTTTTGATTGGGAAAGCCTTTACAATAGATAATGAGGTGAGATGAAGATGCTGACGGAAGAGCGGCAACAAATGATTGCCCATTATGTAGACGAACATCAGATTTGCCGCGTAACGGAACTTTGCCGCTTGACCTCGACATCCGAGTCGACGATCAGACGCGATCTGAGTGAAATGGAAGACCGGGGCCTGCTTAAGCGGGTCCACGGCGGAGCGCAGAGCCTGCAGACTTTTGGCCAGGATGTGGCCCAGCAGATCCGCTTCAATCTGAACAAGGATGACAAGCAGGCCATTGCCCGCCTGGCTGCCAGGAAGGTGCACCCGCACGACTATCTCTTTTTAGACGCGGGGACGACCGTTTATGAAATGGTTCCCTTTTTAAAAGAGATCAGCGGTCTGCACGTGGTGACCAACGGGCTGGAAACGGCCCTGGCCCTGACTGACGCGGGAATTGACTGCTGCCTTTTAGGCGGCCACGTCAAGCGCCAGACCCACGCGGCCATTGGCGCGACCACTGTCTCCCGCCTGCAGGAGCTGAACTTCAACGCGGCTTTCATCGGGGCCAATGCTTTGAGCCCGGCCGGCTTTTTAACCACGCCGGACACTGAGGAAGCTGCCGTGAAAAGGACGGCTATCCAGCAAAGCCAGCAGGCTTTCGTTTTAATCGACCGCAGCAAATTTAACGCGGTAACTTTTGCCGAATTCGCCAAGACCGACCAGGTGACCATCATCAGCCGCCTGGAGGCTGGCGACCGGGAGAAATTGCCAGTAAATATTCAACTTGAGGAGGCTGAATAATGATTTACACCGTGACTGTCAACCCAGCTTTGGACTACGTTCTGCAACTGCCAGAAGTCAAGGCCGGGGAGACCAACCGGTCAAGCGACACCCAGTTCTTAGCTGGGGGCAAGGGGATCAACGTTTCCCAGATTCTTAACCAATTAGGCGTGGACAACACTGCCTGGGGCTTTGTCGGCGGCTTTACCGGCGAAGAATTGATCCGCCAATTGAACGTCAAGAAGATCAACAGCGACTTCGTAAGAATCAGCGACGACACCCGGGTGAACGTTAAGATTCACGCCCAGGTGGAAACTGAAATCAACGCGGCTGGCCCGGACATTACCGACCAGGAAGTCGCAGCCTTCAAGTCCCGCCTGGACGACCTGGAAGCAGGCGACGTCGTTGTTTTGAGTGGTAGCCTGGCTCCAAGCCTGCCAACTGACTTCTACGAAAGCCTTTTGCCTTTGATTCGGGAAAAGGGCGCGGAATTCGTCGTTGACACGACTGGCGAAGCTCTGCTGCGGACTTTGAAGTTCAATCCATTGGTTATCAAGCCAAACCACCACGAACTGGCTGACCTCTTTGACACCAGCTTCTCATCAACTGCCGACATGCTGGAAGCAGCCAAGAAGCTGCAGAAGATGGGTGCCCAAAACGTCATGATCTCCATGGCTGGCGAAGGTGCTTACCTGGTAACTGCTGACCACGTCTACCACGCTAACGCGGCTAAGGGTACGGCAGTTAACTCAGTTGGCGCCGGAGACTCCATGATTGCCGGTTTTGTCGGCACCTGGTTTGAAAAGCACGACGCTGCTGAAGGCCTCCGGGTCGGCAGTGCCTGCGGCGGGGCAACAGCTTTCACCGAAGACATCGCGGTCAAGAGCCAAATCGACGCCGTATTGCCGCAAATCAAGATCGACGTCGTTGAATAAAGGAAATAAGCAGTAACAGAGTATTTTTAGTAACTGAGGAAAACAAGATGCGGATTAAAGATATTTTGAGCCCAGAGTCTATGATTATGGACTTAAAGGCCACCACCAAGGATGAAGCCATCAATGAAATGGCCGACTTGGAAGTAGCTACGGGCATCGTCAACAACAAGGAAAAGTTCGTTGAATCCATCTGGGCCCGGGAAAAGGAATCCACTACCGGGATCGGTGGCGGGATTGCCATGCCTCACGCCAGAAACGAATACATTAACAAGGCCCGGGTGCTTTTTGCCAAGAGTGAAAAGGGCGTGGACTTCGACTCATTAGACCAGCAGCCAGTCCACCTCTTCTTCATGATCACTGCTCCAGCCGGTGCGGACAACACCCACTTGCAAGCCCTGGCTAAGCTGAGCAGCCTTTTGATCAACCCTGACCTGGTTGAAAAGCTGAAGGCAGCTAAGACAGCTGACGAAGTTATCGACCTCTTCAGCCAGGCAGAAGCTGACAAGGATAAGGAAGACGCTGAACGCGAAGCCAAGCTGGCCGCTAAGAAGGAAGCGGAAGCTAAGGCAGCTAGTGATGAAAAGCCATTGATCGTCGGCGTTACTGCCTGCATCAACGGGATCGCCCACACTTACATGGCTGAAGAAGCCTTGATCAAGGCCGGTGAAAAGCGCGGCGTTGAAGTCCGGATTGAAACCAACGGTTCAGAAGGCGTTAAGCACGAACTGACTGCTGACGAAATCAAGCGGGCTAAGGGTGTCATCATCGCTTCCGACAAGCAGGTCAAGATGGCCCGCTTTGACGGCAAGGAACTGGTTAAGCACCCAGTTGTTGACGGGATCAACAAGCCAGACCAACTGGTTGACGACATCCTGTCCGGCAAGGGTAGCGTTTACCATGCCGAAGCTGGTGAAGCCAGCGAAAGTTCAGCTGCAAGCGACGGCAGCGTATGGTCAACTATCTACCGGCACCTGATGAGCGGTATTTCTCACATGCTTCCGTTCGTTATCGGTGGTGGTATCTTGATGGCCATCTCCTTCCTGGTTGAACAATACATGGGTGGTGCCAAGAGCCCGGCCTTCATCTTCTTGAACAGTGCTGGTAACCTGGCCTTCGCCTTCATGGTTCCGGTTCTGGCCGGCTACATCGCTGAATCAATCGGTGATCTGCCAGCCTTGATGCCAGGTTTCGTCGGTGGTTTCATGGCCTCAATCGCCAACTCTTCATTGGGTGGCTCTTACGCCGTTAACGCCAACGCCAAGGCTACTTCACCAGCCGGCTTTTTGGGCGGGATTGCCATCGGTTTCATCGCCGGTTACCTGATCCTGGGCCTCAAGAAGCTCTTCGCTAAGCTGCCGAAGAACGTTGAAGGTATGAAGCCAATGCTGCTCTACCCAATCTTTGGTCTGCTTCTGGTTGCCTTGATCATGTACTACATCATCAACCCGGTCTTCGGTGCCTTGAACGCGGTTATTACCAACTTCCTGAACGGCATGGGTACTGGCAACCTGGTTCTTTTGACCACGATCCTGGCCGGCATGATGAGTATCGACATGGGTGGTCCTTTCAACAAGGCTGCTTACGTCTTCGCTTCAGGTGCCTTTGCCAACGACCCGACTTCCAAGACTTCAGCTATCTTGATGGCTTCTGTTATGGTTGGTGGTATGGTAGCACCATTCGCGACTGCGATCGCGACTACTTTCTTCAAGAACAAGTTTACTGAAGATGAACGCCGGGCCGGTGTTTCCAACTGGATCCTGGGCTTCTCCTTCATCACTGAAGGGGCTATCCCATTCGCCAGTGCTGACCCGCTGCACGTTATCGTTTCATCAATCGTCGGCAGTGCTGTCGGCGGGGCCTTGGTAGGTCTGTGGCACGTCGGCGTGCCAGCACCTCACGGTGGTTTCTGGGTTATCGCTTTGTCCAGCAACTGGCTGGGCTACCTGGGCGCCGTAGCTGTCGGCTCAATCGTAGCTGCTTTGATGTTGGGCTTCTGGAAGAAAGTAATTGACCAAAAGAACTAATTTTCTCAAATAAAAGAACTCGGATTTTTTCCGAGTTCTTTTTTCTTTTAGGTAAAAATTGCTTCTTTCGTGTAATAGTCAGTAGAGAGACTAAGCAAAGGAGCGATCTTATGGAACGAATGTGGACAAATTGGTACCTGGCCAGTGAAGAAGTTGAAAATGACGCTGTCGTGCAATCGGCCCAGGCAGCTGAGCAGCTAATCAATCCGGACTATGACCACACCCGGCAGCTTTCTGATCAGAATTTGGCTGGGGTGCGCGAGCTGAACGACTTGCTGGTCAGCTATAACCAGCTGGGGGTGGCCCAGGCAGCGACTTTGACGCAGGAGCAGTTGGTGAATACGGAAAATCTATTAGCGGGCGCGGCGGGTGAGTGGCTAGTCGATCAGGCGGTCAAGTCCGTCGCGGCGGTAGTTTTTCATAATGTGATTCTGCCCTGCAAATATGATAGAAATCGGCCAGTTGGCGATAACCAAATTGATAATTTGGTGATTACCAGTACCGGCATTTATTGTATTGAAGTCAAGGTGCGCAAAATAGCGGGGAAGCTTTTCGACTTTAACCGGCTGGGCCGGGGCATTTATGATCAGATTAGCTACCACAAGGAGGCGCTGACGCAAGCCCTGCAGCCAATGGGGATCAGTCCCAATTTTATTAAGACGATTGTGGTGGTGATCAACCGGCTGGGGAATGATGACTTCAAGCTGAAGAACCAGGAGGATCTGCAGCGGGCTGGTTCGCAGGTGGTTAAGCTGTCGGTCTTAAACCTATTTTTGAGCAATGACGGGTTCGCCTTGCTGAATCAGCAGCAGATCCAGGCAATTGAGCAGGCGATTCAAAGCCAGCGCCTGCCTGATCGGCGGACCTATCCAGCCAATGTCCGTTTTAAGTTGACGCAGGCGCATCTGGATAAAGCTAGACAGATCAGCCAGGCGGTCAGACTTGGAATTCCGCTTGCGCAGAACGTGACGTATCATGGGCGGTTAAATGATTATCCGCTCACAGGCTTGACCGGAAGGCAGCAGAATATGTTGTGGCTGATCGTGGGCCGGCTTTATGGTTTCGGGTGCGGCACGCTCCAGCTGACCCGAAGTGAGTTGCGGACTGGGGCTGGTTATGGCGGGCGTGATTTTTTGCGGCTGGATCAGCAGTTAAGCGAATTGGCTGAGTTCATGCAACAGAGCAAGCTTTTTCAAAAGGCTAAGTATGAAGATAAGAAATTGACAGTTAGCGTTAGCAAGAAGTACTCGTTCCTGTTTAACGGCTGCACGAAGGACTTCACCTGCTGGAATTATCAATTGCTGCGCCGAATCAGCCTGAACAACGCCAAGACTTTGTTCCGCAAGCTACTGCAAGTTTCAGCAGCTGGCTGCTACCAGGTGTCCTTTGAGCAGCTGCGGGAGATTCTGGCAGTGCCGGATAGCTATTCGAATTATGAGGTAATGAGGAATAAGATTAAGCCTGCTGTACTTCAACTGGTACCATTTTTTGGCAATTTGAGCTACGAAGTGGTCAAGAGCGGCAAAGCGAATAAAATTGTTGGGATAACTTTCACTTTTGATAAGTTTTCGCCGGAGGAACTGTTGGCCTTAAGAGAATGGCACAAATATTCAACTAATATTTCTGCTAATTCGCATTTATCTCTAACCGAGCAATTGAAAGCTGAAAAAATTTTAGAAAAGAATTTTGGAGATTGTTTGAAGTAGGTGTTCTATTTTTTTAGGTTCATGTGGTTCAGTAAAAACTGGGGTTAAAATTATTGAAAAAGGTCGTGGCTCAGTAAAAATCGGGGTCAAAATTTTTGAAAAAGGCCGTGGTTCAGTAAAAATCGGGGCTAAAATTATTGAAAAAAGCCGTGGCTCAGTAAAAATCGGGGTTGAAATTATTGAAAAAGGCCGTGGCTCAGTAAAAATCGGGGCTCGAAGCGATGAACTGTCCCAGTTTTTACCGCAGCCACATCCAAATCCCGCAAACTCATCCCCGTTTTTACCGCAGCCACGTCCAAATCCTGTAAACTCATCCCCGTTTTTACCGCAGCCAGGGCCAAATCCCGCAAACTCATCTCCGTTTTTACCGTAGCCACGTCCAAATCCTGTAAATTCATCCCCGTTTTTACCGTAGCCAGGTCCAAATTTCGCAAACTCATCCCCGTTTTTACCGTAGCCACATCCAAATCCCGTAAAACTGTCCCCGTTTTTACCGCAGCCACATCCAAATCCCGCAAAACCATCCCCGCTTTTACCGCAGCCACATCCAAATCCCGCAAAACTATCCCCGCTTTTACCGCAGCCACGTCCAAATTTCGCAAAAACATCCCCGTTTTTACCGCAGCCACGTCCAAATATCGCAAGACCGTCCCCGTTTTTGCCACAGCCAAAACCAAACCCAACAAAAGTACACCAGA
>NZ_CALVGT010000006.1 GCF_944327175.1 uncultured Lactobacillus sp.
TCTACATTCTCGTACCTCTAAGAATTATTATATCACGTCTTACCGAACTGGATACGAACAAAAGGTAAAGAATTGATTTATTCTGTCAAAAGCAACAGTATGGACTAATTTGACTCAAAATTCTCTATCATATCTTGAAAACGATTCGTTTTATTTTTTTAGACAAAAAACTCTCCAGGCAAAGCTGGAGAGTTAAATTTAGCGATCTGGACTACTTGTCCAGGTTAATGTTCTTTTCGTCGTCGACGATCTTTTCCGGCCGCATGGTTGGGAAGAGGAGGACGTCGCGGATTGAAGCCGCATTGGTCAAAAGCATGACCAGACGGTCGATCCCGATGCCCAGACCACCCGTAGGTGGCATACCGTATTCCATGGCCCGCAAGTAGTCTTCGTCGATGATGTCGGCTTCGTCGTTGCCGGCGTCACGTTCCGCCATTTGGGCTTCGAACCGTTCCCGCTGGTCAAGCGGGTCGTTCAGTTCTGAGAAGGCGTTGCCGTATTCGTTACCCATGATGAAGATTTCGAAACGGTCAGTGAAGCGCGGATCATCCGCGTTCTTCTTGGCCAGTGGTGAAACTTCAACCGGGTGGCCGTAAACGAAGGTTGGGTCAACGATTGTCTTTTCACCAAATTCTTCAAAGAAGGCGTTGATGATGTGGCCAACTTGCCAGTAAGGTTCAACTTCAACATGGTGTTCAGCGGCAACCTTCCGGGCTTCTTCCAGAGTCATTGGCTGCCAGAAGTCAACGCCAGTCAGTTCCTTGATCAGGTCAACCATGTGCACCCGGCGGAATGGCTTGCCCAAGTCCAGGTCAGTGCCCTGGTAGTTGATCTTGCCGTCTTCTGAAACAACCTTGGCCGCTGCCCGGATGATGCCTTCAGCTTCGTCCATGACATCGTGGAAGTCGTAGTAAGCAGCGTATGTTTCCAGTTCAGTAAATTCAGGGTTGTGCTTGAGGTCCATCCCTTCATTTCTGAAGACCCGGCCGATTTCGTAAACCCGTTCCATGTCACCGACGATCAGACGCTTCAGTGGCAATTCCAGGGCAATCCGCATGTAAAGGTTGATGTCCAAAGCGTTGTGGTGGGTGATGAACGGACGAGCTTCAGCCCCGCCTGGGATGTTGTGCAAAACCGGAGTTTCAACTTCCAGGAAGTCCTGCCCGTTCAAGTAGTCACGGATAGCCTGGATGATCTTGGTCCGGTTAACAAAACGCTGGTAGCTTTCCTGGTTGGTGATCAAGTCCAGGTAACGTTGGCGGTAAATGGATTCAACGTCCTTAAGACCGTGGTACTTGTCAGGCAGTGGCCGCAAAGCCTTGGACAGGAAGGTCACGTGCTGGGCCCGGACTGACAGTTCGCCTGAGTCCGTCTTGAAGACTTCACCTTCAACGCCCAGGAAGTCACCGAGGTCGGCCTTCTTGAAGATCTGGTAGTTTTCTTCACCGACCATGTCCTTGCGGACGTAGATCTGGATCTTGCCGCTACGGTCATAGAGGTCCGCAAAGCCGACCTTGCCCTTGCCCCGCTTAGCCAGCATCCGGCCAGCGATCTTGGTCTTCGGCATATCTGCATTCAGTTCGTCCTTGTCAAGGCCCAAGTACTTTTCGTCCAGGTCGCGGGCCAGGGCTTCCCGGTCATACTTGCGGCCGAAGGGTTCAATCCCCATCTCCTTAAGTTCTTCAAGCTTTTGCCGACGAACAAGCAATTGGTCGTTAATTTCGTTCTTTGCCAACGTGTTTTTCCTCCATTTACATAGATTGGGTATCAGCGGCGCGGCCTTGCTTCTGCCGTGCCCTTTTTTCGTAAGTTTCGACGAATTCGTCAAGCAGGTCAAAAACCTCCTGACGCGTCCAGACTTCATTTATTTTAGCACGAGTCCGGGCTGAACGGGGAATTCCCTTCAAATAATATGCTGCCTGCTGGCGAAATTCCGGCACGGCCCGCTTTTCTCCATGCAGCTGGACCAGGCCGTCGAGCTGGTGCTTGGCGGTTTCCACCTTTTCCCGGACGGACTGATTCGGCAGCTCTTCGCCCGTTGCCAGGTAGTGGGTCATTTCCTTTAAGATCCAAGGATTGCCCAAGGCGGCCCGGCCAACCATGACAGCCGTGCAGCCGATCTCGTCCAGGGCCTTCTTGGCCAGCTGCGGGGTCGTGATATCCCCGTTGGCCACGAAAGGAATGTCCATGACCTGGGCTACTTCATGCAGGGTTTCCCAGTCAGCTTCGCCTTGGTACATCTGCTTTCTGGTCCGGCCGTGCATGGCCAGCATGGAAGCACCGGCTTCCTGGGCGGCCAGGGCGTTTTCCACGGCAAAAATGTGCTTACGGTCCCAGCCGATCCGCATCTTGACGGACACCGGCTTTTCCACGTTCTGGACAACCTTGTGGACCATCTGGTAGATCTTGTTTGAGTCCAAAAGCCACTTGGAACCAGCGTCAGTCTTGGTCACCTTCGGCACCGGGCAGCCCATGTTGATGTCGATGATGTCGGCATCGGTGTGCTGGTCGATGTACTGGGCCGCCTGCAAAAGGCTGTCTTCCGTCCCCCCGAAGATCTGGATGCTCATCGGGTGCTCGCCCGGATCGACGTCCAGCATGCTCAAGGTTTTCTTGTTGCCGTAGATGATCCCGTGGTCGGAAATCATTTCGCAAACAACCATGCCGGCGCCGAATTCCTTGCAGACTTTTCTAAAAGCCATGTTGGAAACGCCAGCCATCGGCGCTACCATTACCCGGTTGGGGATTTCGATTTCGCGTATCTTCCAAGTAGTGTCCATTGCCACCTTTTTCCTTTCAATAACTACAACTTTATATCATAACAAGAATAAGCGTGAAGAACAAATAAAAAGCCCGCTAAAAGAGCATCCCCGTTAAAAGAGGATGCTCTGCTTATCTTTACCAGTATTTTTCCAGGGGCCGGTCGTCTTGTCCTTCCTTGCTCTGGCAGGCATGTTCAGCCGCGATCGTCACTAAGACCTCAGCCAGTTTGTCCATCTGCTCGACCGTCACATATTCGTAGCGGCCGTGGTAGTTGCCCCCGCCATTGAAGAGGTTGGGCGTCGGGATTCCCTTTTTGGTGATGAAGTTCCCGTCGGTTCCCCCTCTAAAGGTCTGCACATTTGGCGCCAAGCCCGCTTTTTCATAGCTGTCTAAGGCCAGGTTGACCACATAAGGTCGGTCCTTGACCCCATTGTAGATGTTCTCGTATTGCCGGCGCAGGTCCAGCTGGAAGCGGTCTGATCCGTATTTTTTCCCTAAGGAAGCGACGAGCTTTTTGACTAAATCTTCTTTAGCCAAAAATTTATCCCAGTCAAAGTCGCGGATGATCAAGCCGACATGGGCTGAATCGACGCTGCTCTGGACATCCGTGACCATAATAAAGCCCTCGTGGCCCCGGGACTTTTCCGGCACCTGGTCTTGGGGCAAGGCCGCCAAAAATTCCGTCATGATCGTCGTGGCGTTGACCAGCAGCCCGTAAGCTTCACCCGGGTGGACTACGGTTCCCTTGATTGTCAAATCAGCGGCTGAGGCATTGAAGGTCTCGTATTCAAAGTCGCCTGGCCGGCCATTGTCCAAGGTATAGGCAAATTCCACTCCCGGAAAATCAGCCGGGTCAAAGCGCTGCCCGCCCAGGCCAATTTCTTCATCCGGGCCAAAAGCCACATAGATGTCGCCATGTTCAACTTCCGGGTGCTCATGGAGATACTTGAGAGCTGCCAGCAGGCCAGCCACCCCGGCCTTGTCGTCAGTCCCCAGAACCGTTTTCCCGTCACTGGTGATCAGGGTCTGCCCCTTTAAGGTCAGCAGGTCAGGAAATTCTTCCGGGTCCAGGAAAATGCCGTTTGCCTCGTCCAGTACCAGCTTTTGCCCCTGGTAGTCCCGGTGGACTTGTGGGCGGATGGGGAAGCGGTCGTCATATTCAACCGTGTCCACATGGGCAAAAAAGCCGATTGGAGTAACGCCCGCCGTATTAGCGGCCAGGTGGCCGATCGCGAAGGCAGTTTTTTCATTGTAATAAGACTCCAGGCCATAGTCTTTAACCTGGGCAGCCAGTTCCTTCATCATCTTGACCTGATTAGGCGTGGTCGGAAGCTGGTCTTTATTGGCGTATTTGGACTGGGTGTCTTCCTTAGCGTAGTGGATGAAGTTTTTTTCTAAAAAATCAAGATTGGAAAAAGCCATGCCTGCCTCCTATTTCTTGATGTAAACAAGCTTGAAGTCGTAAGGGATGCCCAGCGGATTGTAGGACACGTTCTTGACGTAGCTTTGCACCAGCTGCGGCTTAGCCGTCTGGATCAGTGGGATAGTCGCCTGTTCATTCATCAACAGCTTTTCAGCTGCCACCAGCCGCTTCCAGCGCTGAACCGGCTTGTTGCCGTAGACGTTTTCGGCTTCATTGAGCAGCTGGTCGTACTTGCTGCTGGCAAAGCCGCTGTTGTTGTAGCTGGAGTCCTTTTCAAAGACGTCCAGGAAGTTGATCGGGTCACCTAAGATAGCCTGCCAGTTCTTGATGGTCAGCTGGTAGTTGCCGGCACTTTGCCGGGAGATCAAGGTCGTGTATGGCAGAGTCGTCACGGTGATCTTCACCCCTGGCAGTTCGCCCAGCTTGCTTTGCAGGAATTCACCCACCTGCTTGGCAGAGTCAGTATCGCTGACCGTCAGATTGAGGTTAAGGGACTTGATGCCCAGTTCCTTGTAGCCCTTGGCCAAGTACTTCTTGGCTTCTTTCAAGTTGTAGCTGATTGCTCCCTTGACATAGGCTTCCTTGTAAAAAGCTTCCCCGGTCGTCGGATTGTTCCCCATGCCTGATGGCACGAAGCCCTTGGCCGCAACTGACCCGTCGCTCAGGACCTTGGCCAGGCTCTCTCTGTCAATAGCCAAAGACAGGGCCCGGCGGATGTTGAAGTTGTTAAAGGCCTTGACTGCGGTTTAATTCCAGTCGCTGGATAGCGGAAGCTGGCCGGTCGTAGAAGGTGGACTTGCCCTTGTTGGCCTTGACTTGTTCCCCGGTCAGGTAAGTTTCGTCCAGCTTGCCAGCCTGGTAGAGGTTGTAAGCAGTTGAAGAAGTTTCGCTGATGGTTTCGTTGACCTTGTCCAGCTTCACGTTCTTCTTGTCCCAGTAGTTTTGGTTCTTAACCAGGGTAAACTGCTTGTTGGACCCGGTCCACTTGGTCAGCTTGAAAGGACCGGAGGAAATAGTGTACTTGGCCGCCGTCCCGTACTTGCTGCCGACTTTTTCAATAAACTGCTGGTTTTCCGGGAAGAAAAGCGGGAAGGCCAGCAGGAGCTTAAAGTAAGATACCGGCCGGACCAGCTTGATCTGCAGCTTGTTTTTGCTCAAGGCCTTGACGCCCAAGCTGTTTACCGACTTCTTGCCGGCATTGATGGCTTCGGCGTTTACAATTTGGTAGAAATAGAAAGCCATGGAAGACTTGGTCTTCGGGTTCAAGGTTCTTCTATAGGAGTAGACAAAGTCATTGGCCGTGATCGCCTGGCCGTTGGACCACTTGGCGTCTCGCAAGACAAAAGTATAGGTCTTGCCCCCGTCAGTAACCTTGGCGCTCTTGGCCAGGGCCAGCTGGGGCTTTTGCTTTTTGTCCAAGCGGTAGAGCCCTTCCTGGGTGTTCAAAAGAGCGTGGAAGGAAGTGGAGTCAGTCGTCAGTGACGGGTCCTGGGTTGAGATCTGGGCACCTTCGGTCCAGTTGAGGACTTGCTTGGTTTGGGACTGGGAGCTCTTTTGCTGGCCGCAGGCGGCTAAAACGAGGGCTGAGGCAGTCAAAAGACCGGCAGCGGTAATTTTCTTCAAGGTCATGATTTCCTCCGTTTTTTACTAGAAACAACAACTATTAACAAACACATCGCAGCTTAAAAAGAAAAGCGCCCCTGAGATCAACTCTCAGGGACGCTAATAGCGTGTTACCACCCATCATTCAAAGCAAAAAAATGCTTCCTCAGCAGATGCTCTGCCAGAAAAAAAAGACGCCTCTTGGCCCAGAGGCCAAGGGACGTCTTCGCGCGTTACCACCCTTTGTTTAGCCCCGCCTCACGGCCAGGACCCTTAAAGTCTTCCAGTCAGAAGATCTGAACGCGCTAACGGGCGTTAAGCGGGTCCGGCTTATCAGCGACTCGCCGGGACCATGCCAACACAAGACCATCTTCGCCAGCTTCCGCCCCCTGTTTCTCAGCACCAACAGTTCTCTGTAGAGGCTTCCCCTGACTACTCATCTTCTTAAGCTTTGCTTAATTTAACTATAATTAAAGTGTAAAGTATTTTTTATTTTTCGTCAAGGAAGAAAAAGTTATTTTTGCAGTTTTTTGTCCAGAATGGCTTGCAATTCTTCTTCAGTGAAATTGTACTTGTCCCCGCAGAAGTTGCAGACCAGTTCTGCCCCGTGGTCTTCGTCGATCATTTCCTTAAGCTGGCTGCCCTTCAAGGTTTCCAGCATGCCAGCGTACTTCTCCTTGGAGCAGTCGCAGTGGTAGGAGACCTCGTCCTTTTCCAGGATCTTGCAGTCATCGCCCAGGATCTTCTTGGCCAAGTCTTCTGGCGTCATCCCGTCCAAAAAGGCGGATGAGAGCTGCGGCAGGGCCTTGATCCGGTCTTCAGTTTCCTTCAGCAGTTCTTCGCTGGCCCCTGGCAGTGCCTGGAGCAAAAAGCCGCCCGCGGCCCCGATGGTGTCGTTCGGGTTGACGAAAACTGACAGGCCGACAGCTGACGGGATCTGTTCTGACTTGGCCAGGTAGTAGGTCAAGTCTTCAGCGATTTCCCCAGACACGATCGGCACTTCACCGGTGTAAGGCTGCTTTAAGCCCAGGTCCTTGGTTACCTGCAGCCAGCCTTTACCAACAGCCTTCTTAACGTCGATGTGACCGTCTTCTCTGGCTGGCAAGGCCACGTGGTTATTTTGGACATAGCCCTTAACCGTCAAATCTGACTTGGCCGTAACTACGGCTGCCCCAACCGGGCCATCGCCCAAGAGGCGCAAAGTCAGTTCCTGGTCACCCTTTAATTCTGCCCCGGCTAAGAGAAGCGTGCCCAAGAGGCTCCGGCCCAATACAGCTGAAGAAGCTGACCAAGTGTCGTGCCGCTTTTGCGCTTCAGCGACCAGGTCCTTGCCGTTAATGGTCAAAAGGCGCAGGTCCTTGCTGGCATTGATTGCTTTGATTAAGTAGTCGTTCATGATTTTCCTCCATAAAAATAGAGCCGTTGCCGGCTCTATTTCTTCTATTCATCCTTGTCTGAATCGTCTGTTTGTTCAGTCTTCTGACTAGAAGCGTCATTGTTGTCCTTTTCAGGATCCTTTGACAGGTCATTTTCGCTTGGCGTCGGCAGAGAATCAGCAGGGTCTTCCTGACTTGCTGAAGCATCTAGCTCAGCGAGCTTGGCGGCGTCGGTTTCCGGCTTGACCGCGTCTTCGCTTGGCGTTGCCAGAGCTTGCTTTTCAGCAGTATCTTCTTCCGCCTTTTCCTCAGCCTTTTCTTCTGCCCGCTTCTGAGCAGCTTCCTTGGCTTCTTCATAGCTCAAGGCCTTGGCTTCAGATGGGAACTCCTCACTGGACTTTTCAGGCATCTTCCCGGTCTTGTAGAGTGAGTAGATTTGCTTTTCATCCAGAGTTTCGTACTTCAGCAGGGCTTCAGCAATGATCCGGTGCTTTTCCCGGTTGTTTTCAACAATTTCAACCGCCTTGGCGTGGGCTTCGTCCAGGATCTTCTTGACTGCTTCGTCGATCTTGGCCGCGGTTGCTTCACTGTAAGGCTTGAAGCCGTAAGGAGTGCCTTCGCCTTCCTTTTCCAGTTCAACCATGCCCAATTCATCGGTCATCCCGTAGTTGACCACCATGCTGTGGGCGATTGCGGTGGCTTGTTCAAAGTCGTTTGAAGCCCCAGTTGACTGGTCGCCGACCACGACTTCTTCACCGGCCCGGCCACCCATCAAACCAACGATTTGCTCAAAGAGCTGCTTCTTGGTCAAGATGAACTGGTCGTCCTTCGGCAGCATGATGTTGTAGCCGCCTGCCCGGCCACGAGGCACGATGGTCACCTTGCGGACAGTTCTTGAGTCGCTCAGAACCAGACCACAAATTGAGTGACCAGCTTCGTGGAAGGCCACGCGTTCGCGTTCCTTCTTGGAAATCATCCGGTCCTTCTTGGCTGGACCAGCGATTACCCGGTCTTCAGCTTCATCGATGTCGGCCGCGGTGATCTTGGTCCCGTTGCGGCGGGCTGCAACTAAGGCGGCTTCGTTAAGGACGTTTTCCAGGTCAGCCCCGACAAAGCCAGGAGTCTGACGGGCAACTTCCTTCAAGTCAACGTCGTCAGCCAGCGGCTTGTTCTTGGCGTGAACGCGCAGGATGGCTTCCCGGCCCTTGACGTCCGGACGGCCAACCAGTACCTTCCGGTCAAACCGGCCTGGCCGGGTTAAAGCTGGGTCAAGCACGTCAGACCGGTTGGTCGCGGCCATGACGATAACGCCTTCGTCGCCTTCGAAACCGTCCATTTCAACCAGCAGCTGGTTCAAGGTTTGTTCACGTTCATCGTTACCGCCGCCCTGGCCATTGCCACGCTGGCGGCCGATGGCGTCGATTTCGTCGATGAAGATGATGCTTGGCGCGTTCTTCTTGGCGTTGGTGAACAGGTCACGGACACGGCTGGCCCCGACCCCGACGAACATTTCAACGAAGTCTGAACCAGAGATGGAGAAGAAAGGCACGCCCGCTTCACCGGCTACGGCCTTGGCCAGCAAGGTCTTACCAGTACCCGGAGGCCCCTCAAGCAGGACACCGGACGGGATTCTTGCCCCCAACTTGGTGTATCTTGCCGGATTCTTCAAGAATTCAACAACTTCCACCAGTTCCTGCTTTTCTTCTTCTTCACCGGCCACGTCGTCAAAGCGGACCTTGTTCTTCTTCGGGTCCTGCGGCTTAACGTTGGAGCGGCCGAAGTTCATGATACCGCCGCCCTGACCGCGGCTGCCGCCTTGGTTCATCATCATGACCATCAAGACGATGAAGAGGACAGTTGGCACCAGCATGATGATCGTTGAAATCCAGTTGCTGGATTGTGATTCACCCTGGGTGCTCATCTTGACGTTCTCAGACTGGGCCAGGTCCTGGACCTTCTTGACGCTGGAGTCGTTTCCCAGCATCGTGGTTGAGAAGCCAGTCACCTTGGAGGAAGTGTTTCCGCCAAAGATGTCTGAGCTTGAGGATGACTTGGTTTGACTTGATTTGTAGCTACCAGTTACGGAGTAGACCCCGTTGGACGGCTGCACGTTAAAGTCCTTGATTTCGCCATTGCGCAGCTTTTTCACGAATTCCGAGTAACTGATGGTTTCAGTCGCGCCGGAATTGCTGCTGCCGCCAAGGGCCCAATTAATTCCCCAGAGGAGAAGCAAAAATACGACTATGTAGAATAGACCATTGCTAAATAGTCGATTCCGATTATTTTTCATAAATGACCTCCGTCAGATCGAAGAATTACTCCCCAAATTTTAACATAAAAGCCGGCAACTATCGAAGTTTTTACCTGCCTTTCTTGCATGTTTTCACTTGCTGCAAATACAGTAGCCTTTTTCCTTCTTTGACTGCCTGTTGGTAGCAGCCTGCAACATAAACCGCTTCTTGGCCAGCAAAAAGGCTGAGGCAGTTACCCCGCAGGGCCAGCGGAATCCCTGCCGCCGCGAAAAGCTTCTTGTTCTTTGTCCGGCGGCCGTCTTTTAAAAGCAGGCGCTGGCCGCTTGGCAGGCTTCCGGCAAATAATTTCCCGGGAAATGATATTTCCGTCAGGGGACTTTCCTCTCGCTTTTCCTCACTTAACAGATAACAATTTCCTCTGAAAAAGAAGGGCTGACCAACTTCAATTGCCTCTAAGGGCTTGGGAGCCGGCTGCTTAACTGGGTAAAGCCAGTAATAACCCTGGTAAAAGCTGAGGTGGAGCCCCCCTTTTTCCTGGCTTTGCCGGTTGGCTAACAGAATCCGGTCCAGCTGGACTCTTTTATTGTACTTTTTTTGGATAAAATTCTCCAGGTAGGCCTTAAAGAGCTCGGTTTCTGCCTGCCCAGCAGCTTTAGGAATCCGCCAGCCGCCAAAGAAAAATTCCGGGTCGGGCAGCTTGCCAGCTGCCTGGGCAAAGTAGTCTTCTTCCGCCGTCATTTCCCGGCTGAAACGCCAGGCATTTTCTAAGAGGTCCGGACTCTCCTTTTTCAACAGCGGGACGACCTCCTGGCGCAGGCGGTTGCGGGCTGTGATGCCTGCAAAGTTGGTCTCGTCTTCGACATATTCCAGCCCCTGCTTTTCCGCGTAAGCCAAAAGGTCCGCCTTGCCAACCGCCAGAAGCGGCCGGACTAGCTTGACCTGCCCCCGCTGGCTGACGGATTTGAGGCTGTTCATTTCCCGGGGAATACCTGACCGGACCAGCTTGAGCAGGATATTTTCCAGCAAGTCGTCCCCGTGGTGGGCTGTCAGCAGGTAGTCTGCCTTGACCTGCCGGGCCACTTCAAACAAGAAGTTATAGCGGTAATCCCTGGCCGCTGCTTCCAGGCCGCTTTCCGGATGAAGGGACTTAGGCCAGACACTTTCATACAGAGGAAGCTGGTACTTATGGCAGTAGGCCCGCAGCACCTGGCTCTCTTTTTGGCTGTCAGCCCGCAGCTGGTGATCTAAATGGGCCGCGTAGAGTTGAAAGTCGCCTGGCAAGCGCCGCATTAAATCCAGAAGCGCCATGGAATCCGGACCGCCGCTGGCCGCAACCAGGAAATTTCCTTCCAAAAGCAGGCCTTCTTCGGCGAAAAAGGCTGCCAGTCTTTTTTCAATGTCCATGAGCCATCACTCCCCTTCTTGGTAAAAAGAAAAGATTAAAAATACAGACAAAAGCAAAAAACGGCCCTTAGGGCCGTTTTTATTTCAAGGCAGCTTCCAACTGCTCTATTTCTGCTCGCGCCTCCTGGTCAACTTGGTTGAGGGCCCGAGCAAAGTCGCCGGCCCGCAACTGGCTGAATTGGTTGGTCGGATCGATCAAGTCCGGGTCGTTGACCCGGCGGATGGACAAGTCCAGCCGGCCCTTGTGCAGGTTCTGGACTACCACTCTGACCTGGTCGCCCACTTGCCAGTGCTGGCGTTCTCTTGGCCAGTCGCCGCCAAAGTCATTGCGGTGAACCAGGCCGCTCTTATGCTTGGGCAAAGTCACGAAGATGCCCAGGTCCGTCACATTGTTGATTACTCCGTCAAGGCGCTGGCCAACTTTGTAATTCATCAGTTATCGCCCTTTTCCTTAATGTTGTAGACCCGCTCGCCGTCTTTAGTGTACTTGTACTTGTAGCGAATCACCTTGGCCACGTAGTCGCTGTCCTTCATGTCGTCGCGCTTATTAGTCAGCTTTTCCTTATTTTTCTTGATCTTGGTCAAGGTTGCCTGATTCTGGCTGACCTGCTTCTGGATCTTGGCCGTCCGGGCCTTGGTCATGGCCAGCTGGAAGCCTAAGACGGCAAAAGCCAGCAAGATCAAGGCCACGATCCGGTTGCGCCGGACCCGGTGCACTTCTCTGAACTTGATTTGCCGCTTCTTCAAACGGCGGACATCCTGGTCCGGCCGCAGCGGCGTTACATTTTGCTGATTTCCTCTGTTGTTCCCCATCACTGTCTACCCTATCCTAAAATCATATAATAGATTCAGTATATCAGCTTTGGTAAAAAAAGTCATTAGTCGACTAATTCGTATAAGTCCCCGGCTTCCGCCTTTTTGGTCGTTTCCCGCAAGTCCAGGACCCGGGCCTTAATTACCCTGGTTCCGTAAGCGACGGCGATCACATCGCCAACAACTACATTGTAGCTGGATTTGACGGTCTTGCCGTTTACGCTTACCCGGCCCTGGTCAGCCATTTCCTTGGCTACCGTTCTCCGCTTGACCAGGCGGGAAATTTTCAAAAATTTGTCGATTCTCATGCTTGTCTCCTGTCTGTTAATTTTTGCTTTTTTAGCTTTTCCTGCTTTAACTTTTTGCTCTTAAAAAATTACCGCTGGATGATCTCCGCCGCGTCCTTGGCAAAAGTACCCAGTTCCGCGAACATGCCCCGCCGGGTCAGCTTGTCTGGCAAAAGCAGGGTAACCACCAGGCGCTTTTGGGCGCCAAGGGCGATCCGGGCCTTCCAGGAAACGTGTTCCAGAGCCTTGAAGATGTTCGGCCCTTCCATTTCCCGGCTGCCGGAATCGCTGAAAATGACCCGGATCTGCTTCTTTTCCTTGACCAGGGTCAAAATCTGGGCCAAGTCGCAGCTGGCCTTCAAGCTGGCCACGTTGAGCAGGTTTTCAACAGCTGCCGGATAGTCGCCAAAGCGGTCCAGGAGCTCGTCTTCGATCTCTTCCCGGTCCTGCAGGCTGCCGATCCCCTTGATCTTCTTGTAAAATTCGATCTTCTGCTCCTGGTCGGCGATGTAGTCTTCTGGAATATAGGCCTCCAGGCCCAAATCGACCTCGGCATTGCTCTTTTTAACTGGCTTTTTCCCCTGCCGCTCCTTGATGGCGTCGGCCAGCATCTGGGAGTAGAGGTCATAACCGACGCTGTCGATAAAGCCGTGCTGCTGGGCCCCCAGCATGTTGCCGGCCCCGCGGATGGACAAGTCCCGCATGGCGATCTTGAAGCCTGCCCCCAGCTCGGTAAAGTCCCGGATGGCGTCCAGCCGCTTTTCCCCCACTTCCGTCAGAACCTTGTTTGGCTGGTAAAGGAAGTAAGCATAGGCCAGGCGGGCTGACCGGCCAATCCGGCCCCGCAATTGATAGAGCTGGCTGAGGCCGTAGTGGTCGGCATCTTCAATGATCATAGTGTTGACGTTGGGCATGTCAATCCCGGTTTCAATGATGGTCGTGGTGACCAAAATGTCGAATTCCTGGTCCAAAAAGCGGCTCAAGATGTCTTCCAATTGGTTTTCACTCATCTGCCCGTGGGCATAGGCAATCCGGGCCTCTGGCAAAAGCTGCTCCAAGCGGGCGACCGTTTCTTCGATGTCCCCGACCCGGTTGTGCAGGTAAAAGACCTGGCCGCCCCGCTGCATTTCCCTTTGGCAGGCCTCCTTGACCGTACCTGGCAACTGCTCCAGGACATAAGTCTGGATTGGATACCGGTTTTGCGGCGGCGTTTCCATGACTGACAGGTCTCTGATCCCGATCATGGACATGTGCAGAGTCCGCGGGATCGGAGTGGCCGTCAGGGTCAAAACGTCAATATTAGTCTTCAGCTGCTTGAGCTTTTCCTTGTGGGCTACCCCAAAACGCTGCTCTTCGTCGATGATCAGCAGGCCCAGGTCCTTGAACTGAACGTCCTTGGACAAAATCCGGTGGGTGCCGACTACCAAGTCAATACTGCCGTCTTTCAGGCCCGCCACGATCTTCTTGCTTTCAGCCTGGCCCTGGAAACGCGACAGGCTGGCAACTTCCACCGGGAAGCCCTTGAAGCGGTCCTTGATGGTCTGATAGTGTTGCTGGGCAAGAATGGTCGTCGGCACTAGGAAGGCGACCTGCTTGCCGTCACAGATAGCTTTAAAAGCAGCCCGCATGGCCACTTCCGTCTTCCCGAAGCCGACATCCCCGACCAAAAGCCGGTCCATCGGTTTGGCCTTCTCCATGTCAGCCTTGATTTCACTGCTGGCCCGTAATTGGTCAGGGGTTGGCTCATAAGGAAAGGCAGCTTCAAAGGCAGCCTGGTCCGATCCGTCTGGGGAAAAGGCAAAGCCCTTCTCCGCTTCTCTTTTTGAGTACAAGTCGATCAAGTCGTCAGCGATGTCCTCGACTCTGGCGGCAACCCGCTTCTTGGTCTTGGCCCACTCGCTGCCGCCCAGCTTGTTGACGTGAGGCTGCTTGCCTTCTGAAGCCACATACTTTTGCACCAGGCTCAATTGGTCAGCCGGGACAAAAAGCTGGTCACCCTTTTGGTAGGTGATGGTGATATAGTCCCGCTTTTTCCCGTCGGTCTCCAGGGTCTGAATGCCTTCAAAGCGGCCGATACCATGGTTGACGTGGACCACATAGTCGCCAGGCTTCAGTTCCGTGTAGCTGCGCAGGCGCTGAGCATTTTCCAGGGTCTTGATCCGCTTCTTCGGCCGCTTGTTTTGGTTAAAAAGCTCTTTTTCCGTCAGGTAGACCAGGTCGCTGTCGGGCAGGACAAAGCCGCTGGCATAGCCGCCGATAACCAGTTGGGCCCGGCCTTCTTTTAAGCTGTCTGCTTCTGCTAAAGGCAAGTAGATGTCATAGTCATGGCAGCTCCGGTTGAATTCCTCCGCCTGCCGGCGGCTGGACAGCTGCAAAACCACCGTCTGCCCTTTTTTGGCATAAGAGTCCAGCTCCGTTTTCAAAAGTTCCATCTGGCTGAAAAACTGCTGCGGCTCCCGGCTGTCCCAGGCCAAATGCTGGCCAAAACGAAGCCGGCCCATGGAGTGGGCCATCAGACTGACATAGAGGCGGTGGTGAGCGTCTGCCTTTAGCACCGCGTCAAAATCCAGGCGCAGCTTCTGCCGGCTGGTCATCATCTTGCTGGCGATCTGACTGGCCAGGTAGTCATCGTTGATGGCACCCATATTTTTGACACTTGCGGCGATCAGCTGCCAGTCGTTAAACAAAAGCAATCCTTTAGCCGGCAGGTAGTCCAGCAGACTGAAAGACTCAGGCAAAAGGTAGTCCAGGTAGCGGTCGTAGTCATCCGGCAATTGTCCGTTAGCCAAGGCCTCCTGGGCAATTTCCAGGCTGGCGGCTGCTTCTTTTGGCAGGTCGCTTGCCAAGTCCCGGCCCGCCCGGTCCAAGTCTTCTGCCGTAAAGACGTGGTCACTGGCGGCTGGCACGGTTACTTCCGGCAATTCCTCCAGGCTGCGCTGGCTGGTCAGGTCAAAAGTCTTGATCGTGTCGATTTCATCGCCGAAAAATTCCAGGCGCAGGGGGCTTTCCCGGTCCAAAGGATAAAGGTCGACGATATCCCCCCGCATGGCAAACTCGCCCGGCTTAACGACCAGGTTTTCCCGGTGGTAGCCGGCCTGGTTCAGCCACTGGGCTAAATCGGGCAAGGCAATTTCATCCCCAACGGCAAAATGCTTCTGTCCCTTTTTAAACAGGGCCGGGGCACTTAACGGATACTGCAGACCCTGCGGGGTCGCGATCACGACGCCAGGCCGGCCGCTTAAGAGCAGGTTTAAACACTGAATCCGGCTGCTGAGTTCATCCGGTGAGCTGACCGCCGTCTGCGTGGCCAGGTTCCCGTCCAGGGCAAAAAGCTCCAGGTCATCATCGGCCAAAAGCAGGCTTAAGTCGTTATAGCGTTCCTGGGCCTTGTATTCATTCTCTTCGATCAAAAGCAGGGGCTGGCCCAGCTGGGCTAAATAAGCCTGGATGAGGACAGCAAAAGCGCCCCGTTCGACTCCTGTGAGCAGGGAGTTCTTGATCCGGGACGTTTTCGCGATAAAAGCAGTCACTGCTTGATCTTTTTTTAAAAAATCAATTACTTGCATGTTCGTGTGCTTGTCTTTAATTGTAACGGTTCATTAAGTACTGGGCGTCTTTGCCGGCGATAAAGTCGTCAATGATCTGGTCGACCTTGGCAAAGCTGGCTTCCAGCTCCTTTTGCTGATCGGGGTTAAAAGGGGTCAGGACCCAGGAAACCACGCTCTGCTTATCCGGGTGCCGGATGCCGATCTTGAGGCGGTTGAATTTCTCAGTCCCCAGGCAGGCAATGATGCTCTTGATCCCGTTGTGGCCGCCCGACTTGCCGCCGGCCCGGATCCGCAGCTTGGCGATTGGCATGTCCATGTCGTCGTGGATAACCAGGATATCGCTGGGGTCGATCTTGAAGAACTTGGCCGCCGCGCCCACGGCTCTGCCGGATTCGTTCATGTAGGTCTGCGGCTCCATGAAGATCACGTCCTCGCCCGCCACTTTCTCCTTGGCATAGAGGGCCGTGAACTTGTCGCGGTCCAGGCGCAGGCCCTTTTCAGCTAAATAGTGGTCCAGGGCCATGAAGCCGGTATTGTGCTTGGTTTTTTCATATTTAAGGCCAGGATTGCCCAAAGCAACGATTAATTTCATCAAAAGTCTCCTCACTTGCTATATCTTAATAATTTTAGCACAACTGGCAAAAATCTTACGCTTTCCTGCCTTTTAACCTGTCTTTAATTTTTGTTTTCTGCATGCTATAATGTGAAAGTATGAGACAAGAAAACATTTACATGTAAATCCACATAACGGAGGTTCTCCTATGTTAATCAAATCACTGGTCATCAAGAAAGACTACCTAACGACTGTCAACGAACACGCTACCCTGGAAGAGGCCCTGAAGGTACTGGAAAGCTCCGGCTACCGCTGCGTGCCGATCCTGGATGACAGCGGCAAGATCTTCCGCGGCAACATCTACAAGATGCACATTTACCGCCACAAGTCCCAAGGCGGGGACATGAGCCTGCCGGTAACCTACCTCTTGAAGAACGCCACCAAGACCATCAAGACCAACGCGCCATTCTTCCAAGTCTTCTTTACCATCAAGGACTTGCCTTACATTGCCGTTTTGGACACTGACAACACCTTCTACGGCATCTTGACCCATGCCCGCCTGCTGGACATGCTGTCCTCAGCCTGGAACGTCAAGACCGGGGCTTACGTCTTGACTGTCTTGTCAACCAACGACAGCGGCAACTTGACCAAGATGACCAAGATCATCGCCAAGTTCGTCAACCTGGCCGGAGCCATGACTCTGGACGCGCCAGCCAGCGAATTTGACGGCAAGTACGTCCGCCGGACCCTCTTCACCCTGCCGCAGGGGACCACGGAAACTGAACTGAAGGCCATCTGCAAGAAGCTCAAGGCCAAGGGCTTCCCAGTCGTTGCCGTTGAAGACCTGGCTGCCGGCATGAACATCATGAGTGAAGAAAAGCCAGGCGTCTTCTTGAACGAAGAATAAGCAAAATCATATTAAAAACCTCCGAAGCAAAATTCGGAGGTTTTTTCTTACTCTTATTCGTTATCGTAAATCCGGTCCAGGCGGTCGTTGAACTGGCAGGCCACTTCATAGTGGATGGTGTCCAGCCAGTCAGCTGCCCGGCGCAGGCTGTTTGGCGCTGCCGGATCAGCTGAGATCAGTTCAACTGGCGTGCCGGCTGGCACTTCCTTGGGCAAAAGGACCATGAACTGGTCCATGCAGACCCGGCCGACGATCGGGCAGTAAGTGTCCCCGACCTTGACCTTGAAACCCTGGAACTTGCGGATCCAGCCGTCAGCGTAGCCAACCGGCACGGTTCCGATCCATTCATCTTCTTCAGCGATGTGGGTTGACCCGTAGCCGACCCCGTAGCCCTTGTGGATCTGCTTGACATAGGTCAGTTCACTGACAAAGGACATGGCCGGCTTAAGGGCAAAGGCAGGCTCTAAGTCCTGGCTGCCTGGGGCTGAAGAAGGGTTGAGCCCGTAAAGGCCAATCCCGAAGCGGACGATGTCGCTGGCCACATCCTTGTCAAAAAGGCTGGCCGCGGTGTTATCCACGTGGATCCACTTTGGCTTGACCGTCAGCAGGCTTTCCATGTGCCTGAAGCGCTTGACCTGGTAGTCAAAGTAGCTGGCATCAGCAGAGTCAGCGGAAGCAAAGTGGGTGAACATCCCTTCCACGAAGAAGGCATCATTGCCTTGCAGATATTCGTTGACTGCCTTGAAGTCTTCGTCTTCACTAAAGCCGATCCGGCCCATGCCGGAGTCGATAGCCAGGTGGATCTTCAACTGCAGGCCTTCCTTACGGAGAACCTTTTCTGCTTCCTTGAGCCAGTCCAGGCTGGACACCGGCAAAGAAATGTCGTTGGCGGCAGCCAGGGCGGCTTCTTCTGCCGGCTGCAGGCCCAAGACCAGGATTGGCTTGACGATCTGAGCCCGGCGCAATTCCAGCCCTTCATCCAGCATGGCCACGCAGAAGCCGTCCGCTCCGGCTTCTTCCATCACCGGCGCCAGGCGCGCTGCCCCATGCCCGTAGGCATTGGCCTTAACCACGCAAAAGAGCTTCTGGCCCGGCTTCAAGTGGGCCTTGGCCTGGCGGGTGTTTTCCTTGATAGCAGCCAGGTTGATGTGCAGGGCTGCTGGTCGATTAACTGCTCTGATCATTTTTTCCTCCCAGATAACAGGTGCGATAGTTTGCCGATCGCGCGGCGCCAGCCGGCCGGCTCTTCAAGCACGACCACGGCGACGATCTCGTGATCATCATGCGCGATGCTGGAAAAAATCCGCCCCGTAAAAATCCGCGACGTCGTTACGGGCGCGCCGGACTCGGTCCTCAAGGTTTCCACATCCTCAAAGGAAACTGCCTGGCCAATCCCGGTTCCCCAGGCCTTGGAGAAGGCTTCCTTAACGGCGAAGCGGCCGCCCAGGTACTCAATCTTCCGCTTATGGGTCAAGTCCTGGTACTGGGCAAATTCCCGGTCGGTCAGAACCTTTCTGGCAAAGCCATCCCCCCGGTCAACTACCTTGGCGATCCGGTCCACCTCAATCTGGTCCACGCCGATATTTTTGATCATCTTTCCACCTCACGCTGTTTAAATAATAGCACAAAGAGAAAAAGGCCGGGACAAAAGCCCGGTCCTTTTTACTTTTTTAAAAATTTAGCCCTTCCGGCCGTGGATCTTAAAGCCAGGCTTGCGCTTCTTTCTGTCAAAATTGCGCTTGCCCTTGAAGTTCTTGTTCCCGCTCCGGCTGCGGCTACTCCGGCCACGGCCGCCTGAGTGCTTGCCCCGGTAAGGGAGCGGCTTTTCAGGGGTGATGGTAACCTTGACCTCGCTGTCGTTAGACAATTCCTTCAGCAAAGCGGCAGCAATATCTTCAACTGAGTAGTTTTCCAGCAGCTTTTCGGCCGCGTCGTCATACTTGCTCAAATCCCCGCTCAACAGGTCGTCAACCTTCAAGACCGCCTGCTTCATCTGCCCGGCAAAGGCCTGGGCATCTGTCGGCGGACGCAGAGGAGACATCTTCTTCTTGGTCAAGTCCTCAATAGTCCGCATGTAGCCGATTTCGTTCGGCGTCACGAAGGTCACGCTCATCCCGCTCTTGCCGGCCCGGCCGGTCCGGCCGATTCTGTGGACGTAGGAGTCCGGATCTTGCGGAATGTCGTAGTTGTAAACATGGGTAACCCCGGAAATGTCCAGGCCCCGGGCGGCTACGTCAGTAGCTACCAAAATGTCAAGCTCCCCTTCCTTGAAGCGCTTGAGCACCTGCATTCGGCGGGCCTGAGTCAGGTCACCGTGGATGCCAGCCGCGTTGTAGCCCCGGGCAACCAGACCCCGGGTCAGTTCGTCAACCCGGCGCTTGGTCCGGCCAAAGACCACGGCCAAGTCCGGATTTTCCACGTCGATCAGCCGGCACATGGTGTCGAACTTTTCGTTTTCCCGGACGCGGACGAAGTACTGGTCGATCAAATCAGCCGTCAGTTCCTTGGCCTTGATCTTCACAACTTGCGGGTCATGCATGAACTTTTCGCCTAAAGCCTGGATTGGCTTTGGCATAGTCGCGCTGAACAAGAGGGTCTGGTCCCGGTTTTCAGCATAGGTCAAGATGCTTTCGATGTCCTGGATAAAGCCCATGTCCAGCATTTCGTCGGCTTCGTCCAAAACAACCGTCTTGACGCCGTCCAGCTTGATGGTCTTGCGCTTTAAGTGGTCCAAAAGCCGGCCAGGAGTCCCGACCAGGATTTCCGGCACCTTCTTCAAGGCCCGGATTTGCCGGCCAATGTCCGCCCCGCCGTAAACGACCTGGACCTTGGCCTTTGCATCTCTGCCCAAGCGGAAAAGTTCTTCCTGGGTCTGGATGGCCAGTTCTCTGGTCGGTTCAATTACGATGGCCTGGATAGCTTGCTCCTGCTTGTCCAGCTTTTGCAAGATTGGCAGACCAAAGGCAGCCGTCTTCCCCGTCCCGGTTTGGGCCTGGCCGATCACGTCCTGGCCGGCCAGAGCCAAAGGAATGGTCTGGGCCTGGATCGGGGTGGCTTCTTCAAAGCCTGACCGCTTGATTGCCTTTAAGATATTGTCGTTCAATCCTAGTTCAGTAAATTTCAAATTGTTCTCCTATTTCAGTCTGTCAAGGACTCGTTCCAGGTGCATCCCGTGGGATCCCTTCAGCAAAACGATGTCCTGGCTGTGGATGTCGCTCTTTAAATCATCGATTAAGTGGCTCATCTCGTCTTCTGGGTAGTAGTGCAGATTCTGCTGGTCGTACTTGTCCAGCAAGGCCTGGTAAAGGTGGTTCATCTCCGGCCCGTAAAGGTAAAGGACGTTGATCTTGTCTGGGTCCAGGCAGGCAGCCAGTCCCTTATGCAGGTCGGCTGACCGGCTGCCCAGTTCTAGCATGTCGGCCAAAACCGCGATGCGGCGGCCGCCTTCACTGACTGGAACCTGGCCAAAGGAGGCAGTCACGGCCTTAACAGCCGTTGGGTTGGAGTTGTAGATATCGCTCATGATATCTTCGCCGCAGTCGCCCTTTTCCCATTCCATCCGGTTGGCCGTTGGCACGAAGTTGGCCAGGCCAGCAGCAATTTCCTCGTCGCTTTCCCCGAAGTGGCGGCCAACCAGAATAGCGGCCATGGCGTTAGCCACATTGTGGCGGCCGATCATTGGAATTGAGAATTCCCGGTCAGTCCCGTTAATCTTGAAGAAGGAATGGTGCATGGTGCTGCGGAGATCACTGGCATGAATGCTGTCAGAGTCCGCGAAACCGAAGGTGGACTTGTCCTGGGAAAGCTTGGCAGCTCTTTCCGCCAGGAGGGGTTCATCACCGTTGTAGATGAATTCGCCGTCTTCTTGCAAAAAGTCCGTGATTTCCATCTTGGCGTCGGCGATCTTGTCCCGGCTGCCGAAGAATTCGATGTGGGCTTCCCCGATCATAGTGATGACCGCCACGTCCGGCCGGGCCAATTGACTCAGTTCATGCAATTGGCCAGCCCGGTCCATCCCCATTTCCAAAACCAGGATTTCAGTGATCGGCTTCATTTCCAAAATAGTCATTGGCACGCCGATTTCATTGTTGAAGTTGGCCTGAGTCTTGTAAACGTTGAAGCGCTTGGCCAAAACCGCCGCCACCATGTCCTTGGTCGTGGTCTTGCCGTTTGAGCCGGTGATGCCGACTACGGTCGGGTTGACCTTATGCAGGTAGTAGCAGGCCAGATCCTGCATTGCCTTCAAAGTGTCGGCAACTTCTAAAACCGCGATGCCTTCCGGCTTGCCCGGGTGGCCAGCTTCCCACAAAGTGGCGCTGGCGCCGGCTTCAATGGCTGAACCCACAAAGTCATGGCCGTCTCTTTCCCCCTTGATCGGGACAAAGAGGGCGCCCTGGCTGATCTTTCTTGAGTCAAAAGCCACTGAGGTAATGACCGTTTCCGCGTCCCCTTCACAACTGGTATTTAAGGCTTGGGCGATTTCTGCCAACTGCATTTTCATTCCAATACTGCTCCTTGAGAATAAATTAACACTTAGTATATTATACGTTGTTTAGCGCTCTTCGCAATAAAAAAAGCAACCCAAGCGGGCTGCTTTTAAAGTAAAGAGAACGATTAGTTCTTCTTGTTGAAGCCGTACTTCTTGTTGAAACGTTCGATTCGACCATCGGCTGCGGCAAACTTTTGCTTGCCAGTGTAGAATGGGTGGGAATCTGATGAGATTTCAACACGGATCAATGGGTAAGTGTTGCCTTCGAATTCAACAGTTTCTGATGACTTCAAAGTTGAGCCGGCAACAAACTTAAAACCAGTTGCTGAGTCCATGAAGCAAACTTCTTGATAATCTGGGTGAATACCTTGTTTCATAATTCTAAAACTCCTTTGCCATAGCCCTCTGCAGGCCATAGATTAATCGATTAACTCTAATATAGTACCACTATCTAGCCCGTTTGACAAGGGCTCAAGTTAATCTTCCACGTCCCGGATGACCACGTCAGCTCCCAGCTGGCGCAGCTTTTCTTCCACCCGGTCATAGCCGCGCAAGATATTGCCGGCATTGTTGATAACCGTTTCGCCGTCAACCATCAAGCCCGTAAGCATCAAGCAGGCCCCGGCCCGGATTTCGTCAGCGTGAACCACTGCCCCGTGCAAGCGGCTGCCTGGATGAGCCAGGATAATGTTGTTAACGACCGTGATGGAAGCTCCCATCTTCTGCAGTTCCGGCACGTGCCGGGTCCGCTTCGGGTAGATCGGGTCGATGATGACCCCTTCCCCGGTCTTAGCCGTCAGCAAGAGCGCCGTGATCGGCTGTTGCAAGTCAGTCGCGAAGCCCGGGTAGGTCCCGGTCTTAACTTGAACCATGTGCAGGTCCCCGGCCGGGTAAACGAAAAGGGAGTCTTCATCAGTGTCGATCACCACGCCCATTTCTTCCACCTTGGCCAAAAAGGCGTCAAGGTGTTCAGCAATGATGTTGTGGATCCGGATCCCGTTGCCGATGCAGGCAGCCATGGAAATGTAAGTCCCGGCTTCAATCCGATCAGGGATGATCGTGTGCGGCACCTTGGCTTCCAAGCGGTCAACCCCGTCGATTCTGATGGTGTCAGTCCCCGCCCCGCGGATCTTGGCCCCCATGTTGTTCAAGAAAGTTGCCAGGTCGATGATTTCCGGCTCCTTGGCCGCGTTCTCGATCACCGTCCGGCCGCTGGCCGTGACTGAGGCCATGATGATGTTCATCGTTGCCCCAACAGAAGCCATCTTCAGGTGAATCTGGGCCCCTTTCAACCCTTCATCAGGCGCGGTAATTACAATCTGCTCATTTTCATATCTAACGTCGGCGCCAAGGGATTGGAAACCCATAATGTGCTGGTCAATCGGCCGCGGGCCAATGTCATCGCCACCAGGAAAACCTACAACCGCCTTGCCAAAACGACCGAGCAAAGCGCCCATAAAGTAGTAAGACGCGCGCAAGCTCTTAATCTTCCCAGCTGGCAGGGGACTCATCTTGATTTCGGTCGGGTCAATTTGCAGGGTCGTTTCGCGGAAGTCGCAGTGCACGTCCATTTCGCTCAACAAGTCCATCAAATTGTCAACATCGGCAATCCGCGGAACTGATTCCAGGGTCACCGGCGTTCTCGACAGGATAGAGGCCGGAATCAGCGCTACCGTTGAGTTCTTCGCGCCGCCAATCCAGATGTCGCCTTGCAGGGGTTTCCCTCCGTGAATTATCATTTGCTTCATTTGGGAAAGTAGTCCTTTTCTTTTGTCAAATTATCATAATAATGTTAATAGATCTTCGTCAAAAAAACAAGAGAAGAGGTTTCTCTTCTCTTGTCACTATCTATTATTATCGTACAAAATTTAGAACTTGTCGACCTGCAAACCGCTAGCTGCCCCAATAAAGCCCTTGAAGAGCCCTTCTGGCCGGTTTGGCCGGCTCAGGAATTCCGGGTGGTATTGAGCAGCAACAAAGAACTTCTTGTCCGTGATTTCAACGATTTCCACCAGGCGGTTGTCCGGTGAAACGCCTGAGAAGGTCATGCCGGCCTTTTCAAAGGCTTCCCGGTACTTGTTGTTGAATTCGTAGCGGTGACGGTGACGTTCCTGGATAACTTCCTGGCCGTCGTAGCATTCCCGGGTCTTGCTGCCGGCCTTCAGCGTGGCTGGGTACAGGCCCAAACGCAAGGTGCCGCCGATCTTTTCCTGGTCGCGCTGGTCAGCCATCAAGTCAATGATGTTGTTCTTGCAGTTTGGTTCTGCTTCAGCTGAGTTAGCGTCTTCCAAGTTCAAGACATTGCGGGCAAATTCCACGCTGGCCATCTGCATCCCCAGGCAGATCCCCAAGAATGGAATGTCGTGTTCACGGGCGTACTTGATGGAAGTAATCATCCCTTCCAGACCCCGGGTACCGAAACCACCCGGCACGATCAAGCCCTGAGTGTCCTTCAAAAGGTCAGCTACATTGTCTTCAGTGATGTCTTCAGCCTGGATCTTTTCAACTTCGATCTTGCTGTTGTATAGATAGCCGGCGTGCTGTAAAGCGTCGGTTACGGAGATGTAGGCATCTTCCAGTTCTACGTACTTGCCGACCAGGGTGATCTTGGTCTTGTACTTCAAGTTCTTGGCCCGTTCGTCCATCCGGCGCCATTCGTCCATGTCGGCAACCGGCTTCGGGCTGTCGATGTGGAGGAAGTCAACGACCTTCTGGTCAACGCCTTGTTCCTGGTAGGACAGCGGCACGTCAAACAGAGATGGCGCGTCCAAAGATTCCACGATGTAGTCGACTGGAACGTCGGTGAAAGTGGAGATCTTGTCCTTCATTTCCTGCGGAACTGGCATTTCTGACCGGAGAACCAGCATGTTTGGCTGGATCCCGATTGACCGCAGCATGGAAACTGACTGCTGGGTCGGCTTGCTCTTCAGTTCCTTGGCTGCCCGCAGATAAGGGACAAAGGTAACGTGCACGTACATGACGTTTTCTGAGCCGACTTCCCGCCGCATTTGCCGGATGGCTTCCATGAACGGAGTTGATTCCATGTCACCGACCGTACCGCCGATTTCAGAAATAACCACGTCAGTGTCGGTCATTTGCGCTGCCCGCATGACCTTTTCCTTGATCATGTTAGTTACGTGCGGGATCACCTGTACAGTGCCGCCGTGGTAGTCGCCGCGCCGTTCGCGCTGCAGGACTTCCTGGTAGATCTTGCCAGTCGTCACGTTAGAGTACTTGCTGGTTCTAACGTCGACCAATCTTTCATAGTGGCCCAAGTCAAGGTCAGCTTCCGTACCGTCGTCAGTCACGAAAACTTCACCGTGTTGGTAAGGGTTCATCGTGCCGGGGTCGATGTTGATGTATGGGTCGAACTTCTGCATGGTAACTTTTAAGCCGCGGTTCTTCAGCAAGCGACCAATGCTTGATGCAGTAATCCCTTTCCCCAATGATGAAACAACGCCGCCAGTCACAAAGATATATTTGGTCATTGAGCTCTCCTTTGAAAAATAATAAAAAAGCTCCCTAGCAATTAGGGAGCTAAACGCACATAGGGTGCCCAAGCAAAATAATAACGACTTTTCAGCCGCAAGTCAAGGACAAAATCCTATTCTTCGTCTTCATCGTCATCAAGGTCGTCGTCATCCATTTGTGACAACTGGCCTTCGATCCCGTCTGGCAATGAGTCGTCATCTTCGTCGTCTTCATTGTCGTCGTAATCGTCATCGTAGTCGTAATCGTCGCCGGAGTTGTCGTCATCATCATCTTCGTCAGCGTCACTGTCGTCGGACAAGTCTTCGTCTTCTGGGTCGTCATTCTCGTAGTCGATCACGTCGTCGCCTTCAGTCGTGGCCATGAAGGCGTTGACCTTCTTGTGGTGCTTGCGAGTTGATGCTTCGTCGCCGTCGTCTTCTGGGTGGTCGACTTCTTCATCGACAGCTTCGAACTTGAACCAGGTCCGCAGGGCCCAGACATTTTCACCCATGGAAATGAAGCGGCCATCGGTGTTCATGTCCGTGTAAAATTGCGGCAGGCGCTGGCGAATTTCTTCGTCGCTCTTGTTCAAGTACTTTTGCACTTCGTTAACGATATCGGCAAAAGCCATTCTTTCGCCACGGTCTTCCAAAATTGCGTGTGCAACTTCAATCATTGACAATTCGTTGCGATCCACGTCTTTAAAATCAGCTAATCCCACAGTTGAACGTCCTCTCTATTCAATCTTGTCTATTTTACACGTCATTTAAGCAAAAATCAACGAGACGGCATAACTACCAATTAAGTCTACACCACTAAAGAGGTCATATTCAACTTCAAGTTGCTGACCAGCGGCATTTTCTTTCAATTCCAGGCGCTTGGTTTCCGACAAGAGATCCAGCTGCCGGCCCTCAACCACGTACTTGCACTGTCCCTTCTCGCCTAAAATGAAATGCATTTGGGAGAAGTTGCTGTGGTCAGTCCCCCGCCGGATTAAGAGCTCCTGCTCTTTTACGAGCATCTTGACCGGCACCTTTTCTGCCTCGTAAAAAATTCTTTTAACCGCGCCGTCTTCCCGCAATTCGCCTTCTGCCTGCTGGCGGATGGTTTCCGTTTGCTCGCCCTGGGTAATCTTGCTCGTCAAATCGATCTTAATCTTGCTCATCTTTATAAAAAATTCTTCTCCTTTAACAGCCGCAAGCAGCGGCCTCTGGCAACTTTTGCTATAATTTCTATAGCTAGTCAAGCATATCTTACTATGTTTTGGCAAAAATATAAAACAATAAGAATGGAGGATTTACTTTTGACAAAATTTGACAGTCCTAAACTGGCCCGCGAAGTCGTCGTCCGTGACCCGGTTCACGGCTATATCCACCTGGACACCCAAGTGGCCCTGGAAGTCGTCCGCTCGAAAGAATTCCAGCGGATGCGGCGGATCAAGCAGCTGGGCCCGACGGCCTTCGTCTTCCCCGGCGCCACCCACACCCGCTTTGAGCACAACCTGGGCGTCTATGAACTGGCCCGCCGGATCAGCAACCTTTTTACTGACAAATACCCTAGTCAAAGTACCGGTGACGGACTCTGGGATCCCAGCGAAAACCTGCTTGTGCAGATGGCCGGCCTTTTACATGACATCGGCCATGGCCCATACTCGCACACCTTTGAGCACCTTTTCGGCACCAACCATGAGCAGATCGGCCAGCAGATCATTCTGGATCCTTCCACTGAGGTCAACCAGGCTTTGAGCAAGGTCGACCCAGACTTCCCAAAGGCAGTGGCCAGTGTGATCGCCAAGACCTACCCTAATCCCCAGGTGGTCAAGCTCATCTCCAGCCAGGCGGACGCCGACCGGATGGACTACCTTTTGCGGGATGCCTACTTCACGGGGGCTTCTTATGGGGAATTCGACTTGTCCCGGATCTTGCGGGTCATCCACCCTTATGAAAAAGGGGTTTGCTTTACGGCTAACGGGATGCACGCCGTTGAAGACTATATCGTCTCCCGCTATCAGATGTATCAGCAGATCTACTATCACCGGGTCAACCGGTCCATGGAGGTCATCCTTCACCACCTGTTGAAGCGGGCCCAGTACCTTTACCAGGAAAAAGAACTGCCGGTTACGCCAAGTTTAGCCAGATTTTTAGCCAGGACCTGGGACTTAAAGGACTACTTGAAGATGGATGACGGGGTCATGGAGACCAACTTCAGCATGTGGACTGAGTCCAGCGACCCGGTTTTAGCAGACTTAACCAAGCGCTACCTCTTCCGGCGGCCTTTAGCCAGCGTGAAGATCAACGAAGAAAGCAAGCAGCTTTTACCGCAATTAAAGGACTTGATCAAGGACGCTGGCTTTGACCCGGACTACTATACCAGAGTAGGGTCAGCTTTTGACGAACCATATGACGCTTATAAGCCAAGCGGAAAGAACGCCAACAGCCAGATTGAGATCATACAGGAAGACGGCAGCTTGATCGAGCTGTCCCAGCTCAGCCCCCTGGTCAAGGCCTTAAACGGGACCCTGCAGGGCGATGAACGCTTCTTCTTCCCGGTCGCCATGCTCAAGCAGGCAGATTTTCAGCAATACCTGAAAAACGGGGAATTGCTTACGAAAAAGTAACAGCAGAAGAAGACTTTCCAAAAGAAAACAACCGTTGCAGATTTTGCAGCGGTTGTTTTTGCATACAGGTCCTTACTTGTCCTTGTACTTGTTAGCGTCGTAACGAGTGTCAAAGAGCGGACTCATTGGCTTGTGTTCCATGATCAGCTTGATAGCGTCACCCATCAAAGGCCCAACGGAAACGAGAATCATCTTGTCGAGGTTCTTTTCGGCTGGTTGTTGGATTGAGTCGGTCAAGACCAGGCCCTTGATTACGGAATTGTTCAAGCGGTCTACGGCTGGGCCGGACAAAACGGCGTGGGTCGCGCAGGCGTAAACTTCGGTAGCACCGGCGTCCTTCAAGGCCTGGGCAGCCAGAGTGATGGTACCGGCAGTGTCGATCATGTCGTCGATCAAGATGGCCCGCTTGCCCTTAACGTCACCGATGATGTTCATGACTTCGGCAACGTTGGCCTTTGGCCGGCGCTTGTCAACGATGGCGATTGAAGTGCCCAGGAATTCAGCTAATTTTCTTGCCCGGGTAACGCCACCGTGGTCTGGAGAAACGACAACAGCGTCTTCTTCCAGGTGGTTGCTCAGGAAGTAGTCAGCCAACAAAGGAGCGCCCATCAGGTTGTCGACAGGGATGTCGAAGAAACCTTGGATTTGCGGAGCGTGCAGGTCCAGTGAGAGGACGCGGTCAGCCCCGGCAGCTTGAATCATGTCTGCGACCAGTTTAGCAGTGATTGGTTCTCTGGCCCGGGTCTTCCGGTCTTGACGAGCGTAGCCGTAGTAAGGCAGGACGATGTTTACGGAAGCGGCACTGGCCCGGCGGACAGCGTCGATCATGATCAAAAGTTCCATAAGATTGTCGTTGACCGGCGCGCTGGTGGATTGGATCAAGAAGACGTCCTTGCCACGGACAGAATCGTCGATGTTGACTTGAATTTCACCGTCGCTAAAGCGAACGACACTTGAGGTTGAAAGCTTTAACCCCATCCGCTTAGCAATCTTTTCTGCCAACGGTTTGTTTGAGTTAAGCGCAAAAAGCTTGATGTTGTCCTTGTAAGACATAATTCCCTCCGAAAAAAACAGCATTTACCAGTTCTATTCTAACAAAATCCGGCATTCTTTTGTTGGAAAAAAGGGATTTGTGTTCAGTTTTTAAGCAAAAAATTCCTCTTACTCCTGTTTTAACCTGGTCAAAAAGCAAGAAAGCCTTTTATTTTTCAAGCGGATAGAAAAATTGTCTGTTTTCGGGTAAAGAAAAAAGCTCTGACAATCGTCAAAGCTTCTTCTGGATTACTTAGATGCGATTACCTTAACGGCGCTGGCCTTAAGGTAGGCACTGTTGCCGATGTAGTAGTACTTCTTGTTCTTGATGGTGATAGTCTTGGAAACCTTGTACTTAGTACCCTTGTAAGCTACAGTACTCTTCCAGCCTTGGTAAACGTATGGGCTCTTCTTGGTGAACTTTGAACCGTCCTTGTGGTAGAAAGGAGTGGTCTTCTTAGTTACTTGAATTTGAGTTACAGTCTTCTTGGAGCTGGTCTTCTTAGAAGAAGAGCTGCTTGAAGTTGAGCTGGACTTGCTTGAGCTTGAAGTTGAACTAGTCTTCTTGGAACTAGTCTTCTTGGAGCTAGTCTTCTTGGAGCTAGTGCTTGCCTTCTTTGAGCTTGAGCTGGACTTAACCGTCTTAGTCGCGGTTACCTTGACGTCGCTGGCCTTCAGGTAAGCGTCGTTGCCGATGTAGTAGTACTTAGCACCCTTGATGGTTACAGTCTTAACGACCTTGTAGCTGGTGTTCTTGTAAGCTACAGTGCTCTTCCAGCTGCCGTAAACGTAAGGCTTCTTCTTGGTGAACTTAGAACCGTCCTTGTGGTAAAAAGGAGCGGTCTTCTTAGTTACCTTAACCTTGGTTGCTTGCTTAACTGTGGTGGTCTTGGCAAAAGCCGCGTTTTGAGTAATCAGTGCTGCTGGAGTAGCCAGGGTCAAAGCCAATGATGCTGATGCAAAAGCAATTTTCTTAGTAAACTTCATCGATATGCAAACCTTTCTTGCTTCTTTTTGTACATTGCCTAGATTATACACCCTCTGTTTAAAAATTGCTTATTAAAGTTCTCAAAAGAAAGGCAACTTTTTCTTAAATCTACTGTAAGCGGATGCGTTTTGCTTATTAAAAAAAGGAGCCGGAGCTCCTTTTCATCATTATTTCCATTCTTCGTCTTCAGACAAAGGCAGCTTGTGCCAGTAGTCTTCCTTGTTGACCTGCCGGCCCCGGGCGATGGCCATTTCATACTTGCCAACGTCCTTGGTAATGGTTGAGTCAGCCGCGATAAAGGCGTGGTCGGCCACATTAATTGGGGAAACCAGAGTTGACCCGGCCCCGATGAAGGACTTGTCGCCAACCGTCGTGTGGAACTTCTTGACCCCGTCAAAGTTGGAGAAGATGACCCCGCAGCCGACATTGATGTCCTTGCCCAAAGTAGCATCCCCAACGTAGGTCAGGTGCCCGACCTTGGTGTTTTCACCAATTTCCGCCTTCTTGACTTCCACGAAGTTGCCCAGGTGGGCTCCCCGCTTAATCAAGGCCTTCGGCCGCAAGTGGGAGTTTGGCCCGATGTCCGTGTTGTCTTCCATGATTGATTCTTCAATCGTGGAAGAAGTTACCGTCACGCCATTGCCGATTTGGCTGTCAACGATTCTTGACCCGGAAGTGATCAAGCAGTCTGACCCGATCACGGTGTGGCCCTTGATCGTTACGCCGCCTTCAATCACCGTGTCATTGCCGATTTCCACGTCAGCGTCAATGTAAGCCGTGGCTGGGTCGATAAAGGTAACCCCATCCCGCATGTGCCCTTCATTGATTCTTCTTTGCATGATCCGGGTAGCTTCAGCCAGGGCGACCCGGTCGTTTACCCCCAGGCTTTCGCTGAAGTCCGGCATCTTGTAAGCCCCGACCTTCTTGCCGGCCTTGCGCAAAATTTCCAAAACATCAGTCAAGTAGTACTCACCTTGGGAGTTGTCGTTGCCGACTTGCTTTAAAGCAGACCATAATTCTTGGTTGTCAAAGCAGAAGACCCCGGTGTTGATTTCCTTGACCTTCAGTTCTTCCGGTTTGCCGTCCTTTTGTTCCACGATCCGCAAAACATTTCCTTGGTCATCTCTGATGATCCGCCCGTAGCCAAAAGGATCCGGAGCTTCAGCTGTCAAAACCGTAGCCGCGTTACTTTCTTCTTCATGGTAGGCGAAGAGCTTTTCAAAAGTTTCACTGGTAAAAAGCGGGGTATCCCCGGTTACGACCAGCGTTGCCCCTTCCAAAGCAGCCAGCTGGCCTTCCGCCTGCATAACCGCGTGGCCGGTGCCCAGCTGCTTTTCCTGCATGGCAAATTCAGACTTGCCCGCCAAGACTTTCTCCACGTCTTCTGCCCCGTGGCCAACGATGGTCACGATCTTGCTTGGCTTGACCGCTCTGGTAGCATCAACGACATGCTCAACCATGGCCTTGCCGCAAACTTGGTGCAAAACCTTGTAAAGCTTGGATTTCATTCTGGTGCCTTTGCCGGCAGCCAAAACTACGACATATTTTTCCATCTGTAGTAACCTTCTAAATCAATATAAGCTAGCCTTCATGGCTAGCTTATATTGTAACATTTAGAAACGGTCGAAGTTAGTTCTAGTCAAAAAGTTGCCCGGCTGAGCCAGGATGATTTCCTTTTCGCTATCGATCTGGTCAATGTTGACCAGGGAAACGTAGTCCTTGATCTTGCGTTCCTCTTCATATTCAGTTTCGCAAAGAACACAGACGCCGGCCACCTGGCAGTCAAATTCCTTGACCAGTTGCCGCATCCCATCCAGAGTGCCGCCGCCCTTCATGAAGTCGTCCACAATCAAAACGTTCGTATCCTTGTCCAAGGCCCGGGTTGGCAACTCCATCTTGGCTACCCGGGAAGTTGAAGAGGACATGTAGTTAACGGACACAGTAGCCCCTTCCGTCACCTTGGACCGCTTGCGGGCGGTTACCGCTGGGACGTTCAAGTAGCTGGCCACGGCATTGGCCAAAGAAATCCCCTTGGTTTCCACCGTCATGACGGCTTCGATATTGGCGTAAGCATAGCGGGTGGCGATCAGCTTGCCGATCATCTCCAGGTCATATGACCCGCCCAAAATGTCTGACAGGTAGACAAAGCCACCCGGCAGAATCCGGCTGGAGTCCTGGATGCGGCCTGCCAGGTCCTTGAGGTACTTCTCAGCCGGCTTCTGGCCTAAGAACGGGATATAGCGGACCCCGCCGGCTGCCCCGGCAACGGTCTCCAGGATCCCATCCTCGTTGCTGGCCAGGGTGTGCTTCAGAATGGCCAAGTCTTCAGAGATCGATGACTTCGCTGCCCCGTAGCGCTTGGCAAAAAAAGGCAGGGCAATCAAAGTATGCGGGCGCTCCATCAAAAACTTGGTCATATCTACTAATCTTTCAGAACGTTTCATTCTCTTTCCTTCCTAACGTCTGTTTTTGTACTTATACTAATATACTCTAAAGGGCAAAAAAAATCACTAACATTTTCAAGAAATGTTAGTGCAAAAATTCGTATTTTTACTCTGCATCGCTTTCATCATCAAATTCCAGCAGGACGTTCTTGGTCAAAACATCAGTGTAGCTGTATGATGCGTGTTCAAAATTATTACTGTCCTGGTCCAGAGCCACTACAAACACGGCAGGAAACGTGTTCTTCAAAATACCGCGGCGTCTGGTTACCTTCTTGCGACCCGCTTGGGCAACGATTGTCAGCTCTTCGCCTAGGTGGGCATCTAACTTCTGCTTAATGTCTTGAATATTGATTGGCAATTATGACACTCCTTTATCAGTGTATTGTAACATAATTTCCTATTCAAATCAAGATTGAATTACTTATTTATTTCCGCTATAGCCAGGCTGATTCTGATGAAATCGCTGATGGCCAGTTGCTCAGGCCGCTGGCGCGGGTCCAGATCCAGGTCGGCCAGCAGCTTTTCCCGGTCTTCCTTATCTGGAAGCAAGGTCTTCAAGTTGTTGGCCAGGGTCTTGCGCCGCTGGGCAAAGCAGAGCTTAACCACCCGGTTGAACTGCTTGCGGTCGCCAACGTCAGCTGGCTTTTCCAGCGGCGTTAAAACCACTACGGCTGAGTCAACCTTTGGCTGGGGCATGAAGGAAGCGTGCCCAACTTCCAAGGCTAGGTCCACGCTCATTTGAGTCTGCACGGCAATGGACAAGGGGCCATAGGCCTTCGAGCCCGGCTGGGCAGCCAGACGCTCAGCCACTTCCTTTTGCATCATCAAGGTCAGGCTGGTAAAGTTCAGGCTGGACTCCAGCAGGTTGAAAATAATCGGCGTGGTGATGTAGTAAGGCAGGTTGGCCACAACCTTGACGGGCTTGCTTAAGTCAAAAAAGCCCGCCAGGTCAGTTGCAAAGTCCGCCTTCAAAACGTCCTTCATGATCAGCTTGAAGCGCTGGTCCAGGTCTTGGCCGTCCACCTTTTCCGGCAGTTCGTTGGCCAGGATTTCCGGCAGGCTCTGGTCGACTTCATAAGCCGCCACCTTGCCTCCGGCTAAAAGCAGCTGCTCAGTCAAAGAACCGATCCCCGGGCCGACTTCGACTACCTGGTCGCCCGGTTCAATCCCGGCTGCCCGGACGATCCCCTGGACGGCATCCAGGTCGACCAGGAAGTTCTGGCCCAGGTTCTTCTTGGCGTGCACAAAGTAACGGTTGACGATGGCCGCCGTCCTTACCGGACTAGCGATTGGAATTCTGTTAGTCATTTTCCGCCTCCTCTACTGCCTGCTTGAGTTCAGCCAAACTGATGCCAAAAGTCTGCAGGCGCTGGTAAAAACGCTTGGAATTGGCATAGCCGATCCCCAGCTTGATCCCGACTGCCTCTCGTAATTGCCGGGACTGGCGGCCCATGGCCAGGCCCAAGTCGACATAGTCCCCGTAGTCAAAGTCAGCCTTTTGGGCTTGGACCTCGCGTAAGTCGCTCAAGGCCCGCTCTAAAGCTTCCTTTGAAGCGTGCTCTACCCCCAGGCTCCCCTTTTTTTGCGGTTCGCCTTCTTTGCGGGTAATAAAGGCCTGCTTGGCCGTTGGCACGGCTTCAGTCACTATCCGGCGAATCCGCTCGCCATTGACGTCAGGATCGGTAAAAACGATAATCTCGCGGCTTTGGGCCAGCTTCTTCAGCTTGGCCAGGACCGCATCAGAAACGGCCGAGCCATTCGTCTCGACCGTCTCAATTCCTGGAAAAAACTGCTTTAAGCGAATCGTATCGTCCTTGCCTTCCACGACAACGACGGCGTTAAAATTCTTCTGCATTTAATCCGTAAATCCTCATTGTATTAGCATAAGTTGCTTCCGCGACTTCGGCTAGGTCCAGCCCTTTCAAGTCCGCGACCGCCTGGGCAACGTAGCGGACATAGCCAGGCTCATTTTGCCGGCCCCGGTAAGGCACCGGGGTCAAAAATGGCGCGTCAGTTTCCACCAAAAGCCGGTCCAAAGGAACCATTTTGGCTGACTCATGAACTTCAGCAGCCTTCTTGAAGGAAACAACCCCGGAGAAAGAAAAGTTCACGTTCAAGTCCAGGAACTTTTCCGTCCATTCCGGGCCCCCGTTGTAGCTGTGTAAAACCGCTCCGTATTCCAAATTAGCTTCTTTCAAGATCTGCCAGCAATCCGCGAAGGCATCCCTGGTGTGGATGTTTACCGGCAATTTCAAATCGTGGGCGACTTCAATCTGCCGGGCAAAAACTTCCCTTTGCACATCCCGGGGAGACTCATCCCAGTAATAATCCAGGCCGATTTCCCCAATAGCGACTACCTGGCCGCCTTTAACTTGCTCAACCAGCAGGTCTTCAGCTGCCTGGTCATAGTCTTTAGCCACGTCCGGGCAGTAGCCGATGATGGCCTTGACATTGGCAAAGCGCTTAGCTAATTCCAGGGCGCCCAGATTCATTTCCGGGTCCTGGCCCACGCAGTTCATCCCAACCACGTCCAAGTCCCTGGCTTTTTGGATATAATCGGCTTCTTTGCCGGCAAAAGGCTTGTCGTTTAAGTGGGTATGGTTGTCGTAGATCTTCATTAGCCCAGTTCAGCCCCTACCGGGTGTTCGTCGCCGACCAGGGCCAGCTTGACATCGCCATCAGCTTCGCTGGACAAAAGCATGCCCTGACTTTCGTGGCCCAGCATCTTGCGCGGCTTCAAGTTGGTTACAGCCAGAACCTTCTTGCCCAAAAGGATGCTTTCATCTGGGTAGAACTTGCGGATCCCGCTCAAGATCTGCCGCTCGCCGGTCTTGCCGAAGTCCAGCTTGAACATCAAGAGCTTGCTTGATCCCTTGACCGGTTCAACGGACAGGATCTTGCCGACCTGGATCTTGACCTTGGCAAAGTCGTCGATCGTGATCTGCTTTTCTTCCTGCTTTTGTTCTCTTCTTGACTGCTTCTTTGGCTTGGCCTTCTTCATTTCTTCCTTGATGTAGGCCACTTCTTCGTCATTCTTCAAGCGTGGGAAGATTGGAGTTGGCTTGGCAACGACGTTCACGTCCCAGGCAAAACCGCCAAAGTTCAAATCCTTCTGGCTTTCGTCTTCCCAGTCCAGGCCCAGCTGGGCAAACATCTTGCCTGGAGTTTCGGTCATGACCGGAGCGATCATGATGGCTACCAGGCGCAGGCTTTCGGCCAGGTTGCTCATGACTCTGGAAAGTTCTTCAGTCTTGGCTTCCTTGTTCAAAACCCATGGGGTAGTTTCATCGATGTACTTGTTGGCCCGGGAAATCAGCTGCCAGACGTTTTCCAAGGCGTTGGAGAAGTGCATCTTGTCCATGTTGCCGTAATAGTCGCTGATGGCCTTGGCAGCAACGGCAGCCAGGTCTTGGCCGTACTTGTCCTGTTCCTGGTCAACTGGGGCAACCAGGCCCTTTTGGTACTGGTTGATCATGGAAACAGTCCGGTTCAAAAGATTGCCCAGGTCGTTGGCCAGGTCAAAGTTGGTCCGTTCAACGAAGTCTTCCGGGGTAAAGGAACCGTCAGCCCCAAATGGGATGGCCCGCATCAGGTAGTAGCGGACCGGGTCCAGGCCGTAGCGGGAAATCAAGGATTCCGGGTAAACGGCATTGCCCTTGGACTTGGACATCTTGTCCTTGTAGATCAAGACCCAGCCGTGGCCGAAGACCTGCCTAGGCAGCGGCAAGTCCAAAGCCATCAGCATGATTGGCCAGTAAATGGTGTGGAAACGAACGATTTCCTTGCCGACCAGGTGGACGTCAGCTGGCCAGTACTTCTTGAAGAGGGAGTCATCTTCTGACCCATAGCCCAAGGCAGTGATATAGTTGGCCAAGGCGTCGATCCAAACGTAAACGACGTGCTTCGGGTCGCTTGGCACCGGGATCCCCCAGTCAACCGTGGTCCGGGTAACTGACAAGTCTTCCAGGCCTGGCTTGATGAAGTTGTTCACCATTTCCTTTTCCCGGGAGTTTGGCTGGATGAATTCCGGGTGGTCCTTGTAGTACTGGAGAAGCCGGTCAGCGTACTTGCTCATCTTGAAGAAGTAGGATGGTTCCTTGACCAATTGAACTTCGTGGCCAGATGGGGCGATCCCGCCGACAACGTTGCCCTGGTCGTCTTTGAAGACTTCCTTCAGCTGGGATTCAGTGAAGTATTCTTCGTCTTCAACTGAGTACCAGCCGGTGTATTCACCCAGGTAGATGTCGCCTGAGGCCTTCAGCTTTTCAAAAATCTTCTGGACAGCCTTGACGTGTTCTTCATCAGTGGTCCGGATGAACTTGTCGTAGTTGATGTCCAGCTTCTTCCACAGTTCCTTGATGTCCTTGACCATGCCGTCCAGGTAAGCCTTTGGCTTCATGCCCAGCTTTTCGGCCTTTTGTTCGATCTTCAAGCCGTGTTCGTCGGTCCCGGTCAAGAAGAAGGTGTCATAGCCGCGGGCCTTCTTGTAGCGGGTCATGGTGTCCGCTGCCACCGTCGTGTAGGCGTTGCCGATGGTCAAACGGCCAGACGGATAGTAGATTGGCGTGGTAATGTAAAAAGTTTTCTTGTTATCTGCCATAGTGCTTGATCTCCTCAAAAATTCTATACTCTCTATCATACAACAAAAAGCCTTACCTTATAAAGCCGATCGGCGATTTAACGGTCTTTCGGGCAAAAAAGAACGGCCTTTTTACTAAAGACCGTTCTTTTTTCGGTTAAATCAAGAATTTTTCCTTCCTCATGTAGAAGTGCTTGACGACTGTCGTCAAAAGCAGGTAGCAGACTAGGAGGCCAGCCACGATCCACAGGAATTCTTCGTTCAAGTGGCCGAACTTCATGGCCCCGGCCAATTTTGAAAATGGCAGGAAGGTCCCGAAGATAGCGGCCCCGAAAGTAGCCAGCATGACTGGGCTTGATGCCCGCTGCTTGATAAATGGCAGGCGTTCGTCGCGCAAGGCATGGATGACCATTTCCTGGGTCCAGAGGGATTCCACGAACCAGCCGGTGTGGAAGATAGTCATGAAGGCCAGCTGCCCTGCCGGTCCTAAGGAAGCGTAACTGCCACCAGTCAGGGCCGGGCAGATTACAAAGAAGAGGACGGCAAAGCTGATGACGTCAAAAATTGATGACGTCGGCCCAAAGTAGAACATGAACTTCGGCATGTTCTTAGTTGACCATTCCCGCGGCACGTGCAGATAGTCTTCAGACACGCTGTCAAAGGGCAAAGCCAGGCAGCTGGTCCCGTAGAGCAGGTCCAAAATCAAAAGCTGCAGCGGCAGCATTGGCAAGAATGGCAGGAAGACTGAGGCGACCATGATGGACAAGATGTTCCCGAAGTTGGAAGACAGGGTGATCTTGATGTACTTCATGGTGTTGGTCAAGGTCTTGCGGCCGATCCGGACCGCGTGTTCCAGGACGCTCAAGTCCTTTTGCAAAAGGATGATGTCCGCTGATTCCTTGGCCACGTCGACAGCTGAGTCAACTGAGATAGAGACGTCCGCCTGCTCCATGGCCGGGGCATCGTTAATCCCGTCACCCATGTAGCCGACCGTGTGGCCGTTTTTCTGCAGGGCATCGATAATCTTGGTCTTCCATTCCGGTGACAGCTTGACGAAGATGTCGCATTCTTCAACAATCTTGGCCAGTTCCTCATCGCTCTTGCCGATCAGGTCCTTTTGCCCGTAAACCGTGTCGATGTTTAGGCCGACCTTCAAGGCCACGGCCCGGGTAACGGCTTCATTGTCCCCGGTTAAAATCTTAACGGTAATGCCGTCCCGGTTGAGGCTGGCCAGGGCATTTTTGGCGCTTTCCTTCGGCGGATCCAGGAAGGTCAAGAAGCCGATTACGATCAAGTCGCTTTCATCATCAACCGTGAATTCGCCGACCGGAAACGGGTCAACCTTGTAGGCCAAGACGATAACCCGCATCCCGTCACTGTTCAAGTCGTCGATATCTTTAAAAATCTGCTTTTTTCTTTCTTCAGTCAAAGGCAGGGTCTGGCCGCCGATTTCCACCTGGCTGGAGACCGCCAGCATTTCTTCGGCCGCCCCCTTGGTAACTAGGAGGTGCTCGCCGTGCTTTTGGTCAGAATTAGCAACCACCACGCTCATCCGCCGGCGCTGGAAGTCAAAAGGAATTTCGTCGATCTTGTGGTAGTCCCGCTGGATTTCGCTGGTGTCCAGGTCGTCATCAGCCACGTCAATGACTGCCTGGTCGATCAGGTCCTTCATCCCGGTCTGATAGTAAGAGTTCAGATAGGCCATCTTCAAAACCCGGTCGGTTTCCCGCATTTCCAGGTTGTAGTGCTTTTCCAGGATGACCTGGCCCTGGGTCAAGGTCCCGGTCTTGTCGGTGCAGAGGATGTCGGCTGAGCCGAAGTTCTGGATGGAGTTCATCTTCTTGACGATGGTCTGGTGCTTGCTCATTTCCACGCTGCCCCGGACCAGGTTGGTGGTCACGATGACTGGCAGCATTTCCGGCGTCAGGCCCACCGCCGTAGCGATGGCGAAAATCAAAGCGTCAGTCCAGTTGCCCTTGGTCAAGCCGTTGACCACGAGAACCAGAGGCGCGATGATAGCCGTCATAGTCAAGAGCAGCTTAGAGATGTTCTTGATCCCGGTGTCAAAAGTCGTCTCCTTCATTTCGGTGTCAGCGATCTGGGCCGCCATCTTGCCGAACATGGTATGCCCGCCAGTGGCGAAGACCACCCCGCGGCCGGAGCCGGAGACGATAGTCGTGCCTTCAAAAAGGATGTTTGGGTAGTCCAGGTAGTTTTCCATCTTGTCCGGGGTTGGGACAAAGTTGGCATTCTTTTCCGCCGGCGTTGATTCCCCGTTCAAGGAACTGGCTGAGCAGAACAGGTCAGTGCTGGACAAAAGCTTCATGTCAGCTGGAACCATGTCCCCGGCTGAGACGTTGATGATGTCGCCGACCACCACGTCCTTGGTCGGGATTTCCTGGTCCTTGCCGTCCCGGCGCACGTTGGTCGTGACAGAGACCATCTTCAAAAGGGACTGGACGGTATTAGAAGTACGAACGTTCTGGACAAAAGAAGTAATCCCGGAAACCAGGACCATGACCAACATGATGATGACGGTGCTGAGGTCTTTTTCACTTTGCGGGACGAAGATGTAGTTAGTGAACAAGGACATCGTCGCCAAAATGAGCAGGACCAGGGTAAACGGGGTCAGGAAAGCTTCGGCCAGGAAGTGGAGCTTGCTTGCTTGGTTGTTGCTCGCGATCTCGTTGGTCCCGGTCTTTTCCCGGACATCGGCTGCTTCTTCAGTGCTGAGGCCGTTGCTGTTGGTATGCAATTGGGCCAAAGTCACGCTCCGCTTTTCCAGGGCAATTCTTGCAACCCGCTTTGCGTCATCGCTGGCAGCTTTGTTCATTGTCTTGTTGAGCATAATAGTTCTCCCCTCTATGACAACTTCGCAAACGAACAAAAAAATCCCCCTTACAAACCGTAAGGGGGACCTTGCCAAATAAGGCCACGCTATTGACTAATCGCTCAGCTTTAACACTACGTGACGTAAGCACATGCTAGCTACCTGGAAAGTGCCTTATTTCGACAATTTCTATTTAACCCGTTGGCATCTCTGGATGTTTCTGGGCGATAGCGTGTGTTCACGTAGGAGTCTCACCTAACAGTTCATTTGCTCTCTTTTCAACTTTACATAGATGACTATACACGCTTAAAGCAGGCTTGTAAACCACCTTTATGTAAAGTCAGCGTTTTTATTTTGCTTTTTTTGTGAAAAAGACTTATTTTCTAGCCTGCCGCTTTACAGCATAGCGCAGGAAGATGATCACGGCCGCGATCAAGACCAGCAAGGCCAGCATGATCGGAATTCTGAGGTCGGCCGGCTTGATCACCCGGTTCACTTCCTCGCTGGACAGGTCAAGGGAGTCCTTTTTAAAGCCGAGGCTTTGGTCGATCAAGGTCACGGAGATCTTGAAGAGCTCCTGCACCCCTTCATTGAAGGCGATTGGGTCATCAGCCGTGATTTTAGAAGCCGTGTGGCTGAGGATGTTGGCCCTAACCTGGGCGGTAAACTGGCTGTGCAGGTCGCTGCTGCTGTAAAGATAGGCCTTCTTAGTCCCGTCCTTTTGCACGTTGATCACGATATAGAGGGTCCCGCTTGCCTTACTCAGGCCGAACGGCTGGGTTTTTTTGGCATTTTGCAGGGTCTCGACGATCACGATCGGGTGCTGGTCAGACTTCTGGTACTTGGCATTCTTTTGGTCAACCATTTTCCGGGTATCGGAATTGATGATGCCGGCATTGTCCTGGACGAAAAAGCTGCTGGCCCCGGTCACCAGGGGAAAAAGGCAGACTAAGGCCAGGAGCCAGGCCAGCCTAGTCGCTGCCGTCTTCAAGTTTGTGTGCCAGTTCTTCGACGAATTGGCGGTCAAGCTTAATTTGTTCATAAGGTACTCCACTATCACGCAGCAGCTGAATGGCCAAAGGACTGTCGTGATAATCATAGTAATAGTTGATCTTGGTCACCCCGGCCTGCAGCAGGTGTTTGGTGCAGTTGTAGCACGGGAAGTGGGTCACGTAGATTTCCGTGTTGTCGGTTGAGACCCCGTTTTTCGCGCAGGAAATCAGACTGTTCATTTCAGAGTGAATCGTCCGCACGCAGTGTCCGTCGACCAGCTGGTGGCCCACGTCATCGCAGTGGTCCTGGCCGGAAACTGACCCGTTGTAGCCGGTGCTGAGGATCCGCTTGTCCTTGACCAGGACGCTGCCGACCAGGGCCCGGTCACAGGTTGACCGCTGGGCAATCACCAGGGCCTGCATCATAAAGTACTGTTTCCAGGGAATTCGCTTGCGCGTCATATTAGCCTCGGTTCTTGAAGTAGTTGAAGCCGATCGCGTCACGGACTTCCTGCAGGGTCTGGTCAGCCACCTGGTTGGCCTTTTGTGACCCTTGGTAGAGCATGTCGTAAACGGCATCCAGGTTTTCAGCGTACTTTTGCCGGCGTTCTCTGATTGGGGCCAGTTCAGCTTCCAGGACCTTGTTTAAATAGCGCTTGATCTTGACGTCACCTAACCCGCCCTTTTGGTAGTCTTCCTTAAGTTGGGCAACAGTATCCTTGTCCGGGTCAAAGACATCCAGGTAAGTGAAGACGGTGTTGCCTTCAACCTGGCCTGGGTCTTCCACGTGGATGTGGTTAGGGTCGGTGTACATGGACATAACCTTCTTCTTAACCGTTTCCGCGTCATCAGACAGGTAGATGCAGTTGCCCAGGGACTTGGACATCTTGGCGTTGCCGTCCAGACCTGGCAGGCGGCCCTGGCCCTTAGGCGGGAAGTAGCCCTTTGGTTCAACCAGGACGTCGACATTGTAGGTCCGGTTAAAGCTGCGGACGATTTCCCGGGTTTGTTCCAGCATTGGTTCCTGGTCATCGCCGACTGGGACTAAAGTAGCCTTGAAGGCAGTAATGTCAGCGGCTTGGGCAACCGGGTAGGTCAAGAAGCCGACTGGCAGGGAGTCGCCGAAGCCCTTTTGCTTGATTTCCGTCTTAACAGTAGGATTTCTTTCCAGCCGGGACAGGGTTACCAGGTCCATATAATCAGTAGTCAATTCAAACAGAGCCGGGATTTGGGACTGGACAAAGATGGTGGACTTTTCCGGGTCCAGGCCAACAGCCAGGTAGTCCAGGGCAACTTCGATCAGGGAGTTGCGGATCTTTTCCGGGTTACGGGCGTTGTCAGTCAAGGCCTGGGTGTCGGCAATCATAATGTAGGAATCATACTTGCCGGTGTTTTGGAGCATGACCCGGTTCTTCAAGGAGCCGATGTAGTGGCCAATGTGCAGCTTGCCGGTTGGGCGGTCGCCAGTCAAAATAATTTCTTTCGTCATTTTTCGCTTTCCTTTGCTAAATTCTTTGTTAAATTGTTTCTATCGAGCGTTATTATTATCATTTTAGCAAAAATAACAAATAGATTAAACCACTCCCGCCGGGCTGGAAGAATCTTTTTGAAAAAAGTTGCCAAAAAGACTTGGCGAAAGTTTTTTTACATGCTATACTTAAAACATCTTGCGGGTATAGTTTAATGGTAGAACGCTAGCTTCCCAAGCTGGAGATGAGGGTTCGATTCACTCTATCCGCTTTTTTTATACCATAAATTAACAAAGAAATAAGCGAGGCCAAACGGCCCCGCTTATTTTTTACTCTCTTCAGTTAAACGGCGATGGTCACAACCGTCAAGACCCCGTTTAAGGCTGCCAGGTAAAGAGGCAGCCAGATGGTCTGGGTGCTGAGGTAGCTCCAGGCGAAAAGCATGCCAAAGGCAAAGTTGAAGGCAAAGATTGCCGGAGCGAACTGGAAGGTCAGGATAGCGTAAAAGATGCCCGAGCAGATTATGCCGGCGTAGGCCACGCCCCTTTTCTCAGTTCTGAACCAGTAGTTGAACAAGAAGCCGGTGCAGAGGTACTCTTCCAGGATTGGCAAGACCACCCCATTGGCCAGCATCATGAACCAGTATAAGGAGCTGGTGGAATGAGAGGCATAGGTCAGTTGCAGGCCTGAGGCCGGGAAGCTCTTGTAGAGCTGCAGGTAGGAAATTCCAATCCGGCCGGCGGCAACCACGAAGCTTAAGAGCAAGGTAAAGTTGAAGCTGCTCAGCCAGGGGATGTTGAAGCGTGAATCGAAGAAGCGCTGTTCACGGTTGTAGCGGTAAATGTAAAAAAGCAGGCACATGGCCGCCAGAACTAGGAACAGGATCACGTTCCAGATGCTGATGGACGGGCTTTTGATCGCCAGGTTGTCGGCCAGGGCCGTGAAAACAAAAACTACAAAATAGACGAGATAACGGACAAGGTTACCTTCGCGTGATCGTGGCGTATTCATCTTATTCCACTCACTCCTCCGTGAAACATTTGTAATTAGTTTATTATACCAAAGAAATCGGGCCCTTTTTGGCCTTTGTATGAATATTTTTGGTTACTTTTGCCTTACAATGTTTCATGCTTTTTACGTGGAGGGATGAAAAAAGTGCCGCCAAAGCCGGAATATCCAGCTCAAGCAGCACTTTGCTTTTTCTATTTTAATCCATAATCGCACAGCTCATGGCAAAGTAGACCAGGCCCAGGCAAGAACAGAAAATAACGACTGGCCAGACAGCTTTAGCGACGTTTTTTTGCCGGATGCCACTGACAACCAGATAGATCACCAAGCCAAGCAAGGTTAAAAGGCCTAGTGCCACGATTAAGAGGTGGTGCCACAGCCAGAAAATCACACTGTTGCCGACAACAAGGAAAACACGTTCCCAAAATGGAAGGCGTGAAGCTTGGTACATAGCAACTCCTCCTTAAAATCAAACATCATACCTAATCTGCTTTATTTGCGACAATTGTAGCACCAATCATAAGCAAAGCGTAGCGCTTTTTCATTTAATATGATTAAGTTTTCAGTAGATTATTTCAGAACTACGCCACTAGCGCCAACCGCAGAGTAGCGGGCCAAGTCCAGTTGCAGGCTGATAACGGCCTTTGGCAGTTCGTTTTCAGCAAAGTTGGACCGCAATTGGGTATCCAGGTTAGACGCAATTGAGCGAATTGATTCTGACTTTTCAGCCTTCTTAACAGCTGCTTCAATCAGCTTGCTCAAAGCCGCGTTTGCCTTGACTGCCGGGTCATTTGCGACAGTTTCCAATTGCTTCTTAAATGCTTCTTCTGCTTCGATTTCTTTCTTGTTAAAAAACATCGTACAGCCACCTATAAAATGAAAAATCAAACAATATTTTTTGCTTACATTCTAGCACTGTTTGTAATTGGTGGAAAGGGAAAATTATTGATTATTTTTTAAAAAGCTATATAATTCACTAGCACTCTTTCCGCCACCAACCCAAGCATTAGCAACGTCACCATCATTAATACGCATAACTGTTGGCGTTCCGGGAATCTGCAACACATCAAAAGCATAAGAGTCGTTCTTTGAACTAGCACTTACATCAAGATAATACAGCTTATGCTTTATGAGCTTACTGAAATCCTTCAACACTGGTGAGTATTGTCTGCAATAATAGCACGTTGGTCTGCCGATATATAAGTATCTGTCTTTTCCATCTTTCTTAGTAAATAAATGATCTACTTTCTTCGCATTAATCTTCTTGAAGTGTTTGACGTTCAATAGATACTCGTTAACGCTGATAGTTTGTTCAGCCAAAGGAGCATCCGAAGTAGAATCACTATAATTAGTCGCAGCGTAGATAGGACTTGATGTAAAAATCAATGTGCTAAGTGCCGCGATAATGCCTAAAAATAATTTTCTTAATTTCAAAATATCATCCTCATTTTCAATTTAAAAGGAAAGGCTAATGCCTTTCCTTTCGTTAATTAGCAACGCCCAATAGTTGCCTTACCACCAGTTGCATATGCGGCACCCATACGATTTACGATACAATACCAAGCCTTGCCCCAATCAGTTCTGCAGTGGTATCTGTTGCATGAAACACCATTTCCATAGTAGTGGTACTTGCCACCGCTCTTGCTGCCGCCGATCACATTTTTTAAATCCATTTCGGTCAACGTTTCAAATTTTTCCATATTTTTTACCTCCTAGCAATTAGCTTACAGTACATAGATTAACTGTTTTATCACGTAAATGTTGCTACCGAACCAATCTTGCTGACTATCAGACTAATTCCGTAGAGGCCTTTACAAGGCTATGGTAACTTCCTTTCTTGTCAAATAGCTCTTTGCTAGATCCACTTTCAACAATTTTGCCGTGATCTAACACAAAAATTTTGTCAACTTTTTGAGCTATTTTCATCTGATGTGCGATAAAGATTATTGTTTGATCACCTTTTATGAGATTCTCTACAACTTTTTCTTCAGTGATAGGATCCAATCCACTTGTTACCTCATCTAAAATAAGAACCTCAGCACGTGAAAGTAGCGCCCGTGCTATAGAAAGTCTTTGCTTTTGTCCTCCCGAGAGAATCGTTGCACCTTCATCAAATTTTGCTGGTAATTTTTCTACATCACCCAAAATTTCGGCTTTCTTACAAGCATCCCTAATCTCTTGTTCTGAAACATCCCGATTAACGCCCAAAAGCAAATTCTCTTTTATAGTGCCAGAAAAAAAATATGGATCTTGTGGAATATATCTAACAAAAGAACGAAGTGTTCGCTTGCTGATTCTTGCAAGATCGGCTTTCCCTAGTAGAATTTTTCCTTCAGTAGGTGAAATAAAGTTAACCAGTAATTTGGCCAAAGTAGATTTTCCTGACCCGCTTCTGCCGACTAGCGCTATCTTCTCGCCCGTATTAATCTTCAAACTGATGTCTTCCAATATTTTGTGGCTAAAATCATACTGGTAATCGACATTTTTTAAAGTGAATTCTCCTTGAAGCACAGCTGTATCGACATATTTCTCCTCACTAAGAGCAAACTCACTTGGAATAACCATAACCTCATTTAAACGTTTCTGAGACACTCCAGCGGCTTGCAAAGAAGGCTGCAAATTGACTATGTTTTGTAAAGGGTCTATGAAATATGAAAGAAGTGAATTATATGTTATCAATTGCCCTATCGTCATTTCTTTGTCAATAATCATTTTCGACCCAACAACCAATACTACAATACTTAAAAATAGGCGAAGGAAGCTCTTTATTGCACTTTGAATGGCTTCTGCTTTAACATAATCCAAAGACTTACTAAGATAATCTTGAAATTGTGCTTCTATTCTCTTATACTGCCTCCCCTCGCCTGTCACCGACTTGATCGTAACTATCCCTCGTAGCGCCTCAATAATCATTGAATTGAGCTTTGAATTACTCTCCATCTGTTCATTATCAAGTGTTCTAAACTTCGCTGTAAACGCCAAAATTGTGATTGCGAATAACGGCGTAAGTAATAAAACTATCTTGTATAAAGACGGGCTTTGTATGCTTAAAGTTACCCCCATTGTTATTACAGTCGCAACATCTATGCACAAAGATACTGCAACATTTGCTAGCGCATCTGTTATATGGTTAACATCCGAAAATCTAGAGGTTATCTCACCGATCTTTCGAGTTTCAAAAAAGTTGACAGGTAATTCAAACACATGATTGAGATATTGCAAACTAATCTTTTTAATAAGGTGCTGTCCTAATATATTCACCAAAATATCTTGAAAATAGCCTAAAACAGAGTTAACAGCGTATGCTATGCAAAGTCCTACAGCTATCAATTGAATCAAATGATAGTCTTGTTGCGGTATGTAGCTATCTATTAGGCCTTGAAAAAAATACGAACTACCAATATTTATTATGGTCAATAGAAAAGCAGCTAGTGTAATCGATAATACCAGCCGCTTTTGTCTGAGTACAAGCTTGAAAGTTGAAAAGATATTGGTCCGCTTCTCATGAATTGCTTTAAAATTTCGAGACTTTGAGAGAAAAATTGCTATGCCTGTCCACTCATTGAAAAATATCTCCTTTGAAATTCTCTGAATCCCAACCTTAGGATCTGGATCAGCAATAACAATATAATTCGGTAAATTCTTCAAGACAATGCAGTAATGTAAAAGGGAATTATTCTTCACCATATGAACGATAAAAGGAAAATGTAATTCGTCAGTATCGAACATAGTTTCATCAGCCTTAACCGCATGTGTCAGTAATCCTAACTGTTCAGCGGCTCTGACTATCCCTAAAGCTGATGTTCCTTCCAAAGTCGTTTTTGCTAGATATCGTAATTTAGCTAAAGAAACTACAGCTCCATATTTCTTTAACACCATAGCGAGACACGCAATTCCACAATCTTTTTCATCAATTTGCGGAACATAGATACGATTATATTTCATGTACATCATAAATCAGTTATTCTTTTCCTCAAGAAACTTTTCTCCAAGTGCTGCGATCTGCTTCTTCTTATCTCTCGAGAAGTAAACTATATCTCCGTTTGGAAAAGTTACGTATCTTTTAGCCAAATCTACGCTAACAACATTATCCGGATTGATTACGCATGACTGTGAAACTTTTAGCAAAAAATCATTTTCTTCATCCAGCTTAGAAATGTTGTTCTTAAATTCGCTGTCACCATTTGCCGCTACTAAATGAACTTTGTGTTGCATCGTGCTGTTTTCGATATAGTAAATTTCAGAAGCGCTGACTCTTTGTAAATACCGGCCGCACTTGTAGCTAAAATACTGATGGTTTACGTGACTTAAAAGGTCCAGATTATCAAAGGCGGCTTGCAAAGTTTCCTTTAGCCGCTGCATAAAGGCGGCTGAGGGCAGTTCCTTGTTGATGTAATCAATTGCGCCAATTCGCCGACGATAGGTCAATGGGGCGTATTTATCATACGCTGTCACAAAGATTATCTGCGCGTTGGGATCACGACTTCGAACAAACTCAGCCAAGTCAACGCCTGTCTTAATCCCCTTGTTCAATTCAATGTCTAAAAAATAAAGTACATTAGTCGCTTCGTTAGCTACCAAATAGCCAGCTACCTCTTCAAAACTGTTGGCAACCAATGCTAATTCCACCTTGCTCTGCCGGTAATTTTCGTTGTCATCTGACAAATTCTCGCTGGCATAAACTATCCTTTGAGCAAGGCTTTCAGCCAAAGACGCATCGTCATCACACACAATAACCTTATATTCCAACTTACTCATCCTCTTCTTGATCAATCGTTAAGTAAAGGTCAAACCAACCATCCGAAACATTGTATGAGATATCTAATTCTGAATACTTTTGCTCGATATCTTGCAAATTTGCCAACCCCAGCCCTTGATGTCCTGTTTTCGTTGTAAAACCTTTAGTCGCTAGATTTGTATGCTGTCTTTTACCCTGAACGACCTTGTTTCGGATTTCAAACTCTAGACTATCTGTTGTTTCTTGGTAAAGCATCGCCTGTATCTCTGGATGACCATTTCTTTCTGAAAGAGATTGACTCTCCTCTAATGCATTGTCAAAGGCAATCCCAATTACTCTAACTAAATCAAGTTCATCAACATTGCCTGGTATTGACGCAATTGTCTGTCGACATTCAAAATCATAAGGAATGCCTGCTTGATATATAGCATTCAGCTTCGTGATAATGAGGCTCTTAAGAGTTTTAACTTGAATATGGTTTGTGTCTTTGTACTTAAGAAGAGCCTGGGAATCGAGATTTTCAGCAGAATAGCGTTCCAATTTATCTAATAGCTCGTGAACATTCCCTTCAGCTGCACTGACTTTCAGCGAATTCAGCAGATTCCGGTAATCGTGCCTAAATGCCCGGAGATTATCTTCACTTTGTTCAAGATAGTTGGCATATTCCTCCAGCTCTTTTTGCTTTTGCTTATTAAGTAAGCTCTCTTGTATCTTTTGATTACTATGAAACATTACTATTGCAAACAAAGCCTGTAAAACTATCACCAAACCCAGAGTAATTGCAGGGGAATAAAACCATTTATGCTCAATCACTACAGTATTTAACGTAACCAACGAAATGTATTCATAAATCAAAGTAATCATAAATGGCTCTTGCCAGCTCATTTTTTGTAAGTACGTTCTTATTTTTTGAACGTTTGATTTAAATAAGGCAAAAGCCATTAAATATATCGCCACAGAAATTACTAAATCCATATATGGGAACATGGCAATTATGCTTTGGGGAAACAGATTTAGTATTGTGTCAGACAAAAGATCACAAAAAAGACAAATAAGTGCTGTACTAAACACAGTCGCTAAATTTTTCTTACGGTAAGCGATTAAGAATAACGAAACTTCTGCTATATTAGCAAAAATTGAACCCCAAACGTTAACATCGGCAAATATGCTCAAAATCAGTAAAAATACAATCAATTGTATCTTGCTAGGATATCCTGTTAAGTAATAAAAAAACAGGACATTTACGACCGCAGATAGTATCGTTGTCGCAAGACTAATATAAAATAACATTTATCTGTGGATTTTCCGGATAATGGGAAGGAAATCTTTTAAATGATCGCCCCATCTAATCCCCTTGTACAATGAAACATACGGTAAAAATCCTTCAATTCCTCCCCCAACAATCTGTTCCAATTCTTCATCTGTCAGTGTTTCAACTTTATGCAAGTTATTATCCATAATTTTCTTTCCTTTCATGAAAAATCAACCGTTTTTATCCTAACAAATTTTAACTCAAACATGAAAAAGAGACGGATTATGTCAAAATTCAGACTGATTTTTCATCCCTCTTCCACGAGCAATCCACCTTCGCAATGATGATATACTAGTAGTAGAAAACTTGAAAGGAGCTGTTTTGATGCCTGAATTAGAAAAGATAGTCGAACGCCCCTTGATCACCATCACCAACCTGATCTGGAGCTTTAACAAGGAAACCCACCGGGTTCAGCTGCTTTTAGTCAAGCGCAAGGATGAGCCTTTCGCGGACCGCTGGGCCCTGCCGGAAACCCTCCTTCGGGAAAACGAAAGTGCCGACCAGGCTGCCGTGCGCTTGATCAAAGAAAAAATTGGCCTGGACCTGCCGGAATCTTCCACCGAGCAGCTGGCCACCTTTACCTCTCCCCACCGGACGCCCGGCGAGCGGGCCCTGGCCCTAACCTACATGACCTACCTGCCCGCCATGCCTAACCTGCGGCCAGGCTACGGGGCCAGCGATGTTGCCTGGTTCGCCTTTGAAAACTTCGGCCACAAGTATGAGCTTTTTTCCGCTGCCAAGGACTTGACCTTTGAATTAGCGGAAAATTCTCACGACCTGGCCTTTGACCATGACGAAATCATCGCCGTGGCCATCCAGCGCATCCGCAACAAGCTGGACTACCAGCCCAGCATCCTGCAGATTCTTGGCCCTGAATTCACTCTCCGCGAAGCCCGCGAGGTCTACGCTCCCTTCTTTCAAACCACAGTCGATGAGATCGACAACTCCAACTTCCGCAAGACCCATGGCTCCCTCTTTACCGAACTGGGCGTGCAGAAGAATTACCACAAGAGCGGGCGGCCGCCAAAGCTCTACTGCCTTAAGGAAACGCAAAACAATATCCTCTGGGGCAAGGCTAACGATAAGCAAGGCTAGTCCTTGCTTTTATTTTTGCAAAAAAGCCACCCTGCCTAAGCAGAATGGCCTGTAATTCTATTAAAAACTAACTAGGAGATGACATCAACTACCCCAGAATAAATTCTGAGGTTTGCAGTCTCATCTATTGCTAGATAGTGGTTATAGCGTCTTACGACTCCCACCTGTGAGACCGCATCGTCGGGCAGTTGACGGTGCCCGTTTACCTGC
>NZ_CALVGT010000007.1 GCF_944327175.1 uncultured Lactobacillus sp.
TTAGACAGTCGATTGCCATGCTCGAAAAGATTGAAGGATTCATAGCCGCGATCCATCAGTACGATATAGCGGTGTTGAAGTCTTAAGTTCTGAAGCATGTGCACAGCTGCACTGCGTTCATCCATACCCTTTCGTGATTGCAATAAGCAGTCTAGGTAACAACAATTTGCGATATCGTAAAGGATATTGGCATGAATCAAACATGTGCCTTTGGTCGTTAATTTATTATCGGCCGAAGGTTTTTTTCTTGTCTGAATATTGCATAGAAACATTGAATTCTTATCATACGGCAAAGCAAAGTCACTACCATCAATTGCCAGCAGCCGATAGCCATGATACAAAGCAGGCTGTTTCAAAGTTGAATTAAATTCATACAGAATTGCCTTAAATAATCTAGGGTTAACCTTTGATTTCTGCTGTTCGTAAGCCGACACGGTCATTCGCTTAGAGGGCTTAGGAAATGCGTCAGATAGCTCCTTGTTCAAGCAGTTTCCTTGCATGGTAAGAGTAGTCTTAATGAATGTCTTAGCATCCAGTTTTCTTTTACGCGTGAAGTCTTTACTTGGATGATAAACAAAGTAATTGATGCATTCGGCAGCCATATCTGTAACAGAATCAAGCTGTCTTAGGACTTGATGCTTCTTAGTCATAAAAATACGCCACCTTTGATAAAATCTCTAACCAAAGATAGCGTAAAGCGGTTTCGAAAATTAAGCAAAAAAAACACTCATCAAACTTAGATGAGTGTCCTAAAGCATTCCCCGTTCAAAGTCAATGTCTTAACTTAATGACATTGCCCGGACCGGTGCTGATGTTTTACTTGCTAAATTTCTACTCCAATCATCAACCCGCCCTCTTCCGCGTAGAAGCTGCACAGAGCGTGGCAAGTGCCCAGGTCAACCCTGGCCTCTGGATAATTTTTTCTGATCTGATCGTGGAGCTCAGCCGCGCTGTCGAAGTTGTCCGCGTGGTCGATCTTGACCCGGCCGCCCGTATAGCCCTTCTCTTCCAAAGTTTTCAGCAGGGCCGCCAGGGTCTTCTTCTCCCCTCTGCCCTTGCCTAGCGGCTTGATTTCACCTTCCTCTGCCCAGCCGTAGACCCAAATTTTGAGCAGTCCGGCAATCTTGGCCACTGCCGGGCTAACCCGGCCGTTATTGGCCAGATTGGTCATCGACTTTAAGGCAAAAAAGAGGCGGACATGGTTTTCCAGGTAGTCAGTCACTGCTTCCACCAGGTCCGGGAACTGCATCCCTTTTTCTTTCAGTTCCGCGATCTTTTCTGCCGCCAAAAGCTGGGCCGGACCCGCGCTTTTGCTGTCAAAAACGTGAATCAAGGCATCCGGATATTCTTCTTGGTAAATCTTTGCCGCCTGCACGGCTGAATTGTAGCTGCCGGACAAGATCGCTGAGCTGGTCTTTATCGCCGTGTCCAAAAACGTCCTCTCCCTGGCTGATCTGCGCGAGGCCTTGAAGCTGCAACGGTCCAGCTACGACACCGAGACGGCCTACAACTACATGGTTGATGAGCTGGAAAACGTCCTGGCCTATGTCTTCGGCTTTAAAGGCGAACTGGCCGACGTCGGCCACGAGCACGGCGAATACAAAACCATGCTCCGCAATGTCATCATGACCGTCAGCTACAAGGTCTACCTGGACAAATACTTCGCCCAGTTTACTGACCTGAAAGAAAAGTAAAAGAGCACGCAAAAAAGGACATCCGCCAGGATGTCCTTTTGACTATTTCTTCTGATTTTTCTGAATAAATTCAAACAGATTTGCCACATCTAGTGGCTATAATCTGCCGATAGGAGGATTAATTGCTATAGAATTATAACCTTCAAAAAAGAAACAAAAAATAAAAAGACCGGCCTTAGTCGATCTTTTTAACGTCTTTAATATTGGATTCACTGGAAATATAGTGGGGCCGGCGCTTGCTTTCCATGTAAATTTTGGCCAGGTACTGGCCAATCACGCCCAAGCTAAGCATGATCAAGCCGCCAATGAAGATGATTACGCTGATCAAGGAGGCCCAGCCGGCTACCGGGTCGCCCTTGATCAACTTGCGCAGGATAATCACGATCAGCATGATGAAGGATATCCCGGTCATGAGGAAGCCCATCCAGGAAGACAGGTTCAAAGGCACCAGGGAGAAGTTGATAATCCCGTCAATAGCGTACTTGAACAGCTTCCAGAAGTTCCACTTGCTTTCCCCGGCCACTCTTTCCACGTTTTCATAAGGGAGCCAGTAGGTCTTGAAGCCGACCCAGCCAAAAATCCCCTTAGAGAACCGGTTGTATTCGCTCATCTCCACGATTGCGTCGACCATGTCCCGCTTCATCAAGCGGAAGTCCCGGGCCCCGTCGACCACGTCAGCATCAGAGATCTTGTTGATGATCTGGTAGAACTTACGGGCAAACCAGCTTCTGATCGGCGGCTCCCCCTTCCGGTCCTCCCGCCGGGTGGCCACGCTGTCGTATTCACCGGAGTCCAGGATCTTGATCATTTCCGGCAGAAGGGCTGGCGGGTCCTGCAAGTCAGCGTCCATCACGGCCACATAGTCCCCGCTGGCGTTGACGAAGCCCGCGTACATGGCGGATTCTTTGCCGAAGTTTCTTGAAAAAGAAATATAGAAGACATGGGGGTCTTTTTCCGCGAAATCACGCAGGATTTCCAGAGTCCGGTCCTTGGACCCGTCATTGACAAAAATCAGCTCGTAGTCGTCGGACAGTTTTTCCAGCACCTCATGCGCTACCGGATAAAAAAGGGGCAAGGCCGCTTCTTCATTGTAGCAAGGCACGATAATTGAGATCTTCTTCATTGCTGCTATGCCTTCTTTTCTTCTCTCTTCTTGAAAATACCACTGCGCCAAAGCAGGCCCCAAATGACCGCGGCAAATTGCCCCAGCAAAGAGACCGTGATGGCCAACTTGATCCAGAACGGCGTCTGGAATTCCAAGTAGGCGGTGTTGGTGCCCTTGGTCTTTTCGGGAACCGTTGGGGCGCCGACCCGGTTCTTCTTGTACTTGGTCAAGACCCGCCCGTTGACGGTCAACTTGGACTGCTTGTAGGTAATGACTGGCAATTGCTGCTTGTGCTTGCCCTTCTTGGCCTTCCAGGTCAATTTCAAGCCGTGCTTGACCGCCTTTACCTTGACATTGCGATTGTGGTTCATGACGGACTTGCGGTAAGCGGCGGTAATCTTGGAATTCTCCATCGTATAATACTGCTTCCACTTGTAAGTGTACAAGTGGCTTGGCACATCAGGCTCTGGATCCCACTTGTAGACCGGCAGGTAGTCCGGAATGGCCTTCTTGGTCATGTCCAGGAAGGCTTGCAGGTCATGAGCGTGGGTGGACGCGTTAGTAGCGGCTAAGGCTTGCCTGCGCGCATCAGTTATCTCTTTTGACTTTTGAGCAGCTTCACCAAATTTTGTATTGTGGCTTTTGCCAACATGATGTTGGTAGCCAACCCAGGCATCATGATTTACAGCGACAACCAGACAGTCAGCCGCTGTAAAAGTTAAAAGGCCAAGCGCGGCATATGCGGCAGGGCGCACCCACTTTTTCTTGCAGTTCAAGATGCCTTCAAACGAAAGACCCAACCCGATAAGCAGCAAGGGATAAGCGATGCAGACAAAGCGGGATGGAAACTGCAAAAAGCGGGCCAAGGCCGGCAAGTGGTTAGTGATCCGGTCCCATTCAACCAAGCGGGAGGCTAAAAGCAGCCAAAAGCCGCCATAAAGCGACACAATGACATTGACGCGGCTTTCCTTGCGTGTCCAGATTGCATAGATAATCTGAGCGATAAAAACATAGGCCAACCAGAAGGTCAGTCTAGCCCGCAAATTAGAGCTCCTAACCATAAAAGGGTTAAAGCTTATAGTGGTATGAACCAAATGAACCGCGTTGTCCAGCATTCTCATTGTCGCCGTTGGCGCCAAGTTATTGGTCTTGGACATCCAGTACAGAGGCAAGAGGGTGTTGACCGTCAAGAAGATGGTTAAGAGCACCGCCTTCAAGGTGTTCAGCAAGATCTCCCGCTTGTCTTCGCGCTTAATGATGGCATAGAGCCAGGCTGGCACTAGGAAGGCCATGTACATCAGCGCCGTGAGCAGGTGGACTTCCAAAGCGACCGTCATCAAGATGGTCAGCTTGATCCAGTGGATTGGCTTTTCTTTATCATAGAACATGTCGCAAGCGACCAGAATCCCGTAAGGCATCAAGGCAGCGCCGATGCCGGTGAAGTTGGAGCCAGACTGCCAGCGCGGCAGCCAGCCGATAGTCATGTAGATAATCGTCACCAAAACGGCAATGCTGCCCCGTACCTTAAAGCGGTGCACGGCCCTGTACATCCCCACGCCCCCGGTCACGAAGACCAGGAAGCTGGTGATAATTTGATATCGGTACCAGGTCCCGACCACCAGCAGCAGCAGCCCGTTCAAGTAGGCAAAGGCCGGGCCGTAAAGCGCGTTGATTACCCGGCCTGACTGGTTGAACCCGTACAGAGTCATGAACCAGCTGAAATTGCCGTTTCTAATTTGCTCCTCGGTTTCATAGAAGCGGTTGAAGTGGAAAATCGTATCGGAACCGATAATGATGTTCCCTGTTCGCATCTGCCGGTAGGCCAAATAGGCGGCAAAAAGAACGACCGCCATATATGGCCAACAGGCCGCATAGTTGATCTTTTTGAGCTTTTTCATATTTATAGTCTTTTCCCTTTCTTCGTTAAAAACGGGCTTTATGTTTACACTTCACCCAGTCTAATATCCAACTAATACAAATAGCACTATTCAAGGATAAACATTATTCTTTTCACGAGACTGTCAATTCTTTTGTGTAAATAAATCTTTCCGGCTAATTGATTCTTTAACTGTTTTTTAATCGAAGTACGATTCCAAGGTGTCTGCTACTTGACCAAAGCCCTTGTGAACTCGATTGGCGT
>NZ_CALVGT010000008.1 GCF_944327175.1 uncultured Lactobacillus sp.
TCTTAGAAAAACTGGCATCTATATCCAAACAGTAGCTGAAAGAATTGAGACACTAGAACTGCGGAAAAAGAAGCTGTCTAAGTATTATTCCTATATGTCTGTCAATGACGTTGACAGCTTAGCAGTAGCCCAGGCTAAACTTAACTACAATGCGGCTTGGAATATGTTCAAAAAAATTCACTCTTCCGGCGTTCCCAAATACCACAAGAAAGGCGTAAGCAACAGCTATCAAACTTCTTGTACCTACACAACCGAAAACAAGAAAAAAGGAAACTGTACGCCTTTCTCCGGATCAGTTAGGTTCCTGGACACAAAGCACGTACAGTTGCCTAAGCTAGGAAGAATTAGAATAAGTGGCTCAAGCTATCGAAAAATTCTTGCGCATAATCCAAATTTCCGGATTGGGACGGCAACGATCAAGTATGATGCTTCGGGCTACTATCTCTCTCTTCAGATTGGGGACGTAGTTCCTTTTGTTGATCCAAAGCTAAAAACGGGCAAGATTACAGGCATTGACTTGAATACCGACAATTTCTTAACTGACAGCAGCGGTAATGTCATTGACAATCCCCGCTACTACCGCAAGTCATTAAAACGGCTGAAAAGCCTGCAAAGACGGATGTCAAGGAGACAAGTGCGGGCAAAAAAGGAAGGACGCAAGCTAGCTGAAAGCCGGAATTATCAAAAGTCCCGCCTGCAAGCAGCCCGCCTGCACCAGCACGTCAAAAATCAAAGAGAAGACTTCCTACAGAAATTGAGTACTGCATACATCAATAACCACGACGTAGTAGTGCTTGAGGACTTGAGAGGAAAAAACTTGATGAAAAATCATGCCTTGGCAATGTCAATTGCCGATGTTGGCTGGAGTAGCTTCCAGAGAATGCTTGAGTACAAAGCAGACCTCTATGGCAAGAAGTACATTGAGATCGACAAGCGCAATACCACTCAACGCTGCTCTAATTGTGGCAGCATTATGGGGCATAACGGCTATCCAAAGCTTACCTTGAAAGACAGAGAGTGGGACTGCCCAATCTGCAAAGTCCACCACATCCGGGACTATAATGCAGCTAAGAATATTCTGGAAAAAGGCATAGCCAAGTTAGAGGAAGAAAAATATTCGATACTTCCGTACAAAGGATAAAAGAAAAGAGCCCCAGGCAACCCGAGGCTCTATAATATAAATCTGGTAATTAGGGATCCCTGCACTTGCAAATCCCCGTATCTGATTAGTGCAAGCAAAGAGGCAAAAGCTTCTTGCGACTTGCAAGCCCTAGACTTTAGTCTGGGGTTGGTTGACGACTTTCTAAAAGCAAAAACGGCAAGCGTTCGAGGCTTGCCGTTTCTTTATTTGCTCTTTTGTTTCTTCGTTTTGCCCGCGTTCTTGTTCAGCATGGTCTTGCTGTAGTCAACTGGGGCAACCCGCTTGATTCTTTCAGGCTCTTGCTTGCCCAGGATCAAAGGCACGCGTTCGATAACCGTGTCCGCGAATTCCAGGCCGAACCATTGAGCCGGGTTAGGCGACAGGTTCTGCAGCTGGACCCGGGCCTTGACCAGCCACTTTTGGTAAGAGGACAGGGTGGTTGATGGCGAGATGACGTCGTTAACGATAACGAACTTGAAGTCACCAACGTCCCGGCCTGGAGTGGTCGTGTATTCCTGCGGCTGAGCTTCGATGGTGTTGTCCTTGATCAGGTCGTGGACGATCTGCCGCAAGTAGACGTTAACGCTTGTCTGCCGCTTGAAGCCGAGGTAGAGCTGGATGTTGATCACGTTCTTGGTGCCAAAAGTGTTGACCGCGTATTCGGCTGTAAATGGGTCGTTAGTGACGTTAACAGAAACGAACCAGTAAGCCCGGGCTCTCTTTGGCCGCTTGTCCAAGATGGAGTAAAGGATCTCCCGCTTGATGAACTTGTTGTACTTAACCTTGGCCATGTAAACCAGGTTGTCAGCGTAAGTTGGGTAGTTGTCATCGTGGCTGAGGTCAGTCAGCATGTCAGTGTATTCGTCCAAGCGAACGTAAGCATTAACAGATTCGTTCTTGTCCCGAACCTTGTTGCCGAAGTACCAAATAACCATGACAGCGGCGATCAAGAGGGTGATCAAGAGTGATACGTAACCACCGTGGGTAAACTTGCTCAGACTTGAACCCATGAAGAGGATGTTGATCGTGCTGAAGAAGACGACAAAAATCGTGTTCCACAAGTTGTGGCCACGCTTGAGAACCAGCCATTCATAGAGCAGGATGGTGGTCGTCAGCATGGAAATCGTGATTGACAGACCGTAGGCTGCTTCCATGTGGGCTGAGGTTCTAAAGAAGAGAACCAGGGCAATAGTAGTAATGCCCAGCATCTTGTTGATAGCCGGAATGTAGATCTGCCCTCTTTCATCAGATGGGTAGAGGATGTTCATCCGCGGCAGGAACTTCAAGTTGATGGATTCAGCCACCAGGGTAAAGGAACCCGTGATCAGGGCCTGGGAAGCGATGATCGCTGCCAGGGTGGCCAGAACGATTGACGCCAGCCGGATATTTTCCGGAATCATGGCGTAGAAGGGGTTGATTTCCGTGGCTGAGTGCATGTTGGTGTTGTTTAAGATCCAAACCCCTTGCCCAAAGTAGTTCAGGGAGAGGCAGGCGAAAACAAATGGCCAGGAACCGATGATGTTCCCCTTGCCGACGTGGCCGACGTCGGAGTAAAGGGCTTCAGCCCCCGTGGTGGCCAGGAAGATGGACCCTAAGATCGCGAAGCCCGCCTTGTTGTAAGGGCTAAAGAGCAATTTGATCGCGTAGTAAGGGTTCAAGGACTGGAGAATCCACCAGTTGCCGCCAATGTTGATCAAGCCCATGACACCCAGGAAGGCGAACCAGACAAACATGACCGGGCCAAAAGCTTTCCCGATGATGCTGGTCCCCATCCGCTGGATGGAGAAAAGCACCAGCAAAATAACAATAGTAATGACTAAGACCGTGGTCTGGTTGCTGACCGGGACATTGCCCTTGCCGAATTCCAGCCCCTTCAGCCCTTCAATGGCGGTAGTAACCGTCACGGCCGGGGTTAGGGTCCCGTCGGCCAGGATAGCAGCCCCGCCGATCAAGGCCGGCCAGACCAGCCAGGCTGCTTTCTTTCTGATTAAGGCGTAGAGGGCGAAGATACCGCCTTCGCCGTGGTTGGTTGCTTTTAAGGCAATAATCACGGTCTGCACCGTCGTGAGCAGGGTCACGGTCCACAGGATCAAGGAAATGGTCCCGATGATTAAGTCACGGCCGACCGTATTGATGCCGCCGTTGCCGGTGATTACGGATTTCATGACATACAGAGGACTGGTCCCGATGTCGCCGTAGACAATCCCAATCGCGATCAAGAGGCCGGCGGCCGTCATGCGATTGCGTTTATTTTCTACTTCCATAGCACTTAAATACTCCTCAAACTAAAAAGTCTGTGATATACAAAAATAACTTTAAAGCTTTTGTTTAGATTTAACAAGTAAAAAAAGAATGCCATCAGACATTCTTTCTACTGTAATTTTCTTATATTTAGAGCAATTTTTCAAGCCCTTTAGGACAAACTGCTTTCGATCTTTGCCCGTTCTGCTTCATACCACTTGCTCCAGTCTTCGTAAGTGGTCATCGCTTCCGGGTCAACGCCGGTTTCTGCGGTCATCTTGTCGAGGATGGCTTGGAAATTGTGGGCGTGGTCGATCAGCACATGCTTGACCAGGTTCTTGCGGGAGAATGGCTGGTTGAGCAGGAGGTAGTGGTTGATGTTGACCATGTTGTGGTCTTCGTCAAATTCACTGATGATTTCCAGGTCGTCGCGTTCGAAAGAAGAAACGTAGAAGTTGGCGAAGTTGACCAGGTAAGCCGGCTGGTCGGCAACTTCGCGTGCTGGCATGGTTACGCGTTCTGGTTCAGGCATCACGATCTTGAACATATCTTCATTGCTGCGGATTTTCTTTTCTTCTTCTGCCAAAGTTGTAGCTCCTTTTTAAATAAAAGTCTATAAAGTCAATAGTAATTTTAACGGCTTTAAGGCCAGAAAGCAAGCGCCAGGCCCCCATAAATCAAGGCCTGGCGCTGAATTATTTCTTATTTGCCCGACTTCAGGTAGCCCTCGACGTCATCCTTGGTGATGGAGTCGATGGTGGTGTGGCCCTGCTGGTAGGCGTAGTTGAACAGGTTGATCAAGTCCTGCGGGCTCCAGCCGGCCGTGCTTTCGCCCAGCTTGTCAAGCTGGGTGCGGATCTGCTGGACGTCCCGGCTGGTCACGGTGCTGCCGCCAACCTTGTCATTGTTGCTGGTCCCAGACCCTTCAGCCTGGTTGCTGGAAGAGCTTGCGGCAGAAGAAGATGAGCTGGAACTGGAGCTTGCCTTGCTGCTGGAAGAGTCAGAAGAGCTGGATGAACTTGAACTTTCAGAACTGGAGGAGTCCTCCTGTTTGCTCTTGGCTTCCTTGAGCAGGTCCTTGACGTTAGACCGGACCTTGGCGTAGTAAGCTCCGTTGATGTAAGGCAGGTCTAAGATGCTGCTGTAGGTGGAAACGGCGCTGCCATAATCGCCGTCTTCCATGGCCTTGGCGGCCTTGTTTAAGAGCGGCTTGATTTCACTGTCGTAGTTGTCTTTAACGGCCTTGAGCTGTTTAACCAGCTTTTTGGCCTGGCTGGTCATGACACTGTAGCCGCCATTTTGCTCCTGGGCCTTTTGGGCCAGGTTCAAGGCGCTGGCGTACTTGACGGTCGTCTTGGCTAACTTGATGGAGTCGGCCAGGTTTTCGGCCTGGGCCTGGTAGTTTTTAGCTTGGGCAGTTGCCTTAGCCTGGTAGGCCTGGTCAAATTCGTCAGCGGCTTGGCTGTACTTCTTGGCCTTTACGGCTTCTTTGCCGGCCTGCATGTGGCTGGAGTAGCTGGAATTTGCCATTTGCTTCTGGCTCTGCTTTTGCTGGCTGGAGTAGAAGAAGACGCCAGCCCCGCCCAAGGCGAGCGCGGCCACCACAATGATGGACCAGATAGTCGATTTTTTCATAAATAACCTCCTCGTTAATCTCCTCAATTATACCAGAATCGCCCCTCCCTTCAGTCAGCTGGTCCAACTTGTAATTATTACTTAATAAAAAGTGGCCGACTTTTGCTTCTTGAAACGTTAGTATCAGTGCAGGCCCAAGGCGCCGGGGCCGGCCGGAGCGAAGCCCGTTGCTTCGCGGCAAGAATGGATTTTTTAACAGAAACAGGAGAGAAAAAATGAACTTCACTTTAGCTGACCAAAGCATTCAATACACCTTCAAGGCCGAAAAGTATGACAAGGGGCAGATGCAGCGCAGCCTGCAAAACGTCAAGCTGGATGCCAGCCCGGAAAGCCTGGTCAAGGTGGGCCAGGCCATCAGCAAGCTGCAGGGCGATGAACTGGCTGCCTTGACCCTGGTCCAAAAGCACAATTTGACCTTGGCCTAACTCTTTAGCGCGGAAACTACAGATGAAAATTTTTGAGTAAGAAACAGGAGAAAAAATCATGACTACGACTACCGAATTGCAATTAACCTTTAAGTCCAGTGCTGGCAAAAAGAAGAGCCTGAACCTGCCATACGCGGTCAAGGGCTTGAGCGCGGACGTGGTCCGGGAGGCCGCGGCCGCCATCGCCAGCGAGGGCGTGTTCGTCAAGGAAGGGGAGGTCCTCTATGCTGAGCCGCTGGCTGCAAACTATATTGAACGTACTGTTACGGGTGTGTTTGACGATAGTAATCATTAGGCAGATCTGGCCGCTTTAGCCGGATACAAAATTTATACCCAAGAGGCGGCCTGGCCGCCTCTTTTCTTTTTATGTTTAATTTATGCAGCTTTATCCCGGTCTTTTATAATTTTCTTTCTTAGCCCGGAAGGGGGAAAAAAGCGGTTTTTTTCTATAAAGAATGTAATTGCTTAAGGAAATTGTTACTTTTAGTTTACAGAATGCGCGTTCGATTGTAACTAGAGCGCTGAGCACATACAATAGAAGTTACGATTGAAATTATTAGGAGGAAATTAATGAAGAGAAGATTTTTGACTGGACTTGCTACCGCAGCGATGCTGACTTCTATCGCTGTTCCAGTGACCAACAACATGTTCCTCTCAAATCAAGCAGTTGAGGCATCAGCCACCAGTGATGCCTTTTTAAGCAAGGTCAGCCTGCGGGCGCAGAAGACGTCCAAGAAGTACGGCGTCTATGCCTCTTTGATGCTGGCCCAGGCTGCCTTGGAATCTGGCTGGGGAACTTCAACCCTGTCTACCCGGGCCAACAACTTCTTTGGGATGAAGGCTACTGGCTGGACCGGGGCAACTTATAACGTCAAGACGGCGGAACAGGACTCAAAGGGTAAGATTTACTACATCACGGCTGCCTTCAGAAAGTACAGCAGCTACCAGGCATCTTTTGACGACTACGGCTTGAAGATGCGGACGACTTTTGGCAATTACGGCAGCTTGCGCTACAGCAAGATCTGGCTGGAAAATGCCTCAAGTGCTTCAGCTGCCGCTAAAGCCATCAAGGCTGCCGGCTACGCGACCGACAAGAACTACGCCAACAAGCTGATCAGCCGCATCGGAACCTACAACTTGACCAAGTATGACCCGGTTTACTCCGGCACTAATTACAGGGCCAAGGTAGCCAAGTCCGGGGCAACCTACCTGTACCCGACTGACCACTCTGTTTCACCAAAGAAGTCTTACGTGACCGCCGGTCAAACTGTAACGGTTACTAAGACCTACACTTACTACAATGGCAAGAAGCGGATGTACCTCAAGGGCCTGGGCTGGATCAACGGCGAAAGCCTGAACACTGGCAGCTCCCAAGCGCCAAGTGCTGACAATGCCGCCAGCGTTTCCGGGCAAATGAAGGTACTGATGCACTCAGCAGCTATCTACACCAGTACCGGTGCCAAGAGCACGGCCAAGTCCGTCAAGTCCGGCAAGAGCGTGACGACTTACGGGTCAGTCACGATCAACGGGGCTAAGTACTACCGGGTTAACTCGGCCAGTGCCGACCAGTTCATCAAGGCAAGCAACTTTGACGGCGTAAGCCGCAAGCTTAAGCACAATGCCTACATCTACAACAACAAGGGCAAACGGGTCGGCAAGACCAAGTGGCTCAAGGGCAGCACTCACACCGTCTACGGCGGCAGAGTGAAGATCAAGGGCAAGCAGTACTACATCGTTGGTCTTAACCAATATGTTAAGAAGGCCAACTTTTAAGCAAACGGGGAAGAAAACTGAATGAGATTTAGAAGATTTTTTACTGCGGCGGCAACGGCGGCTTTCGGCCTGGCCTTTACTTTTGGCCAGGGACAGGCAGCCCAGGCTTCAATCAACAGTGATGCCAAGAAGACGATTTACAGCGGCACCAAGTCACTGGAAACCCTGCTCAAGGCGGCGGGTTTGTCTTACAACCAGTTCAACAGCGTGGCCAATGGCAAGAAGTACGGCAGCCGCTTCGGCTACCGGAACGGGGTCGGCAGGCCGGAAGGGATCGTCGTTCACGAAACGGCGACTCCTGGCGCTACGGCCTGGGATGAAGGCCGCTACTTCAACAATAACTGGACCAGCGTCTACTCTTACGTCCACGCTGTTGTCGACAACAGCCAGACCATCCAGCTGATGTCAACTGACTATGGTACCTGGGGGGCAGGCCCAATCGCCAATGTCCGCTACATCCAGATTGAGCTCTGTGAAGTTTCAACCCGGTCCCAGTTCGTGCAGAGCGTAGCCAACGATGCCTACTACATTGCCACTCTTTTGCACCAATATAACTTGACCCCATCCCGGGCAAGTAAGAGCGGGACAGGCACTATTTGGTCCCACAATGAAGTTTCCCAGTACCTGGGCGGGACCGACCACGGGGACCCGGACGGCTACTTTGCTAAATGGGGCTACTCCATGAGCGACTTCTACAGCTTGATCACTTACTACTACAACAAGCTGGGAACCAGCAGCAACAGCGGCAACACTAATACTGGTTCAAACAGCTCCAGCCAAGCGCCAGCTACCCAGCCGGTTTCAACCAAGAGGGTTAAGCTGATGCGGAACTCCTACAGCTATGATGCTTCTGGCAAGAAGTTGTCTGTCAAGACTTTGAAGGCAGGAAGCAGCCTTAAGGTCTACGGGTCAGCCGTAAAGATCGGCAACGCCAAGTACTACAAGTACGCTGAAGGCAAGTACGTGAAGGCTGGCAACATCGACGGGACCAGCCGGACTTTGACCCACAACGCTTACGTG
>NZ_CALVGT010000009.1 GCF_944327175.1 uncultured Lactobacillus sp.
ATTGTATGAGCCTCTGCCATTAAGATAATCAGAAGCAACTTGTATTTTTAGTTCGGATGAATATTTGGTCATAAAAATACCCCACAATCGTTAGATGTCTATGTCTAACAATTGTAGGGCACTTCAATTTACTCTAGCATTTTTTTAGAAAAAATGTCAGTAAAAAACAGGGCCAAAGCCCTGTTTTCTTTATTTCGACTTGATGTAGTTTTGCCCGTCGGCAGCTGGCCCGACAGTCTTGCCGAAGAAGACCACCAGAACGATGATCGTTAAGACGTAAGGCGCGATCTGCAGGTAAACGGATGGCAGGCTGGAAATGCCTGGAATCTGGTCCCCGATGATACTCAAGCTTTGCGCGAAGCCAAAGAAGAGGGAGGACAGCATAGCGCCGATTGGGTTGTAGCGGCCGAAGATCATGGCAGCCAGGGCCATGAAACCTTGCCCGGCAATAGTGGAAACTGAGAAGTTACCGGCAATTGCTTCAGCGAAGACAGCCCCGCCGATCCCGCCAAGGAAACCGGAGATCAAGACACCGGCGTAACGCATCTTGTAGACGTTGATCCCCAAAGTGTCGGCAGCTTGCGGGTTTTCACCGCTGGACCGCAGGCGCAGGCCAAAGCGGGTCTTGTACAATACCCAGTAAAGGAAGATGGACAAGACGATGGCTACCCAGGCTGGAGCTGAAGTGTTCTTGAAGAAGATCGGCCCAATTACTGGGATGTTGGCCAGGCCAGGGAAGGAGAAGTAGCCGAAGTTTTGGTTAATGTTTTCGGTCTGCCCCTTGTTGTAGATGGCCTTGACCAGGAAGACGGCCAATGGCGGCGCCATCAAGTTCAAGACCGTCCCGGAAATAACGTGGTCAGCCCGCCAGTTGACTGTGGCAACGGCGTGCAGCAGGGAGAAGATGATCCCGATAATTCCGCCCAAGAGGGCACCCAGCCATGGAGTAGCGGTGCCGAAGGTCGAGGCGAAGCTCAGGTTGAAGACGATGGAGGTGAAGGCCCCCATGGTCATGATCCCTTCCAAACCAACGTTGACGATCCCTGAGTTTTCACTGAAGGTCCCGCCCAAAGCGGTGAAAATCAAGGGAGCTGAATAAACTAAAGTTGATGAAACGATTAAGGCTAATACAGTCACGAAGTTCATTATGCTTCCCCTCCTTTTTGCTGGTCATTGGCGGCTTGCCGGCTGGCGGTTTCCGCCGTGGCAATATAGGTCGCGGTCTTGTCAGACTTCTTTTCCTTGAAAAGGAGGCCGACAGCCCAGCTGATGGCTACGAAGAAGATAATGGCAGCGATGACGATAGAAACGATTTCAAATGGAATCCCGGCTGCCGTCTGCATCCCCAGGCCACCGATCTTCAAGATGGAGAAGAGCAGGGAAGCCAGCAGGATGCCGATAGCGCTCATGCCGCCCAAAAGTGCAACGGACATACCGTCCCAGCCGATGTCCAGGGTAGTCGTTTGGGTGAAGTAGTTTTGGTAAGTCCCCAGACCTTGTACAACCCCGCCCAGGCCACAGAAGGCACCTGACAGGAGCATAGAGATGATGATGTTCTTCTTGTCGCTCATGCCGGCGTAACGGCTGGCAAATGGGTTCAAACCAACCGCCTTGATTTCAAAGCCGACCGTGGTCTTCTTCATCAAGAACCAGAAGATGACCAGGGCAATGATGGCCAGGAAGATACCGCCGCTGATCCGGGAGTCGCCGAACATTTCGCTCAGCCACGGAATCCGCAGGCTGCCGCTAGCCCCGATGGTCTTGGTAGTGTCGGTGTCAACGCGGAGGCTCTTGCTCATGACGTCCTGGTGCAGGTATTGGCAGAGGTAGAGGACGGTGTAGTTAAGCATGATGGTTGAGATAACTTCATTGGTTCCGAAGTAGGCCCGCAGCCAGCCGGCAATACCGGCAACCAAGGCACCGGCCAGGATGCCGGCGATGATTTCAAATGGCAAGAGGATGTAGCCCGGCAGGCCTTTGAAGGCCAGGCCGATCCAGATGGCGGTCAGCCAGCCAGCTTGCGCCTGGCCCGGCAGACCGATGTTGAAGAAGCCAGCGGCTGAAGAGATCTGGAAGCCGATGGCGATAAAGATCAACGGGGTGGCGTTACGGATGGTTTCCCCGATCCCGTTGGCTGAGCCCAGGGCACTTTCAAACATTGAGCTGTAGGCCTGGAATGGGTCATAGCTCCAGGCCAGCATGATGATGGCCCCGACTAAAAAGCCGGCAATAACAGAAACGATCGGCACTAAAAGCCGCTTGGCTTTAGGGCTCACCTTAATCATTAGCGGCAGCCTCCTTCTTGATATTCTTCCCGGTCATAAGCAAACCGAGTTCAGTTTCACTAGTCTGGTCAGGCTTGACTTCACCTGATTCGGCCCCGTCGTGCAGGACGACGATCCGGTCAGACAGCTGCAGGATTTCGTCAAGTTCGTAGGAAACAAGGAGCACGGCCTTGCCGGCGTCTCTTTGCTTCAGCAGCTGGCTGTGGATGTATTCGATAGCCCCGACGTCCAGGCCCCGGGTTGGCTGGAAGGCAATGATCAAATCAGCGTCCCGGTCGAGTTCCCGGGCGATGATGGCCTTTTGTTGGTTACCACCGGACAGGTCGCTGGCCGGCAATTGTTCGCTGGTCGTGCGGACGTCGAACTTCTTGATCAGTTCCCGAGCGTGTTCCCGGATGGCCTTTTCGTTCATGATCCCGTGCTTGGAGTAAGGCTCCTTGTAGTAGGTCTGGATGGCAATGTTTTCAGACAAAGGCAGTTGCAGGATCAAGCCGTACTTTTGCCGGTCGGCAGGGATGTGGCCGACGCCGGCTTCCGTGATTTGGCGGACTGGCTTGTTGGTCAAATCTTGGCCGTTGATGACGACTTGGCCGCCTTCAACGTGGCGCAGGCCAGTGATGGCTTCGACCAGTTCGTCCTGGCCGTTGCCGTCGATCCCGGCCAGACCAAGGATTTCCCCACCGCGGATATTGAAGGAGAGACCCTTGACTGCTTCGGTCCCCCGGTCTTCGTTGACGTGCAGGTCCTTGACTTCCAGGATATTTTTGCCCAGATTAAGGGGAGCCTTGTCCAGCTTAAAGTTAACATGGTGGCCAACCATCATTTCGGCCAATTGTTCGTCATCTGCATCAGCGACGTTGACGGTTTGGATGGACTTACCAGCCCGAATGACAGTGACCCGGTCGGCACCTTCCTTGATTTCCTTCAGCTTGTGGGTGATCAAGATGATGGACTTGCCTTCCTTGGCCAGGTTCTTCATGATCTTGATGAATTCAGTGATTTCCTGCGGCGTCAAAACGGCAGTTGGTTCGTCGAAGATCAGGATGTCGGCCCCGCGGTAAAGAACCTTCAGGATTTCAACTCTTTGCTGCTGAGCAACGGTGATGTCAGAAATCTTAGCGTCAGGATCGATGGCCAGGCCGTATTGCTTGGACAGGGCCAGGATCTTTTCTCTGGCGGTTTTGAAGTCCAGGGCCAGGCCCTTGGTGGTTTCGTGGCCTAAGATGATGTTTTCCAGGACAGTAAAGGCCTGGGCCAGCATAAAGTGCTGGTGCACCATCCCGATCCCCAGGCTGGTAGCAACGTTTGGGCCGGAGATGTTGACTTTCTCGCCCCGCACGTAGATTTCGCCAGAGGTTGGTTCGAGCAGGCCGGAAAGAATACTCATTAAAGTAGACTTACCAGCACCGTTTTCGCCAAGAAGCGCCAGGATTTCGCCCTTGCGGAGCGTGAGGTTGATATCGTTGTTGGCTTTAAAACCGTTAAAGTCTTTCACGATATGGCGCATCTCAATGATGTTTTTGATCTCTTTTTCCATATGACAAAACTTTCTGTTATTACTTTTACAAAAAACACCCCGTAATATTGCGGAGTGTTTCAGATTGACTACTATATATTGTGCTACTTACTTGGAGCAGTTGCAACTTTAATTTTACCAGCCAGGATTTGCTTGCGGGCAGCTTGCACTGCCTTCCAAGTCTTGGCATTAAGGTTACCCTTAGTGATAGAGACGCCATCGTGAGCTAAGCCGTAGGAAATTACCTTACCGCCAGGGAATTTGCCCTTGTAGGCCTTGTCAGCGATGTCCTTGCATGCGAAACGCAGACCCTTAAGAACAGAGGTCAGCGTGAAGTTGGCCTTCTTACCGTCTTTTGAAGTGTAGTTACCCAGGTTTGCCTGGTCAACATCGACACCAACAACCCAGACCTTCTTGGCAGCCGTGGTTGCCTTGTTGCGGGTCTTAGCTTCGGTGAAGACACCGTTACCGGCGTTGCCGGCAGCTTGGTAGATGATGTCAGCGCCGTCAGTGTACATTGACTGGGCGATTGACTTGGCCTTGTCGGTTGAGGTGAAGTTGCCGATGTATTGGTCGTAAACGGTGATCTTCTTGCCTAAGGCCTTGGCACCATCCTTGACACCTTGCTTGAAGCCGGCTTCGAAAAGTTCCAGAACGCTGGACTTAGCCCCGCCGATGAAGCCGACCTTGTTAGTCTTGGTGGTGTAGGCAGCAGCCAGACCGCCAAGGTAGGAAGCTTCGTTGCTCTTGAAGGTAACTGAGGCAACGTTCTTACGGCCAGCTACGACAGAGTCGATGATAACGAAGTTCTTCTTAGGGTACTTCTTGGATGCGGCTTTAACTGAGTCAGTCAGCATGTAGCCGACACCGTAGATGGTTTGGTAGCCGGCTTGGGCAGCTTGAGTCAGGTTAGGGGTGAAGTCAGCAGCAGATGATGATTCAAAGTACTGGTAACCGCCCTTGCCTTGCTTGAGGCCATGTTCCTTGCCGTAGTCCTTGAAACCAGACCAGGCGGCTTGGTTGAAGGAGTGGTCGTCAACACCGTTACCGTCAGTGATCAAGGCGATACCGTGCTTGGTGTCCTTGTTGACGGAGCTGTTGGACTTCTTGCCAGAGCAGGCAGTCAATACAGCAGCGATTGACAGGGTGGCTGCCCCAGCGGCAACCAATTTCTTGTAATTAAAGCGCATAACGAAATTACTTCTTTCTTTTTCTTCTTTTTATAGACGAACGATTATGTATTAAAGATAGCATTTAGTTTGGGAAAAAGCAAGAGGATAGATAGGCGAATATTCGCTTTTTTGGGCAAATTTTGAGAAAAAGTTTTTCAGCGGCTAAGAAAACGGTTGATTCACGAACAAAGCGGTGGCTTTGTATAGACCGGTTCCCGTACCGGGAAGTTTTAGTTATAACCCAAGGGCGAAGAAAAAGGCACCCATCGAATGATGAGTACCTTTAAAAAATCTGTTGTTTGAGATTACTTCAAGTCGCTTACGCTTTCAGCAACCTTAACCTTGCCGTTCAAGATTTGCTTGCGGGCTGCTTGAACCTTGCTCCAAGTCTTGGAGTCGATGTTTCCCTTGGTTACAGATACACCGTTGCCTTCAAGAGTGTAGACAAAGTGCTTGCCGCCTGGGAACTTGCCTTGGTATGCCTTTTCAGCAAGACGTTCAACAGCAACGTCCAGACCCTTCAGAACTGAAGTCAGAACGAAGTTGCTCTTCTTGCCGTCCTTGGAAGTGTAGCTACCCAGGTCTGACTGGTCAACGTCAACACCGATGACCCAAACCTTCTTGGAAGCCTTGCGGTTCTTGTTGATGTCCTTGGCTTCAGTGAAGACCCCGTTACCAGCGTTGCCGGCTGCGTGGTAGATGATGTCCGCGCCGCTGGCGTACATTGATTGAGCGATTGACTTAGCCTTGTCAGTTGAAGTGAAGTTACCGATGTATTGGTCGTCAATCTTGATCTTCTTGCCCAAAGCCTTGGCACCTGCTTCAACACCTTGCTTAAAGCCGGCTTCAAAAAGTTCCAGGGTAGCTGACTTGGCACCACCGATGTAGCCAACATGGTTGGTCTTGGTAGTGTAAGCAGCAGCAACACCTGCCAGGTATGATGCCTGGTTGCTTTCGAAGGTAACTGAAGCAACGTTCTTTTGGCCGCTGATCACGTCGTCGATGATCACGAAGTTCTTCTTAGGGTTCTTCTTGGCAGCGGACTTGATGGCGCTAGTCAGTTGGTAGCCGACACCGAAGATAGTTTCAAAGCCGGAGCTGGCAGCTTCATTGGCGTTAGGAGTAAAGTCGGCGGCTGATGAAGATTCAAAGTATTGGTAGCCACCCTTGCCTTGCTTCAGACCGTGCTTCTTACCGAAGGCCTTGAAACCATTCCAGGCAGCTTCGTTGAAGGAGTGGTCGTCAATGGCGTTGTTGTCAGTGATAAGCGCGATGCTGTGCTTGGTGGTCTTAGTACCAGTTGAAGATGATGACTTCTTGCCTTGGCAGGCAGTCAGCAGAACTGAAACTGAAACAGCAGCAGTAGCGATGGTAGCTAACTTTTTAAATTTAGAAACAGACACGTGATTTCCTCCGTTACAACACGAATGTTTGTGTGACAATCTAGAAAGATGTTTACTTTTATCTTAGTTTATTATAGTGTAAAAACAGAAAAAAGCAACAATATAAACGAAATTCCGAACTGTTTTTTGATAGCGGTTAACAAAAAAAGCGAAACCTGGCTCTCGCAGGCTTCGCTTTCGCGGTTTATTTGAGCTTGAATTTAACCGTATTGTTAGAGAATTTTGAGTCAAATTAGTCCATACTGTTGCTTTTAACAGAATAAATCAATTCTTTACCTTTTGTTCGTATCCAGTTCGGTGAGGCGCGATATAATAATTCTCAGAGGTACGAGAATGTAGAAGAACTTAAAATCATAGAACTAATCCAAAGACAGTCAGTGATCTATATTACCTTTCGAACAAGTAACACTAAGACCAGTGGATGAATTATTAGGAAAGGAGGTAAAACGAAAATGGTCCAAGCGAAAAGAAAGAAAAAACAAAAGACAATTCCGAGAAATAGTGAACTCATTGACCAATTGGCCAGTGAGTATTACATCAAGGCTACTCCAGAGCTTGACCGTGCGGCAGAAATTGCTCATAAGATTTATAACGCCGCTTTGTATCAGCTCAGACAAGCCCTTTTCAAGAGAAAAGGATCTATTTATTATGAGGGC
>NZ_CALVGT010000010.1 GCF_944327175.1 uncultured Lactobacillus sp.
GATTTCCTATCACACGAACGTAGTCATTTAGCCACAAGCCACGTGCATGCTTCGTATTCTTCTCATTACGCTTGGATGATGTATTTGGCTGCTTTCTGCCTTTTCTTGCATTTGCTTCGTGAAGCGACCGCTTCTTCTTGCGGAACTGGCTGATCAGCGTCACCGTATCTGGCATCTGACCCACTGACTTGATCCCGCTGATTGCGATTGCATCCATAAAGTGACCTTTTGGCAAAAGAAGATTCTTACGATCTACGTAGGTTTGCGAACCGTACTGAAAGCTTGCTTCTGGGAAGGCAGTCATAATCCGCTTGCGCAGAATGTTCATGAACGTTGCACCCTTCAGCTGCTTTGTCACTTTCTTCTTTGCCTTCATCCACTTGTAGAGCTTGCCACCTGGCTGGTGGTTCTTCGTGGTATGGCAGTCCGTGCAAAGCGTTATTAGATTGTCCACCCGGTTTGTCCCGCCTTGCGAGCGATAGACAATGTGGTGGACAACAAGCTTTACGCCTTCGCCATGTTTATGGCAGAGCTGACAGGTGTACTCGTCACGTGCCAGCACGTAGTACTCATAGTTCTTCCAGTCCTTCAGTGAGCCTTCTTGATACTGCTTGCCCGAAATTTCTGGGTTAACCATTTTGGCCATGTCAAACTTGCCTACTTCGATGTGAAGATCGGGATTTGGTAACACAGCCAGATAGCGTTTGATCCAAGCAATGTTATGGCTTACCTTGCCTTTTATTGACGGCGGAAGCCATAAGCCGTCTCGCTTGCCATGCACTCTGTTTAAAAAGCGGGCTTGGCGATAGCGAGTCTTGCGGTTTCTTTTGCTTCTGCGATAGATCTTGCGGGTGTACAGATTTTTGTGTACGTCTTGGCGAAGCTCTACCTCGCTTTGATGCAGCACCTTGTTTTGACTGACAATGGCAAAGCCAATGTGTCTCTGCCCAGTGTCTACGCCAAGGCTTACCTTCTGCTTATAGCCGTATGAGCCGTATTTCAGCTGAATCGTGAACGGATATTTCTTGACCACAAAAGCCTTGCCGCTTTTCAGCAGCAGTCTGGCCTTTCTTGGACGACATGGCATTAGTGGCTTGCCGTCCCTGCCCAGCAGAAACACCCGATTGGCATTTTCATGCTTCATGTTTTTCTCCTTTTCCGTAATGCAGGAAACAGTGATTCCTGCCACTCGTCCAAACCAGGAGACCCAATCCGGATTTGCGTTGTTGCCCATCGACGATGTTATCCATGCTTGTGGGCGCAGTTGACCGTCACGTTAACCTCATGACTGTTTACAGAGCTGCCACAGAGCCAAAGACTTGGGCATCATCCTTGGGTGTGATGACATAGATAACGTAGTTCCTCTATCCAGTCAGCCGAAGCCGATTGGATAGCTTAGTCTAGACAATGAAAGCCGGATTTCTCCAGCTTCCCTGCTAAAGATAAGAGACCTAAAGCTTGCGCTTCAAGCCTCTTACTTCAGTAAGGGGTTACCATTGACCATTTCGTTGATTTCCATAACTTTATCAGCAAAGCCCTCGCCAAAGTCGCCTGCCAGTCTGTCTTTGAGTTGCTTTACTGAGTCCGGGTCCTGCTCATTAATATCTAAACCGTAGTAGTAGTTGGCCACCTTGTTTAAGAAGGGAATCATCCTCAGCGTCTTGACCACTGCTGGTTTACCATTGTTGTAATTTTCAGCATCTGCTTGTGAGGCTTCTTCGGTTGATATGCTAGCGGACCATTTTCCATCAAAAAACGCATCCCGGGTCTCCAGGAAGCGTCCCCCCCTACATCACACTAATCAAAAGCAAACTGATCAGCAGGGCCAAAGTAAAGCAGATGCCGATCAGCCAGCCCAGGATCTTAAAAGATACCTTGAGCAGAAAAGCGGCGATCGCCACCGGCACAGCCATAATAGTTAAAAATATTAGTAAGATCAAAAACGAAATCGTAAACATGATAATTCCCCCAACTTGTGCTCTATCCCCTGAATACAAGTTAAAGGTAACCCAAGCCGGAGCGGCCTGTCAACCTTCTTGCTTTCTTTTACCGGCTGCTTCTGCCCCGGTGGTCATTGTTCGGATGGCTGTAATACAGCCTCTTTGCCTGGTACATCTGCTGGTCATCCAGCTGCTTAAAACTTATGAAAACATTTCGCTTACTATCTCATCATGCAGCTTGTTAATCCGCTGGCTGGTCTTTTGCCAGTTGTACTCGCCATGCTGCTTGTTCCGGTAGGCATAAAGCTGAGCCTCATTGATATACTTCAAGGCAAGGTCCCAGCGCTGGCCCGTCCCCCAGCCTCTGGCGTAGCAAAGGGACAGGCGGTAGTCGATTTCAGCAATCAGGTCTTCGTCACCTTTCTGCAGGACGCTTTCCGCCATGCTGTAATATTGAAAGGCAATCTGGTCATTTTTCTTTACAAAATTGCCGAAGCGGAAGGCATCCCCCAGCTTATAAAAGGCATTCGGGTTGCCGGCCAAAGATGCTTGAGTAAAGTAGTAAAAAGCCTGCTCCTGGTCAGCTTCACCAACCCGGCCAAAGGCATAGATGTAGCCTAAATTGCACATGGCCTGGGAATTGCCGTAGTCAGCTGCCTTTTTATAGCACTGCAGGGCCAGTTCATAGTCCCCCTGCCGGTAGGCTTCCGCCCCCCGGTCCAGCCAGGTCGTGCCGATTTTATCTATCTCAACGAATTTATCTTTATCCGAAAATGCCATCTTTACCGCCAACCTTTCTAAAATTAACTAAGTGCCAGCTCCTTGACCGGATACGCGATCGGCTGGGCGGATGTCTCATAAGCCGGCAGGCCGTGCATGGCCCGGTAGATCGCCCGCTCAATTGAAGACAGGCCCGCCGAATCTGCAATGGCCAGCCGCTTGGCATACTTGCGCAGGGCCCTACTAGTCGAGTGCTTGTTCAAATTCTGCACCATGACCGTTACGTCAGCCCGCTTCAGCGCGTGCTTGTAAAAAGATTCCGTATCGGAAAACTTGAAGGCATCAATCACCTTGCAGCGGCCGTGGTGCTCACCCACCATCTTCTGAATCGCCTGGCTGCGGAGCTCATTGCCAATGACCACTGCCACGCTGCGGCCATGAAGGTCAAAATTCAAGGTCGTTACGCTCTCTTCTTTGCCCTTGTCTTCCTTTTCGCTTTTTACCTTCTTTTCAGCAGGCTTTTCCTTCTTTGGAGCTGCTTCTCCCTTAGTCTGGCTGACCCAGCGGACGATCATATTGCTGGGACTGTTCTTATACCAGGCTAAATCAATGATATCTCCCTCATGAACAAAACCAGTCTCAGTTTGCCCGGCATCAATGATCGCCGGTACCTCATAGCGGTCAATGCCCGCGCACTCGCTTAATTTCTCGCCCATGGCGCTGCGGCTGACATATAAGTCACCGGCAGCATCCCTTTCCACGATCCCATATGACAAAGTCGCGATATTAGACGGCAAATTACCCGCTTCCACAATCCGGACTACCCGGGGCGGCTGGCTGCTGGGGTCCAGCTCGACCAGGTCACCGTTTTCAACGTTCAGATTTTTGACTGTCAGCTCATTAATTTCGCTGACCAAATCTCCCTGCTCGGTGTAAAAACTCCCGCCTTTCAGTGCCCGGGAAAAGCGGCAGAGCTTGTTGCCAGCGGAAATTTGGTAGGGGATGCTGGATCTTGGCTCTTCATGGCTGATGGTCTTGACTGGCTTTTTGTCTTCAGCTTCCGCTTCTGCTAAGTCTCCGCCTCTGTCTTCCTTTTCAATGGACTCTGAATCATCAGAATCTTCCTCTTCCTCCTCATCGCCGGCTTCGTCTTCAACTTCCTCGTCATCATCAAGTTCGACTCTGGCCAGGGTCAGGAGGTTCTCAATTGCGACTGCTCCCAGGCGCAAGGAGGTACTCCTGTCGTCCAAAGCCTCCAGGATGTTCCGCACTTGCTCACGATAGTCTAAATAGTATTCTTTCATCTTTTTTACCCTTTCATTTTTGAATTCGCTTTCAGCGTCTATTCTTATTATCGCAATCTTTTAAAAAAACGGCAGGGCATATGCGAAAAAAATTACCAAAATGGGCAAAAAAGACTATTTTTCCTTAACAGTAAGCCTTTACTGTAAATTTGCTCTGGCGGCCTTAATCACCCGGGCTACGTTTTCACTGGTCCGGGCTAAATTTTCTTCTCCGCCTGCTAAAGCTTCCGGCAAGCTGCAGACGCCTGGCAGGATACCAAAAATTCCCGTAAAGCCTGCTTCATACAAGCTGTCAATTCCGTCTCCGACCTGGCCTGCCAGGGCAAAAACCGGTATGCCAATTTTTTTGGCAACTTGGGCCACGGCATAGGGCGTCTTGCCGAACTTAGTTTGGAAGTCAATCCCGCCTTCGCCCGTAAAGGCATAGTCAACATCCGCCATCTTTTCCGCCAAATGACTTTCCTCGATCACGATCTGGGCGCCTGCCTTCATCTGGCAATTGCTGAAGGCCAAAAAGCCTGCTCCCAGACCGCCAGCTGCCCCGCTACCTGGCAGCTTTTCAACGTCTTTCCCAATCTCCTCTTTGATCACATCCGCGTAATGGTGGAGGCTAGCGTCAAGCTTCTGGACCATCTCCTTGTCCGCTCCCTTTTGCGGGCCGAAAACCGCAGATGCTCCATTGGGTCCGGTCAAAGGATTGGTCACGTCGCTGGCCAGGATGATTTCTGCCTCTTTTAAGCGGGGAGCCAAGCCGCTGGCATCAATTCTGGCTAACTGACCCAAACTTACTCCGCCAAAAGGCAGCTCTTGGCCATTTTTATCTAAAAACTTGACCCCCAGAGCCTGGGCCAGGCCGGCTCCGCCGTCATTAGTCGCGCTGCCGCCCAAACCCACGATAATCTTTCTGACGCCCCGCTTTAACGCGTCAAGCACCAGCTCCCCGGTCCCAAAAGTGGTTGCTGTCATTAGATCGCGGTCCTTTTTAGCGAGCAAGGCCAGGCCGCTGGCCGCTGCCGTTTCGATTACCGCGCATTCCCCGTCATTGATCAGCCCATAGCTGGCCAAGAGCTTTCTGCCATCGGGACCGGTAACCTCTTTTTCCACTTTTTCCCCGGGGATGCAGGACAAGATTGCATCGACCGTTCCTTCCCCGCCATCGGCCATGGGAACCTGGACTACCTCAGCATCTGGAAAGACCCGCTTGATCCCCTCGGCCATTGCCTGGCAGGCCGCTTTGGCTGACAAGCTTTCCTTGAAACTGTCGCTGGCTGTAATAAACTTGAGCATTTTTTCTGCCTCTTTCATTTTTCCAATAATCAGCTCTATTTTAGCGCTTTTCCAGGCAAAAAGCCGCCTGGCTGAAAGACAGACAACTGATCAACTAGCTGGCGGCTCGACTTCTTTCTAGTATAATTAAGCTAAAGGAAAAATATTGCTAATTATGGCGTCTTAGAAGAAATGCTGACCATCATTGAAGCCGAGTACAAGAACCACTTTTTGGATGAAGAATAAGGAGACCTATGGAAACTAAGAAATACCTTTCCCTCATCGACCGGGAAATGGCCCAGATGCCGGACTTCGTCAAGGAATACCGGCTGGAAAACCACCACTCCCTAACCACCAGCTACCAATACTTGACGGAAATCCGCCGCTTCTTCTCCTGGCTGATCTCTGAAAATTTGACCCAAGCGAAAAGCCCCAGCCAAGTGCTGCCAAGCGACCTAGAAAAATTGAACCGAAGCGACGTCATGCTCTACCTGGACAAACTAGAGCACAGCAAGAACAAACAAGGTCACCTCAACTCCCCAACGACCGTCAACCGGTCGCTCAACGCCTTGCGTTCCTTGTACAAGTACTTGACGATCACGGCTGACAAGAACAATGGCGAGCCTTATTTTGACCGCAATGTCATGCTCAAAATCAATTCCCTTCCTTATACAAGCACCTTGAACTATCGGGCCCACGCCTTAGAAGCCCATATGTACACTGGCGACTTAAAATACCAGTTTATGGACTTTTTGGACCAAAAATTTGCCGGCCTCTGCAGCGGGCGCGCCCTTTCTTCTTTTAAGCAAAACAAGGAACGGGACATGGCCGTCATCGCCTTGATCTTAGGCACCGGGATCCGGGTTTCCGAATGCGCCGGGGTTGACCTGAAAGACCTCAACTTAAAGGAGGCAACTTTAGACGTTACCCGGAAAGGCGGGCAGAGAGACTCCGTGCCAGTCGCTGACTGGACCCTCCCCTACCTGGAAGAGTACCTGACAATCCGGGCTGACCGCTACCAGGCCCCGGCCACTAACAAGGCCTTTTTCTTAACCAGCTATCACCAGGAATGCCGGCGGATGACGACCAATGCCATTGAGAAAATGGTTGGCAAGTATTCTGCCGCCTTCGGCCACCCCCTCACACCCCACAAGCTCCGCCACACGGTCGCTTCTGAACTCTACCAGGCCACCAAGGACCAGGTCATGGTCGCCCAGCAGCTGGGGCAAAAAGGGACCTCCGCCACTGACCTTTATACCCACGTTGACCAAAGAGAGCAGCGGGCCGCCCTCAATGCCAGTGCCAAACAAAATAAGTCCTCCTCTGATTAGAGAAGGACTTATTTTTGTCTTTTGCTAGTTATTTTCTTCTGTGGTAAAAATCTTATTTTGCCTAGTCAGCGAAGTGCTTGCTCTTGTAAACCAGCTTTCCGCTGACAAAAGTCAAGGCGGTCATCCCGTAGACTTCCTGGCCGGTAAAAGGAGTGTTGACCCCCTTGGACAGGTAGTCTTCTTCAGCCAGCTTTTCAGCGTCGTCCAGGTCAAAGACGGCCAGGTCAGCTTCCTTGCCCGGAGCCAGGACACCAGCATCCAGGCCAAAGAGCTTGGCTGGCTGGTAGCTCATGAGATCCAAAAGCAGGCTCAGCTCCATTTGCCCACTCTTGACGAACTTGGTGTAGAGGCAGGCAAAAGCCGTTTCGTTGCCGATAATGCCGAAGGCAGCCTTCCGCATGTCGCCGGCCTTTTCTTCCCGGCTGTGCGGGGCATGGTCGGTCGCGATCAAGTCAATCGTCCCGTCCAGCATCCCTTCAATCAAAGCAAACTGATCTTCCTTTGATCTAAGAGGCGGGTTCATCTTGTAGTAGCCGTTGTTGCCGTCGATCTCTTCTTCGCTCAACAAGAGGTGGTGAGGTGCGGCTTCCGCGGTAACATTGATCCCGTATTCCTTGGCGATCCGGATTAATTCCACGCTTTCCTTGGTGGAAACGTGGCAGGCGTGGTAGTGAACGCCGGTAGCCTGGGCCAAAACGAGGTCTCTGGCCAGCTGGGCTGATTCACTGACGCCCAGGATGCCTGGCAGGCCAAGTTCTTCAGCCTTCTTGCCGGCATTCATCACCCCATGATGGTAAAGTGAGTCATCCTGAATGTGCTCGCAAATGGCCAGACCTACCTTGGCTGCTTCTTGCATGGCTTCGTACATGGTACCGGCCTGCTGGATGCCATGGCCGTCATTGCTGAAGGCAAAAGCCCCCGCTTCTTTCAAGGCAGCCATGTCAACTACCTTTTCGCTGGTCAAGTCTTCAGTAATGGCCCCGTATTGCTTGAGGTGGACGCAGCTGTTGGCTTCGTTTAAAGCAACTTGCTTGTCGAAAGTTTTCAAGTCATCTGGGACCGGGTCAACGTTGGGCATGGTGCAGACAGTGGTAAAACCGCCCCGGGCTGCTGCCTCAGACCCGGTCTTGATGGTTTCCTTGTAGGTAAAACCAGGTTCTCTGTAGTGTTCGTGGATGTCCACTAAGCCAGGTGCCAGGAGCTTGCCCTTTAAGTCATAGACTTCATCATCAGCTGAGACAGGCAAGTCCAAGCCGATCGCCTGGATCTTGCTGCCAGAGATCAAGACGTCTTCTTTAATGAATTCGCCTTCCTGGTAAACCAGACCTTTTTTCAGCAAAATGGCCATTATTCAAGGCCTCCCAACTTACGACCGCGCAAAACAGCTTCGATCATGGCCATTCTGACAAAGACCCCATTGTGCATTTGCACAGCGTAGCGGGACTTAGGTGCTTCAACCAGATCGCCGTCCCATTCAACCCCACGGTTGATTGGACCCGGGTGCATGATGATGGCGTCATCCTTAAGCATGTCGTAGCGGCGTTGGTTAAGACCGTAAGCTGCGTTGTAGTCCTTGGCGTCAAAGAGCTGTTCAGTCTTGGCTTCTGCCCCGTTGTGGCGTTCGTGCTGAACTCTGAGCAGCATCAAGACGTCGAGTTCCGGGATTTCGTCGTCAATGTTCTTAACGTATGTGCCATACTTGCTGAATTCTTCAGCATCGTACCAGTATTCTGGACCTGAGAAGTAGACTTCAGCACCCAGGGTGTTCAGAATTTCCATGTTTGACCGGGCAACCCGGGAGTTGGTCAAGTCACCGACGATCATGATCTTCAAGCCGTCGAAGTGGCCGAATTCGTTGTAGATGGTCATCATGTCCAGCATGCTTTGGGATGGGTGCTGGCCGGAACCGTCACCAGCGTTGACCAGGCCCATTTGCAGGTGCTGGCCTTCCTTTGGGTGGATGATTTCGTTGTAGTAGGCGTTTTCCGGGTGTCTGATAACGCTGAGTTCGATGCCCAGGGAAGCCATGGTCAGTTCAGTGTCGTAGAGGTTTTCCCCCTTGTTGACTGAGGAGTGGGATGGATCAAATGGGATAACCGTAAGACCCAGCCTTCTTTCAGCAACTTCAAAGCTGGTGTGGGTCCGGGTTGAGTTTTCAAAGAACATGTTGGTGCAGAAGATTGGCCGGCTCAAGGCTGGTACTTCCCCGCCGTTCTTGAAGTATTGGGCTCTTTGGAGCAAGTGCAAAACGTCGTCGGCGTTCAGTTGTTCAACGCTGACAAAGTAAGGCAGGCGGAGCAAGTTGTCTTGCTTGTCTTCAATTTCGACAACGACTTGGTTTTGGGTAACAGTGGTCATGATGATTTGGCATCCTTTCGAAAATAACTTAAGCAAAAAGACCATTTTAAACACCCAGTCTCCGTGTCTAAAATGGTCTCTCAAAGTCTGCTTAAACCAGCCGGGAAGCTTCCTCCCTGCTTTTCTTGTCAATCCGAATGTTTGCCAAGAAATCTTTGCTTATGTCTGAAATTTGAGTTGCCTTCTTAGCCTCACGGGACTAAATTTAAAGGTCCTTCGTATTTTTCCTTAACTATAAAGACTTTTTCCGGTTAAGTCAAGCTTTTAATCGAAAAAAGGGGTAAATTTTTTAAGGAAAAAGTTTAAAACTATTTTCAACTGCTTTCGAAGACGATTGCGGTATAATCTAGCTAAGGAATCGACAGACATGTGTTTTGTTAGACTGACAGGAGGAATTTATCCATGAAGTTTACGAAATTGTTGAAAACACGCAAGTCAATCCGGACTTATACGGGCGATCCTGCTAACAAAAAGCAGATCAAGAAGATCATTGAAGCAGCTGAACTGGCTCCAGTTGCCCGCGGCTTATACGAAAACTACTAGCTGACAGTCATTTCCGACCCAAAGATTTTGAAGGAAATTGACCAAGAAGCAGCCATGATGTTTGGCGACCTGGAATCCCATCCCTTGTACGGGGTACCAACCTTGATCCTGGTTTCTGCAAAAGACCGGGATGAAATGGCCTACGCCAGTGCCGGCATTATTGCCCACAACATGGTTTTGGCTGCTGAAAACAAAGGCCTGGGGGCCTGCTACCTCTTTGGCGCGGCAGCTGCCTTGGCTGCCCACCCGGAAACAATCGTCAAGCTTGACCTGCCAACTGGCTTCTTGCCGGTCTGCGGGGTTGGCGTCGGGGAAACTGAAGAAGAACTGACCATCCGTGACCAGAAAATGAACCAGATCGGGATCAACGAAATTTAACCGGCGAAAGCTGCTCTCATCTTAATTTATTACCATTTCGGTGACACGACATAAAGTTGAACCTCCCACGACTAAAGTCGTAGGAATCTGGGGGCCACCCAGCACATTGCACATAAGATAGCTGACTCCAAGAAATACTCAGAAGGCTTAGGCATGGCCCAGTACCGTCTCGTCTTCGTTTTGACTCGCTCAGAAGATTACGCAGACAGGTACCGTCTAGTGCTAAGGACGATTGTTCCGTTTCGCCCTGGCTATTTTTTCTACATTAAGCTTAGACTTCCGTCACCAGTGACGAAGGGCTAAGCTTTTTTCCTTCTTCGGCTGCTTTTATAAATTTGGAGTGATGCTCCGGATGAATCCCCCAATCTAATATATTTCTTGCCGCATTCAAGTCTCTGTCTATCATCTTTTTGCAGCTTGGACACTGCCATTCTTTCTGACCAACTTTAAGATCCTCATTGATGTACCCACACTCATGACATGCCTTGCTTGTCCAAAACGAATCTACTTTAATGAGCGTCTTGTTTTGCTTCTTTACAAGCGACTCTAAAACGGTCATCAGCTCATAAGGCTTGAGAACAGTCAGTCTGCGATTAATGCCCTTGCTTTGTGCAGAGCCTTTTCCACGCTTGCGCATCTCATAGGCATCCAGCTTCTCGACAATAATCGTATCGCAGTCATCGGCTACTTCGTGCACCAGATGGCGGTATTCGTTGGTAAGCAGATTCGTCCGCTTTGCGTTCAGCTTCTGCTGCTTACGATGCAGCTTTCGATAGCGTTTGCTGTTTCCATGAATATTTTCTTCTTGATCCCGCTCTGACTTGATCTTATTGATCTTCTGCTCATACTCGTCAGCTAGCTTGATTGCGGTGCTTGACACCTTGATCCGCTTGCCGTCTGATGAGCAAAACACCTCATTATTGGCCATATTCCAGTCAAAGCCTCTGATAATTTTAGATTCCTTCTTCTTGCGGGGCAGTGAAAAGGTCAGCTGCAGTCTGTAAGTACCATCTGGAAGCTTCTTTATCTTTGTCAGCACAACGGCCTTTAAGTTTAATTCCGACAAATCTTCAATGACTTCGACAGTGCCAAAGTCGGCTACTGTTAAGAAGGTGTGGTTGTCTCTATGCTTGTCCTCAATTCTGATACCGCCTTTAGAATCTTCTGGAAGCTTTTGCGAAGTGATGGTTCTAAAACTTGCCCCGTTTCTCAAAAAGTTGATCGACCCCTTGCGGTACCAAGACTTGTGGAGCTGGTTCTTGTGCCTGCCGTGTTTGTCTTTAGTGACGTTCATCTTGAAGTTGTAGCGAGCCTTTTCGTCCATGCTCTTGCCTGCTTTCTCCAAGCGCTTGCGGTATTGTGAGAAGTTGGTATAGACGGTCTTGAGAAACTCATCAGCTGAATGAGACGACAAAAACAGCGCGGATTTCTTCCAACGAGCCAAATTATATTTATCTTTGATGAACCCAGCTTTTATCTTGTTTAGGACGTACTGAATAGGCTTTTGGCTAGTCGGCATAGGCCGCCCAATATGCTTAACGCCATAAGTCTTAAAGAGATACTTTAAAGCGTACTGAAACAAAGCATTCTGGGTTTCCAATGCCTTTTCATGCTGAACTCTTTGCTTGTCAGTCAGTAGCACATGGTACTGTCTGGTAAATCCATACTTTTTCTCTTTAGACACGTATGCACACCTTATTCCCTTCTTCTCTATGCTATAATTATAGCATAGAGAAAGGTGGCATGCATAATGATTGTTCATGCGAGAGGCTGCGTTTATAACTTCAATTTCCATCTGGTTTTCGTGACCAAGTACCGGAAAGAAGTCTTTAACAGCCCGGAAAAGGTTAAAGAAATGAAAGAGCTACTCCAAAAAAGAGCGGATATGTCAGAGATCGAGATCCAGCAAATGGAAGTAATGCCCGATCACGTTCATATGCTTATCTCTTTTTCACCAAAACAGAGGCCTGTAGACATAGTTAAAGGGCTGAAAGGCTGGACAGCCCGGAAATGGTTCGAGCTTCACCCGGAAACTAAACAGATCCTTTGGGGTGGCCATCTCTGGTCACCGAGCTATTTTATGAGTACCTTAGGTGATATGAGCAAAGAAGTCGTTAAAAATTACATTGCTTCTCAATACACAGCGGCCATGAAAAAGCAGCAGAATGGCAAATATGGCGAGATGGAAAGAAAAAGGAAAAGTAGAAACTAAAACATACTAATCTAGTGTTGGATGATTACTCGACGGAGTAGTCGTTCAACACTTTTTCTTTTACTATGTAAAGTGGAGATGAAGCCAATGCCGTGGCGCTCTTGGACACATGATGTCGTAAGTA
>NZ_CALVGT010000011.1 GCF_944327175.1 uncultured Lactobacillus sp.
TTGAGCAATTTTGCTTTGATGGTAATTGATTGTTCCAATGGTTTCACCTCCATTCTTTCAATTGTTATTATATCATCTTTGTTTTAGTGAATACAGTAGAAAGGAAAAAGGGCTGAAAGTACAATTCTTCCCCAGATTGAAATCATGGGGTATCCTTGTTTAATCAGCCCTAGGTATATCAATGAACAAATTGTTCTTTGTCCATTGGTGAAAATAGCTCTTAACTTGTTTTTAGCGGCTTATGCCAACCTATCGATAAAACGGTCAATCTGCAAAAAGTATTCTACTAATTCCCGGTGTTTTTGCCCGTCTTTTTCATAGTAGTCCTGCAAATCGGCTAAATCCATCTGCTCCATCAGCTTAGATGCCGTCTTATCCTTACTCCAGCTCTGGTGGCGCTTCTGCATCAAGTCATGCATGTACTGCTTAACGTCTTCTTACCCACTTCCCCTTCACCAAGAGACTGGTCAAGGGGGCGAATTTCGGCTTAAAATTGCGATAACCGCGAAAGTTATGCAGCTCAACCGCGCGCAGCAACATGATTTGCTCCTTAATCGGCTTGGTCGCCGTGTCTTTGCCGGTAGTCCTTCCGGCTCATCTTAACCTTCGGTACCTTTTCAGTTGGGTTGGCCAGTTGCCGGCTGACCCGGTCCAGGCGGGCAGCTTCTGCTTCTCCCTTGGCTTCAGCTTCCGCGCGTTCCCGAGCCTTACGAAGTTTTCTGACCTGGATGTCCCGCATCCACAAGGTCGGCATGATCGCTACAGCTCCTAAGAAGGCACCCATGGTGTTAGCGATCATGTCGTTGACATCATAAATCCCCAGCCCTGTCATCCTCTGAAAATGTTCAATAAACCAAGACAGGCAGAAGGCCATAAATGTAGTGATCATAATGCTATGCAGCCACTTGGACCAGGATGGAATAATGTAGCCCAAGGGCACAAAAAGCAGAACATTCATCAAAAAGCCGTAGCGGCCGCCATAATTTGAGCTGGCAAAGACTTTTTTCAGACCCCACTTCCAAAAGGCCGGGTCTTCCAGAACCTCTGAGCTAGCAGCCATTTGGGCCGGATGCTGCCAGTAGTAGACGGCAGCCGTCAGCATTCTTGAGGCAAACACATAGTAGATCAAGGCACAGCCATAAACAACCGTCACTACCAGCCGCAAAAATGAGTTGCCCGTGCGGATGGCCCAGTAGCCTGCCAAAACACACGCAGCAATGACCACAAATCGGATCAGCAAAGCCAGTTCATGATACATTCTTTTTCACTTCCCCTTACAAATTTCTTTCTACATATTTTATACCAATCGTTTAGCGACCACAAAAAATTAATAGTCTTCATATTAAAATAAATATGATTTTTCTTCTCCATTCTGACTTTTAGTGTTCTATAATATTCTCAGCAAATGTTGTTAACTAACATATTGTAAGATTTGAAGGCTTTTCTTTGGAAAGGAAAAAGTTATGAACAGAATGTACTTCTTCTCTGGGAAGAAAATGCTGGCTGCCGGGGCTTTAGCTTTGGCTTTAACGGCCAGTGCTGCCCAGACCAGCCAGTTCAAGGCTTTGCTACCGGGCAATGGCGAAGCCAAGGCTTTTTACGTGCCAACTGATGCTGAATGCCGGTACGTCATCAAGAGCCAAGCAGATATTGACAAGTTCTTCAGTCAAAATGTCTTCGTCAGAGACTCCCTGCTGGAATTCAAATTTGAAAACTCCACTCCGATCAAGTTTCCAAAGGACGCCGATTTGAAGTTAATGCGGGGAGTTAAATTTGACTTCACCGGCAAGTCAACTGGCAACATTGACTTCAATGGAACCAAAATGATGATCAACCGCCGCTACGGCACTAAGAAGAAGATCGACTGGAACGCTGACTGGCCGGAAACGGTCAGAACAAGCTGGACGGTGAAAGGCGACCACAAGAACCAAGTCATTTCCAACTTGAACGTTTACGGCTCTGTTCAAGGCTCAGTCAACTCCCAAGGGGTTGTAAGCTCTGACTACAACGGTGGGTTGCAGGTTTCCATGCTACACACCAAGAACGTGACCTTCAAGAACATGAACTTCCACCAGGTCCACTACTACAACCGCCACGTCTTTGACGTCATGGGCTGCACCAACATCACCTGGGACGGCTGCCGCTTTTACGGCTATGCTGGTTCTGGCTTCAACCAGGCCGGCTGGAACGCTATCTACACCAAAAATAAGGATCCTCACGGCGTCTACTCAGAAGCTATCGAACTTGGCGTTGCTACCAAGGCAGACGCGGGCGGTGACCCTAACGTCAACGAATCAATTTTTGGCAAGAACATGTATGACGGGGCCGGCACCCAAAACGCCACGATCAAGAACTGCTACTTTGGGCCAGAAAAGAATGGCTTGACTGGCGGGGCCATGATTAACGGCTTAGACAAGCGGGCTAGCTTCCCTTATGGGGCAAGCGTTGGCAACCACAGCATCGACGAGACTAGCAAGAAGTCCCACTACAAGAATATCAGCGTTACTGGGACTACCTTTGAAAACACGGCAGTAGCTACCAACACGACACCAACTTACTACAAGCACATGGCGCCCGTTCACTACCGCTACTCACCGCTTGACACTGCAGCCCAGGTTAACACTTTGACGGCAAGCAACAACACTTACATCAATGTTCTCGACCTTGGGGACAGCGGTATTCCAGATACCTTGAGCGGACAAAACCGGCCAGTCTACAAGTTGGACCTTGGCCTGCACAAGGCATGGTTCCGGAACGCACCAGTATACCTGGCAACCATTTCAAACAACTTCGCGAAGTTGAATTCACACGGCAGCAAGTACACCAAGGCGGTATTGGCAAGTTCTGTCAAGAAAACTACCGCTAAGAAGACTGCCAAGAAGAAAGTAGCTAAGAAATCTACTAAGAAGGCTGCCAAGAAGAAAGTAGCTAAGAAATCTACTAAGAAGGCTACTAAGAAAGCTGCCAAGAAGAAAGTAGCTAAGAAGGCCGCAGCTAAGAAGACTACTAAGAAGAAAGCGGCTAAAAAGACCACTGCCAAGAAGTCTACCAAGAAAACTGCAGCTAAGAAGGCTAGTAGTAAGAAAGTAAGTTCAAAGAAGAAAACTGCTAAAAAAGCTAGTAGTAAGAAAGTAACTTCAAAAAAGAAAACTGCTAAAAAGACTACCAAGAAGTCTTCTAAGAAGAAGTCTTCTAAGAAGAAGTCAACTAAGAAAAAGACTGCTAAGAAGTCAAGCAAGAAGAGCACTAAGAAAACTTCCAAGAAGAAGTAATTCCTTAGACTAACCTGCAAAGTCCGTCAGCAATGCTGGCGGGCTTTTTCTTTGCTCCGCATCCCCGTACAATTTGTGTTATCATTTTCTACGTAATTTTTGAAAAATCGTTATCAGCAGAAGAAAGAAAAACAAATATGGACAATGAAAAAATCAATGAATTATGGGGCAAGTACAAGGATATCATCCCCTATGTCTTCTGGGGCGTCATAACTACCCTGGTCAACATCTTCTCCTACTGGCTCTGCAACAGCGTCTTCAAGTGGGACATCATGCCAGCAACGATCATGGCCCAGTTCCTGTCAATCGTTTTTGCCTACTTGACCAACCGCAAGTGGGTTTTCCACAGCCAGGCATCCACTTTTAAGGAATACGCCAGTGAAATCGCCAGCTTCTTCGCGGCCAGAATCGGGACTGCGCTTTTAGACATGGCCATCATGTTCATCTTTGCTGAACAAATGCACTTAAACAGCATGATCATCAAGACCCTGGCCAATGTGATTGTCGTTATTGTCAACTACGTGGCCAGCAAGTTCTGGATCTTTAAATCCAAGGATTTAGAATAATCTATCTGGATTAATTGCTAAGAAATGGTAATTATTCCGGCTAAAAGTTTCAACTAATACATTTTCGTGTTAATCTTGAAGTCAGTTTAACCAGAGAGGAAGGGTGAAAATGCGGAAAAGAAACATAATTTTGGCCTTTTTAGGATGCTTGGGGTCAGTCCTCTTGATCAGCGGCCTGACTTTCCAGAATTCCGGCCAGTCAGCCCAGCTGACCTTAAAGTTCGTCAACTTATTTGAGAAGGTTCATTTTCACTTGACCGGTACTATGATGGCTGAGTACCCGATTTACCACATGATGCGGAAGCTGGCCCACACGGCTGAGTATTTCCTGCTCGGCGCCAGTGCCTGCTACTTCTTCAGTCGCTGGCAAAAGCGCTACGCCTGGTCAGCCCTGGCCCTGTCCGCCGCCTTCTCTCTCTTTGATCAGACCAGCAAGCTGCTGGTTCCCGGCCGGGAATTCGATCCAACTGACTTTCCTTTCGACATTGCCGGCTACTTACTCGGGATCGGCTTGATCCTCTTGCTTCAGCGGCCATGGGCTAAGCGGGCCGTCAACTAAACCGCTAATACATTTTACTAATTACTAAAAAGAGTGCTTTCCCGGCACTCTTTTTTCATCTTCAGCATTTACTTGATTAACAATTACTAAATTCGAATTATCATAAACGGCTAAAAATCGTATAATATCTATTGTTTGAAATTTACAGTTTGAAGAAAGGAAAAAATACTAACTCCTCCGCATTCAACTATACTTTCCCTCTCGTCAAAAGGCGGTGCTTTCAGAAGAGATGCGGCGGAGAAACAATAACAAAGGAAAGCTTAATGAAAAAGAACAAATTTACAATTAGCTGGGGAGACTTCAGCCGTTACCGAAGTAGCATGTTTGACCTTTGTTAGGCACCTGCTTTTCCTTAATTTCATTGACCATGCCGATACAAGCTACTGGTTTATCTTTTTCATCAAGAATAGAAAGGTATTTCTAAATTGGATGTAAAAAACAATCTCCACAATAATGGCGAGAGCAATCCCCGTAAATTGAATTTGCTATACCTGGGCCTGCTCCTCTTCGTTACTCTGCTGACCACCCTTTACCTGGCCAGCACTAAGGCAATCTTTGCCTTCTCAGACTGGACCTTCCACGCTTCACGGGTAGAAGAAATCTACTTGAACCTCAAGTCCGGTTCCTTCTTTACTTTTATCGCGGCCAGAACTTTTCACAATACCGGCGCCGCTTCCTTCCTCTTTTATCCTTACATTTTCTTTTACCCTTGGGCCTTTTTACGTTTCGTCCTATCTCCGGTCAATGCCTTTTACGCCTGGTACGCACTGGTAACTTTTGCCACGGCAGCGATCAGCTACTTCTCAATGAAGTCATACTCAAAGAAGTCCCTGGCCAGCTTCATTTTCTCCTTGGTCTATACTTTTGCCCCTTACCGGCTCTATCTGGGCGGGGCAGTCTTTGGCGAATACCTGGCTGTTACCTTCCTGCCCCTGCTTTTCCTGGGCATCTATGAAGTCCTGTGGGGCGACAAGAAAAAATGGTACCTCCTGGCTATCGGCGGGGCGCTGGTCGCTTATGCCCACATCCTCTCTGTCTTTTTGAGTCTGGAATTTGCTGTAATCCTTTTTATCATCAAACTGATTACCAGCCGCGGCATCAGCAAAGACCGGATTAAATCCTTGCTTTTAGCTGCCGGCGTTTGCGTTCTCTTGGTTTTGCCAGTAATTGTACCGTTCTTTACTGACTTTATCGGCCAAGGACTCTCCAGCGCCAAGCCAGGCATCAGCTACACCATGGAGCCACTCTACCTGCTCCTCAACTCCTTCTCTGCTCAAAAGGGCTGGAAACTGAGCTTCATGCTGATGTTGACGATCTTTACTGCTTGGGCCTTTATCAAGAGCCGGCGAAACTGGATCATTTACGGTTTAGGCCTCTTTGCCTGCTTCTTGGCCACCCGCTATTTTCCATGGAAGCTCACTGCCGGCACGCCATTTGAAATGTTCCAGCTGACTGCCCGCTACCTTTCCTACGCTTCACTCTTCTTGACCATCCTTTTTGCCTTGGGCAGTGACGATGTGCTTGAAGAACATGTGGCTGGCCGGAAAAAGCTCACCCTCAGCTGCAGCTTAGCAGTCTTCATGGCCCTCTTCTCCCTTAGTTCCCTGTCAGTTTACCAGGACACCTTAAAGCATGTTCAAGATATGCCAAAAATTACGGCCAACAGCACCCAGCCAGCACCATTCAAACGTCTGCGTAATTACAACTATTACAACCAGTTCAACTACAAGATTCTCTTCGGTGCCTTTGACTATATGCCAAAAAGCTCACTGACCAGCCTGCAAAAGCAAAATTCTCTTTTGATGCACCAAGCCTACTTGAATGGTAAGACTTTAACCTTGAGTCCTTTAATCAAAGCCAATCAAATTACTTACCAGGTCAAGAGCGAAAAAGCAGCTGATGTTGACTTGCCAGTAATTGCCTACAAGCACACAACTGTCAGCGTCAATGGGCAAAAGCATGCCTTCCACCGCGGCAACCGGGGGACGGTCGTGGTCGGCCTCAAGCGCGGGCAAAATACTATCACGGTTGGCTACAAGGCCAGTCCTGTTTTCTACTTGAGCATAGTCATCAGCATCTTCAGCTGGCTCGCTTTGCTTATCTACTTGGTCAAGTTCCGAACGAAGTAAACATAATACCAAAACATAAGAAAAAGAGTACGTGGAAAATCACGTACTCTTTTTGAATATAGCCGATTAGTTCATCATGATCGTACCATTGTTTGAACCACCAGTTGATTCTCTAGCAACGGTTGAAACTGAAACCCAGGCAATAGCGCCGTAGTCGTAGGCGTTTCTGTGGCTGGAGCCACTGCCAGCACTGTAGTAGCATGGGTCGTAAACCAGGAAGCGGCCGTTCTTGTACCCAGCAATTACCTTAGCATGATGTTTGCTACGGAAGTAAGTTTCGTAGCTTGAGAAGCCGTAGTAAAGCACTGGGTGCCCGCTCTTTACGACTGACTCGATCTTCGCCATGCTGCTGCCAGTAATATTGGTAAAGCCGCTGTCAAACTTCTTCATGTAGTTGGTTAAGCTTGATACTGACAGCAAACCGCGGAAGCTGGCAGTTGAGTAAACACTACCGTATTGCGGCAGGTTGTTATAGGCGTATCTCATGTTGAAGGACCGGTTCTTGATGCTCAAGAGAGTTGCTGAAGAAGCAACCGCGCAGCCTTCTGGCGCGTAGATTGGCATAAACTGGCTGTGCCAAGTCGGGGCGTGCAGGACGCCGTTTGACAAAGCATAGTAGTCTCGGCCGCCAACAAAGGCAAACTTCTTGATGAACATTGCGCCGGTCTTCTTGTCAAAGTAGTAGCCCTTGCCCTTGATCTTTTGGTAGCCGGTCTTTCTTTGCCCGTTTGAAGCATAGTACTTCTTAGACTTACCAACTGTTTGCAGGCCGGTAGTCATATAAGCGGTCTTCTTGCTGAAGTAGTACCACTTGCCATTAACCTTTTGTTCACCATATTGCAGCTGGCCGTTTGTCGCGTAATAAGTCTTGTACTTCTTAGTCGTCTTTTTCTTGTACTTCTTCTTAACTAACTTGCCGCGTTTCTTTACCCACTTGTGGGCCGTCTTGTAAGACTTCTTAGAAACAGTCTGGAAACCGGTCTTCATCGCGCCAGACTTGTCAGCAAACCAATACCAGTGCCCGTCAATCTTCTTCTTGCCGTAAACCATGCGGCCATTGGCATCGTAGTAAACGGTCTTCTTTTGCTCAGCAATCGTCTGGAAGCCGGTCTTCATCGCGCCGGTTTCATCATCGAACAGGTACCACTTGCCGCCAATCTTCTTTTGTCCATGGGCCAAATTGCCGCTGGCATCGTAGTAGACCGTTACCCTGTTTTCCGTAACAAAACCGCTCTTTTCCGCTGCCTGAGCCTTAGTGGCCGCAAAGCCGGTCAAGCCGCCCACAAGCAGAAGAGCAGACAATAAGCTATAACCTTTTTTCACTTTTCCATTTCCTTATTGCATGTAATAGATAAAAACTCTAACGACACGGTTAAACAAACAGTGAATATCTATATTCTGGCAAGACTCGCTATCTTGCTTTCCTTATTCTAAGCCAGGCTGGCAGCTTGCTTCCCAGCTTCTCCAGCTCCCAGTAAAACATGTTCAAAAATAGGCTGGCTAAAACCGTTATGGCCAGCAAAGTCAGATAAGCTACTACAGGATTCCTTGACCAGAAAACCGCGACCACGAACGGGTAAAAGTAGTAGCAGAAGAAGGTATGAGTCAGCCACATATTTGTGCTCAAGCGGCCAAAATACTCAAAAATCTTCCGCGGCCACTTTGCCAGATCCAGCAACAAGAGGCAGCCCGTCATAAAGACCGGGGTGATGATCAGCATCATATCGCTGACATTGCCAAATACTTTTTCTTGAAAGTAAAAGGCTGATATTATCAGCAATATTCCAATCACCGCCCGCAAAAGAGCCGTATAGCCGCTAAAGAGGTGGCGGAGATTGCTGAAGATATCATATTTGCCAAAAACGATCCCAAACAAGTAGGTGCAGATAAATGCATTAGGCATAAAGAGCTGGGTCCACAAGTAGCTGGAAGCCAGGCTATTGAACGGCACCAGCTTGGTCAAAGCCGGCAGGAACTTGACCGTAAAGACGGACAGCAGCAAAACTAGGCCGGTTTCCACATAGACGTTATTGATCTTTTCTGTCAAATAATAGTAGATGCTGCCCAGCATAATTGCTGCTACAAAAACACGGACAAACCACCACTCTCCATTGTAGGTTGACGCATAGCCGGTCAAATTCTGAATGAATTTGCTAAAAGAGAAATCAGCAAAACGATTCCACATAAATGCCCGCGAATACCGCGGCTGCTGACTAAAAAATAAGAAGCCCAGCGGGACGAACACGAAAAATACGCGCCAGTAAACCCGGTACAAGTTCCAAATTTTCCTCAGCAAGTGGAACTTGTGAGCTTCAATTTGTTTAGCAAGGCCCAAGCCGCCCAGGAACATGAAGATATACACGCAAATCTTGCCGAAACTGCCAACCATCTGCAAATGCTTCAAAGCCGCGGCCGGCAAAGCAAATTGGTATTTGGTTGGAATCCGGTCGGGAAAAGCCATGCTATGATGCAGCAGCATCAGCAAAATCGCGATGCCCTTCATCGCCTTGGTGTCTCGGCGTGAGAATTGCCATTTACTTATATTCAAAATAGTTATCCTTTATAATTTTATCTAAAACTATGCATAACCATCAAACGCTTTATTCATTTTTCTAAAACTGAAGTGATTGCTCAGCTTTGAGGCCAGCAATCGTCCGCTGGGCCCCTTCTTCTAAAGAAAATTCAGCCTGCCAGCCCAAGGCTTCCAGCTTTTCAGCATCTAAAGAGGAATTAGTCATCAAGTTGTAGCCTTTCTTCTCCGCGTCCGTCGGGTTCTCAAAAACTACTTGAGTTCCTGCCGCCTTGGCCAGGGCTTCAGCCAGCTGGCGGATGGTAACAACGGAATTCCGGTTGGAAATGTTGTAGGCATTGGCATTCTCGCCATTAAGCAGGATGGTCAAAAGCGCCGACGCGCAGTCTAAAGTATAGCAGTAGGACCGCAACTGCTGGCCCGCGCTCTTCATAACGATATCTTCTTGATTGACTGCATTGCGGGTAAATTGGGCGGATGCCCGGCTGTCAGACCTGCTAATAGTGGGTCCGTAAATGTGGCCCGGCCGAGCAATCACCGTTTCCAGGCCATATTCCTGGCTAAAGGAGGCGCACAGAGTTTCTGCCGCCCGCTTGGCACTTGGATAGCAGGCCCGGGGATTTAAAATATCCAAAAAGCCATAGTCTGCTTCTTTAAAAGGATCATTATTATCTTTATTCCCGTAGACTTCACTAGAAGACAGATACAAGAGGCGCTTGGTGCCTTGCTCTTTACCCATCTTCAGCAGGGAGTAAAGGCCATTGAAGTTGGCCAGCATCGTTTCAACTGGCTGGCTGACGTAGTAAGAAGGATTGGCATTGCTTGCCCCATGGATGATGTAGTCAGCTTTTACATTCAGATCTGCTTCTTTAGTGGCATCGTACTGGAAAAAGGCATAGTCTTTTCCTTCTTTAAAGCCGGCAAAGCGGGCTGCCATCCGCTCGCGGCTGCGGCCGGCCAGGACCAGCTTGATACCAGCATCCCTGTTTTTGTTCAGCAAGAGCAAGACGTCAACTAAGGCTGAACAGATCATCCCTGTTGCACCAGTAATAAATAAGTTCTTACCAAAAAGCAGTTCCAGATTCGGAACTGCCTTTTGCACGCGGTCTACGTCATCCCAATATTGTTCAGTATACTTCATCGTTACCTCGTTACTTAAGCCACTCATCTTTCTTGGTAGCAAGCAGGGCTTCAAAAATCATCAAATCGTCAACCGTCGTAATTTTCAAATTGGTTTCTGACCCCTTGGAGAAGTAGACTCTTTCTCCCAAAGCCTGCATCAAAGTGCAGGTCGCGGCCGTGTTGGTAATGCCGCGCTTGCCAGCTTCTTCATGAGCCCAGAGCAGCTTGCCCAAGGTATAGACGTGTGGCGTCTGCGTTCTGTAAAGCTGCTCACGCGGAATTGAATCAGTTGAAGAAATGCCGCCGTCACCGCTGCGGAAAACTGCTTCCACACATGGAATAGCAGTAATCGCGCTGCCGTGTTCCTTAAAGGTAGCCAGACTGTCAGAGATGATTTCCTGGGAAACATTGCAACGGTTCCCGTCATGGATTAAGACGACTTCATCATCTCCTAATTCCTTGGACAGGACTTCCAAGCCGTTGTGAATTGATTCCTGGCCTGTTGCCCCGCCTGGCACGACCCACTTAAGCTTGCTGATGTTAAACTGCTTGGCATAAACTTTCAAAACATCCATCCAGGCCGGCAGGGTAACTACCATGATTGCGTCAACCAAGGGATGCTTCTGGAAAGCCTCCATCGTATGAATGATAATCGGCTTGTTGTTCACGTGCATGAATTGTTTAGGAATATCTTGCTTCATCCGTGAACCAACACCAGCTGCCGTCAATAATGCTACTACCATTTTTTACTCCTTCAGCCGTTTTCCAGCTTTACTGTTAAGCTTTCAATGCAGCTCTTTTATTCAATATCGGCAAAAATCTAGCCATTACTTTCATTTTAACAGATCTATCCAGCATTTGAACTGAATTAACAATCCGCCTATTTAGATCTTTCCTTCCTTCTTTCTCCGTATTTTTTAAATTTCTTTAAAAAGAAGAATAAAATTATTGTGGTATACTTGGAAGTTAGTATTGTGCAAACCAGCATGCTTTTTTATCCAATGCATCTGCATAAGAATGTGAGGAAATCTAGGTGAACAATTTTTACAGTAAGGCTGACACCACGCTCACTTTAAAAGAGCTGGCCAAACTGATCTGGAAGAATCTGCTGCTGATCATTATCGGCACAGCCTTGTTTGGCAGCCTAGCTTACGTGACCGCCAACTACCTGCTTCCAGCCAGATATACCGCCAGCACGGACTTCGTGGCCAAGGGTAAAATCACGCAAGGCGGCTTTACCAAGCGGCAGGCCAGAAGCCAAAATGAGCAGGCTGCTAACGGCTTTCAAAATATTGCTATCAGCCCTGGTGTCATCGACCACACTACCGATGAAATCGGCAACCTTTCGCCAACGGCTCTGCGCGAGAATATTACCGTCTGCTCCACTCCCCGGTCCAACACTTATACCTTGACTGTCACTAGTTCTTCGCCTAAAAAAGCCAAAAAGGCGCTTAAGGTTGTGGCCAAAAACTTCAAGAAAGAATTCAAACTTGAATACAAGCGGGGCCGCAAGGCCATGCCAACCAAAAAGAAGAGGCGTAAGTACTTAAAGCCAATCCTGCCAACTGTCCTGGTCAAGTCCATCAAGTTCAAGGACAAGACCAGCGTCATCAAGAGCTACCCGAATGTCAAGTTTGCAGCCGCGATCGGTACAGCAACCGGCTTCTTGCTGGCAACTTGGGGATCAATTTACTGGCACCTGCGCAGAAGTTACCGATAAGGAGGTTAGCGTGAAGTCTATCAAATCAGCCGGTGACCGCTTCTTCGCGGTAATGGCCTATATCATCGTCATCCTGTCAGTCATGTCGACGACAGTCATGTGGAACTACTTAAAGGGAGCTTTTATCCCAATCGGAAGCTACCGCTACCTGCTTTTAGGGATTGGGCTTCTCTTGGTTCTGGTGACTAATTCCTATAACTTTAAGGACTTGTCCTTCATCGTTTTGACAGTCTGCTACCTGCTTGTCTTTATCTTTTTCTCGCAGATCAACCCTTTTAAGTACTTTTCCAACCTTTGCCTACCTTTGACAGCTGCTCTTTTAATTGCCTTTGTCTACTGCCGGCATAATATGGGGCAGCTCATTTGGGACAGCTATGCCAACATTGTCTTGATCGTGGCTGGCGTATCGCTCTTCTTTTACTTCTTTGGCAGTATTCTGGGCCTGCGGATCGGTGCCGTTGATACCAACTACTACTGGGCCAACAACCCCCACTTTACAACCAGCTACTGCTACCTTTATTTCCACCAGCCCTTACAGGATCAAATGTACCTGGGCCACCATGTAATCAGAAACACGGGGATCTTCACTGAAGCTCCAGGCTACACCCTCTTCCTTTTGAACGGTTTGATCATCGAGCTTTTCGGCAAAAAGTCCAAGACCTTCTGGCGGATTGGCCTTATCTTGATCACCTTGCTGACAACCCTGTCAGCAACCGCAATCCTACTTGGCGCTTTAGCTGTCTTGCTTTCCTTCTTGCAATATCTGCAGGCGCAAGGTAAGCTCCACTTAAAGATTGTCATCCCTATCTTCCTGCTCTTGCTGGTCTTAGGGGTCATCGTTATCCGGATCAGAAAATCCGGTGGCTCTTCCTACTCAGTCAGAGTGGATGACCTGCGCATCGGCTTGACTCTCTGGAGTCAAAACCCAATCTTCGGAGTGGGCTTTGGCAACGAAGGAGCCATGATCAAGATGTTTGCCTTCCACCGGGCTAACAACGGCCTAAGCATGGGGCTGACCACCTTAATGGCTACCGGCGGGTTCTACCTGGCCCTTTACTTCCTGGTGCCCTTCTTTACCACCCTCTTTGCTCCAAGCCGCCGTTATCTCTTGCCGATCAGTATTTTATTGCTGCTCGAAATCATTATTTCCAACATCTCCACCAACCCTGTTTACTTAATGGCCATGGCTCTTCTCTGGTATGCCACTTTAAACGACCTCAGAGAGCAGAGAACTTTCGCCGGGACAACTATACCAGCCTTTACATTTAGGGCTGAAAAAGCATTTTTAGACAGTCAACCAACCTCGGACTGAAGTCCGGGGCTTGCAAGTCGAGAAATGCCAAAATGCATTCCAGCTCACACTAGTCAGATAGAGATGATTTGCGGGTGCAGGGATCATCCAATTACCAAACTTAT
>NZ_CALVGT010000012.1 GCF_944327175.1 uncultured Lactobacillus sp.
TCATCTTAATTCCAAGATGATAAGGAAGATCCGACATGGAGATCATCAATTGCTTTCTTGCCATTTTTTCTCACCTCTTTTCTTGCTATAATTATACCATGCAGAGCCAGTCAATGACTGAAATAAAGGTTTAAGAAAGCTCGTAGTTTAGCTGCATGGGAGGTAAGACAATGACTGAGAAGATGAAAGATACTGTCTATACAAAACGCTATGTTTACAACTGCCATTATCATCTGATCTGGTGCACTAAATACCGCAATCAGATCTTCACGACTAGCGAACTGGCAAGTGAGATGAAAGAGCTGATTATCGATACGGCAACAAGCAATGATATCCAGATTGAGAAACTAGAAGTTATGCCAGAACATGTCCATGCAATGATCTCCTTCAGACCGTCAAAATCTATCAGCTCAGTAGTGAAAGCTCTCAAGGGCCATACTGGATATATATTTTTGCGAGACCACCCAGACGTACGGAAAAACAAATGTTGGGGCGGCAACTTATGGTCATCCAGCTATTACATTGGGACTGTAGGCAATATGTCCAAAGACACCATAGAAAGATATATCAACGATCAGATCTACAATGCAAAAAAGGATGGCAAACCCTATCCATCCACCCATTGAAATAGGTGGACTTCCGGGCCTGCCATCCAGTGAATTAATCATTAAAAAGATCTGGACCAGCTTGTAGTATAATACAAGTAGGAAAAGATTTTGAATTGATGAAAAGCATCATGCCTTGACTTTTTAAAGGCATATAAAGAAAGGAGTTCAGGTAGTGAAAGTATATTGGAAAATTGCCTTTGCGTATATCGGGATCATAATTGGGGCAGGTCTGTCCAGTGGGCAGGACCTGCTCCAGTACTTCCTGAGTTTTGGCAAAGAGGGTTTGATCGGCGTTGTCTTACTAGGCCTGTTGAACATAATTTTTGGCTGGATAATGGTAACCCTGGGCTGCTATTACCGGGCGGATAATCATGAGCAGGTTTTCTCCCAGATAACCCACCCGGTTATTACCAGAATCTTGGATATTGTTCTGGTTGTGGGGAGTTTCGTAATGGGCTTTGTCATGATTGCCGGGGCCGGTTCCAACTTGCACCAGCAATTTTCGATTTCCCCCTGGATCGGCAGTCTACTCTGTTCAGCCCTGGTCATCCTGGTCGCCTTTCTGGACTTTGACAAAATCACAGGTGTGCTGGGGATTTTTACCCCGATAATGATTGCCATGATTCTGCTGCTTACGGCTTACACCTTCATCGGCAAGTCCTACGACTTTACCATGCTGGAGCAAGCGGCCAGGACGATCAAGCCGGCAATGGGGAATGTTTGGATTTCCGTCATCAATTATTACGCCCTCTGTGCCATGACCGGGGTGTCCATGGCCTTTATCCTTGGCGGCTCCATGGTCCGGATTGGCAATGCCGAAAAGGGGGGCTTTCTGGGGGGCTTGCTGATCGGAATCATCGTTTTAGCGGCTTCATTTTCCTTATTTGCCAATATTAATCTGGTGAAAAATTCTGACATGCCAATGCTGGCAATCGTCAATCAAATTCATCCGGCCCTGGCCCTTGTTTATGCCTTGACGATTTTTGCTTTGATATTTAATACGGCCTTCTCACTCTACTATTCGATTGCCAGAAGATTTTCGTCTGGCGACAAGGGGAAGATAAGAATGCTGATGGTGGCCATTACCGTTGCTGGCTTCATCTGCAGCTTCGGCGGCTTTAAGCAGCTGATCAGCTTTATGTACCCGATTTTGGGTTATATGGGGATGCTACTCTTGGCAGTCCTTTTGATCGGCTGGTTAAAAGAACACCAGAATATCATCTTTGAAAAATTTGCCAGAAGAAAAATGCTCCGGATCTCAATCAAGAAGCAGCATCCGGAGATGAAGGTGACGAAAAAAGACCGGGAGCTTTATGATGAACTTAGTGAAATCAGCCCGGCAGACACGACTGACTTAAAGACTGACATTTCCAAAATGGCTAAGGAGATTGTTGCTAATGTCGATGATTCCAAGGCCTTCGTTAAAAAGGAACTTCCAGTTGATGATGACAAGCTGCATGAAAGTTTAGACAAGAAGAAATAAGCAAAAATGAGCCTGAGCGAAAACTCAGACTCATTTTTTGATTGGGGGCAAGCGGAGGAGCTGCTTGAAATACTGGGCATATTGTGCTGGGGTCAGCTTTTGGTGGTCAGCCTGCCAGCCTTGTCGATAAAGTGGATTTCTGACCAAAGCATGCCTTCAACCCGCTTGCCGGCTTTGCTGGCTTAAGATTTCAGCTGGCACAGTCGTAAAAACTTCCTTAGCAAAAGCTGACAGGGCAGCTTCATAATTAGGAAGAGTTTTTTAGTAGAGGCTAAGAGGCCATTAAGAAAGTAAAATGCTATCATATAAGTATCTATAGAGAATGTGAGGAAATGAAAATGAAGGGTACCGCGATACCAATTTATGAGATGTTTGACGGTTCAAAAACTAAGCTACAAATTCCTGTATACCAAAGAAATTATGATTGGAAAGTTCCGAACTGCCAACAACTTTTTGATGATTTGGTTGATATGGTAAAAGAGGATAGAGACACCCACTTCTTCGGTAGCATTGTTGAAATTGGCGGAGATTACAGCAGCAAACTTCAAATTATCGACGGTCAACAGCGCCTAACTACCGTATATCTTCTTATTTTGGCTATGGTTAAACTACTAGAAGATGGTCAAATTGAAGCAAAAGATCCAGACCTAGTTGCTGAAGAAATTGAAGAGGATTATTTAATCTGCCGGCATGTGAAAGACAAAGAGAATATTGACCATTATAAATTGCAGCCCGTCAAGCATGATGCCGAAGCCTTGATGAAACTATTTGGACCAGAATCTGACTATGTAAAAGAGTCTAATCAAACCACCAACTTTAAATTTTTCCAAGATGAGATATTGAAGCAAAGGATCACAGTTGATGAGCTCTGGGATGCAATACAACGGCTCATTGTAATTGATATTTCACTCAGACAAGGGGAAGATGATGCCCAGCTGATTTTTGAAAGCTTGAACTCCACCGGTGTTGATTTGACCGAAGCCGATAAAATCAGAAACTTTGTCTTGATGAATCTGCCAGCCGACCAGCAGGAAGAATTCTATAACAAGTATTGGCATCCGATTGAACTTGATACGGAAGAAGGTAACGAGTATCACGTTTCTGAGTTTATCCGTAACTACTTAACCTTCAAGCTCAAAAAGGTTCCTGCCATGGGCAAGGTCTATCTGGTCTTTAAGCGTTTCATTGAGCAGAAAAAGCTGACCACAGAAGCTGTTTTGCAGGATTTGCTCAAGTATGCAGGTTACGAGAAACAGATCAGAAGTGCGCAGAATCCAAGCACTAAGGTAAACGTGTTGCTTAAGCGTTTGGCTGTCTTGGAAGTGAGTGTTACCAGACCGTTTATTCTGCCGCTTTTTGACTACTGGCAAGAAGGTAAAGTCAGCGCTGATGAAGTCGCGGCTGTTTTGGGGAGTATTGAATCGTACATTTTCAGACGACTGATTTGCGGGATGCAGAATAATTCATTAAACAAGTTGTTTGCGACCCTGTTTAGCGACTCCCTTAAGTACGTTGACCAGTCAGACAACTATGTTGATATCATCAACTACTTGCTTCTGTCTAAAACGGAAGTCTCACACTTCCCGACGGATGATGAATTCGCGGAAAGCATTGAGACCAGGGATGCCTATAACATGCGGCAGCAGACCAAGTACTATCTTTTTGACCGTCTAGAGAACCAGGATTCCTTAGAGAGAGTCAATGTCATTGACGGGATGCAGAACAATCGCTATACGATTGAACATATTATGCCGCAGACGCTGTCAAGCGCGTGGAAAAAAGAGCTTGGGGATGATTATCAAGCGATTTATGATCGTTGGGACAACCGTCTCGCCAACTTGACTTTGACGGCTTATAATTCAAGCTACAGCAACAAGAGTTTTTACGAGAAAAAGACGGCTGAGAACGGCTTTGATCATAGCGGGTTTAGACTGAACGATTTTGTTAAGGGATGCGACCAGTGGACTGAAAAGGAATTGAAAGAACGTAGTGAACATCTGAAGCAGACGGCTTTGAAGCTCTGGCCAATGCCAAGCAGTAATTTTCAGCCAAAGGTTGTTGAAAATGAAGTTTATGGCCTTGATGATGACAATAACTACGCTAACGTGAAGATCGCTTCCTACAGTCTGATGAATACACCTTATAAGCTGCCTAAACGGACCTGGAAAGAGATGTATATCGGAGTTGTGCGGGCACTCTATGAGCTTGATCCTGTGCCTATGAGCCAACTAATTGCAGGGGATCGAACTAAACTGGAAAAAGTACTGATTGACCACCCAGAAAACGGCTTTAGCCAAGTTGCTGACGGTGTCTACTTGTACACGAGCACTGACAA
>NZ_CALVGT010000013.1 GCF_944327175.1 uncultured Lactobacillus sp.
TTATTTGTTTGGATCAAACAATGTTTGACCCGCACACTGCGAAACTTTGTTCAGTTTTCAAAGTACCAACTGCGTCTTAGTGACGCAACGTTTTATATCTTACTCGCTTGTTGACTTCTTGTCAACAAGTTTTCAATATTTATTTTTGTCTTGCTTCAAGCACTTGGCTCGTTTCAAGATAAATAATACTTTACCTTCTTTTTATTCTTTCGTCAAATCGGCCATTTTATTCGGTTTATTATGTGAACACACGGCTTCGTTGTCATTTTTGCTTTTTCATTCTTTTGGCTTTTGTTTAATTTTATCTGGCTTAAGCCGGGAGAAGCTGCTGTTTAGTTCGCTTTTAGGTCATTCTTACCGGAAAAATTTTTCAAAAAAATGTTATTTCCTGGTAAAAAAGAAAAACCGCGGACTAAATCCACGGTTTCTGCTCATCTCTTAATTTGGTTTCAGCTCTTTCTAAAACCATTTTCCAGGTAGCTCAAGCGGCGGTCCAGAACTTGGGCCAGCTTGGCCGTGTCGACAGGCCGGCCGGCTTCATAGTCTGCCGCCCCTTCACTGAGGCAGCTGATGAAGGCTAAGAGCAGGCTGTGCAAGAGAAACTCCAAGTCAGTCCGGTCCCGCAAAGCAACCTTAGCGGTCAAAACCTTGATCTCCTGGTCAGACAGGTCGGCCAGCGGGGCTTCTTTCCGCTTAGGCCAGGGCACTTGCTGGGAGTGCAGCATGTCGATCTTCCGGTAGAAGAAGGCCGCGTTTTCCCCATAGAAGATTTCATCCAGCCACTGGGGCAGGATTTTCCTGGCCAGGGCAAAAGGATCATAGCCGCAGGCAGCTAATTCTTTCCGGGCCCCTTCCATCATTCTCTGGCTGATCTGCTTACCCAGGTAAAAGTAGACGTCTTCCTTGTCCGCAAAATATTGGTAAAAGCTCCCCCGGGGAATTCCCGCCGCCTTGATCAAGCGGTTGATGGAAGCTTCATCGAAGCTGTGGGTAAAAAATTCCTCCCGGGCCGCTGCCATAATCCGGTCCTGCTTTTCCTTAGACAGGTTGAAAAAAGTCTGGCTGGGCATTGTTTACTCCTTCCGCAAAGCTTCAACTGGATCCAGCTTGGAAGCGTGGTTGGCTGGCAGGATCCCGGCAATCATGCTGATGACAATACTGATGATCAAACCAGTCAAGGCATATTGCGGGGTTAAGCTGACCACAGCCGCCTTAAAGGCTGACTGAGTAAAGCTGTTGATCCCCTGGGCCAAAAGCCAGGTCAAAGCAATCCCGACAATCCCGGAAGCCAGGCCCAGCAAAAAGGCTTCGCTAGAGAAGATCCGCCGGATGTCCTTGCGCCGGGCACCCAAGGCCTTCATGACCCCGATTTCCTGGGTTCTTTCAACCACGGAAATGTTCAAGACGACCAGGATCATGATGGCTGAAACCAGAAGGGAAACTGCCGCGATAGCCGTCAGCACGTAAGTCAAGACGCTCAAGATGCTGTCAAACATTTCCGTCATCTGCTCTTGCATGGAGCCCGCAAAGCCCTTGTCCTTGGCCGCTTGCTTAATGGAAGAGGTGTACTGCTTGTCCGTTGCCGTCAAGTAGACCACGTTTGCCTTCAAGCTTAGACCGTTATCTTTAAAAATCTGCTTCAGATCGCTGTAAGGCAAAAGCAGGGTGCTGACCTGGCCGGAGCCGGAGGCTTCATAAATCCCGACCACCTTAACCGTCTTTTTGATGGTCTTGGTCCCGATCTGCAAACTTGCCTTGACCTTCTTGCCTAAGATCTTCTTGCTCAAGTTGTCGGCGCTGCCGCTATCGATCATAACCTCGTTCTTGCCAGCCTTAGGCAGGTGGCCCTTCTTGATCTCTGACTTGGCAATTCCGTCGTTGACCGTCTTAAGGTAGATCATGCTAGCCGTCTTCTTACCCAATTTCAGCTGGTTGGTCCCCAGGGAAATCGCGCTGTAGCCCTTCTGCAGCTTTTTAACATGAGAGATCTTCTCCAGCTTCTTTAAGTCCTTCTTGCTAAAAGCTGAAGCGCTACTGGTCCCGGACAAAGAAGCCATGTTGTTTTGCTGCTGCTTGGCCAAAGCCGCCTTATCCCCGGTTTGCTGGGCCTGCATCCCCTGCTGGCGCATCTTCTGGCTGGAAGTCTTCTGGATTTCCGCGACCAAAGGGTTGGAGTAAGTATTCATCTGCCCGCTGACATAAGAGGTAACCCCCTTGCCCAGACTGAGCATGAGGATCACGGACATGATCCCGATCCCCATCCCGGTTGCAACCAGGGCGTTGCGGCCAAACTTGGCCTTCATGTTCTTAAAAGCCAAAGAGATCGCCTTAAAGCGGCTCATCTGCTTGATTTTAACTTCAGTTCTTTGCTCCAGGTGGTGGTCCAGGGGCTTTTGCTCCTGGTCGCTGACGATTTGCCCCTGGTCAATCCGCAGAACCCGGCTGCAGTGGCTGGCTACCTTGTCTGAGTGGGTAACCATTAAGACCAGCTTGCCCGAAGCCGCGATGTCTCTGATCATGTTCAAGATCACGTCAGTCGTGTCCGCGTCCAGGGCCCCGGTTGGTTCATCGGCGATGATCACGTCTGGGTCATTGGCCAGAGCCCGGGCAATGGCCACCCGTTGCTTCTGCCCACCAGACAGTTGGCTGGGCTTCTTGTGCATGTGGTCCTTCAGGCCCACTTGGGTCAAAAGTTCTTCTGCCCGGTCGCGCCGCGTTTTTTTATCGGCGTTGGACAGGGTCATGGCGATTGACACATTGTCGATCAAGTCCAGGTGGGGGATCAAGTTGAAGTTTTGAAAAATAAAACCGATTGATTTCTTATGGTAGTTGACCATTTCCTTTTTGGAAAAATCGCGCAGGTTCTTCCCTTCGTACAAAATGGCCCCTTCAAAGTCAGAGTCCAGGCCACCGATCGTGTTCATCAAGGTCGACTTGCCTGACCCCGATTCCCCGACGATGGCGACCATTTCCCCGGCGTCAAATTTGGCATTGACCCCGCGCAGGGCCTCGTACTGGCCCCCGCCTGGCATCTTGTAGTACTTTTTGACGTCCTTTAATTCAAGTACAGTCATCTACCCAACTCCTTATGTAAAAAATATGACAACTTGTCATATGACATGTTGTCATAATAATCCCCTTCCCAGTTTCTGTCAAGCAAAACAAAAAACATGACCCCGGCAAATTCCGAAGTCATGTTTTTTAACGTTTAGCAGCTGGCGCCGTTTTGAATCTGTTCAGCGGTAAGTTCACTTGGCTCGTAGACGCTGACGCCGACCGCGCTGTCGATCAGGCCGCTGCCGTCGCTCAAGGACAGCATCCCGTACTGTTCCCCGACGCTCAAGCTATCATCTAAGAAGCCCATTTCCGCCTGGCCCGTGTACAAGTCCAAGCCTAAAGCGTTGTCGATCTTGATTTGGTAGTCCGGGTCAGCCTGGTCCAAAGCGACGAACTGGAAGTTGGCCCCGATCGTGCAAGTCCCGCCCTGCAGCGAGTACTTGTTTGACCCGTCATTCAAAGCCAGGAGCAAGACCGCCTTGTCTCCCCGCTTCTTTTGCAAAAATTCCCCAGCTTCTGGGCTGAAAGTCATTTTAACCATATTATTACCTCCCCGTTTAACTTACTTATTTTTTGATAGTTTAATTATAGCAAGTTTTTTTTCAGAAAAAATTGATCCAGATCAATTTTCTTTGCCAAAAGACCAGAAAAAGGCTTAAGAATGTTATAATTTGCCTAAAATCAGTGAGGAGGTGGACCAAATGACTAAAGTCAAATTCAACTTAGATGACGACCTGGCCACCCTGCTTGAAGCCTACGAAGACCAAAGCGGGACAGACAAGGACGACATCATCAACCAGGCCGTCAAACAGCTGCTGGTCAGAAAAATGGGCAAAAAGCGGATCGCCCAGCTGCTCAAGGACAGCGAAGACAGCAGCGACTACCAGCTGGAACAGTTCTTCAGCCGCTACGACTGGCTTGAATAGGCAAACAAAAAGCCCAATTCCACCAACATCGGAATCAGGCTCACACAGTGCGTGCCAAAGCAAACCACATACTGCTTTCGCTACCGGAGAAAACAGCCTAAGCATTTGACACCAGATAGATTATATACTCAAACTGGCTTTCGGACAATCTTTTCGCCCCGAAAGCTTATTTCTTAAATTTTGCCAGGACATCTTTATTCGTTAAAGCGACCGCCGGCAACTTTTTCTTTTCCCGCCAGGCCTGGGTCAAGTAGTAGTCGTTAATCGCGTATTCCGGCTCCGTGTACTTCTGCTCCATAAAAGGCTTGACTGCCTGGTCAACAGCCAGCCAGCCGTTCCAACCCAGGTGAATGGTGTCTTCCATGAAGTACTTCTTCTTGCCGTCCTTGGACAGGTCATAGATGTTGTCAAAGCCCTGGCTGATCAGCTGGTGCTTGATCTTAGTCGTGGCCGTGTTGTACATCTTCTGTGACAAGCCAGTGTACTTCTGCCACTTAGCGTTAACTGGCGGAATAATGAAGAGGACCTGGGTCTTGTCCTTGGCAAACTGGTTCAAGAGCAGCTCGAAGTCTGAGTATTCCGGAGATTCAACATAGTTGAACTTCTTCTGGCTCCCCTTCAGTTTCTTAAGCAGCTTGGCGTTCAAGCGCCTTTTGTAAAAACCAGTCCGGATACCAAAAGGATTCCCCTTAGTATTCTTCTTGGCTTCCTTCTCTGAGGCCTTCTTCAAGCCCTCGTAAGAGTAAGTGTCCGGCAGCTTGGCCCCCTGCTGCTCAATCTTTGGCAGGCGGTCGCGCATCTGCAGGGAAGTAAAAAACTTGTCTTCCGTGGAGTAGGTCTGCCGCCGCCAACGGAGGTAGTAGCGCTCCTTCTTGGAGATCCCCACCCCGGCCGCGATTTCCAGCAGGGCATGGTGGATCACGTGCTCACTCTTCACGCTTGGCATTTGCAAAAGGCGGCGGGCCGCGTAGCGGTCAGCTTCCGTGTCTTTAGCGTTCAAAATAAAGTCGCTGGCATGCAGAGGCGAGTAGTAAAGGCCGAAGGCGTCTGGGTTCTGCCCCTGGGCGGTAAACCATTGCGGTGAAATAATCACCACGGCCTTCTTGCTCGGCGCCTCCTGCATCCCCAGGTACTGGGCCAGAGACTGGCTGCCCGCGCCCCCAAGCAGGAAAGGCATGTAGGAGCGCTTGTACTTGGTGGCCAGGACAGTCGGGTGCATGTTGTCAAAACGCGACAATTCACTTGACCCATAGAAAGGCACGTAGCCCTGCTTATAGGCCTTCTGCCGCATGGCCTTGCCCTTGAAGACCGTCGTAGTCTGCGAAGCGGCTGCCTGGAAGAGGCTGCCCTTTGAAAAGGTCCGCTCCCAAGGCAGGGAGAAGATCCCGATCAGCAAGAGCACCGCGCAGATGACTGGCCCAAAGATCAGCCAAAGTTTTGTCTTATTCTTCATCTTGCAGTTTCTTCACCTGTTCAACCAGCTTGTTCGGGGTGTTCCAGTCATCGCGGTTGAATTCAGAAACCGGAACGGTGATGTCGAAGGTTTCCTGCAGGGTCAAGAGCATCTGCACAGTGGACATGGAGTCCATGATCCCGCTCTCGTAGAGTTCTTGGTCCATGTTGTCTGAGAAGTCTTCACCAGTTGCTTCAGCTAAAATGTCAACGATTTGCTTTTGAATATCCATGATTTTCCTCTTTCTTGTTAAATCTATTTATCTAGATCTTTTTCTGTCTTGTTTTCTGTTGCTTTTTTAAAAAATTACTTGCCCAGCGGCACGTTGAACCACAGGTTGTTCAGGAAGCCTGAGAAGATCAGGAAGCTGAGGCAGACCACGTTGAAGGTCACAAAAATTGCCACCGCTTCGGTGAACTTGTTGTGCTTGACCAGCTTGTGCTTCTTCTTGAAGCGGAGCCAGATGTCGTTGATGATGATGGCCAGGGCGTGGTAGAGACCGTAGACGATATAGTACCAGGTCAAACCGTGCCAGACCGCCATCACCATGAAGTTGACCAGGTAGGCCGCTTGCGAAAGCCGGTTCCGGTTCTTGATCAAGCGCTTCTTCATCGCGAAAAAGGTGAAGCGCATGAAGATGAAGTCTCTGAACCAGAAGGACAGAGTCATGTGCCAGCGGTTCCAGAATTCCTTGATGTTGTGGGCCGCGAAAGGCTTGTTGAAGTTCATCGGCGTGTGGATGCCCATAAAGTAGGAAATCGACACGGCGAAGAGGGAGTAGCCCGCGAAGTCAAAGAACAGGTACATTGAGTAACAGTACATAACCCCTAAGAGCCACCAGGACAGATGCAAAGGATGCATCCGCCCGGCCAGGATGGCCTGCTGCTCAAGGTATGGCAGGCAGTAGGTCCCGAAGAACCAGCCCAGGAGGAACTTGTACAAGAAGCCCTGGAAGAGGTATCTGACCGCGTAAGAGAGGTCCTTGATGTAGTCTTCCCGGCTCGGCGCCTTGTCATAGTCCTTGACGAAGCGGCGGTAGCGGTCGATCGGGCCGCTGGAAATGGTCGGGAAGAACAAGAGGAAGCGGGCATACATTACCGGATCCACCTGCTTGATCGTCCCGTCGCGCAGCTCCATGACCACCTGGACCGTCTTAAAGGTCAGATAGGAAATCCCCAGGAAGCCGAAGTCAATCCCTTGCTTGTGAGGCACGATCGGCCAGATTTTGACCACGGCCAAGGGCAAAATAGCCAGGATCACGGCCAGGCAGAAGACCCAGGTCTTGTTGGCCTTCCCCGTCTTCTTCCGGTAATGCTGGTAGGAAAAAGTCACCAGGAACTGGTAGACGATGTAGCAGATCAAGGTTACCCCCTGCTGCCACTTGTCCGCGTCAAAGATGAGGAAGATGAAAGCCAGGGAGACCAGGGCTTCGTACCACTTGTAGCGCTTGCCGAAGTAAAGGCCGATGATCAAAGGCAAAAGCGCGATCAACAGGTAGACAAAGTACTGCGGGTTTTCATATGGTTGCAGATTTATCACGCCTGGTTAACCTCCTTGATGACCGCCTTGATGTCGACCTTCCCGTTCTGGGAGATCGGCAGGGCGTCTTGGTAAAGGTAGCGCTGCGGGATCATGTACGGCATCACGTCCTTAGTCAAGCCGTCTCTGATCTGCTTGGTAATGGCCCCTTCATCGAACTCGCGGCTGACCCCGTCGTTTAACTCAACCACGGCCACCAATTGCTTGATCGTGTGGTCAGGCTTGTAGATCGGGGCAGCAACCGCGTGGCGGACCAGCGGATTCTGGTTCATGTAGAAGTTGATTTCTTCCAATTCGATCCGGTAGCCGTTGAACTTGATCTGGAAACCGATCCGGCCCTTGTAGAAGAGCAGGTCCCCGTCAAAGTAGCCCACGTCCCCGGTCCGGTAGTGCTGGACGCCGTCTTCCTGGTAAAAGGCTTCTTCAGTCTTTTCCGGGTTGTTGATGTAGGCCTTGGAAACTGACGGGCCGGCGATGATCATTTCCCCGCTCTTGCCGTCGTCACCCTGGCTGAGGTCAATGGTGATTTCCGTGTCTTCCTTGACATAACCGATTGGCAAGCGGTCATATTTTTCCAGAATTTCCGGGGTGATCTCCACTTGGGTAACCGCCACGGTGGCTTCAGTTGGACCGTAGGTGTTGAAAATCCGGCTGTCCGGGAAGCGCTTCTTGAGCATTTCAACTTCCTTGCGGGGCAGTTCTTCCCCGCAGAAGAGGAAGTGACTGAGGCCGGCGTGGTGGGCGGAATCAAAAGTCCGGTCCAGAAAGCACATTTGGGCAAAGGACGGAGTTGACACCCAGACGTTTACGTCGGTTTCCGGCAGAGCCTTGAAGAGCTGGGCAAAGTTTTCCGTCACTTCGTGGGGCAAAACAACCAGTTCTCCGCCGCTCAACAGGGCCGGGTAGATGCTCATGACTGACAGGTCAAATGAGTAAGGGGCCTGGGCCAAAAATCGCGGGTGGTCTGGCAGGTCAAAATCCTTCAGTTCCCAGTCAACGAAGCTGACCAGGTTGTCATGGCTGATCTGGACCCCCTTAGGCTTCCCGGTCGTCCCGGAAGTACAAATGATGTAGAAGTTTTCATCGCCCTTAACGTAGTCTGCTTCGTCTGCTGCCCCCTCTTCCGGAACATCGTCCGGCGTAAGCAGGGTCAAGTCGCCCAAGTCGACTTCCGGCAATTCGCTGATAGCAATCAAGACCGGGGAAGCAGAAACTTCTCTGACCAGGTCGATTCTTTCAGCGTTAGAATAGTCGGCGATTGGCACGTAGCAGTGCCCGCTCTTTACACAACCCAAGAAGCAAGCCAGCATGTCAAAAGTCTGCCCGCCCCAAATCATAACGGGTACCTTGGCCGGCGCCTTTTCCTTTAACAAGGCAGCCCAGCTGTTGGCCCGCTTGAGCAGGTCAGCGTAGGTGTTCTTTTGACCCAGGTAGTCGTAAACTACCAGGTCTGGTTCTCTTTGCGCGATCTCATCGATCGTCTTGACAATATTTCTCATTTCCACTCAACTCTCCTAAAATTCGTTGTAAATAAAGCTGGTTGAACCCAGGCCACAATATTCATACAAATAAACCAAGCCTAATAAAATCAAGCTGTAAAGCAAGGTTCGCAGGATAAAGGACCGGATAACCTTCCCCCGGCTGGCTGGTGTCTTGTTTTCCATCAAGCTCATCTCCTCTTCTTTTCACCAGAGTCTGCTATCCCAACAGAATGAAACAACACAACTTACTTTTTGATTACAGTCAACTGTAACACATAATTCATATTTCGTTCACAGCTTCTCATTTTTTTACTCTTTCTTAAAATATTAAAAAAGCGCAAAAATTACTTTTATTATACATTTTTTTGTCACTTTTGTAAAAGCTACTTCAATCCGGCCTTGCGCTCCTGGCTGTAGCAGAACAAAAGCGGGATTGAAGGCAGAAAGCCGACAAAGAACATGGCGATCAAGCTCATCCGCAAAACGTAGCTTGGTGAATGCCATCTGTCCAGCTTGGCGGTCGCCAGCACGTAGGCCGCGTACAAAACGACCAGGGCCAGGCCCCACAAGAAGCTGGCGTAATGGGTGACCTGGTAGAGGTAGAGCAGGCCGCTGGCCGGGATCAAGCAGGACCAGCCGGAAATCTGCACGTCGATGATGATTTTCTTAGCAAGTTGACTATCCATTTTTTATCGTTTCCTTATAGTTGCTATCTGTTAATTATTGTCCAGCAGGGCGTTGATATTGACCGACAGGGTCCGGTCCATAACCGTGATGTCCTGGCGGGCATACTGGCTGGAGGCCGATTCAAAGAGGCAGAGCAGCTGGCCCTTGTAAACCGTGATCTGCTCTAAGTACGGTGGCATCCTGACCACTTGCTCGGCATTTGACTCGTCAAGGTTGTTCACGGCCGTGATCGGGAAAATGTAGAGCTTGGAATCCTTGCTCCCATATGACTGGCTGAGAAAGATCTTGTCCCCGTAGATGGCCAGGCCCTGGATCTGCTTGTTCATGCTGGTCGTCCCGTCCGGGTCAGACCAGGAAACAGACTCGTTGATGCTGGAAATCTCGCTGGTGGTAATAGTATTTTTATACTGGCCAGACCGGGCAAGCTTGTAGCTGGCAACCTTGCCGTAACCATTTTCATTGAAGTAGCCCACAAAGAGCTGGTCATCGTAATAAGTCAAGGCTGAGGCCTTGGCGATCGAGTTGATCGGAATCTCATGGTCATAAACTAGCTGGTCGCTGGTCTTGGCGCTGGCCACGTATTCGATCAATTTGGCCAAGGAGAAGGACATCAAGGCTGACTGCCCATCCTTTGACCCGGTCAGCCAGATCTGCATCCCCTTAGGGTCGTAGGCAATCCCGCCCAGGTGCTGGCGGCCGGGCAAGCGGACCGTTTTCAAAAATTTCCCCGTCTTTTTGTCCAAAACATAAATGACCGAGGCATGCCGGTGCTGACCGTCATAGGCCGTAATCAAAAGGTAATTGTAGACCACAGCGATCCCCTGGGGGGTCATGGCGCTGGCTGAAGTAATCTTTTTCGCCTGGTAGTCATAACTCCGCGTTGAGATGAGGCCCGGGATGACCACGTCCTGGCCCACCGTCGTCCTTTTCGGGGCCTGGTAGGCGGCCTGGTAGACGAAGCTGTAGTTGTCCCGGATCGCCTTCCGGTAGGCCGTCAAATTGTGCCAGACCGGGCTGGTGCTGGTTCCGTCTTTTGCCTTGGTCAGCTTGGGCCGGGCCGCCAGCATGGCCTGCTTCATCTGCCACTGCCTGTAAGCCGGATAGGCCCAGTAGTAGCCCCAAGCTGCCAGACCCGCCAGCAGGATCAGGTTAAAAATCAGCAGGCGCAGCTTCCGGTAAAAGTGGTGCTTCTTCCGGCTGACTAGTTTTTTTCTGCTTTTTCTGTCTTTTTTGCCCATTGGTCCTCCTTTCAGCCTTTTTTCTGCAATTTTTTCCACCAAAAAAGAAAATTCCCTTCTATCTTAACAAGCCTAGCCAGGGACGAAGCAATTTTTTGAGCTTTTTTGAGCTTTTTTGAGCTTTTTCGCTAAATGTCATACTTTGTTCACATTTACAGTATAATATAATGACTGTAGCAAGCGAGAGTTTGTTACTACACTCAACTTTTTGTTTTTCATTCATACTCCTCCAAAGTAAATGAAAAATATCGACTGACTCCATAGTCGATTCATATCTATCCCTTTCGGCTCACGTGCGTTGCGTGAGCTTTTTTTGTTGCCTAAGGTTTTCGGTCTTTATAGATCCGCAAGCAATTCTTTACTCTTTGTTAAGGAATTCCAAACCCTTTATTGAGAATTACCCTGTATGATAAACAATGTAACGAGCTGGTAGAACTCGTTACAAATACTCCCACTTTTTTATTTCATTCATTCTTACTCCTCCAAAGTAGATGAAAACCAATTAGGCCTGCGCGAGCAGGCCTTTTTCTTTTTCCCAAATAGTTTTATACTTAAATTATGTCAAAACAAAAACTAGCATAGAAAAAATATAAGGAATTAGGTTGATGATTTCAGCAGCTATTCAACGCGTTCTCGCGGAAAAGTCCGGCTCCTTTTTGATCCCGGCCAGCAAGATTGCCATCGTTGAAGAAGACAATCCCCTTTACCATGCCTTCTTGATCTTAACTAAGGTCAAGTACGCCAAGATTCCCGTCTTGAACAATAAGGGCCAGATCACCGGCCTCTTAAGCCTGGCCATGATCACCGACAAGATGCTGGACCTGGATGGCATTTCCGTTAATCCTTTAAGCAAGTACAAGGTCAAGGATGTCATGGAGACCGACTTCGTTTCCATCAACTTTACGGAAAAAGACATCGAGACCCAGCTCCACCTGCTCGTTGACAACAACTTCCTCCCCGTTGTCGACGACCAGGGGGTCTTTCAAGGAATGATCACCCGGCGGGAATGGTTCAAGGCCTTCAACTACCTGGCCCATACTTTTGACGACCACTATGTCACGGTTGACAAAAAGCAGGTCCTCAAATTAGAAGCCGAGAATTAACAATACAATCATAAGCATTTTCAGTGTAAGAAATCCAATTTGTGCTAAAATATATCTAAAAAGATAATATATCTAATTAGACATATCGCCTTTTTAGATAAAAAAGTGTGTGTCCACACTCCTTGCTTTTACTATTAGGAGGAATAATCATGAAACGCCAATGGAAATTCATTGTCGTCCTGGTTCTCGGGGCGATTGGGCTGATCACTGACAATGTCCTGCACATTCCGGGAATCGCGGAGGTCTTGTTCGACATTGCTGGTGTCTACATCAGCATTTCCTTAGCCAAGGAAATGTTTGGGGACTTGAAAGAAGGGCACTGGGGCATCGACGTCCTGGCCCTGATCGCGGTCATCTCCATGATGATTACCCGGGACTACTGGGCTGAATGGATGATCCTGGTCATGTCTACTGGTGGCGAAAGCCTGGAAGACTACGCGACCGGCCAGGCCAACCGGGAACTGCGGGCCCTTTTGGACAAGAACCCGCGGGTAGCCGGCAAGCTGGTTGACGGCAAGGTGGTTGAAGTCAAGGTTGACGACCTGCAGATCGGTGACCAGGTTTTGATCAAGCCGGGCCAGCAAGTGCCAGTCAACGGGACCATCATTGAAGGCAGCTCTGCCTTTGACCAGTCATCTTTGACCGGGGAATCAGTTCCGGTTGACAAGACAGTCGGCGACGAATTGATGTCTGGTTCCCTTAACGGGGAAACTGCTGTGACGATGGAAGTCAAGAAGCTGGCCAAGGACTCTGAATACCAGTCCATCGTTGAACTGGTTAAGTCTTCAGCTGCCCAGCCGGCCAAGTTCGTCAAGATGGCGGACCGCTATGCCGTGCCATTTACCATTATTTCCTTAATCATCGGTATTGCTGCCTGGGTAACGACCGGGGACTTCACCCGCTTCGCGGAAGTCATGGTCGTTGCATCCCCATGTCCGCTTTTGATCGCCGCGCCAGTTGCCTTGGTAGCGGGGATGAGCTCCATGTCCAAGCACCACATCATCGTCAAGTCCGGTCCAACCTTGGAACAATTAGCCAAGGCCAAGACTTTTGCCTTCGACAAGACTGGTACCTTGACCCAGAACCATCTGGTCATCCAAGACGTTCTGCCGGAAAACGGCTTTAGCAAGGAAACCATCCAAAGCTACGCGGCCAGCCTGGAACAGCAATCCAGCCACATTATCGCTAGCTCCCTGGTTCAAGGGACGGACAAGTCCATGATCCAAGCCGTAAGCAAGCTGCAGGAATCAACCGGTAACGGGGTCAGCGGGACTGTTGACGGCAAGAGCGTTATGGTCGGCAAGCTTTCTTACGTGGCACCAGATGCCAAGGTAGCCAAGGCCAAGACTACTGCTGTCTACGTTTCAATTGACGGCAAGTACGCCGGCTGCATCACCTTCAAGGACGAGCTGCGGCCAGAAACTCCGCAAACTTTGGCCCGTCTGCGCAAGCAAGGCGCAAAGCACATTATGATGCTGACCGGGGACAACAAGGACGTTGCCCAGGCGATTGCTGACGTGGCCGGCGTCGATGACGTCCGGGCCAGCCTTTTGCCAGCCCAGAAGATCGAAGCCATCAAGAACGTAGCTCCTGAAAACCGCCCAGTCGTCATGACCGGGGACGGGATCAACGACGCGCCAAGCTTGACGGCTGCTGACGTCGGCATTGCCATGGGGGCCAAGGGTGCTACTGCGGCCAGCGAAAGTGCCGACGCGGTCATCATGGTCAACGACTTGAGCAAGATCAACGATGCCGTGGCGATTGCCAAGCACACCATGAAGGTGGCTGAAATCGACGTTATCACTGCCATCGTGGTCGTTATCCTTTTGGAACTGGTGGCCTTCACTGGTCTTATTCCGGCCTTCTGGGGCGCTGTTTTGCAGGAAGTGGTCGACATGATCACCATCTGCCTGGCCCTTTTGGCTAAGACCGAACCGAAGAATCCAAAACAGACCGGTTTATAACATTTGTCTTTTCTCCAATTTCTTGCTAAAGTATTATTAGCTAACATAACATTTTTCAGAGGTTGGAGTTTCAAAACTTTCAAGAATTTGCTTCTTTGGGTCAAGAAGCTTTTTCTTGGGAGTTTTTTGCTTTCCAGCCCTTCTTTGAAACGGAGGTCAATATGGAATTTATTGGACAACTGATACTGGTCTTGCTAATGACGACCCTGCTGGGGCAAGTCTTTGCCCGCTTCAACTGGCCCCCAGTCATTGGGCAGCTCTTATCGGGGATCCTGCTGGGACCGGCTCTTTTGGGCTGGATTCACCCTAACGAAACGATGACCCTCTTCTCCGACATCGGGGTTATCATGTTGATGTTTTTAGCTGGGATGGAGAGCGACCTGGACCTACTGAAGAAGTACTTTAAGATCAGCTTCACAGTAGCCACGGTCGGCGTTATTCTACCTATCCTCTTTGTCGGCGGGGCCTCCTTGCTCTTCAAGATGCAGTTCCTGGAAGCCCTCTTCATCGGGATCGTTTTCGCGGCTACCAGCGTCTCCATTTCCGTGGAAGTCCTGCGGGCAACCGGGAAACTCCAGACCAAGGCCGGAACAGCGATTTTGGGGGCAGCGGTGGTCGACGATATTTTGGCGGTGATCGTCCTCAGCCTCTTCACCACCTTCAGCCATGAAGGCGGCAAGTCGGGCTTGACCAACAACTTTTTCTTGAACCTGCTCTTTGAAGCCCTCTACTTCGTCTTCGTCTGGCTGGTTTACAAGTTCATCGCGCCGAAGTTCATGCAGCTGGCGGAAAAAATCAATGTCAGCTACTCCGTGGTCATCGCTTCTTTGATCCTGTCTTTGGGCATGGCTTACATCGCTGAATTAGTCGGCTTGAGTGCCGTGGTCGGGGCCTTCTTCGGCGGCCTGGCCATCCGGCAGACCAAGCAGGAAGCTGAAGTCAATTCCTCGGTCTCCGCGATCGGTTACTCAGTCTTCATTCCAACCTTCTTCGTCAACATTGGTCTGTCGATGACTTTTGCCTCCATTGGCCAGGACTTCCTCTTCATCGTGGTTATGACCATCCTGGGCGTTCTGTCCAAGTACTGGGCCGGCAAATACTCTTCAGAAGCCTTCGGCCTTAAGCCCCTGGAAGGCAGCATCGTCGGGGCCGGGATGGTTTCCCGGGGAGAAGTGGCCTTGATCGTGGCCCAGATTGGGATTGCCCACCACCTTTTCCCAAAGGACATTTACTCCAGCTTGATTCTGGTTATCATCTTGACAACGGTTCTCTCACCAATCATGCTCAACCACTACATCAGAAAAGACGAAGCGCAAAAATAAAAAGCAGCGAAGCTAAGCTTCGCTGCTTTTCGTATATCCAAACAGATTTCTCTTTTTCTCTTTTTGTTGTATTCTTGTTTTCTTGTTTTTTCCTTTTAGCCTAACCAAACAGGCTGAGCATGTTCCACATGATGTGGGTGGCCATGGAGTAGCGCAGGTCCTTGGTGGTCATGTAGACCCAGGCCAGGACTGACCCCATCATCCAGTAAACCAGGAGATATGGTGACCAGAAGGGATTGTGGGCAAAGGCAAAGAAGAAACCGGAAACCAGGATCCCCGCCCACTTGGCGACCTTGCCGGCATGGTTGAAGAGGAGGTTGAAGAACATCCCTCTGAAGATGATTTCCTCCATGACCGGGGCAACCAGGACCACCATAATGTTATAGGTCGGACCCGCCGTTTGCTGGAGGTCGTCCAGGTTCTGCTGGTTGACTGAGACCCCGCCGCCGATCAGGTTCATCAAGAGGATGTAGAGCAGCTGCATCAAGAAGAAGCCCCCGACTGAGGTAGCCAGCTTCCGCCAATCCCAGTGGAAGTCCTGGCTGAAGCCCCAGTCATTGTCATCATCCAGCTGCCCCTTATAGAGCCAGAAGCTGAACCAGAAGACCAAGACGGTCGAGAGGGCTAGGATGAAGGCCTCAGCCGACCCGAAGCCAAAGATGTCCGGGTAGAAGTAAAACTCCTGCAGGGTCGTGTACAGAGCGAACACGATTGCGATTTCGATCAGGTAAAAGAGATAATGCCCAATTTTTTTCACGTTTGTCACCTTGTTGTCTCAAAAAAATTCTTATCCTCTATTATAATAAAGTTTGACCAATTTTCTAAACGATATGGATGAGGACCTAAAAATGCCATCAAGATTAAACACACTGCTCTTTCTATTCAGCCAGAACCGGGCTTTCAGCTACTTCACCATTTTGGTGGCAATCGCCGCGGTAACCTTTATTTTCTCCTGGCTAAGCGACCCGCGCCGCTTGATTAACGGGGTCTTTTTCACCTTTTTCATCGCTTCTTTGGGCGCCTGGTTCACCTTCCTGGTCTACGCCACCAAGCTGCCCAGCTTCCGCCGGGTCTACCTCTGGGTCCTGGCAATCCTGGCGATGACCGTGGCCATTATCGTCTCCTTCTCCTGGATCCTGCTTTTATGGAACTCCTACGTGGTCTTAAAGCATGAGAGCCATACCCTGCCCAACCTGCTGACCTTGATCCTGGCAGTGGCCATGCTGGGCCTCTGGGTCTTCATTTTCATCGGCCACTTCACCCGCAGCACGCCGACGGGCCTGCGCCTCATCCTGGACATTTTCCCGACGGTCGCGGTCTACCTGGCAGCCGTCATGTACAACTTCCTGGTCAACCTTCTGCTCTACCAGATCGTCCCCCGCCGCTACCAGCAGAACTACCTGATCGTTTTGGGAGCAGGCCTGATCCATGGAGACCAGATTTCCAACATCCAGGCGGCCAGAATCAACCGGGCCATCCAGTTTGCCTACCACCAGCAGGAAAAGGGCCAGCCCTTGCCCAAGTTCATCATGTCCGGGGGCCAGGGGCCAAATGAAAAAATCTCTGAAGCGGCAGCCATGGCCGCTTACGCTATCAAGCGGGGAGTCCCGAAGGAACTGATCCTGCTGGAAGACCAGTCCAGAAATACCGAGCAGAACATGGAATTTTCCCAGATCGTGGCTTACAACGATTATGGCAATGACAACTTCAAGGCCTGCTTCTTTACCAGCAACTACCATGTCTTCCGGTCAGCCATCTTTGCTAAAAAGGCGGGGCTGGACGCTAACGGGATCGGCTCTTACACCCGCCCTTACTACCTGCCCAACGCGGTTTTGCGGGAATTCGCCGGCATGTTCGTCATGAATCGTCTCCGCCACTTCACCGTGATAGCCTTGATCGTGGCCGGCTACATCGCCTTGGCAATTTGCAAACTGCTAAATGTCTTTTAACTTTTTAAAAATTACCTGGAAAAATCCGGGTAATTTTTTATTTTCTCTAGTATGTCCCTCCCGCTTAGAGCCATATATCTTGAGGGCATTTTGGCAAAAATAGGAATCCCGTCAAATCAACACTTTATCTTGTGGGCGTCCTTTTGACACGACTACCAAATATTGATAAGATCGTAATCGTGTTAATTTTAAGGGGGATTTTATCGTGAAGAAAATCAAATTCAAGCAAGTTTTGGCTACTGGAACTGTGTTGGCAGCGGGGATTGCTTTGACAGCCTGCTCAGGGGCCAAGCAAAACGGCGGCGGCTCCAACAAGAAGAGCTCAGCCAGCGTGGCCTTGATCACTGACATTGCCGGGGTTGACGACCACTCCTTCAACCAGTCCGGCTGGGAAGGGATGGTGGCTTACGGCAAGTCCCAAGGCTTAGAGCGGGGGACCAACGGTTACCAATACTTTGCTTCCAGTTCAGCTTCTGACTTCACGCCAAACATCAACCAGGCGGTAGCAGCTGGCTACAAGACGATTTTTGGCGTTGGCTACTCACTTAAGGGCGCGATTGCTTCAGCAGCCAAGAAGCACACTGACAAGAACTTCGTCATTATCGACGACGTGATCAAGGGGCAAAAGAACGTGACTTCCGCCAACTTTAAGTCTCAAGATGCTTCTTACATGGCCGGGGTAATTGCGGCCCGGACCACCAAGACCAACGTGGTTGGCTTCATTGGCGGGGTTCACGGGGACATCGTCGACTTATTTGATGCAGGTTTCACCAAGGGCGTGCAGGACACGGCCAAGAAGATGGGCAAGAAGATCACGGTTTTGAACCAATACGTCGGCTCATTTACGGCCGCTGACAAGGAAAAGTCAATTGCCAAGGCCATGTTTGCCAAGAAGGCGGACGTGATCTTCCACGCTTCCGGTTCAGCCGGCCAAGGCTTGTTCAGTGAAGCCAAGTCAGTCAACCAAGAACTGACTGCTAACTCCAGCAAGAAGGTCTGGGTCATCGGGGTTGACTCTGACCAGTCCAGCCTGGGCAAGTACAAGTCCAAGGACGGCAAAAAGTCCAACCTCTGCTTGACTAGCGTGATGACCGGGGTCAACGTGGCCGTTAAGGACATCGCTACCAAGGCAGCCAAGGGCAAGTTCCCAGGCGGCAAGCAGCTGGTTTACGGCTTGAAGCACAACGGGGTCTACTTGACCCGGGGCTACGTGGCTGACTCAGTTTGGAAGCAGGCCCAAACTGCCCGCAGCCAGATTCTGGCCGGCAAGGTTTCAGTACCAAGCCACCCAAGCAAGTAAGCAAACAAAAATCTCTGAGTTTTAGCTCAGAGATTTTTTGCGTATCAGGCGTTTTTCTCGTTTTTAACTGCCCAAGAGACCAAGACCAGGCCAGCGAGAAACATTGCCTCTGGCAACAGCAGGCTGGACAAGTTAAAAGCAGCATCCCGCAAAAAGTAGAAGGCGAGCAAGGCACTGATGATCAAGACATCCGCGAAATCGCGCCAATCTTCGCTGGTGAAAGCTTGCCGGTCCTTTTTGACAAACATCATGACCAGGCCAGCAAGGCCCAGCAGCAAATAGAGAACCGCGATCACGAAAAGTACCAGCGCCGTTTCAAATTCATTTCTGACCAGTATCCCTTCAACTAGGAGCAGACTCCCGCTTGCCAGAAAAATTACCGCTAATTTCTGCCAGCTAAAAGTCACCGGCAGCTGCTTAAAGCCGCTCAGCAGCATCCCGCCGCCAATCAACAAATTTACTAAAAACAAGTAGTTCATTTCTTTCCTCCATCTTTTACTTCAAAATGTGCAAAGAATATTGACAGGAAAAATTGAAGTCCAGATAAATTCTATTCTTACGGTGCTTATTATTATAAGCAACAAGGCTTGATTCAGCATGACTGAATCTGTTTGCCACATCTTACCCCCTTACTCCTCCTCGTTCAAGCTCTGGTAGCCATATTGGACCAGCTGCTGGTCAGTATCGATCACTGACATCCCCCGGACCAGGCAATAGATCAGAACTGCATCCCGCTTCACATTGGCATAAAGCGCCCCGTTGTCGCTCAAAGACAAGAGACGGTTAGTCTCTTTCAATGATAGCTTCAAGCTAATGGCCAGGGCCAGAACCTTGTTCCTTGCCGGCAGGCGCCGCCCTTTCAAGATCTGATAGCCATAGCTGCGCTCAATCGCGGCCTCATTAAACAGGTCACTCTTCTTGACCCCCTTGTTTTCGATCAGCTTGTTCAAGTAGCCGGCAAAATTGTAATCAGCCACTTGATCTAGTACATTAGAAATACGATCTGCTTTCAAAGCAGCGAGCAATTTCTCAGTTTCCATTTTTACCCCCATTGTTACCATTATGGCAGAAAGATTTTATATAAGATGAAGCAAGGAAAAATAAGCGATTACGTTAATCCTGTCCCCATTAAGATAACGGACGACAAGGCAATTTTCAAAGTTGAGAAGCTGGTCCCGACGCCTTACATCGAGCGGGTCCTTCCTTTAGAATACGCCCCTTTATATGAACAGCTGGCCCAGCTGGACACTGCAATTCCCAAGATTGTCTGCCTGGAAAAAAGCGACCGCCTGACCGTCGTTGAAGAATACATCGACTCTCCCCGTCTCGACCAGTACTTAGAGACCCATAAGCTCACTTCTGCCCAGATCCACGACCTGATCTGCCAGCTGCTGGACGTCCTCACGGTTCTGCACCAGCAGACGCCGCCAATTATTCACCGGGACATCAAGCCGGAGAATATTTTTTACGATGGCCAAAAGCTGATCCTGGCTGACTTTGATATTGCCCGGAATACGCAAGAAGAGGCCGACCGCGACACCCATATCCTGGGGTCACTAGGCTACGCGGCTCCAGAGCAGTTTGGCTTCAGCCAGAGCGGGCCAGCCAGCGACTTCTACGCGGTCGGGGTCTTGATGAACGTCCTTTACACCGGCTGCCTGCCCAGCGTCCGCCTTTATCAAGGACCAGAACGGGAAATCATTGAAAAAGCCACCCATATCAACAGCCAGAAACGCTACCAAAGCGCTCAGGAATTCAAGGATGCAATCACTGGCTTAGGCCGGTCCAGCTGGCGCCTGCCAGGTTTTCGCAGCCATCAGCCCGCCCGCATGCTTACAGCGGGCTGCGGCTACCTATTGATGCTGTTTAGTTCTTTTAATATGGAAGCCAAGGGTGACTCAGCAGTCGACCTTTTTCTGCTTAGGCTATCTTTTTTCATGATTCTTTTCATGATCGTCCTGTTTGCCTGCAACTACCGCAATATCAAGAGCATGTGCCTTTTCCATTCATCCAAGTCCAAATTTACCCGGGCCTGCGGGATCATCATCAGCTACCTGCTTGTGGCCACGGTTTTGACCACGGCTTTAGCCGCCTTATCGGTAGCGATTTCATCTTTTAGCCATTAGTGGGCTGCCTGCCCACCAATCCTTCTCTTTAAGAGTCTACACTTAAATTGGATGCTGACCCATGCAAGATGGGAATTTTTTAGCTGATAATTCTGCTTGAGCCGCTTTAGGCAAAAATGGAATGTGTGCAAGCAGACTTTCAACTTTCAGCATTAATTAAGTCACTTGGTTAAGGAGAGGATAAGATGAAAGCAGTTGGAATTCTGTTAATCATTTTAGGGGTTATTGGTATTGCCATTGGGCTAATGATGTTCGGTGATATCGGCGTAGCATGTATTGTCGGCGCTCTTGCCGCCCTACTGTCGGGATTCGGCTTCTTAAGCGTTAACAACAAACTGAATAGTTCTGAGTCTTAGAGCCGGGGGATCTTGCCATGAAGTCCAATAAAAAGCCATTTTACAAACAATGGTGGGCTGTAACCATCGCCTTCATTTTCGTATTTTTTGTTGGCTACATCTTCGGCTCTGCCGCTTCTTCGAGCGACGACTCCAATGACGAAGCCTCTGTAGCCCGTTCATCAAATAGTTCTTCCAAGAGCACTACTGACGACAAGTCTTCTGGGAAAAACAATGCTAAGAAAACTCTGACTGTCAGCTATAAAAATTACGAAATTTCTTCAGAAAAGACCTTTAAACCGAACTATACGAATAACAGTTGGGCTGGCGGCAGTGTATCTGTCGACAGCATAACTTTGTACAAGACAGCCAAGGCTTACAATTATGATAGTGCCAACGATGGCAAATTCACTATTCAAGGTTTCATGCAGATTCATTACGTAATTAAGACCAAAGCTGATGTTTCAGTTTACCCGACTCAAGGAACATATATCTACTCCAATGGTGAACAGCACGGAGCAGATTCCACTGAAAGTTGGGATGGCGATATCTCAAAGAACGTAACAAAGCAAGGAACAGTAACTGTCCCAGTCGAAAAGATTTCAAACGTCAACAGTGTCCGCGTAAAATTTGACGCGAGTGGCCAAGACTTTAGTGATGATTCTTTAGACCACGATTTTGACTTTACTATCACTTTGTCCTAACAGACAGCTTGATTTTTTTAGAAATTTGGTTGGCGAAGCAAAGACTTCCGCCAAAAAGTTGCAGCTGCAGTACAAGACCTCAATTTGGAACGACAATGTTAGAGAATATTGGGTCAAATCATATCAAATTGTGTCATTTGATATGATTTTGCCGAGTGTCTGCTTTAACAGCTTTAATATCTAGACCGACCTTTTTCAAGCAATACCTAGCAAGTAAGTATCACAAACGCTCCCTTGATATGGTTTTCAA
>NZ_CALVGT010000014.1 GCF_944327175.1 uncultured Lactobacillus sp.
ACTCAACTGAACTTAACACTCTGGATGACCCAGAATTCGTGAAGTACTACCACGCAGAAGCTCTGCACCCATTCTCATACTTTGCTGAAAAGTTTGGTTTGGAAATTGACGCGGCTTCAGGTGCATCCGGCCACTCAGAAGACAAGGCAGAAGCTTTGAACGTTCAAGCAACTTCAAGTGCTTCAGTTCCAGAAAACGCTCCTGACACTACTTCAGGTGCTTCTCACTAATTGCCGGCATAACTAGTAACATTAAAAGAAGATCTCCCTAAAAAGGAGATCTTTTTTGTATATTTAGAAAAAATTTACTTTTTCTTAGGAGCAGTTTTCTATTACTTTGCTAGACTAAAAAGGCAGTAGAAGCAAAAAAAGAGCCGACCCTTAGGTCAGCTCTTAGAACTCCCATACTGGACGTCCCAGCTATTCATTCATGCCCACTAAAGGAGTCGAACCTTCACTCTGTTGCCAGAACAGCGACCTGAACGCTGCGCGTCTGCCAATTCCGCCAAGTGGGCATCTCGTGCCTCAGCACATATTTAATAATAGCAAAAATTTGGTAAAATGGAAGTGCTAATTCAAAATTTTTCGTAATTTTTTTGAAAAGAGGAGCGATTTTGTTAAAAAAGATAAAAAAAGCGCTGCTGAGTCTGGCAGCCAGTGGACTATTACTGACCGGAATAAGTACTTGGCAGGCCGCACCGGTTGCGGCGGCAACCACCAACTACCAGCAGCAGGACCTGAACCTGGACGTCAAGGCCGCGATTGCCGTTGATGCTGACAGCGGGCAGATCCTTTATGCCAAGAATGCCACGACTCCGCGGCAGATTGCTTCCATGACCAAGCTGGTGACGGTCTACCTGACCCTGCAGGCCATTAAGCAAGGTAAGCTGTCCTGGACCAGCACGGCTAAGCCGACGGCCGCGATTGCCAAGATCAGCCAGAACACTGAGTATTCCAACGTGCCTTTAACTAGCGGCCATGCCTATACGATCAAGGAGCTCTACCGGGCTACTTTGATCGAATCCGCTAATGGGGCCGCCATGACCCTGGCCCAAGCTGTCAGCGGCGACCAGGTAACTTTTGTTAAAAAGATGCGCGAGCTTTTGACCAGCTGGGGGATTAAGGACGCCAAGATATATAACGCCTGCGGCTTGGCCAATGGCAATCTTGGCTCAGCGGCCTACCCGGGCGTGGGCAAGGACGTTGAAAACGAAATGTCCGCCACTGACATGGCCATCGTCTGCCAGAAGCTTTTAAAGGACTTCCCGGAAGTCTTGCAGACGACTTCAATTACCAGCGCTACTTTTTCATCCGGCTCAACGCAAAGCCAGATGACCAACTGGAACTGGATGCTGAAGGGGCTGAACAGCTACTACTCTGACCTGCCAGTTGACGGTTTGAAGACCGGGACGACTGACAAGGCGGGGGCCTGCTTTGCCGGGACTGTGAAGAAAAACGGCCACCGGATTATCACTGTGGTTTTGGGCGCCAAGCATGCAAACAGCCAGGACCCGTCCCGCTTCGTGCAGACGGCCAAGCTGATGCACTATGTCTACCAAAACTACAGCGCCGTTACCTTAAAGAAGGGGTCCAGCATTAGCGGGGCTAACACGGTCAAGGTGCCAGAAGGCAAGGAAACCAGCAGCAAGGTTGTTTTGGGCAAGACAGTGACCATCTGGGCCAAGCAGGGCAGCAAACTGCAGACCTCTTTGTCCAAGACTGCCGTTTCTGCACCTGTAAAGAAGGGGAGCAAGGTAGCCAGCTACAAGTTCTCAGCAACTAGCGGTAAATTGCCATCCCTTAGTGGCAAGACGGTAACCGCGCCAGCTGTGGCAACTCAGGACAACCAGGAGGCCAACTTCTTCGTCCGTTTATGGCGGAGCATTTTTGGCGGCAAGTAAGATGAAAAGTATTGATGAAGATTTAGCCCGGCAAGTGGTCCGCCCCCGGCCGGCGGAAAGCCACAAGGGCAATTACGGCCGGGTCCTGCTAATTGGCGGAAATCGCCAGTACGGTGGAGCCATTAGCATGGCCGCTGAAGCCGCGGTTTGCTCGGGAGCAGGTCTGACGACGGTAGCGACTGACCTGGTCAATTTTGCTTCCCTCCACGCCCGCCTTCCGGAAGCCGCGGTGCTTGACTATAATTCAGATCTGGCCGGGCAGATTTCCCGGTCTGACGTAATTTTGTGCGGGCCTGGCCTGGGCCTGGATGAAAAGGCCTGGGAAATATTAGCAGCGGTCTGCGAGCACGCGGGTTCTGACCAGACTATTGTTTTTGACGCCAGTGCCTTGGACTTGCTTAGCCAAAAACCTGACCTGCTGAAAAATCTCCAGGCCGGATTGGTAATTTTGACTCCCCACCAGATGGAATGGCAGAGATTGAGCGGAATCAAGATTGCTGACCAGGAAGACCAGGCTAATCAAGCGGCTCTTTCGAGTTTGTTTTCGGGCAAAATGAAAAATGTTATACTAGTCTTGAAGGCACATCGAACGCGAGTATATGGTTTTACAGGTGAAATCTACCGCAATTCAGCCGGCAACCCAGGGATGGCTACGGGCGGAATGGGCGATACTTTAGCTGGAATTATTGCCGCTTTTATTGGCCAGTTTGGCCCGCAGCTGACCAGCGTTTTAGCAGCAGTTTACTGCCACTCAAGGGCAGGAGACGACCTTTACCAGTCCTCCTACCTGGTGCGGCCAACGCGAATTTCTGCTTATATGCCGCGCTTGATGAAACGCCTGAGCACCTGTTAGATATCGGAGGGAATTATGAAGAAGTCAAAGTATATAACCCTGCTTTCAGTAGCCGCTTTGACCCTGCTGACCAGCGGCCTGGGCAGCCAAGCAGTCTTGGCTGACACGGACACGACGACCAATACGTCAACCAACACGACAACGGATACGTCGAATGCGTCAACTGCTTTAAACCAGCAGGAAGCCAAAGGACAGAAGCTGACCACATCTGTGGGCACTCTGCCGGATGCTTCTGACGCCATCAGCAACAAGGCTGATTTAAAGAGCGTTCAGGGTTACAGCTGGAAGACCACGCCAGACGTGACAGCTGCCGGCAGCCAAAAGGCAACGGTAGTCATCACTTATACTGACGGGACGACCAGCGAAGTTGAAGTTGACCTGAAAGTAACCAGTTATGCCAGCCAGAACAGACCTGTAGCTAAGACCGGCTTGACGGTCAAGGTGGGCAAGAGACTGACGGCCAGCTCAGCCGTCAGCAACCTTTCCAATCTGAAGAACGTGGCCAGCGTGACCTGGAAACAGGCACCAAGCACGGCCAAGGCCGGCACGGTCAAGGGGACTGTTTTAGTAACCTACACTGATAAGTCGACCGACACGGTAGATGTCATGGTTAAAGTGTCTTCAGTCGTGACGACCAAGAAGTCGGTCAAGAAGAGCAAGAAGAAGCAGTACACTACCAAGACCCGGAAGATCATCTTGGACCGGCCGGGCAAGAACAAGACCATCACCCAGAAGGTTAAGCTGTCCAGAACGGTAACGACCACCACCACGACAACTAAAACCTATACTGATGGCAAATTGACCAAGACTTCCAAGAGCTCAAAGAAGAGCTACGGCAAGTGGTCAAAAGGGACCTGGAAGAGTTATAAGGTTCCTGCTATAAGCGGCTACAAGCGCAGCACGACTAAGGTTAAGGCTAAGAAAGTGACCAGCAAGACCAAGAATGTTACGGTCAAGGTCCGCTACAAGCGGGTCCTCCACAAGCCGGCCAACGCCCCTTACTATGACCCGGCTGACATGCGGGCCAAGACCGGGGACTACTACTTCAAGTCAAGCGAGAAGCGGGCTTACCCGAACCTGGCCAAGTACAAGAATGTCTGGATCCGGGTTTCAATCCTGGGTAACCGGGTTTACATCATGAGCGGCAAGAAGGTTGTCTACACTATGTACTCTTCAGCCGGCCGTTTTGAAATGACTAACGGCAAGTACCAAAGCGACACGCCGCGTGGCACCTTCTCTATCAAGGCCGCCTATGGCCCGTCCTTTGTCTCCTCAGACGGCGTAGGGGCCCGCTATTACATAACCTACTACGGCAGCGACTACTTGTTCCACAGCGTGCCGATCAATAACTACGGCTCTGGCGTCTACTACAAGGGCTACCACTATGGATACGGTGGTGTCGGCAGCAATGCCCACTTGACTGTGCAAGGGACCAAGCCTGACTCTCACGGCTGCATCCGGCTGACCTTGAGCGATGCCCGCTGGCTGTACGGTCAACGAACTTCAGGCAAGCTGAAAGTTGGCACGAAAGTCGTTATCAAGTATAAGTAGTTCCTAAACTTTAGTGATAAATAATTAAGAGTTGTTGATAAGAAATATCTAAGAAAGACTTTCTCTGTTTTCAGAGAAAGCCTTTTTTATTACCTAATATTGCCTATGATCATTGACTTTAATCGCCAAAATAATTAAAAAGTAATCATTTTATTAATCATATGCTTGTTTTTACCTGTTTCTCAAAAAGCAGACGGGGTTGACGCGGCCGATGCTAGCAACATCACCATTCAGATGCACGACCTGCAGACCGGCGTTGCAATTAAGAGCGGCAGCCTGGTGGTTTACCAAGTCGCTAAGAAAGACAGTGCCGGCAAGTTCCAATATACCAGCCAGTTCAGCTCCGTGACTAACTCCATCTCCTCTTTGAGTCAGGACCAAATCATGACCGCCGACTTTGCCAATACTTTGTCTTCGTACGTGACAGCCAACCAGGGCAAGCTGTCTGGGGTCAGCGCGCAAATCTCTGATTCTGGTGAAGCCAGCGCCAATGTGGAAGGGGATGCCGTTTACCAGGTCACCCAGGACACGGCAGCCTCTGGCTATGAGAAGATGAATCCCTTCTGCGTCGTTTTACCGTACACCGTTGATGGCAAATCCATGAGCAACATCATTGCTCAGCCCAAGATGCGGAAGAAGATCACTTCCTTGCCAAAGCACCCGACGACGCCGACAACTCCAGGCAGCAACAAGACGCCGTCGACGCCAAGCACCAGTAAAAAAAGTGAAGTCCAATCCCCGACTCCCTTCTGTTCCAACTATTAAGGAAAACAAGAAGACACCATCTGCCACTAACCGCGTAGTCAAGAGCCTGCCGCAAAGTCCGCGCCTGCCGCAGACGGGGCAGCTCAACTGGCCAATCCCGCTATTGGCACTGCTTGGCTTAACCTTCTTTACTTGGGGCTGGGCTGCCCAGGAGAGCAGCGAGAGATGAGGAAAAAAGGCAGAATCAGGATGCTGCTGGGGGTCATTTTGATCGTGATGGCTGGACTGTTACTCGGCCACAACCTGATTGAAGACCACCTAGCAGGCTCATCTGCCAAAAAGGTCGTCACTTCCTTGAAAGCGTCGACCGGGACCAAGGTTGCCAAGCCTAGCTTAAAGAAAACGGCCAAGGTAAATGGAACCGCCTATAGCGGCTACCTGTCTTTTCCAAGCCTCGGCTTGTCTTTGCCGGTAGCCAGCAAGTGGCGCTTCAGCCAGCTGGAAGTATCGCCGGCGAGTTATACAGGGACGGCAAAGGACCGGAACTGGACTGTGGCCGGGCACAATTTCGTGAACCATTTCGGCCGCTTGAACCAGCTGAAAGTCGGCGACAAGATTTACTTTGAAGCCGCAACCGGTCAGCGCTATGTCTACTAGGTCCAGAAGATGGAAGTCCTGCAGCCGACAGCCATCAGCAAGATGGTCCGCAGTAAGTACGATCTCAGCCTGTTTACTTGTACTTATGACGGCACGACCCGTTTTACAGTCAGATGTCATTTATTACAAATCAAATAAGATTTTCAAGAGCAATCCTTTTTGGATTGCTTTTTCTTTAAAATTCGGGCAAACTGAAGTGGTTTGACTAGGTTTTTCATGCGATTTGTAAGATAATAAGCTTAGCTCTTTGTGAAACCGCTTTGCTGGCGGTTGCAGAGTTATAAAGAAGATTAGGAAAAGAGTGTAATTGATGAACAAGGCCCATAAACGTATCGGAATGCTGCTGATTGCCATAATCGCGTGCTTGATGATCATTCCAGTCTTTGAGCCCCTGCCGGAAGTCGGCGGCAAAAGCAAGGTCCAGGAGCATCCTCCTAAGAAGGAGCGGGTCGCCAAGAAAGAAAAAGTCAGACCCTATGCCGATCCTAAAGACATGCGTCCGATGACTGATCGCTATTACCTGTACTCCAGCGAAACCAAGCGCAAGTACCCAGACCTGCGTAAGTACAAGAATGTCTGGATCCGGGTGTCAATCCTCGGAGCCCGGGCCTATGTTATGTCCGACAAGAAAGTCATCTATACCATGTATGCTTCCCCGGGCGCGATCAAGAAGAACGGCGAAAGCCGGACCCCGGTCGGCAACTACCGGATCCAGGAAGAAGCTGGTGAGGTCTTCTACAATAATGATGGGGTAGGGGCCCGCTACTATGTTTCTTACCACCAGCATGGGGTCTACCTTTTTCACTCAGTCCCGATCAACAACTTCAATTCCGGGGTCAAGGCCGGCAACTACCACTACGGCTACAAGGGCGGAGCCCACCTGACCACCCTGGGCAAGAAGCCGGACAGCCATGGCTGCGTGCGTCTATCAGTCAGCGATGCCAAGTGGATCTATGAGCAAAGATTGAACGGGGGCCTGCCAGTTGGCAGCAAGGTTGTCCTCAAAATGCGTTAGGAAATCCGCATAGAGAAAGCGAACATAAATATTTTTGGTATAAAGCGCTTACAAGAGAGAATTTGTTTGCTCAAATATTCATTATTGGGTACAATAGAGTCGTAAGAAGCTTAGGAGGTATTTTTATGGCTTATTTCGTTAACGGTAATGACATTTTTAAGAAGGCTCGTAAGGAACACTACGCTGTTGGTGCCTACAACACTAACAACTTGGAATGGACCCGCGCTCTTCTTCGTGGTGCTGAAGAAACCAGAACTCCATTGTTGATTCAAGTTTCAACTGGTGCTGCTAAGTACATGGGTGGCTACAAGCTCGTTAAGGACTTGGTAGAAGACTCAATGGACTCAATGAACATCTCAGTTCCAGTTATCTTGAACTTGGACCACGGTGACTACGACTCAGCTGTTGAATGTATCAAGCTTGGCTACTCAAGCGTTATGTTCGACGGCCACGCATTGCCAACTGAAGAAAACTTGGCCAAGACCAAGGAAATCATCAAGCTGGCTCATGAACGCGGCATTTCTGTTGAAGCTGAAATCGGCAGAATCGGTGAAAACCAAGGTGCCGGCGAACTTGCTTCAGTAGAAGACGCTAAGGCCTTCGTAGCTGCTGGCGTTGACAAGCTTGCCTGCGGTATCGGTAACATCCACGGTGTTTACCCAGAAGGCTGGAGCGGCTTGAACTTCGACCGTCTTAAGGAAATCGCTGAAGCTGTTCCTGAAACTCCACTTGTATTGCACGGTGGTTCAGGTATTCCTCAAGACCAAATCGAAAAGGCAATTTCTTTGGGTATCTCAAAGATCAACATCAACACTGAATTCCAACTTGCATTCCAAGAAGCTACTCGCAAGTACATCGAAGAAGGCAAGGACCAAGACAAGAGCAAGAAGGGTTACGACCCACGTAAGCTGCTCTTGCCAGGTACTGAAGCTATCACTGACTCAATGAAGGAAATGATCAGCTGGATGGGTACTCCATCAATCGACGACAAGGAAGCTGACGCTTCATTCGACAGAAGCTCACTTAACGAAGAATAATCTGAATCTTCAGAATTTTCTTCATGAGAAAAGGCCCTGTAACAGCATTTGCTGCTACAGGGCCTTTTTCTTTTGCTCTTATTCAATTTTATTCTTATTTTTTGTCCAACCTAACCGTAACCTGATCAAAGCTGTAGGGTTTGACAAAGGTCAACTGCCAGCCGGTTAAAGCTAAGTCTTCGCCGGCAAAATTAGGGTTGTAGAGGGGATCGCCTACGATCGGCCAGCCTAAGGCCGACAAGTGGACCCGGATCTGGTGGGTCCGGCCAGTTTCCAAAGTTACCAATAATTTGGCTCTTTTTTTGCCTTCATTTTTTTCCAAAACTTGAAAGTGGCTGACCGCTCTTAAGCCGTCAGCTCTGACCTGCCTCTTTCTTTGGTCTTCCGGATCCTGCCCAATTGGCAGATCAATCGTGCCTTGATCAGGTATTGCCTTGTTTAAATCAACCGTGGCCAGGTAGTCTCTTTTCAAAGTCTTGCTGGTCAGTTGCCGGTTCAAAATGGGGACGACAGCTGGATTTTTGGCCACCAGCAAGAGCCCGCCCGTCAGCATGTCCAGGCGGTGGACGATGTAGGGGCTGTAGCCTAAGTAGCTGGCGCAGTCGTTAAGGGCTGTTCCGTTTTCTCCTTGGTTGGGGTGGGTCTTTTGTCCCTTGGGCTTGTCGATTACTAAAACATTTTCGTCTTCGTAGACAATTTTTGGCATTTTACCGCTGGCCGGGTAGTCTCCTTGCAGGGATTCGACCTGGTCTAAGTAGAGGTCGATTTTTTCATTGCCCTTGACCAGTTGGTTGAAGCTGCAGTATTGACCGTTGATTAAAACCTGCTGCTCAATACGAAGATAGTGCCGCCATTTACGGGGGATCAAGAGTTGCTTGAGCAGATCGCTGACGGAAACTGGGGGACGGTCTGCGGGATAGATTAAGCTGAAATGATAGATCATGGCTGGATTTATTTTCTTTCTAAAAACCTTGTTAGCGCGATTAAGAAATGAATAACTTGCTCCTTGGAAGATAGCTGCGGCCAGCTTTTATGTTAAAATCAAACTGTTTAGACTATGTTCTAACGAAGGAGCAGATATTAATGGAAAACAGGCGCAAAGCGCGTAAACAAATGAACAACTCCCAGCCGAAAAAGGGCTTGTGGGGCTGGCTGAAAAGGATCAACTACCGCTTCCAACTGCTAAGATGGCTGATTTTGATCGTTTTGAGCCTTTTTTTAGCTGTATCTTCTTATTATACCTTTAAAGTCAAAACAGCCAACCTGTCCAACCTAGAAGCTTCCCTGGCCAAGACCACGGTCATCTATGACCAAAATGGCAAAAAGGCCGGGTCCGTGTCTTCCGGCAAGGGGACCTATGTCAGCTTGAGCAAGATTTCCCCCAATGTCCAAAAAGCTGTAGTTGCGACCGAAGACCGGACCTTCTGGACCAACATGGGGGTCAGCCCTAAAGGCATCCTCCGGGCGGCAGTCAGCTATGTCATCCACGGCGGCAATATCGCCGGGGGCGGGTCGACCATCACCCAGCAGCTGGTTAAGAACTCCATTTTGACCCAGCAGCAGACCCTGTCGCGGAAGGTGGAGGAAATGTTCTATGCCATCCAGGTAACCAAGGTTTATTCTAAAAAGCAGATCATGGCCATGTACCTCAACAATTCCTACTTTGGCAACGGGGTCTACGGGGTCCAGGACGCCAGCCGCAAGTACTTCGGCAAGGACGCCAGCCAATTGACAGTGGCTGAAGGGGCAACCTTGGCCGGCATTTTGCGGAACCCTTCCTACTACAACCCGATCGATTCCCTCTCGCACTCGGTTTCCAGAAGAAACTTGATTCTGCAACTGATGGTTGACACTAAGTCGATCAGCCAAAAGACGGCTGACGCGGCCAAAAAAGAGGGGATGAACCTGGTAGATAGCTACAAGGCGACCAGCGGCTACAAGTACCCATACTACTTTGACGCCGTCATCTCTGAAGCCATCAGCAAGTACGGCCTCAGTGAAAATGAGATCATGAGCAAGGGGCTGAAGATCTACACGACCCTGGACCAGAACTACCAGCAGTCCATGCAGGACAGCTTCAAGAACAAGTACAACTTCCCGGTCAACCCGGCGGGCACTTCCCGGGCCCAAGGGGCCAGCGTGGCCATGGATCCTAAGACCGGGGCAGTCAAGGCCCTGGTCGGAGGACACGGCAAGCACGTCTTCAGAGGATATAATCGGGCCACGCAAATGCAGCGCCAGCCCGGCAGTGCTATCAAGCCCCTGGCTGTCTACGCGCCAGCTCTGGAGAACGGCTACCACTATGACTCTGACCTCTCCAACAAGCGGCAGAAGTTTGGCAAGAACGGCTATGAGCCGGTCAACGTCGACAACCAGTACTCGACCACGATCCCGATGTACCAGGCCCTGGCCCAGTCCAAAAACGTCCCGGCCGTCTGGCTTCTAAACAAGATCGGGGTTTCTACCGGGGTCAGCTACCTGAAGAAGTTCGGCATTACTGTCTCAAAAAGCGACCAGAACCTGGCCCTGGCCCTGGGCGGGGTTTCTACCGGGGTCAGTCCTTTGCAGATGGCCCGGGCCTACTCGGCTTTTGCTAACAGCGGCAAGCTGCCGGACGGCTCATACTTGATCACCAAGATTACTGACGCCAGCGGCAATGTGATCGCGGAAAACAACAATACCGGGACCAATCAGATTATTTCTGCTGACACGGCCAAGGAAATGACCCAGATGCTGCTCAGCGTCTTCACTTCCGGGACAGCCGTTAACGCTAAGCCATCTGGCTACTCAGTAGCCGGCAAGACCGGGTCAACTGAAGTATCTTTTGCTTACGGGACCAAGGACCAGTGGATCGTCGGCTACACCCCGGACGTGGTCGTGGCCACCTGGGTCGGCTTTGACAAGACTGACAAGAACAACTACATGCAGGGGATTTCAGAAACCGGGATTACCACCCTGTATAAGGACGAAATGACCCGGATCCTCCCTTACAGCAAGCAGACCAGCTTTACCGTCCAATCAGCTGATTCCATGGCCCAAAGCAATGGGACAAGCAGCTCTTCTTCAAGTTCTTCAAACTGGAGCCAGAAGCTGAAAGAATCGATCAGCGATGGGGTAAAGAATGCCGAATCAACGATTAAGTCATGGTACAATAAGATTACTGGAAAGTAAGCAAACAGGATTTTTTATGGAATAAAAAAGGAGAAAAGAAAAATGGTCAACATTTACGATACTGCCAACCAATTAGCTAACGACTTGCGGGAAACCCAGCAATTTTTAGCTTTGAAGCAAGCCATGGACGCTGTTAAGGCAGATGCTGACAGCCTGGCTTTGTTCAAGGAACTGGACTCGGCCCAAATGGAAATCATGGAAGTCCAGCAAACTGGCAAGGAACTGACTGAGGAGCAGCAAGACCACTTCAAGAGCTTGAACGAACGGGTCGGCCAAAACACCACCCTGCAAAACATGCTCCTGGCAGAACAAGCAGTTTACACCCTGCTCAATGATGTACAAAAGAATATTGGCCAGCCTTTGTCTGAAGCATACGAGGATTTGAGAAAAGCCTAATCATGAAATTCATTCATTTAGCTGACGCGCACTTAGATAGCCCCTTTCGTGGACTATCTTTTTTGCCAAACAGGGAATATGCTGAAATCCGCCAGTCAGCTGCCCAGTCTTTGACTAGGATCGTGGACCTGGCCTTAAAAGAGCAGGTCGACCTGGTTTTAATCGCCGGCGATAGCTTTGACTCAAACAAGCCGTCTCCGGCCAGCCAGCTTTTTTTAGCCCGGCAGGTGAAGCGGCTGACTGACGCCCAGATCCAAGTGGTCATGATTTTCGGCAACCACGACTACATGACCCGGCAGGACTTGCTGATTGAAAACAGCCCTTACTTCTGCCTCTTGGGCGACCAGGAAAAAGTTTCCCGGGAATTTTTCAAGACCAAGACCGGCTTTACCTATAACGTGACCGGCTTTTCCTATAGCCAGAACCATATTGAAGCCGACCTCTTGGAGCAGTTCCCGGAAAAAGAGGACTATACCATCGGCTTGATGCACGCGGCCCAAAGGGCGGCCAGCGGCAATATCTATGCTCCCTTTGACTTAAGCAAGATGAAGGAGCTGGGCTATGACTACTTTGCTCTCGGCCACATCCATGCCCGGCAAATCTTGAGTGAGAAGCCGCTAATTGTTTACCCCGGCAACATCCAAGGCCGGGATGTCGGTGAACTGGGGGAGAAGGGCTGCTACCTGGCTGAAGTCGACGAGACCAGCGGGCAGACCAGCTTGACTTTTGTCCAAACGGCGCCGATTACCTGGAAACAGCTGACTTTAGAGCTGGACCAGGCAATTGATAAGAGCAGCCTGCATGCCAAAGCCCTGGAATTTTTGCAAGAAAATATCCAAGGCAAGACCTATTTCAGCTTGAAGATTTCGGGCTCAGAATACTTGACTAGCGAAGAAATAGATCTTTGGCGGGACCAGGAGGCCTGGGCCGGTCTGTCAGCAGCTTTAGCGCCATCACAATTGGTTGACGTCCGTTTATCCGTCCGGGGTCTGGTCAGCCTCAACAACAGCGACCGGGCAGCCCTGGCTGCTGCTGAAGCAGAAGTTTTGACTGACGAGAAGATCCAGCAGCTGGCCGCTTCCTGGGCCAAGAAGGACCCATATGCCCGCCGGCTTTTAGAGGACGGGGAATTCCGCGGCCAGGTCCGGGACTTGGTCGCTGTTAAGCTGGCCAGCCGCCTGCAGGCAATGACTGGGGGAGAAGAATGAAACTCAAGCAGATTCAAATCTACAATTTCGGTCAGTTCAGCCAGGAGACTTTTGACCTGCCAGAGGGCAACTTAGCCGCTTTCTTCGGGGGTAATGAGGCCGGCAAGAGCACGACCGTGGCTTTCATCAAGCAGATCCTTTTTGGCTTCAATTTAAAAAATACCAGCTCAGTCTTTTTTGAAGACTACGAACCCCTGACCAAGAGCTACCCGATGGGCGGGCAGCTGGTCTTTACTAGCGATGCAGGGGAATATGTCTTAGAGCGGACCTGGAGCAAGGGGGACAAGAGCAAGATCGGGGAAGTCAAGGTCCTCTTAAACGGCCAGGAAGTCCCGGCCAGCCTCTTTTACGAGCAGATTCAAAATATCGACGGAGGCTTTTACGCGGAAAGCTTTATCTTTAACGAAGACCTCCTCCGCCAGGTCAACTCCCTGTCTGAAGGCGAGATCCTGGAGAACATCTACTATCTGGGAGCGGCCCAGAGCAGCCAGCTTTTGGCCATCCGGGCTGACTTTGACAAGGAGGCCAAGGACCTCTTCAAGCCAAGCGGGAAGAAGGCCCCGGTCAACCAGGACTTGCTCAAATTGGCTGAGCAAAGAGACAAGGTGGCCGCTGACGGCCAGGAATTTGATGCTTACCAGCAGCTGGAAGGCCAGCGGCTGGCTGAAGAAAAAGAAGCTAAAAAGCTGGAAAAAGAAGTCGAGGAAGTAAATGGCCAGCTAAGTAAGCTGGAAAAGCAGCTGGAGCAGGTGCAGAACTACCAGACTTATCTGGACTTGAAAAAGCAGGTCAGCCCGGTAGCTTTTGACCAGGAACTCTACCAGAAGGCCCTGGACCTTAATGCTCAGATCAAGGCCCTCAAGGCCGCCATCAAGGAAGAAAAAGAGCAAATCGACTCGGCTCTTTTGGCCAAGAGAAAGGACCAGGTCCGCGCCTGGCGGCAGGAAGTAGGGCAAATCAGCCAGAGCCTGGAAATGCACAGGCAGCAGGTGGGGCAGCTGAAAGACAAGCAGGCCAGCCTCTTAGAATTGACCCCGCATTTAGACCAGGTGGCTGATCTGTCTATGGACCAGTTCCAGCAGATGCAGGCTGACTGGGAAGAAAGTCAAAAAACTGAAGAAACGCCCAAGACCCTGCCGCCTTATGTCGGCTTGATCGTAGCCGTAATTGGTCTGGCTTTGATCGGGCAAAACCGGATTTTGGCAATATTGTTAATCCTTGCTGGTGCGGCTTTAGCGGCTTATGCCTACTTCAAAAAGCCCGCTAAGGGACCGGACAAGGCTGGATTCTTTAAGGAAAAGTACGGCATTGACGCAAGCGTCAAGGTCGACTCCCTGCTTGCCCCTTACCGGGACCTGGCCATCAGCCGGCGGGACTTGGCAAATGCCCAGGCAGAACTCGCTCAGAAAGAAAAACAGGCCGCTGACCTGGCCCGGCAATTGGGTCTGGATAGCAGTGATATTGCGGCTATCAACCAGCAGCTGAGCCGCTTAGAAGAGCAGGTGGAAGCTGAGAGCGCCGCTCTTCGGGCCAGCCAGGAAGTCAAGGCGGCCAACTTGAACTACCAAAAGCAGATCAGTAATTTAACTGAGCGGCTTTTGGCCATTTACCAGACTGCCGGGGTAGAAAACCTGGCAGCCTACCAGGCATTGGCCCAAAAGCAGCAGCAACAAAAGGCCCTGGCTGCCCAGATCAACGCTTTGAAGAACAACTTGGGTGAGCAATTAGCTGCTTTTGAAGAAAATGGCTTAGATTCTGCAAAATTGCTGGGGCAAAAGCAAGAGCTGGAAAAAGAGCTGGCTGACAAGCAAAGAGCCGTCTCAGTCCGCCAGCAGGAAATAGCCAACCTTTTGGCAGAAGAAAAGCGTTACGCTTCTTCCAGCCAGGTGGCCGAAGACAAGCAGATGCTGGCCGAAATCGCCGACAGCTTCAGAAGAGACAGCCAGGACTACCTGGCCAGCCTTTTGGCCGGGGAAGTCATTGGCCGGACCCTGGATCTGGCTTCAAACGACCGCTTCCCGAAGATGCTGAAATTAGCCCAGGAATACCTGGAAATACTAACTGGCGGCCGCTACCTGGAAATCCTTTTGCCGGCCAAATTGTCCAAGAAGACCCCGCTTAAGGTGGTCAGAAAAGACAAAAAGAAGATCCCCCTGGCCTACCTGTCCCGGGGGACTCAGGAGCAACTCTATTTTGCCTTGAAACTGGCTTTTGTCATGCAGATCAAGGACAAGATCGACCTGCCGGTCTTGATCGATGATTCATTCGTCAACTTCGACGGCCCGCGGACCGGCTACATTGTGGACATGCTCAAGAAGATGAGCGAAGACAAGCAGATCCTGGTCTTTACGGCCAGAGAAGACTTGGCTGAAGCCGTCAGTGCCGCGCCAATCAGATACAGAAAGAAGGAGCAGGATGCTTAAACGTTTGCTGGATTACAATGAAGGGGAAGAATTTGACCTGGTCTTGATGGTCAAGAATTCCCAGCTGCGCCAAGATAAGAGGGGCAAGCACTACCTGCTCATGCAGCTGGCTGACTCTTCCGGCAGCATCCGGGCCAATTACTGGCAGGCCAAGGCTGAGGACGCCAGCCGCTTCAACGCCGGCACGGTGGTTGAGGCTTCGGGAATGATTGAGGACTACCACAACCATGACCAGATCAAGCTCTTCAGCATTCATCCGGTCAGCCCGGACGACCAGGTGGACTTGAGCCAATTGGTGGCCTCTGCTCCGGAAAAGCCGGCTGAAATGGAGCAGGAAATCAAGGCCTTTGTGGCCCAGATCGATAATAAGAACTGGCATGACCTGGTGGACTTCCTTTTGAAAAAGTGGTCCAGCCGCTTTTTCGCTTATCCAGCTGGCAAGTCCAACCACCATGCCTACAAAGGCGGTCTAGCCTTCCACACTTTGACCATGTTGAAAGACGCCAGGGGCTTAGCTGACAACTACCCTGCCGTCAACCGGTCACTTCTTTATGCCGGCTGCATTCTGCACGATATGGGCAAGGTGCTGGAATTGTCCGGCCCAGTCGCGACCCAGTACACGGCAGAAGGCAACTTGGTTGGTCACCTGGTTTTGATTGATGAGCAGCTGATGTTGGCCGCCCAGGAACTGAAAATCGACCTGGCCAGTGAGGACTTGCTTTTGCTGCGGCATATGGTCTTGTCCCACCATGGCCGCTATGAGTACGGGTCACCAAAACTGCCGGCTCTTTTAGAAGCAGAGCTTTTGCACCGGATCGATGACCTGGACGCGGCGGTTAACGCAATCACGACAGAACTGTCCACGACCAAGCCAGGGGAATTCACCCCGCCGCTGATGTCGCAGGACGGGCGCCGCTATTACCGGCCAAGACAGGAAAGGTAGCAAATTTTCTATTTTTCCTGTTTCTTGTTTGATTTTTTGGTTAAAAGCTTGACAGAATCAATGAGAGATGTTTCATTTTTTTAATCAAAAAATTATTTAAAAGAGAGGATCTAACAATGAACTTGCTTAAATCAAACATGACTAGTTTCTTTTATGGCTATGCTTATTTCGACTAAAGCGTCCGCGGATACGGACGCAAGACGTTCGTATCTCAGCTAGCCATGTTTGATGTGCCTGCTAGATACAAATTCAATCTAGCATGGCTGAGGGTAAGGGCCCACTCTTTATAGAAATTGCAACCATCTGGATTGGAGACGTCTTCCAAATCAGGTGGTTTTTATTTTTTAGGCTTGCCGGCAGAAGCTGGAATCAGCATCGTCAACCTGCAGATCCTGGAAATCAGAGAAGAAATCGACGGGGTCCTGCAACAAAAAAAGACGCGATTCAGTGAATCGCGTCTTTTTATCGTCTAATCGTCAGCCCGCATTAGTTTGCGCTAGATGATGATGCTGCTGATGATGATGATGAGTTCAAGTAGTTAGCCAGCAGGTTCTTGTCCTTCAGGTCCTTGTCCTTGATGTTGACGTTGGCCTTCTTCAAAACCTTGCTGATGGTCTTGGTCATAGTGTTGGAGTCAGCTGCCCACTTAGCGTAGAGCTGCTTGTCGATGAAGCTCTTGTTCTTAGTGTATGAGCCCTTTTCAGTGGTCTTCAAAACCTTGATGACTTCGTAGCCGGATGAAGTCTTAACTGGCGTGGTAGTGTATTTGCCTTCCTTAAGCTTCCAAACAGCTGACTTGAAAGTGCTGCTCAAGTTGGTGTCAGTTGAGTCGAAGGCTGCAAGCTTGCCGGCCTTCTTCTTGGTAGCAGTGTCAGTTGAGTACTTCTTAGCCAGAGTAGCAAAGCTGGTGCCGCTCTTCAGCTTCTTGATGACAGTTTCAGCAGTTGACTTCTTGGCAACTACGATGTGTTGAACAGTGGTCTTGGTGTGGTAGCTCTTCCACCAGTTCTTTTCTTGCGTGGTGGTTGGCTTCTTCAAGTCCTTCAAAGCGGCAACTGAGTACAAGTTGGTAGCCAGGTTTTGCTTGAATGACTTAGTAGTCAAACCGCTGTAGCTCAAAACAGTGCTGAAGCTTGAGCCGTATTGCTTCTTGTACTTGTTGTATTCGGCGTTGATCTTCTTTGAAGATACCTTGTCACCGTATTGGGCCTTCAGCGTGCGGTAGATGATCAGGCTGACCAAAGTTGATTGGCCGGCTGAAGTGTCCTTCATAGCTTCGTAGTATTCGTCCTGAGTGATCTTGCCACCCTTGTAGTTAACTACAGTAGCTGAGCTGCTTGAGCAAGCGGCAGTGGACAGACCGATAGCTGCGGCACCTGCCAAAACGGCGATTTTCTTCAAATGCTTTTTCATAAAATTAAATCTCCACATCCTTCATACGTACTGGTTACTAATATAACATATTTTTCCAGCTATAGAGTTCCTGGAGGCAAAGTTCATGAAAAAATCCGCCTTTCTTAGGAATTTCTTTACCTGCTCTTACCGCTTCCAGTTCCAAGGATCCTGGTGCCAAGCCAACAATTCCTTATATTGTTCTTCGCTGACCGTTTCGGCAATTTCCTGTTCAATCAATTCCCGGTAGTTCAAAAGCGAGGTAAACTTGGTGTCGGCCTTCTTGAAGTTTTCGTCAGCGTCTGGCAAAAGGTAGGTAAAGATTGAGCTGACCCCGTCAACGTGGGCACCGGTGTCCTTGACTGCGTGCACGGCAGACAAAACGCTGCCACCAGTTGAAATGAGGTCGTCGATCAAAACGATGTGGTCGTCCATGGACAGACGGCCTTCGATTTGCCGGCCCTGGCCGTGGTCCTTTGGCTTGGAACGGACGTAAACCATTGGCAGGTTCAAGACTTGGGCAACCCATGCTGCGTGTGGGATGCCGGCAGTAGCGACACCGCCGATAACCGTAACTTCCGGGAATTCCTTCTTGATCAAGGCAGCCAGGTTTTCAGCGATTGCTTGCCGCAGTTCCGGAAAGGAAATGGTTTGGCGCAGGTCAGTGTAGATCGGGGAGTGCATCCCGCTGGCGTAGACAAAGTCCTTGTCTGGTGAAATAGTCACAATCTTTTTGTCGATCAGCTGGCGGATAATTTCGTTATTTTGCATCGTTCTTGCTCCAATCCTTTAAAATCTCTTCATATGCTTTTTGCGGGTCAGCGGCCCGGGTGATTGGTCGGCCGACAACGATGGCGGTTGACCCGTTTTCTCTAGCTTGACCTGGGGTGGCCACGCGGGCCTGGTCGTCTTTTTGGTAGCTCTTTGGCCGGATGCCTGGCGTAACAAACATAAAGTCGCCGCTGAATTCGCTCTTCATCGCCTTGACTTCCAAAGGTGAGCAGATGATCCCGTCAGCCCCGGCTTCCTGGGCCTGGTGGGCCAGGCTCTTTACTTCGTCAGCCAGGCTGAGTGAGCAGTGCTGTTCATTCTTCAAGACTTCTTCTGAGATGGAAGTCAGTTCAGTCACGGCCAAAAGCTTTGGAACCGGCTTGCCGGCCGGGGTGCCTTCGATCAGGCCTTCCTTGGCTGCTTGAATCATCTGCTTGCCGCCCAGGGCGTGGACAGTCGTGCAGTAAACGCCCAAAGCAGCCAGCTGGTGGGCAGTCCGCTTGACAGTGTTGGGAATGTCGTGCAGCTTGAGGTCAAGGAAGATCTGGTAACCCTTAGCGGACAAATCACGGACAATTTCCGGCCCGTACTGGTAGAACATTTCCATCCCCAGCTTGACGTGCAGATCCTGCTTGTCCTTCAGCTGGTTGAGGAACAGCCACATTTTTTCCTGATCATCATAGTCCAAAGCGATAAATAACGGTTTGTTCATTGCGACTCCTTAAATTTACAAAGCGCGTATGACCGCATAAGAAAAGCCCGCCAGAGTCTACAGAGACCCCAGACGGGCAGAATGCGTGCATATCAAAAAGATTGTGCTGCTTGTGGTCTCTCTGTACCAATTAAAGCTCAGTTAACAAAAGACTATCACGAACTTTCTGAAAAATCAAGGGCCCGGCCAGCTTGCCTTTTTTATTTTTTTGTAGGATAATTTTGGCGAATTGAAAAGCTAAAGAAGTCACATAAAGTCACACGGGAGGGAAAATGACCGCAGAAGTTAATTTGGCTGTTGAACTGCCAGGCTTGAAGCTGAAGAATCCGGTAATGCCGGCGAGTGGGACCTTTGCCTTTGGCGACTTGCCAGAGAATTTCAACTGGGACGAGATGGGGGCAATCGTCCTAAAGACTGCCACCCGCCATGCCCGGACCGGCAACCCTCAGCCGCAGATTGCCTTGCTTAGCGACGGGGTCATGAATGCCGTAGGCTTGACCAACCCAGGCGCTGAAGTCGTGGCTAGTGAAAAGATCCCTGTTTTAAGAGAAAAGCACCCAGACCTGCCAATCTTGGCCAGCGTGGGCGGGGAAAGCGCGGAAGACTACGTGGAAGTCGCGGAAATCCTGGCCGCGGCCAAGCCGAATGCTCTAGAGCTCAACTTGTCCTGCCCGAACGTGTCTGAAGGCGGGATGACTTTTGGCATCGTGCCGGAAATGGTGGAAAAGATCACCCGCCTGGTTAAGGAAAGAGTGGACCTGCCCGTTTACGTGAAATTGACGCCAAACGTCACCAGCATTGTGGAAATTGCCCAGGCAGCGGAAAGAGGCGGGGCTGATGGCTTAACCTTGATCAACACCTTGCTGGGTCTGCACCTTGATTTAAAGACCCGCCGGCCGGTTTTAGGCAATGACTTTGGCGGCTTGTCCGGTCAAGCGGTTAAGCCGGTGGCTGTGCGGATGGTGGCCCAGGTCAAGCAGGCAACCAGTTTGCCAATTATCGGGGTCGGCGGGATCAACAGCCCGGAAGACGTGGCTGAATTCATTTTGGCCGGGGCCAGCGCTGTTCAGATCGGCAGCATGGCCTTCCATGACAAATTGGCCATCAAGCACGTAATTGATGGTCTGCAAGCAGTTTTGGCTGACATGGGTGCAAGTGACGTTACCAGCCTGGTTGGCCAGTGGCAGTCAAATAAAAAATAGAAAAATTTAGAGCAAGAAAAAAGTGTTGAGTAATTACTTCATGGTAAGAGTAATCATTCAACACTTTTTTATGTTCCGATTAATTTTCGCTCTCGTTCAGGTCCTGGTTGAGCCTGCTGTTCAAGCGGTCAATCTTGGCCTGCAGGCGGGCGATTTCCTCGTCGGCTTCTTGTTTGAAGCGGTCGACATCGCTGTTGAGATCGCTGACCATTTGTTCAGCGGCTGGCAGTTCACTGGCTAAGCGGCTGCCGGCTTCCTGGGCCCGGGAGAGGCCGTCTTGCAACTCTTTATAGCCTTCCTTGAAGTCTTCAGCGTCTTCTTTGAGGTAGTCCCTGGTACTCTTGCCGCTTTCATCTGGCAAAAAGGCAAAGACTGCCCCTGCTGCTGCCCCGAGTAAAAAGCCCAAGCCAAAGTGTTTAAAGTTCCGCATTATTCTACCCTCTTAGTTAAAACTGGTCCTTGATCCGGTCGCAGACTTCCTGGTACTTCTTTTCGTCGTACTGGTCGGCATTGTTTCTGGTAAAGAACTTGATGCCGTCGCCTTCCCAGCGGGGGATGAAGTGGATATGAGAGTGCATGACCACCTGGCCGGCAATTTCGCCGTTGTTGCTGGTAATGTTCATGGCCTGGATCCGCGGGTCAGAAGCCTTGATGGCCTTGGCGATTTCCGGCACGTATTGCATAAAGCGTCTGGCGTCTTCAGCGCTGTAGTCAAAGAAGTTGGTCAAGTGCTTCTTTGGCACCATCAGAACGTGCCCTTCATTAACCTGGGAAATGTCCAAAAAGGCCTTAACGTCGTCATTTTCAAAAACGGTGTAGCTGGGAATTTCCCCACGGATAATCTTACAGAATAAACAATCGTCAATTAATTCAGCCTTAGTCATTGCGATACCTCTTTATCGAATTTTCATGAGTTATTTTTTCAGTTTCTTTATGTCTCCATGCTATCATAAGAGACAGACAAAAACATTAAGAAAGAATAGGAAAATATGACTCTAGAAATATCGCATTTGACCGGGGGCTACAGCGGCATCCCGGTAATCAAAGACGTCAATCTGACCATCGCTTCCGGTGAGGCGATCGGCTTGATTGGCTTGAACGGGGCCGGCAAGTCCACCACCATCAAGCACCTGCTGGGGCTACTCCACCCGCAAGCCGGCAAAATTACTTTAAACGGGATCAACCTGACTGAGAAGCCAGCTGAATTTAAGAAGCTGGTGGGCTACATTCCGGAAACGCCAGTCATCTACCCGGAACTGACCTTGAAAGAGCACCTGGAACTGACCATCCTGGCCTACCAGCTGGATCCGGATAAAGCCTGGGAAAAAGCTCAAGAGCTTTTGACTATGTTCCGCCTGGAAGACAAATTGGACTGGCTGCCGGTACACTTTTCAAAAGGGATGCAGCAGAAGGTGATGATCGTGGCTGCCTTCTTGACTGACGCCCAGCTTTTAGTGATCGATGAGCCATTTACCGGCCTGGATCCTCTGGCTGTTGCCAACTTCATCGGCCTCATCAAAGAAGCGCAAGAGTCTGGCAAGGAAATTCTGATGACCACCCACGTCTTAGCCGATGCCCAGCAGGCCATCAAGACCTACGCGATCTTAAACCAGGGCACGATCGAGTTTACCGGCAGCCTGGATGAAATCAGGGACCACTATGGCTTAAAGGCCAGCGACTCCTTTGACAAGCTCTACCAGCTCTTGTACCAGGAGCAGAAAAATGCGTGAGCTGGCGAAGAAGAGACTGCAAAGCAACTTCCAGCAGTCAGCCAAGTATTTGGCCCTGGTTTTCAATGATTTCTTTGTCCTGGCTCTGATCTTCATCTTTGGGGCAGTCATGTTCTGGTATGCCCAGGTGATGAAGGTCCTGCCGGTCAAGGCCTGGTATTATCCCCTGGTATTATCCGTCCTGCTCTGGCTGGCCTACTTGCCAGGCAAACTGGTGACTTTATTGCAGACGGCTGACCGGCAGTTTTTGCTGGCTACTGACGACCGGCTGGATGATTATCTGGCTCCCATGCACCGCTACAGCTTAGTCCTGCCGGCCTTGCTTTTGACCTTGGCTGGCGGGATCATGTATCCTTTCGCCAGTTTAAAAATGGGCCTCAGCAATCTCAACTACTTTTCCTTGCTCTTGGCCCTCTTTTTTGCCAAGGTCTTTGAGCAAGGGGCGGTCAGCCGCAGCTTGACTTTTGACCACAAGGTCAAGCAGGTGACCTGGCTGATCAGATTAGTCCTTTTAGCCCTGCTTTTGGCGAGTTTGTATTTCTTGCCAAATGCCTTGTACCTGCTTTTGGCTGCTTCTGTTATTTCCGTCTTAGCCTTACGGGCCTGGAAAAATTCCGCCTTTGACTGGCAGTACGCCATTGACTATGAAGCAAGACGGAAAGAGACGGTTTACGCCGGCTTTGCCATGTTTACTGACGTCAAGGAAAGACAGGTCAACATCAAGCGGCGGAAGTACCTGGACTTTTTATTGCCACCTTTTGGCAAGGAAAGCCCGAACAGCTTCTTGTACCGGCGGAGTCTTTTGCGGGACCCGGAATACTTGAACTTATTGGCCCGGATGACGGCCTTTGCTGTTTTGTTAACAGCCATGATCCAGGATCCGGTCTGGTCACTGCTCCTGTCTGCCTTGGTCATGTACTTGACTGTCTGGCAGCTCCTGCCTTTAGGGCAAAAATATGACCAGAACGTCATGTACCGGGTTTACCCGATTGCCCAGAAAGAGCGGGGGCAGGAAGTCAGCCGGGTCTTAGCCTGGGCCTTGCTTTTGCAGACGGGGCTAATTATAATTTTCTGGCTGGCCATTATGCCGGGCCAGTTTGCCTGCAGCCTCTTGCTTTTGGTCTGGTGCGGCCTTTTGGCCAAGGGCTACCTGCCTTACAAGACCCAGCAGCTGGCGAAAAAAGCCCACTACAAGAAGCGGAAAAAATAGGGTAGAAGAGTAAAAAAGCAAACAGTAAAATCAGATATAGATAAAACTACAAATTAGAAAGAACAGAGAGAAAGACATGCGTTTAAAGAACAAGCCTTGGGCAAACGAACTGGTAGAAGAGCACCCGGAAAGCGCCTTGGACCGGCCGGATCCAGCTGAAAAGATCGACTGGGCAGCCCGCTTTGGTAACGACAAGCCGATTGAAATCGAAGTTGGCTCAGGCAAGGGGCAGTTTATCACCACTTTGGCTAAGCAAAACCCTGACCGCAACTTCGTGGCTATGGAAATCCAGAAAACGGCAGCCGGCATTATCTTGAAAAAGAAGCTGGATGAAGGGCTAGACAACCTGCAGATCCTCTGCGCCGACGCGGCCAATCTGGTGGCCTACTTCGGGGAAAATTCCACCAGCAAGATCTACCTCAACTTCAGCGATCCCTGGCCAAAGAGCCGACATGAAAAGCGACGCTTGACCTACAAGGACTTTTTGGCCAAGTACCAAGCAGTCTTGACCGCCGACGGGGTGATCGAATTCAAGACTGACAACTCCGGCTTGTTTGCCTACAGCGTCAAGAGCATGAACAATTACGGGATGCACTTTGACTTCGTTTCAGTTGACCTCCACCATGAAAAAGAAGAAATCGTGGAAAAGAACGTGGAAACTGAATATGAGCACAAGTTTGCCAGCAAGGGGCAGCCGATCTACTGCCTGCACGCGGGCTTTCCGGCCAAGTAAAAAAATTCCCTTTGCCGGGAAAATCGGTTAAAATAGCTAGTAAACGATTCTCTTATTAAAAGTAAGCAGGAGGCAAACATGGAAGAATATAAAGTAGTTGACCAGGCAAAGTTAGCTGACTTAGTCAAGAGTGGGCGGACGGTAGTCGAATTTTCCGCTGACTGGTGCTCAGACTGCCGCTTTTTGGAACCAGCCATGCCAGCAATCGAAGCTGATTTTGCAGACAGCAAGTTCATCAAGATTGACCGGGACGGCTCCATCGACTTGTGCAAGGAAATGAACATTATGGGAATTCCTTCATTTGTTGTCTACCAAGATGGGCGAGAAATTGGTAGACTAGTTAATGGAGACCGCAAGACCAAGCAGGAAGTAGAAGCATTTTTGCGGTCGCTTGACTAGATAAGAGGGGACTTAAGATCAAATGATCACTAGTATTAACAAAGTAAGCTATCCCAACACTTTGATCGTCATCTTGGCGCAAGGCGATGGCGAAAGCAATTTCGAAGAAAATGCCGACGTGACCCGGGTTACGGACGGCAAGGGCGAATTGACCGGCTTCAACTTCTTTAACGTTGACCAGGTACTGGACTACGACAAGCTGCCAAACGGCGAAGTCAAGCTGGATGAAGACCAAGTCGCAGCTTTAAATGAAAAGCTGGCAAACGTTGGTTTTTCCGACAAGCTGACTGTGTCCAAGCCAACTTTGGTTTACGGCTACGTTAAGGAATGCACTGCCCACCCGGACTCTGACCACTTGCACGTAACGCAAATTGACGTTGGCGATGGTCAGGACCACCAAATTGTCTGCGGGGCACCAAACATCGCCCAAGGGCAAAAGGTCGTTGTGGCACTGCCTGGCACTTTGATGCCAACTGGGGCACAGATTTGGCCAGGCGCCTTGCGCGGGGTTGAATCAGACGGGATGATCTGCTCAGCCAGAGAACTGGGCTTGGCCCACGCTCCGCAAAAGCGGGGGATCATGGTTGTTCCGGACAGCTTCAAGATCGGTGACGAATTTGAACCGACCAAGTGTGACGAACTGCTGGCTAGCGGCGTTATCACCCTGTAATTGTTAAAAACGGCAAAAAACAAAGAGCTTTCGGCTGATTATGGCCCGGAGCTCTTTTTTCTTGGCCCAAGAATGATAAAATAAGGGTCGAACGTTTGAAACAAATGGAGCAAAAAAATGTTAGATAAGACAAAACAAATTTGGTTTATTGGTATCAAGGGGACCGGGATGGCATCCCTGGCCCTAATCTTGCACGACTTAGGCTATAACGTTGCCGGCAGCGACATTGACAAGTACACCTTCACCCAGGATCCGCTGGAAGCTGCTGGGATTGAAGTTGCTTCCTTCTCCAAGGACAACATCAAGGAAAGCGGCCAGGTGATCGTCAAGGGTAACGCCTTTAAGAGTGACAATATCGAGGTTGCTGCTTGCGAGGAAAAGGGCGTGGCGTGGCAAAGCTACCCGGACACGGTTGAAGAAATCGTCCAGCAGTACACCAGTATCGGGGTTGCAGGTTCCCACGGCAAGACTTCAACCACCGGCCTTTTGGCAACGGTTTTGGGCGAAGCCGCTCCGACTTCTTTCCTGATCGGTGACGGGATGGGGAAGGGGGTCAAGGACTCCCGCTTCTTCGTCTACGAAGCTGACGAATACCGGCGGCACTTCCTGGCTTACCACCCGGACTACCAGATCATGACCAATGTCGACTTTGACCACCCTGACTACTTCAAGGACAGAGACGACTATGCCTCAGCCTTCCAGACGGCGGCTGATCAGACCAAGAAGGGGCTTTTTGTCTGGGGGGATGATGAACGCCTGCAGAAGATCCAGCCAAAGACGGCCAAGAAGTACACTTACGGCTTAAAAGACAGCGATGACTTCCAGGCCTTTGACGTGGTCAAGACCACTGAAGGGGCCAAGTTCCATGTCCGGGCCCACGGGGAAGACTTGGGTGAATTTACCATCCACCTCTTTGGTGACCACAATGTGATGAACGCTACGGCTGTTATTGCTATTGCCTTCACTGAAGGCATCGACCTTGATGTAGTCAGAAAGGGCCTGGTTAAGTACACCGGGGCTAAGCGCCGCTTCAGCGAAAAGGACTTCGGTGACACGGTGGTCATCGATGACTACGCCCACCACCCAACTGAACTGCGGGCTACGATTCAAGCAGCCCGGCAGAAGTTCCCGGATCGGAAGCTGGTTACCATTTTCCAGCCGCACACTTACTCCAGAACCAAGGAATTCGAAGAAGAATACGTGGAGATTCTGAAGGGGGTCGACAAGGCCTTCTTGACGCCGATTTACGGGTCAGCCAGAGAAAAGGCCGGTGATATTAAGAGTGAAGACATTACCAGTCAGATTCCAGGCGCGGAAGTCATCGACTTTGACAACTTGCGGGACCTTTTGGTTTACAAGGGCGACTGTATCGTCTTCATGGGTGCTGGCGACATTCCTAAATACGAAGTAGCATTTGAGAAGATGCTGGAAAAATAATTTTTAGACGACCGAGACTTATGTCTCGGCCGTTTTTTATTGGTTCGATGTTGGTACGGGCGCGATTGCACAAAATTTTACTCAACTAAATTGATTTTTGAAAAAATCTGCACACGATCTTACTCAAGTAAGCAGACTTGTAGCTCGAAACTTACTCAACTACTTGTCAGGCGTAGCTAGCTGAGTAAGATCGTGAGCATGCTTTCGTCTACTTGAGTAAGTTATTGAGCAGCAATTCGTCTACTTGAGTAAGATCATAAGTAGCGACTAAACCAGTTTAGTCCCCCACATTACCCAAACCGCCGTGCTGCCACAGTAGGCTTTTTGTCAAAATAAAAACCGAAAATCAACCATCAGTTCTTACAGAAAAAATTATTGTACTTTTTTCGGTAATTTTTCGATTTTTGGCGTACTAATAAGTGAGGGGCAAATTCTTTACGCCAAATATTACCGAGAAAAGGAGGTAAGAAATGAAATCAGAACTTCAAAACTGGTTCGTAACCACTGATCAAGAAAGGATTAGTAATGATGACGTCGTTACGTCTGCGCTAGCCATCGAGCGGCACTTTAATGCCGACTATAACTTACAGATCCAGCTGTCACCACGAAATATTAGCAAGATTCGCCAGGTAAATGAAGTACAGGCTAACTGCAACAAGCTGTACAGTACAGCAGGTCTAATCCTGTCGGAAGCACAGCTGGCTAATACCGAAAACTTGTTAGCTGGGGATGCAGGTGAGCGGTTAGTCGACCAGCTGGTGCGCAAAGTAGTTAATTCGTCAAATGCGGTCTTCCGCGACGTGGTTCTGCCTTATGAGTATGGCCAACAGCATTCATTTTTTGACAATCAAATCGACAATTTGATCGTCACCAGCACCGGCGTTTACTGCATTGAAGTTAAGACCAGAAGCCTTTCCCGCGGTACCTTTGATTTTAAAAATCTTGCGCCAAACATTTACGATCAAATTACCTATCATAAAAAGGCAGTGATCACGGCTTTGGAAGGAGCTGGCTTTTCGGTTCAGCCTAACTTGGTCAAAAATATTATCGTGATCGTTGCCCGAAGTGGTGAGCAGGAATTTAGAATCAATAACCAGGCAGACCTGTTAGGTTACGGGGCTTGTGTTACGGATCTTGGCCATCTAAGCATGCAGATCAGCAAAGGTTTTGATCAATGCTCCCTGCCTACTTGGCAGATCAGCCGGATCGAGGAAATTATCAGCGGCAGCCGAATTGTTAGCAGGCGCACTTATCCTAACAATGTTCGCTTTTGCCTAACCCAGCCAAAACTGGATAAACTGATTCAGCTGGAGCAAGCTGTGCAATGGCATGTTCCTCTTGAGCAGAATGTTACCTATAATTCGGCGCTGAATGAACTTTCGATGCGTGGTCTAAGTTGCAGCCAGCAGAATTTTTTCTGGTTAATTATGGGACGCCTTTTTGCCCAAGGACAGACGCAAATCAGCGTGTCTGTTAAGGACTTGAAAAAAGCTGCCAACTACCGCAGCCGGAATAGTGTTTTTCTAGCCAAATCGCTTCATGAACTGGCTGAGTTGATGACGAGAATGCCGCTTTTTCAGCAGGTGGATTGTAACTCTGGCAAATTGACCGTAACGATTTGCAATCAGTTTTTGCCGCAATTCAACCAGTATTCCAGTGCTTTTACTTCTTGGAATTATCAGCTTTTTAGCCAAATTAAGCATAGCTATGCCAAAACCCTGTTTCGGAAGTTTGTTCAGCTTGCAGGAGAGGGAAGCTATCAAGTTTCCCTTAAGGACCTGCGCCAGCTGCTGGGGGTTACCGAATCTTACCGAAACCACTTTGTGGTAAAGCAGATCGATATAGCTATTTTGCATTTGGCGCCTTTTTTTGGTCATCTAACCTACGAGCTTGAGCGAGGCCGATCGAATGAAATTGTTGGGATTACTTTCTTCTTTGATAAGGCAAACCCAGAAGAATTGCTGGCCTTTGAAGGCAAAAAGACTTACTTGCACAATATTTCGACCAATTCAGCGCTGTCGCCGCAAGAAAAGAAGCTAGCCAAGGAAATTTTTGAGAAGAACTTTTTCAGTTAGCTCAAAGTGACTTTTAGCAAAAAGCTGCACACAAACATACCCAAGTACATGGTTCTGTAGCCCAAAGATTACTCAACTAAGCAGCTTTTAGAAAAAAGCTGCACACAAACATACTCAAGTACAATACCCCCCATCCCAAAAATGACTCAACTACTACTAGCAAGCCAGCGGTTGAGTTATTTTTGTGCAGCATTTTGGCCAGTTGAGTAAGATATTGAGCAGTATTTTGTCTACTTGAGTAAGATCGTGAGCAGCATTTTGCCCAGTTGAGTAAGATCGTGAGCAGCATTTTGCCCAGTTGAATAAGATATTGAGCAGTATTTTGTCTACTTGAGTAAGTTATTGAGCAGTAATTTGTCTACTTGAGTAAGATCATGAGCCGTCATTCCGTCAGTTGAGTAACTTCCTGTGCAATTTTTATATAAAAACTCCCCAGCCTAGCCGCCAGCAGTCCCCCTCAAACAAACGTTAGATATCTAACAAATCCTGTCCTCTAATATTCGTTAGACTACTAACGAAAGGAGCACCAACTTGGAAAAAATTGAACTCAGCCGCAAGATCATCAAAGAAACGACCAAGAGCATCGGCCAGCCTAAGCAAGTCGCCGCCAACCTTCCCTTGACCCGGGTGCCGGTCCACGCTATCGACTTCCTGTCCAAGCAGCCTGATTGCCAAGTCAACTAACGCCAGTTTGAACAGGAAATGGGTGTCCAGCGCTCGACCATCACCGTTATGCTGCAGCGCCTGGAGAAAAGGTCCTGGTGACCTGCCTAATCCCGCTGACAAAAGGCAGAAGCTGGTCGCTTTGACGCCAGCTGGCAAGGACCTGGTGCCCAAGCTGAAAGAAGTCATCATCGACGATGATCTGCAGCTTGGGCACCAGTTTACCGATGACGAATTAGCAGCTACTCGCAAAGTTTTAATGTATATCAAAAAAAAGAAGGGTAAAATGTTACACAAAATATCGAAAATACCAGGGAAGGTCTACTTTTAAGATTAAAAAGCTGTTCATCATGGCCAACTTGCTCTTCTTAGCCGGTCTTCTCATTTAGCCTGCTGCTGCTCGGCCGGGCCATCCAGGGCGCCGGTCCTTGGGCCTACTTTTGGTGGGATCATCAACAGTCTGGGCTGGTGTTACGTCTTTTACTTCCTGATTCCCTTGATTCTGGTCTCCCTTTTCCTTGGCATCTCCGGCATCCAGCAAAAGTCCAAGATCGTCAAGATCACGCCCGATGCCCTCAGCATCGTCCTCATTGCCATCTTCTTTCCCGGCATGATCTCCGACTTCAGCAAGCTGAGCGAATTTGACGCCGAAACCATCATTTCGATCCTGCTCACTATCATCGCAATTATTCTCTTGTTCAAGCGGCCCAGCCACTTAAAGCAGTCAATCTTGAATTTTGCCTTGCTAAAAGATCAGGCCTTCTCGGCCCACCTGTTAGGCTTCTTGCTGGTCCAGTTTTGCTCCTTAGGCAAAGCTTTCATGAACACCGTTTGGCAATTTGCCGGCGCCATCGGGACGTTGCTTACTTCCGCGATCGTCGCTCTCAGCCAAGGCGGCCATGCCACTAGTGTCAACACCGCTGCTGGTACCTAGCATGCCTTTATCTTCTTGGGCGTTTTGGTCGTTTACCTTTTTGTGCTTTTTTACAAGGCAATTAAGCCCAGCGACTAGGCGAAATAGCTTAAGAATAGTCCAAAAACTGTTAGAATGTCTAGTAGGTATTTTGACAGTTTTATATTTTGAAGGATGAGCAAAAACATGACTAAAGATAAACTTCTCTTAATCGATGGCAATTCCGTCGCCTTCCGGGCCTTTTTTGCCATGTACCAGCAGCTGGACAAGTTTAAAAACGCTGAAGGCTTGCACACCAATGCTATTTACGCTTTTAAAAACATGCTGGATGTCGTTTTAAAGCAAGAAGCTCCAACCAAGGTGCTAGTAGCTTTTGACGCGGGCAAGGTCACCTTTAGAACCGGCATGTACAAGGAGTATAAGGGCGGACGCGACAAGACTCCGGTCGAACTATCTGAGCAGCTGCCTTACATCCGGGAAATGCTGAAGGATCTGGGCATTAAGAGCTACGAACTGGTCAACTATGAAGCCGACGACATCATCGGGACCCTGGCTAAAAAGGGTGCAGAAGCCGGAATGGAAGTCGCCGTCGTGTCCGGTGACAAGGACTTGACTCAGCTGGCTAGCGACCATGTCACGGTTTACGTGACTAAGTCCGGCGTCACTAAGCTGGAGGCTTTTACCCCAGAGCACATGAAGGAGGTTAACGGCGTTACACCGACTGAATTCATCGACATGAAGGCCCTGATGGGCGACCCATCCGACAACTACCCAGGCGTGGCCAAGGTAGGGCCAAAGACCGCTTCTAAGCTCATCCAGCAGTACCACAGTGTGGAAAACCTTTATGAGCACGTTGGCGAGATGAAGAAGTCCAAGTTAAAGGAGAACTTGATTGCTGGCAAGGACAATGCCCTTTTGGGTAAAAAGCTGGCCACGATCAACTGCGATTCGCCGGTCGAAGTGACTTTAGATGATTTGACTTACTCTGGTCCTAACGTCGACGACCTCCGCCGCTTTTATGAAAAAATGAAATTTCGCCGCTTCTTGGCGGACTTGGCTAAGGCGGGCGAATTAACAGAAGAAACCACAGAGGTTAAAAAGCAAGAATACACGGTCTTAACGGCCAACAACTTAGGCGAAATTCCAGATTCTGACCACGCTGTCTTTTACCTGGCTATGCTGGGCGACAACTACCACAAAGCACCATTTGCCGGCTTTGCTTTGGAAATGGGCGATAAGACTTTTGTCAGCCGGGACGTGGCTTTGCTCAAAGAAGAAAAGCTGAAGACTCTACTTGAAGACAAAAAGGTCGAAAAAGATGTCTTTGACTTAAAGCGGGTAACCTACGGTCTTTCCCGTCTTGATATCCAGGCTGCCGGCATGACTTTTGACTTGCTCCTAGCTTCTTACCTAGTCGACAATGAGAAAAATTCTAACGACTTAGGCGAACTGGTCAAGGGCTATGACTATTTCGATTTAAAGTCTGATTTGGAAGTTTACGGCAAGGGCAAGAGTGCCAAGATTCCAGAAGAAGACGAGGTCTTCTTCAACCACCTGGCCGGCAAGATTGCGGCCATCAAGGCCTTGAAGGCGCCGCTTTTGGTAAAATTAAAAGACCACGAGCAAGACGACCTCTTTGACACCATCGAAATGCCAACGGCCAGAGTCCTGGCCAAGATGGAAATGAACGGGATCAAGGCCGAACCAGCTAAGCTCAAGGAACTGGAAGATGACTTTGGAGAACGCTTGAAGGCTCTTGAAGAGAAAATCTACCAAGAAGCTGGTGAAGAGTTCAACATCAACTCTCCAAAGCAATTAGGCGTGATCCTCTTTGAAAAATTAGGCTTGCCAGTTATTAAAAAGACCAAGACCGGTTATTCCACTTCTGTCGAAGTTTTGGACCAGCTCAAGGAAAAGAGTCCAGTCGTTAGCGACATCCTTGAATACCGGCAGATTGCCAAGATTCAGTCTACTTACGTTAAGGGCCTGTTAGACGTGATTAATCCGGAAGACGGCAAGATCCATACGCGCTACTTACAAACCTTGACGGCGACAGGCCGCCTGTCTTCAGTTGACCCTAATCTACAAAACATCCCAACCCGGACCGAAGAAGGCAAGCAGATTAGAAAGGCCTTTGTTCCGTCAACGCCAGACGGCTATATCTACTCTTGCGACTACTCCCAAGTTGAGCTCCGTGTTTTGGCCCACGTGTCAGGCGACGCCAATATGCAAGAGGCCTTTAAGACCGGCTACGACATCCACGCCCACACGGCCATGCGGATCTTTCACTTGAACTCAATTGATGAAGTAACGCCGCTTGAAAGACGGCGGGCCAAGGCGGTCAACTTCGGGATCGTCTACGGGATTTCCGATTACGGCTTGTCTAAAAATCTGGGTATCTCCAGAAAGCAGGCTAAGGAATTCATCACTGAATACTTTGACCAATATCCAGGCATCAAGGCCTACATGGACCAGGCTGTTAAGGATGCTAGAGAAAAAGGCTATGCCGAAACCATCATGCACCGCCGCCGCTACCTGCCAGACATCCACGCCAAGAACTTTAACGTCCGCTCCTTTGCTGAGCGGACTGCCATCAACTCCCCAATCCAAGGCTCTGCTGCCGACATCATGAAGATCGCCATGATCAACATGCAAAAGAAGCTGGATGAACTGGGTTTGAAGACTAAAATGGTCGTGCAAGTGCACGACGAACTCATTTTTGACGTTCCAAAAGACGAACTGGAAACTGTTAAGAAGATTGTGCCAGATGTCATGCAGTCAGCCGTTCAGCTGGATGTGCCGCTAATCGCGGACAGCGGCTACGGCCATGACTGGTATGACGCTAAGTAGTAAATAACTGACAAAAAGGAAGGTGAAGCAAATGCCAGAAATGCCGGAAGTAGAAACGGTCAGGCGGACCCTGACGCCTTTAGCGGCTGGCAAAACGATCAAGCGCGTTGACGTTTGGTATGACAAGATCATTGTCGGAGATGTGAAGTCTTTTCAACAGCAGCTGAAGGGGAAGACCATTGAAAAAATCGACCGCTATGGCAAGTACCTCCTCTTTCGCCTGGACGACTTGACCATCGTGTCCCACCTGCGCATGGAGGGCAAGTATCGGCTGACTACGGCGGATGCGTCAAGAGAAAAGCACGAGCACCTGCAGTTCGTCTTTACCGATGGCAGTGCCTTGCGCTATGACGATGTCCGCAAGTTCGGCCGCCTGCAGCTGGTGGAAACGGGAACTGAGCGGATTGTCACCGGGATCAAGCACCTGGGCCCAGAAGCCTTAAGTCCGGAATTTACCGAGGACTATTTTGCCAAATCCTTGAAAAATAAGACCAAAAAGATCAAGAACCTGCTTTTAGACCAGACGGTGGTGGCTGGCCTTGGCAACATCTACGTTGACGAGGTCTTGTGGCAGGCCAAGATCAACCCGGTAGCTGAGCCCAAGGATTTGACTAAACAGCAGGTTCAGAACCTGTATGAGGCAATTAATTCGACCATCAAAGAAGCTATCAAATTAGGCGGGACAACCGTCCACTCCTTTTTAAACGCTGAAGGGCAGGCGGGTGGTTACCAAGACCGGCTGGAAGTCTACGGCCGGGCCGGAGAAGACTGCTTAAGATGCGGGGGAAAATTAGTCAAGATCAAGGTCAATGGGCGGGGGACCACTTATTGTCCAAACTGCCAGAGGCTCAAGTCATGACGCTTTTTTTAGGCCTAACCGGCGGAATTGCCACGGGCAAGTCGACCGCCAGCCGGATATTAAAAGAAATGGGCTGCCAGGTCATTGACAGCGACTTGATCGCCCACCAGCAAGCCGAAGTGGGCCAGATTTCCTGGCAAAGGATCTTAGAAGAATTCGGGCTGGACTTCTTCAATGAAGATAAGAGTCTTAACCGGAAAAAGCTGGGCCAGTATGTCTTTGCCAATCCTGAGGCCTTAAGCAAATTGTCGGAAATTACCCAGGGCGAGGTCTTAAAAGAAGTTCAAAATCAGATGCAGGCCAGCCAGGCTTCTGTTTGCGTCATCGATGTTCCCTTGCTTTTTGAGGCTGGATGGCAGGACTACTTTGACGCTGTCCTCTTGATCGCGGCCCCGGAAGAAGTGGAACTGGCCCGCTTGATGGCACGAGACGATTTAAGCCAAGCAGAAGCAAAAAGGCGGATACAGGCCCAGCTGCCCTTAGGGGAAAAACGCCTGTTGGCTAGCTATGTCCTTGAAAATACTGGTACAATAGAAGAACTAAGAGACAAATTGAGCAATCTGCTGAAAACTATCGCGTGAAAGGAGACCTACAATGCTTTGTCCAAATTGCCATCAAAACGCCTCCCGGGTTATTGACTCTCGGCCGACTGACGAAGGGCGGACCATTCGCCGGCGGCGGGAATGCGAAAACTGCGGCTACCGCTTTACGACTTTTGAACGGGTGGAACAGTCACCCCTTTTGGTGATCAAGAACGACGGCACCAGAGAGGCCTTCAGCCGGGAAAAGATCTTGAACGGGGTGGCGGCTGCCTGCCAGAAGCGGCCGGTTACCAGTGAACAGCTCAACAAGCTGGTCGACAATGTTGAAAACCGGATCCGGGCTAAGGGAGTCAGCGAAATCTACTCCAAGGAAATCGGGGAACTGGTCATGGACCAATTAGCCGACATCGACGACGTGGCCTACATCCGCTTTGCGTCCATCTACCGCCAGTTCACTGACATGTCCAGCTTCATGAAGACCATGGAGGACATGATGGACCGGCACAGCAAGGCCAAGTAGTCCATGTACGAAAATTCCAATCCCCGCCTCAGGTACGTCGTTTTAAATGAGCTGACCGACCAGTCAGGGCAAGGGCAGGTCTTGATCAAGCTTTACCAGCCCTTGATCGGGGCTTTAGGGGTTGCCCTCTACCAGACCCTGGTCCAGGACTTTGATCCTTACCGGTCTTTGTCGGCTTCAAGTGCCCTGTACAGCCTGCAAGAGGACCTGGACTGCAGCCTCCGCCAGCTCTGGCAGGCCTTGCATAAACTGGAAGCCGTGGGGCTGCTCAAGACCTATGTCAGTCACAATCTCCGCTTGGGAGATATCTTGGCTTTTAAACTGCATGCTGTGCCAGATGCCAGTGAATTTTTTAACACTTCGCTTCTGGCCAGCCTCTTAAAAGAAAAAGTTGGCGGGGTCCGCTTTAGCCAGCTTTCCCGGGAATTTTCCAAGCAGGCCCAGGTCAAGGAGCGGCAGCTGGACAACTTAGAAGAAGTTTCCGCTTCCTTTTTTGAAGTCTTCCGCCTGCCGGAAAATGAGGCCATCAATCCTTCGGAAGACGTCCAAAAGGCGGCTGAAGAAAATGCCAGCCAGAAGACGGAAGAAGCCCAGGTCAACTTAAAGCAGATCGACTGGCAGTATTTGAAAGACCGCTTCGCAACTTACCAGATCCCGGAAAGCGAGATCGACCGGCAAAAAGACGAAATCCGGTCCATCATGGAGCTTTACGGCTTAAGCGAGGAAGAGTTTATCAACGAAACCCTGCCAACCCTGCATGGCAGCTACCAGCTGGACGCCGCGGCAATTAGAAAGAGCCTCAACTATAACTATAAGGCTGACCACCGCCGCAAGCAGGTAATCAAGCGCCAGGAAGAAAAGCAGGACCGGCCGAGCGTGGACCAGCAAGACCAGCAGCTTTTAGACCTGGTGAAGAGCAAGTCCCCGGTCAACTTCCTGGATGACATGAAGCGGGAAAAGGGTGGCTTTACCACGGCCAGAGAGCGGCAGATCGTCTACGATTTGCGGGAAAATGTTGGCCTGGAAATGGACTTGATCAATGTTCTGGTCTACACCTGCCTCAACTACCAGCCGGTTTTGACCCAGGATTTGGCCTACCGGATCGCCAACGACTGGCTGCAAAAGGGGATCACGACCCCGGAAGCTGCCATCAAGCACCTGCGCGACGGGAAGAAGCAGGCCCAGTCAGGGCAAAAGAAGAACTATCCGGCATATTCAGGCAGCCGGCGGCTTGAAAAGGGGACTGACTGGAACAAGAAGCAGTTTGTCCAGCCGGTCAACATTTCTGATGAGGACCTGCGGAAGATGCTGCAGGGGCCGGACAAGAAAGACAAGTAAGGGTGATTAGATGAGAGCAATTGGCGACATGTTGAGTGACGCGGCTAAGGCCGCGGCAGCCAAGAACAGGCAGGATTTTTCAGCGGAATCATTTGAAAAGATAAAAAAGCAGGTTTTCGCTGACCCTGACGTCCAGGCCTTTCTGACGGCCCACCAGGACCATCTGACCAAGGAGAGCGTGGACGCCAGTTTTGCCAGCCTCTATGAATACTACCAGCAAAAAGATGGCCATGACAAGGTGATCAGCGGCTACTTGCCCCAGCTTTTCATAGAGGGCCCTTTAATCGGGATCCGTTACCAGGCTAGCCAGGACAAGCAGCGCCGGGACAAAGAAGCAGCAGCCAAGCGGCGGATTGAGTTGATTGACCTGCCGGAGAAATTGCGCCGGGTTAAGCTGGATGACTTGGACATGGCCGATGACCGCAAGCAGGCCCTGTTTGAAGTGGGGGCCTTTTTGCAGGCTTACCAGAGCAATCCACATGCCAAGGGCCTCTATTTAAGCGGTGACTTTGGGGTTGGGAAGACCTACATTTTGGCAGGCCTGGCCAACCGGGTAGCGGAAATGGGCGGCAGGGTGATCTTTTTGCATATGCCCACCTTTATCGCGGGGTTGTCCAGTCATTTTGGCGACAACAGCCTGCAGGCGGAAATCCAGCGCCTGGCAGCTTGCGATGTCTTGATTTTGGACGATATCGGGGCTGAGACCCTCAGTCCCTGGTCAAGAGACGACGTTTTAGGCGTAATTCTCCAGGCCCGGATGGACAATGACCTGCCGACCTTCTTCAGTTCCAACTTTGACATGAAGACACTGGAGAGCCACTTCAGCGCGACCAAGAACGCGGATGACCCGGTTAAGGCGGCCCGGCTGATGCAAAGAGTCCGCTATTTGGCTAAAGAAGTTGTGGTTTACGGGAACAACCGCCGCCTGCCTTAGATTTTTTGAAAAAAGTGGCAAAAAAGCCTGTCAATAACTTAGGATAATGTCCTAAAATTTGTTAATTATTAGCGGAGATTTCGCTCCGCTATTTTTATGCATATTGATGATATTTGTGTCTTCTTTCTTGTTGTTTCAAGAACGATTCGCGCTTCCATGGATGCGACATCGGTGGAATGTATTTCTTTTTAGCCCTTTTCTTCTTAGGCTGCTTATCTAGCTCTGGCGACGTTGGGGCATGCTTATGGATTTCTTTGAGCTGATAGACGCGCTCGTCTACGGTGACTAATAGCTGCCTATCCAAAGCTTCGATTACTAGACATTTAGTGCCTTTCATAAAGCAGACTAGCCTGCCATATTCATCTGCAGCCTGATAGAGCTGGTTCTTAAACGAAATGGCCGAGCCGCTGTCGAATACTCGGCTAGACAAAAAGGCTAAAGTATAATTGATTTCGCGGTCACTCGGTACCTTTTCAAAGGCAGACCAGGCCTTGCGCGGCTCCTGCCCAAATTTCCGGTTGAAATCGGGCACGAACGTCTCTCGCAGATATTGATTGGCCTCTTCAATGGTGTCGATTCCTGCCAGTTTCAATTCGGGCTTAAGCCTGCTTTGAACCGTTTGATTGGCTCCGTCAACCATGCCCTTGGCTTGAGAGACGCTGGTAGTTTTAAGCCCTACGCCTAGAATCCTGCAGGCATAGCCGAATTGAGTCAAGACGTCTTTGTGTTCAGCTTTGGTCTTGGCTGTTTCATAATTGAATACCGTCCGATTGTCCGTTCTAAAGCACAAGGGAATGCCGTAGTGCTTGAGAATCTGTTCAAAAACGTGATAATAGCCATTGAGCGTTTCCTGCCAGTCAAAGTAGGCGCCAACGATTAGGCCGGTAGCGTTGTCGATTGCCAAGCCTTTTTGCTTCCAAACCAGACGATATCTGAAGCATCTATTTGAGAAGTACTTGCATCTTTCATGGCGAGGATGAGCGTCTTCTAAGGCCAGCTGGTGGCTAGCGGAGCTTCAATGTCTTTCTTGCTTTGCTTAGGGTGGGATAGATGCCACTTCTTTTTAGCTAAAGAACGCTTGTTTTTCTTCCATGGCTTGGGAGATAGAATGTCTTGTGCTTTAAGCAGGCCATAGACTTTAGAGTAGGACACGGAGATGTTCTCGAATCGATCCAGCAGCTCCACAAAATGTTTTAAATTGCAGTCTTGATATTTAGTGAGATATAAGGTTACAATTTTAAATCAAGTTTGCTGTCTCTGGTAACATTCAATATTACATGTTAGATTTTGGACATCAAACACTTAGAAAAAGAGGATTATTTAGATGAGCAAAAATTCTGATGGACTTTTACTAATACCATATTTTCCAAATGAAGAACAGGCTCTTAAATGGTACCAAGATCCTAAAATTTGTAAACAGGTAGATAATGTTGATACCGTTTATGATTTAGCTAAATTACGTCGAATGTACGAATATTTGTCAGTACATGGATGGTGCTACTACATTCAATATCAGAGGAAACTAATTGGTGATTGTACTTTGTTAAAAGACGGTGAAATATCAATCGTGATTTGCAAAGATTATCAAAACCTACATCTTGGTGGAGAATGTGTCGACAAATTGCTGCAACTCGCAAGAGAACAGAAAATGATGCAGGTGAAAGCTCACATTTACAGCTTTAATATTCAGAGTAGAAAGATGTTCACTAGAATGGGATTCAAAGAACAAGAACCAGAATGGTTTTACTATAATTTATAGAAAAAACATGCATAGTATGACGTCCTCTATAGTAATGATCATTATTTATGTGATGTGGGATAGGTACACATATTAGAAGGTCGAATAATTATGTTTATTTTTAGTATAAACGGTATTGATCTTTGTAAATCTTTTTATCAGTTTAACTTGCTGATAACACAATAGTGGGTGGTTAAGATGGAAATTTTTAGCAAGAAAGATTATTAAGCATTATCTGAGATACAATTTCTAAAAGATCAAGTGATTTTCAGATGGAAAAGTTAGTTTATAAAACATCATAAGAAACCAAAGAAACTTGATACAATAGGAATTGTAAAAATGAAACTTAGTTTTAAAATGACTGATTGCAAATAAAAATAAAAAAGTGGCAAAAAAGCCTTGTCTTATTTGGACAAGGGGGTATAATCGAAAAGTAAATAGAAGACATGATTCCTTCCGCTTCAGAGAGAGGGGCCCAGTTCTGAAAGCTCCCATTTGGGAGGAACCCCACCTTCTATGACCCCAAAAGATAAATGACAAGGTTGGACGCCGTTATCAGTCCAATAAGAGAGGCCTTTTAGGCTTGAATTTTGGGTGGAACCACGATGATTAATCGTCCCGAGCACGTGTATTTGTGCTCGGGACTTTTTTGTTTTTGGAGGATTTAAACCAATGAGTTTTGCTTTGACTCTGCCAGATGGCTCAAAGAAAGAATTTGACGCAGCTGTTTCCGTTGCTGACCTTGCTTCCAGCATCTCAACTTCCCTGGCTAAGAACGCCGTTGCCGGCAAGGTTGACGGGGAAATCAAGCCCCTTGACTTCCAGCTGGACGCTGACCATGAAGTAGCCATTTTGACCAACAAGGATGCTGAAGGCTTGAGCGTCTTACGGGCAACTGTTGCCTTCGTTTTGGAAGCCTTGGTTAAGGACAAGTACCCGGAAATCAAGCTGGGCCAGGCTGAAGTTTCAGAAGACGGCTTCTTCATCGAAACTGACAAGGAAGACCAAATCAAGGTTACTGAATTGCCGGACCTGGAAAAGGCCCTGCAAAAGGCTATCAAGAACGGCGAAGCCATTGAACATGTACAAGTAGCTAAGAGCGAACTGGCTGAAGCCTTCAAGGACGACCCATACAAGAGCGAACTTTTGGCTAAGGAAGGCGACGTAGTTGACGCCTACAAGCTGGGTGACTTCGTTGACTTTGGCTTTAGCGCCCTTTTGCCAAACACTGGCAAGATCAAGAAGTTCAAGCTTTTGTCAGTAGCTGGTGCCTACTGGAAGGGCAAGAGCTCAAACCCAATGCTGCAAAGAATCTTCGGGACGGCCTTCTTCAAGGAAGCTGACCTGGAAGCTGACCTTAAGCGGCGGGAAGAAATCAAGGAAAGAGACCACCGGACTATTGGCCGGGACCTGGACCTCTTCTTCGTTGACCCTAAGGTTGGGGCGGGTTTGCCATACTGGATGCCAAAGGGTGCCACTATCCGCCGGATCATTGAACGCTACATCGTGGACAAGGAAGTTGCCGCCGGCTACCAACACGTTTACACTCCAGTTTTGATGAACCTGGATGCCTACAAGACTTCTGGCCACTGGGCTCACTACCGGGAAGACATGTTCCCGCCAATGGACATGGGTGAAGGCGAAATGCTGGAATTGCGGCCAATGAACTGCCCATCCCACATCCAAATCTACAAGCACCACATCCGGTCCTACCGGGAACTGCCAATCCGGATTGCTGAACTGGGGATGATGCACCGCTACGAAAAGTCTGGTGCCTTGTCAGGTCTGCAACGTGTCCGGGAAATGACTCTGAACGACGGTCACACTTTTGTAGCTCTGGACCAAGTTCAAGAAGAATTTGCCAGAACTTTGCAAATCATCATGGACGTTTACCACGACTTCGACATCAATGACTACTACTTCCGTCTTTCATACCGGGATCCAAAGAACACTGACAAGTACTTTGCCAACGATGAAATGTGGGAAAGAAGCCAAAGCATGCTGAAGGCGGCCATGGACGACATGGGCCTGGACTACGTTGAAGCTGAAGGTGAAGCTGCCTTCTACGGTCCAAAGCTGGACATCCAAACCAAGACTGCTTTGGGCAACGACGAAACCATGTCAACTATCCAACTGGACTTCATGCTGCCAGAACGCTTTGAACTGTCATACATCGGTGCTGACGGCGAAGAACACCGTCCAGTTATGATCCACCGCGGGATCGTCGGCACTATGGAACGCTTCATCGCTTACCTGACTGAAATCTACAAGGGTGCCTTCCCAACTTGGCTGGCTCCTGTTCAAGCTGAAATCATTCCAGTTAACCTGGACGCTCACTCAGACTACGCTAAGAAGGTTCGCGACGAACTGGTAGCCAAGGGCTTCAGAGCTGAAATCGACTTCAGAAATGAAAAACTGGGCTACAAGATCCGTGAATCACAAACCCAAAAGGTACCTTATACTTTGGTTCTTGGGGATGAAGAAATGAACGCCGGCACGGTTAACGTTCGTCCTTACGGGACTGAAGAACAAAACTCCGAAAGCTTGGCTGAATTCATGGACAAGCTGAGCAAGGACGTGGCCAACTACTCCCGCGAAGACTAATTCCTTCCCTATAAAATTGAACCCTTTCTGACATAAAAAACATCTCGTCTCAACTCCGAGGCGGGATGTTTTTGTGTATACAAGGAAATATTTCAGATGAAAGATTGACAAAAGCGAATGGAAGGTTTCCTTGATTAGTATGGTTAAATATGATAGTTTCAAAAGAAAGTAAGTTAAAAGAGATGAGAAAAGAGGGGGAAGAAGGAAATATGAAGCAGATTGTTGTGAAAGTTCTTGCGAATACGTTGATTATGTTCATTTTGGCTTATGTTGTTGATCATTTGACTCACCACAATGGCAACTATTGGAACATTATTCCGATATCATTGGCAGGCTTAGGCAGTTATGAGCTTTTGCGGAGTGATTCAGTCTCTGACAGAGTCAAAAAGATTATCAATTGGATCACATTTGCAGCTGGAGTTATCTTGACGGCAATTCTTATATACATCAGCTTGATGGAATAATATCTAACATATACCTACTGCTAGAACATTAGCCTTTTGGATTAGACAAGCATTGGAGTTCGTGGTATAAAATGTCAGAAGAAAATGAATTGGACTATCAACTGTATTTGATCAAATCAGTTTTAGCAGACTGCATTGACAAGCTTGACATGCCTAAAAATCGTGCAGCATTTTTGCTCTATTACGAGATCAGCGCTGATGATGCTCATGAGATCGATAAACTGTTTGCAGAGATATCACTCAAGGATGAAGTGATTAGTTTTGCCGACTTCCAAGAGAAGCTGTATGAAAGATTGAGCCTGTCTTTGGCAGAGAAAGTCGTTAAAGAAATGCTCCAAGCATACAAGGAATACTTTCCTGTTGCGATTGGCAAAATTAAGCTTTAAGCAATCAGGCTGAAAGTGAAATTAGCCCTTGACGGGCAATCATAGACCTAGTACAATAGTAGAAGTTGAGAACAAGAAGAAGCCCCCGCTTCTCGCCTAAGTTATTTAACCTCTGGGCAAATCGATATTTTCTGTTGATTTTAAAGGCGGGTGCAATATGCCCGCTTTTTTCTTGTCCTCGAAATTAACATGGAGGTGAACAGTTATACCACAGAAACAAAACAACATGATCCTTAACGAAAGCATCCGCGTTCGTGAAGTTCGGCTGATCAACGCTGAAGGTGAACAAGTTGGGGTCGTGTCAAGAAATGAAGCTCTGCGCCAAGCGAGCGATGCTGGCCTCGATCTGGCTTTGATTTCACCAAACGCCAAGCCGCCTGTAGCAAAGATTCTTGATTATGGTAAGTACCGGTTCGAACAGCAGAAGAAGCTGAAGGAATCACGCAAGAATTCCAAGCAGGTCAGCGTTAAGGAAATCCGTTTGAGTCCGACGATTGAAGGCAATGACTTCGAAACCAAGTTGAAGCATGCACGCAAGTTCTTAGAAAAAGAAGGCGCCAAGGTTCGTGTTTCGATTCGTTTCAGAGGCCGGGCAATTACGCACAAGGAATTAGGACAACAAGTGCTGGAAAAGATGGCCGAAGAAACTTCGGATATTGCTGTTGTAACCAGCCGGCCAAAGATGGAAGGCCGTCAAATGTTTTTAATGCTCAGTCCTAAGAGCGATAAAGACAAGAACAAAAAATAGTTAATTGGAGGAATTTTACCATGCCAAAGATGAAAACCCACCGCGCTTCAGCTAAGCGTTTTAAGAGAACTGGTAACGGCGGTTTGAAGCGCCACCACGCCTTCACTGGCCACCGTTTCCACGGTAAGACCAAGAAGCAACGTCGTCATTTGAGAAAAGCCGCTATGGTTTCACGCAGCGACTTGAAGCGCATCAAGCAAATGCTTTCCCAAATGCGTTAATTTACTATTTTTTAATACACTAACGATATTAGGAGGATTTTCAGATGCCAAGAGTTAAAGGTGGTACCGTTACACGCGCACGTCGTAAGAAGGTTTTGAAGCTTGCCAAGGGTTACCGTGGTTCAAAGCACGTTCAATTTAAGGCTGCAAGCACCCAATTGTTCGTTTCATACAAGTACGCATTCCGCGACCGTAAGAAGCGCAAGAGCGAATTCAGAAGACTGTGGATCGCCCGGATCAACGCAGCTGCTCGTCAAAACGGCTTGTCATACTCAAAGATGATGCACGGCTTGAAGCTGGCTGGTGTTGACATGAACCGTAAGATGTTGGCTGACATCGCCTACAACGACGAAAAGACTTTTGCCGCTTTAGCAGAAACTGCTAAGAAGGCTTTGGCTTAATTCTTTGGAAGAAACGCATCTAGCTTGGCTAGGTGCGCTTTTTCTTTGTTAAATGCCGGCTTTCAGATATAATTAAGGAAGATGAAATTTAAGGAGGAAAACTCAGACATGAGTGAAGAAATTCGCTGCATCGGCTGTGGCGCGGCTCTGCAGAGCCAGGACAAGCAGCTGCCAGGCTACCTGCCGGCCAGTGCCCTGGCCAAGGTGGAAAATGGTGAAAGAGAAGAAGTTTACTGCCAGCGCTGCTTCCGCTTGCGCCACTACAACGAGATCATGCCGGTCTCCTTGGACAATGATGACTTTTTGGCACTTCTGAACACCATGGCGGAAAAGAAGGCCTTGATCGTCAACGTGGTGGACCTGTTTGACTTCTCCAACTCGCTGATTTCTTCTTTGAAGCGTTTTGTCGGCAATAATGACTTTATCCTGGTCGGCAACAAGTTGGACCTCTTCCCGAAGAACTCCAAGGAAAGCAAGATCAAGGACTGGATGCGGCAGGAAGCCAACCGGATGGGCCTGTACCCTAAGGATATCTTCTTGATCTCCGCGGCCAAGAAGAAGAACCTGGATACTTTGATCAACTACTTGAACAAGCATAGCCAGGACCAGGACGTCTACTTCGTCGGCACGACCAATGTCGGCAAGTCGACTTTGATTAACGCCATCATCGATGAAATGGGGGATGTCCAGGACCTGATCACTACTTCCCGTTTCCCGGGAACCACTTTGGACCAGATCGAAATTCCTTTGGACAACGGCCACTTCTTGGTCGACACCCCAGGGATTTTGACTGACAAGCAGCTGGCCAGCCGGCTGGACCCGAAAGATTTGGACCTGGCTTCCCCAAAGAAGCCGCTTAAACCGGCTACTTACCAGCTTTTGCCAGGCAATACCATCTTCTTGGCCGGCCTGGGCAGAATCGACTACCTGAAGGGGCCGTCAACCAGCTTTACCATCTACGCTGCCCGGGGCATGTACATCCACCGGACCAAGACGGAGAAGGCTGACGAATTTTACCAAAAGCACGTGGGCGAATTGCTCTCTCCGCCCGGGACAAATAGCGACCTGCCGCCGCTTAAAGGGCAGGAGTACTCCATCAAGTACCGCAGTGACGTATTGTTTGCCGGGGTGGGCTTTATCACCGTGCCGGAAGGCTGCGTGATCAAGGCCTACACGCCGGGCGGAATCGGCTTGGGGACCAGAAGAGCTTTGATTTAGAGGTTGTAACATGGATTCATTGGTAGATTTCAGTAAAGAAACGCAAGTAAAAGTGCAGACGGCTGAGAGCCAGCGGAAAGGCAAGCAGATCGGCATCATGGGCGGCACCTTCAACCCGGTGCACATGGCCCATTTGGTTGCCGCTGAACAGGCCATGACTAAGCTGCACCTGGATGAAGTCTGGTTCATTCCGGACAATATTCCTCCGCATAAGGACGCTCCCTTAAACGTGTCTGCCCGCGACCGGGCCACCATGCTGGATTTGGCTACCCGGGACAACCCCCGTTTTCGGGTCAAGCTGCTGGAACTCTTCAGAGGCGGCGTTTCTTACACGATTGATACCATGCGCTACTTAACCAAGAAGGCGCCGGAAAATACCTACTACTTGATCATGGGCAGCGACCAGGTCAACAGCTTCCACAAGTGGAAGAACGCTGACGAACTGGCCAAATTAGCTACCTTGGTCGGTATCCGCCGGCCGGGCTACCCGCAAGATCCCCAGTATTCCATGATCTGGGTTGATGCTCCGGATATCCGGCTCAGCTCAACCGCCATCCGCCGGGCCGTTTCAACTGGGACCTCAATCCGCTATCTGGTACCGGACAAGGTCCGCGAATATATTGAAGAAAAGGGGCTTTACCGTGACTGATCCAGTTTTTAAGGAAACATATTCCCCCCTGTCCAGCAGTGAATTGGTGGCCAAGGAAAAGAGCATGATGGATGAAAAGCGCTTTGCCCACTGCGTCCGCGTCAGTGAAACTGCCCGGACTCTGGCCAAATTGAACGGCTATGATGAAGACAAGGCGGCTTTAGCCGGTTTTGTTCACGACTATGCCAAGCAGATTCCAGTTGAAGAATACATCAAGGTCATTAAGGAAGAAGGATTTGACCCAGACCTTTTAAACTGGAACCGGGCGATCTGGCACGGGATCGTGGGCAGCTGGTTCATCAAGCGCGACCTCGGCATCACTGACCCGGAAATTTTGACCGCTGTCTACCGGCACACCACTGGGGACGTGGAAATGACCACCCTGGATCAGATCGTCTTCGTGGCTGACTATATCGAGCCTGGCCGGACCTTTGCCGGCGTTGAAGAGGCCAGAAAGACCAGCTACGCGGATTTAGCTTCCGGGGTTGGCTATGAACTGGCCCACACTCTGGCCTTTTTAGCCCAAAAGAGAAGCAAGATCTACCCAAGGACTTTGGCTGCTTACAATGTCTGGGCAGCTGAGTAAAAATAGATTAATTGAAAAGTAACTAAACATTAGGAGAAAAATTTGAAGAGCGAAGAATTACTTGACTTAGTTTTAAACGCAATCAGCGAACGGCACGGGGAAGACACCGAAGCCTACGACATGCGCGGCATCAGCATTCTGGCTGACTACTTCGTGGCCACCAGCGCCACTTCCAGCCGCCAGCTGCACGCCATTGCCAACAGCATCATCGAAGCCTGCCACGAAGCTGGCTTCTACGACTACCGGGTTGAAGGCAACCATGACTCAGAATGGCTCCTGGTTGACCTGGGCGACGTTGTTGTCAACATCTTCTCAGAAGATGCCCGGGCCTTCTACAACCTGGAAAAGCTCTGGGCTGACGGCAAGCGCGTGGAAATTGAGGAAGACTAGGCAATGAGCGTTGTCGGGATTGTAGCTGAATATAACCCTTTCCACAGTGGCCATGAATTCCTGATGAACCAGGCCCGCTTGATCGCTGGCGATGATCCCATTATCGCGGTCATGTCCGGCAATTACGTGCAAAGAGGGGAAATGGCCATCCTGGACAAGTGGTCCAGGGCCCGCAGCGCCATTGAGGCCGGGGCTGACCTGGTCTTTGAGCTGCCTTTTTCCTATGCTGTCCAAGCTGCCGACATGTTCGCTACCGGTGGGGTTGACCTTTTGACCCGCTTGGGAGCCAGGAACCTGGTCTTTGGGGTTGAAGACGCTAACTTGAATTTTGAATATTTCGGCGACCGGATCTCCAAGATCCCCCGGCAAAGGCAGGAATTTGCTGACTACAGCCAGACTTATTCCACCCAGTACAACCAAATGGTGGCCCGGGAAGTCGGCCATGAAGTCAGCGAGCCTAACGCGATTTTGGGCCTGGCTTATGCCGTGGCTAATGCCAATCTAGGCTCGCCTTTAAAGCTCAGCCCGGTCAACCGGGTTGGGGCCGGCCATGATGACATCCTGCAAAGAGAAGCAGCTGTCCAAAGCGCCAGCGCTATCCGCAACCTCCTTTTAAACGGGGCCGAGTGGGCAGAACTGGAGCAGTGGCTGCCAAAAGGGGAAATTGCCGCTTTTGACCAGGAAAAGGTCCTGCCCAACTGGGAAATGCTCTTTCCATTTCTGAAATATCGGCTGGAATCAGCTTCAATCAAGGAATTGCAGCAGATTTACCAGATGAGTGAGGGCCTGGAATACAAGTTCAAGGCAGAAATTCACTTGGCTGAAAACTTTGCTGACTTCCTCCGCCGGGTCAAGTCCAAGCGCTACACCTATTCAAGGTTAAGAAGACTGAGTCTTTATACTCTTTTGAACGTGACTGAAGCCGATGTCTTAAAAAGCTATGACCATGTTTCCACCATGCTTCTGGCTTACAGCAAGCGGGGGCGGAAATATTTAAAGCAGCAGCGGAAAGAATTCGCGGTTGACATCGTTTCCAAGGTGGACCGCAAGAATGCCCAAGAAGGGACCCTGGGCCTACAGGTCAGGGTTGACCGCTTATTTGAACAGATTGTTGGCGCTGACCAGAACTTTGGCCGGCGGCCACTCGAGGTAAATTAATGCTAGAACTTTCATTTTTCCAAATCAAGAACAGCCGGGAGCCTTTGACCCAGATCTCAGCTGATTTGACTTTTGCTGACGGCTTTTACCAGCGGGCCAAGGACCTGGTCTACGAGGTGAAAAGCGCCCACGTGGAAGGTCAGCTCTTTTATGACGAACCATTTGTGACTGGCAATTTCCAAGTGGAAGCCGATCTTCTGGTTCCGTCCTCCCGTAGCTTGGAAGCAGTGCCATTAAAGCAGAAATTCAGCTTCGTGGAAAATTATTCTGACCATGAACCGACCCAGGAAGAAAAGGAACTGGGCTTGATGATCATTCCGCTGGACGATGACCGCATTGACGTGCAGACGGCCGTGGAAGACAACATGCTCTTGAATATTCCAAGCACGGTTTTGACCAAGGAAGAAGCTGAAGAAGATCTGTACCCAGAAGGGCAGGGCTGGGAAGTCATGTCTGAACAAGACTTCGCCGGCCAGAAGAAGGACCAGGTCAACCCGGCCTTCGCCCAGCTGCAGGGTCTTTTGGATAAGATGCAGGCTGAAGAAGACAAAGATAAAGCCGAAGACGAAGAAAAATAATCTTCCCTTAAAAACAAGTCTTTTTCCAGAGAAAATTAATCTGGCAGGGGAGCTACTAATTAGTATCAAGTAATATAAAACTATATCGAAAAATATAGCATAATGTTCTTGTGAACGAAAACGAATTCTATTTAAGATAGAAAATAAGTGTGTTGCACCTATGATTTTAGTTAAAAGATGCAACGCATTTTTTGGTTCTTCTTCAAACGTATGTTTGTAAATAAACTGAAATACGTGCTAAAATATGCTTGTCGAAAAGAGGTGAAGAAAAATGGCAATCAAAAGGACTCACGTATATCGTTTATATCCAGATGCTACTATGGCTCATGTCTTGGATCAGTGGTGTGACTATCGCCGTTATTGCTACAATAAGGCCCTAGAACTGTGGAATGCGACCTATTCGGAATATCGTATGCTAGTCAGTCCAGAGATTCTGACGGAATTTAAGAAGCCAAAAGAAGAACGGCAATTTACTGAAGAGCAGAAGTTATTTATATCTAGATACTACCCAACCGCAGCACTGATTCAGAAAAAGCTTACGTCAAGCAAACAGTCATGGGAAAAGCAGGTCTCTTCTCGTATCCTGCAGCAAGCATGTGCTGACTTGGGCAAAGCGTTCAAGAAGTTTGCCAAAGATAAGGCGCTCAAAGTTAAAAGGGGTGCCGGACATCCCGTTTTTCAATCCAAGAAAGCCAAACGCCAAGGCTTTAAGTTGACTCAAGGCGTGGTGCTCGCAAAGGAAGGCAATCACGGGAAGCTGACCTTGCCCGTCCCAGCACCTTATAAGGGTGAGTGGCATAGCATAAGATTTTCTGAAATCCCCAAAAATGCCGAATTTGGAACGGTAAGCTTTTACCGTGAACACGGCCATTACTACATGGCGGTTCCTTACAAGTATGAGACGCCACCATACATTCACAAGCATACGGGTAAGAAGACAGGGATTGACGTCAATGTCAGTCATTTCAACGATGCAGAAGGAGAACACTATTTTCTGCACAAAGGAAACAATGGCGCCGTCAATCTTGAGAGAGTCTATGAGAACATCAAGCACCAGCAGCGGATTCTGGCAAGAAAGCTGGAAGAAAATGGCCAGATTGCCGGGAAGCGCTCAAAAAGCTATCAAAAAGCGAGAATCAAGCTTCAGAAGCTTTACGAGCGTGCTCACCGAATGCAAGATGACGCGATGCACAAGTACACGACTCATCTTGTCAGAGAATATGATGCAATCTGCATTGAGGATCTGAACGTCAAGGGCATGCTAATGAGCCATGTCGCTTCAAAAGGCGTGCACCGTGCACTGTTTGGACGCTTTCGCCGCTATCTCGAATACAAGTGCAAGTCAGCCGGGGTCAAATTGGTGATTGCCAATCGCTTTTATCCAAGCACCCAGCGCTGTGCAGTTTGTGGCAATATCAAGAAAAATGACGAAAAGATCACTCTTTCTGGCAATAAAAAGCATGGCACCAAGCACAATGACTATGTGTGCTACAACAAAAAATGTCCGAACTACAACAAGGTTGTAGATCGGGACATGAACGCGATGATGAATCTTGCTTTTTTGATTGATCATCCAAGATACAATAAAGCATTGTAAAAAAAGGGATCCGCAAAGATCCCTACGGGCAGGCTAATGGCCGGAATGCCATCTGTTACTTGAGCAGTTGCGTAAGTGGCTGTTTCGGTGCAGATGGCTCACCGGACGGGAAGCCGATAAGTTGCTTTGGCAGCGAATCGGTTTCTGCGACCACGCATGCAATTCCTCAAATGGAAGAACATGCGAGAAGCGAGTTCAGAACTCGTGAGACAGTTCGGTTGCTCATCTTCGGATAAAGGCATTGCTTGCGGCTTCGGCCGTACAGGTGATGTGAGCATATCGAGTGCAGAGATCGCCCACGCTGTCAATGCGAAAGCTTGGCAGTGAACGCTCGTGAGAGAAATGGAAGCCGGCAGAGTCCTATGTTATGTGCTGGGTATGTTCCAGCCAGGCATGTCGGTGCTGGAAGTAGAGATATCGATGATGTGATAGTCGCAAAGTTGAATATCTTGACCATAATGTGAACCAGCCGGTATCAAGCGCACATTCTTCCACATTTCTTATAGCACTTGTTTTTCTATGGGGCTTGTTAAAAAGCTAATTTTGGGCTATCCTAGAATTATTAAAATATACTTTAAGATTATACTTGGATTCAGCAGACCCAAATTAAATCGACAGGATATGAGGGGATAAAAACATGCCGAAAATTTTAATTGTTGAAGACGAAAAGAACCTGGCTCGTTTCGTCGAACTCGAACTCCAGCACGAAGGCTATGAGACCGTAGTGGAAAACAACGGCCGCAAGGCTTTGGACCGCGCTTTGAGCGAAGACTTCGACGCGATCTTGCTGGACTTGATGCTGCCAGACTTGAACGGTTTGGAAATTGCCCGCCGTGTACGGCAGAGCAAGACCACGCCGATCATCATGATGACGGCCCGCGACTCCGTGATTGACCGGGTATCAGGCCTGGACCACGGGGCAGACGACTACATCGTCAAGCCATTTGCCATTGAAGAATTGCTGGCCCGCCTGCGCGCTGTCTTGCGCCGGGTCAAGATCGAAAAGGATGCTTCAAAGGACAAGCTGCCGCGGCAAAAGGTGGTCAAGTTCAAAGACCTGACCATTGAAACCGCCAACCGGATCGTTCACCGGGGTGACGGCAAGACCGTTGACTTGACCAAGCGGGAATACAACCTGCTCATGACCTTGATCGAAAATAAGAACAATGTCGTTGGCCGTGACCAGCTCTTGAACAAGATCTGGGGACCGGAATCAAACATCGAAACTAACGTTGTCGAAGTTTACGTACGTTACCTCCGCAACAAGATCGACATCCCTGGCCAGCCATCTTACATCAAGACGGTGCGCGGAACCGGCTACATGGTAAGAGACGAGGACGACAATGCCTAAGCAAAACGCCGCCAGCGGCAAGAAGGGGACCAGACACGTTTCACTGATCGTGAGATGGGTCAGCATCGTCGCGATGACGATCACGGTCTCCTTTCTTGTTTTCTCAGCTGTCGTCTACAATACGGTCAAACAGGAAGCCTTGAGCCAGCAGAAAGACACTTCCAATGAAGTCGTCAACGTCCTCCGCAAGCGCCTGGTCGGCATCGATGATGAGCTGGAAATCACTAACGTGGTCCAGCAATTATCTCCAAACACCAGACGGATCTTGAAGGGCGGGCCGGCTCTGTCAGAAAACAACAATGACAACATCAGCGTTTTTGGCGACACGGTCTTAAGTACCGTGACCAACCCTGACGTGACCGTGGCGATCTACAACCTCCGCAATGAGATCGTCTTCCATAACGGCGACAGCGCCCCTAAACTGGTCAAGTTCACCAGCGAAAGCAAGAGCGTAGTCAAGGAAGACAAGAAGGGGAAAAGTTCACTTTATGTCTACCGGAAGGTCAGAAACCGGACGACTCACAAATTGACCGGCTATATCGTCGTCAAGAACCAGATGACTGGCTACAACCGCTTGATTTCTCGGACTTTGAAGGCCATGCTCTGGCTTTCAATCCTGGGGGTCAGCCTGGCGATTGTAATTTCCTACCTGGTTGTCCGCAGCGTCGTCAGACCGATCAACAAGATGTCTAAGGTGGCCAGGGAAGTCAACGCCGACCCGAACAGTACGGCCAGAATTCCCGAGCTGCACAGAAAAGACGAACTGGAAGAACTGGCCCTGTCCTTCAACATGATGCTGGACCGGATGCAGAAGTACATCGAGCAGCAGAAGCAGTTCGTCTCTGACGTCTCCCACGAATTAAGGACGCCTGTAGCGGTCATTGAGGGCCATCTGAGCATGCTTAAGCGCTGGGGCAAGGATGACCCGCAGGTCCTGGAAGAATCCATTGACGCCTCGGTTTCAGAGGCTGAGCGGATGAAGCACTTGATCCAGGAAATGCTGGACCTGACCCGGGCTGAGCAGATCAGCGTCCACTACCCGAACGCCATTGCTGAGCCGATGGAAGTTTTGACCCGGGTAGTCGGGGACATGGGCATGGTTCACCCGGACTTCAAGATCTCCTTGGAAGTTGAGGACCTGGACCCGGATACCAAGATTCAGATCTACCAGGGCCACCTGGAACAGATTTTGATCATCTTGATTGACAACGGGATCAAGTACTCAACCGACCGCAAGGAAATTGCCGTGGCTGCCGGCCAGTCCGGCCAGGAAATGCAGATCGTTGTCCAAGACTACGGGGAAGGGATTTCTGACGAGGACAAGAAGAAGATCTTCAACCGCTTCTACCGGGTCGACAAGGCCAGAACCCGGGAAAAGGGCGGCAACGGCCTGGGCCTGTCAATTGCCCAGAAGCTGGTGGAATCCTACCACGGGACCATTGACGTTGAATCTGTCTTAGGCCAGGGGAGCCAGTTCAGAATCACCTTCCCGGTCTTGACTGAAGAAGAAGTCAAAGAATTGGAAAGCCGGGAAGAGCAAAAGCAAGCTGGAACTGAGAGTCCTAAGAAAGATCCGACAATTTAACAGAATTTAGAGCAAAGTAAAAGCCGCTTTCCAGCGGCTTTTACTTTTTTGTTTTGTCTTGTTTATTTTTGTGTTTTTTCTTTGGAAGCTTACTTCCGCTTTTGCTTGCCCTGGTTGCGCTTGCGCAGGTCACCGGACTTCGGCTGGCTGGTAGGCTTTTGTTCAGGGGCTGGCTTTAAGATCTGGTCAAGCTTGGCTTGGGTAACGACTTCCACGATCGGGCTGTCTTCCAGTTCCTTGGAAACCCGCTTCTTGGCCCGCGGCTGTACGATGAAGGTGGTGATCAGCTGCTGGATGACCATGACCAGGTTGCCGACTGCCCAGTAAAGGGCCAGGGCGCCGGAGAAGGATATGGAGAAGAAGAAGGTCATGATTGGGTTCATCAGCATGGTGGCCTGCATGGTCTTCTTCTGCTCTTCAGGGATGCCGATCATGGCCACGTAGCTTTGAATCAAGGCAAAAACAGTGGCGATGATGGCCAGGACCATGGACTGGCTGGACAGGGAAATGCCGAAGAAGGTGGACTTAGCCAGGGCGTTTGAGTAAGCCACAGCCTGGTAGATCCCGATCATGATCGGCATTTGGATCAAGAGGGGTAGGCAGCCCATCCCGCCAGTCATAGAGACATTGTTCTTGGAATAGATCTCTCTTTGCAGACCACTCAAGGCCAGCTGCTGGTCAGGAGTCATGCCTGGTGTCTTCATGGCTTTTTGCAAAAGCTGCATTTGCGGCTGCAGGCGGTGCATCTTTTCCTGCTGCAGGGTGGCCTTGTGCTGCTGGTTCAGCATGAGCGGCATCAAGATCACTCTGACGACCAAAGTGATGATGACGATAGCCCAGCCGGCCCCGCTGGCCCCGCCGATAGCGTGGGCGATGTTGACGGTAATGTGCTGCAAAGGCAGGCCGATCCATTCATAGATCCAGTAGTAAGGGCCACTGGTCGGGGCCTTTAAGCTGCCGTTTTTGCTGGTCTGGCTGGCGCAGGCCGTAAGGAAAAGCGGCAAAAGGGCCAGCAGGCTGACAGGTAATAAACGTTTTTTGATTTTTTTCATTGAGTACTTTCTCTCCAAATTTATAGGATCTGTCTAATATAATACATGAAAAGAATGCATTTGTTCCATTTCAGGCAGAACTTTTGTGTCTAAACGTGAAATTTGGGCATATGGCGCCGCGTTTGGCAACTCAGCTTTAAACTTGACCAGGTCAGTTGGCGTTCCTTGAATGACAATGGTGACCGTTCCGTCAGGGTTGTTTCTCACGCTGCCCGGCAGCTTCATCTTCTGGGCCAGCATCTGCACGCTCCAGCGGAAGCCCACGCCTTGCACGACCCCATGCGCTAATAGTTCCCATGTTTGCATTTTGCTTACCTTCTTTATTTTTTGCAAAAAATCATTAAAATAGTATTTCTAAGGAGTATTTTATCATGCAAGAAAGAACATCTGTCAATAATCCGCAAATTAAGGCCATCGGCAAGCTGAATCAGAAGAAATACCGCGAAGAAAGCGGCTATTACTTGATCGAAGGCTTCCACCTGGTTGAAGAAGCCTTAAAAGTAAGAGTCAAGTACCGGGAAATCCTGGCGACTGAAGAAGCGTTCAGCCGCTTGGAGCAACTGGGCCTGGTTTATGATGAAGGCAAGCTGATCAAGATTAGCCAAAGCGTGGCCAGCCACCTTAGCAGCACCAAAAATTCCCAGGACATCTTCATGACCGTCAAGATCAACCAGCCAGAGCATTTTGCCTTTAGCTACGGCAAGTGGGTCCTCTTAGACGACCTGGCTGACCCGGGCAATGTCGGTACCATTATCCGGACCGCCGACGCGGCCGGCTTTGACGGGGTGATCCTGTCGAACAAGACGGTTGACCTCTACAACCCAAAGGTGCAGCGGTCCATGCAGGGGAGCCAGTTCCACTTGAACTTGATCAAGGCTGACCTGTCCGAAGCCATTGCCAGCTTGAAGGCCGCGGACATTCCGGTTTATGCCAGCCTCTTGGACCCTGCCGCTAAACAATTGGGCGACTTTGCCCCAGTAGCCCAGGTCGCCCTAATCATCGGCAATGAAGCCCATGGGGTAAGCCCGGAAATCGCGGCTTTGGCTGATGAGAAGCTCTACATCCCGATTAAGGGCCGGGCTGAGTCTTTGAACGCCGCTGTTGCCGCCGGGATCATGATCTACCACTTCAGCTAAAAAGTATTTCGCTTGTATTTCGTAAGTAAAGTATGCTTAAATAGATAACATGGAAACTAATTTGAGGAGGATTTCTCTATGACAGAATTAGCCGAACAGGACGCACCATGCTGTAAAAACGCTGAAAACTACGAAATGTGCGCCCGCTTCGTCAAGGCCTTTGAGATCATCGGCAAGAAGTGGAACGGTTTGATTATCAGCTCCTTGTGCGACACCAAGGCCATGCGTTTCCGGGACCTGGCCCACACGGTCGGTGCCTGCTCTGACCGGGTTCTGGTCGAACGCCTGCGGGAGCTGGAAGCTGACGGGATCGTCAAGCGGTCCAAGGATGAGGAAAAGAAGATCGTCCTTTACACTTTGACGCCAAAAGGGGCCGAATTAAAGCCAGTCTTCAACCAGGTTCATATCTGGGCTGACAAGTGGGCGTAAAAACGACTTGCATTTAAGCAAGTTTTAGCCTATGATTTTAATTAATTACTAAGAACAAGACTAGTAGCAAGTCCGGTCTTTGACAGGGAGGTTTCTTGGCAACTGAAAGGAAACCAAAGAGCAGCTTGCGAATTTCATCTTGCGAGTAGGATCTAATCAATTCCGGCTGCCACCGTTATCGGTATAGAGCGTAGGCCTTTTTGGGCCTAAACTAGGGTGGTACCGCGAAGCTTCGTCCCTTTTGGGGGGCGGAGCTTTTTTTGTTGAAAGGAGTAAGTAAATGGATTTATTTGATCGATTGAAGGACCTGCGGGAGCAGGGGCTTGCTGAAATCAAGGAAGCAGAAAGCGAAAAGAGCCTGAATGACGTCCGGGTCAAGCTGGTCGGCAAGAAGGGGGAACTGACGCAAATTCTGCACCAGATGAAGGACATTGCTCCGGAAAAGCGGCGGGAAGTCGGCCAGAAGGTCAACGAACTCCGCGACCTCTTTAATGAAAACCTGGCTTCTGCCAAGGATAAGCTGATCGAAAAGGCCATTGAGGCCCGCCTGGAAGCTGAAAAGATCGACGTGACCCTGCCAGGGCGCAGAAAGCATGTCGGCTCCAAGCACCCGATCAGAATTATTCAAGACGACCTGGAACGCTTCTTCATCGGCATGGGCTACCAAGTTGTCCAAGGCCCGGAAATCGAAAGCGAACACTACAACTTCGAAATGCTGAACCTGCCTAAGGACCACCCGGCCCGGGACATGCAGGCTACTTTCTACGTTGACGCTGACCACCTGCTGCGGAGTCAGACTTCACCAGTCCAAGCCCGGACCATGGAAAAGCATGACTTTGATAAGGGGGACCTCAAGATGATCTCCCCAGGCAAGGTCTACAGAAGAGACGATGACGACGCCACCCACTCCCACCAGTTCATGCAGATGGAAGGGCTGGTTGTCGGCAAGAACATCTCCTTGAGCGACCTTAAGGGGACCTTAGAACTGGTGGCCAAACACGAATTCGGCCAGGACCGGGAAACCCGCCTGCGGCCAAGCTACTTCCCATTTACTGAACCGTCAGTTGAAATGGACGTTTCCTGCTTTGAATGCGGCGGCAAGGGTTGCGCGATCTGCAAGAACACCGGCTGGATCGAAGTTCTGGGTGCCGGGATCGTTCACCCGAATGTTTTGTCCGCTGCCGGCATTGACCCGGCCGTCTACTCCGGCTTTGCCTTTGGCCTGGGCCTGGATCGCTTCGCCATCTTGAAGTATGGCATTGACGACATCCGCGACTTTTACAGTGACGACGTGCGCTTCTTGCAACAATTCCGTCAGGAGGAAGATTAATGTTAGTTTCTTACAATTGGTTGAAAGATTTCTTGAATATGGATGGCGTGGACCCTTACGCCTTGGCTGAAAAACTGACCCGGTCCGGGGTTGAAATCGCCTCAACGGTTCACCCGGAAGAAGGCTTGAGCAAGCTGGTCGTGGGCCACATTTTGACCTGCGAGAAGATCGAAGGGACCCACCTCAACAAGACCATGGTTGACGTTGGCGAAGATGAAGCCCGCCAAATCGTCTGCGGGGCACCTAACGTGGCCGCCGGCCAGGACGTGATCGTAGCTCTGCCAGGGGCACATTTGCCAGGCGGGATCAAGATAAAGAAGGGCAAGTTGCGTGGGATTGAATCCAACGGGATGATCTGCGGCCTGCAAGAACTCGGCTTCAGCGACTCCGTTGTTCCGCCGAAGTACGCTGACGGCATCTGGGTTTTCCATGATCCGGACCTCAAGCCTGGTGACTCTGTCTTTGAAGCTCTGGGGATGGACGACTACGTTTTGGACTTCGACATTACTCCAAACCGGGCCGACACTTCCTCAATGGAAGGGGCAGCTTACGAAGTTGGTGCCTTGATCGACCAAAAGCCAAAGATCGAAGACCTTGTCCTTAAAGAAGACGGGGCAGACTGGACTGGCGACTTTACTGCCGCTGCCGATGAAAAGATTGCGCCGAAGTACTACTTGCGAAAGCTGACCGGGGTCAAGATCGCTGAAAGTCCTCTTTGGCTGCAGGCCCGCTTATGGAATGCCGGCATCCGCCCGATCAATAACGTGGTCGACGCGACCAACTATGTCATGCTCTTGACTGGCCAACCAATGCACGCTTACGACGCCAAGCTTTTTGACAAGACCAAGAAGATCGAAGTCCGCCTGGCCAAGGAAGGCGAAAAGCTGCAGCTCTTAAATGAAAAAGAAATCGACCTGGACCCGCAAGACATCGTCATCACTGACGGTGAACAGGCAGTCGGCTTAGCCGGCGTAATGGGCGGCTTAAACAGCGAAGTTACTGAAGGGACCACTGACGTGATCCTGGAAGCCGCTGTCTTTGACCCAGCCTTGACCAGAAAGGCAGCTCTGCGGCATGACAACCGGACTGACGCTTCAGCTTTGTTTGAAAAGGGAATCAACTGGGACAACACCCAAAAGGCTTTGGATGCCTGTGCTTTGATCTTGCGGGCAAATGCCGGCGCCACTGTCTTAGCTGGTGAAATCAAGGCTAGCGACCAGGATAAGGAGCCAGTTGTCATCACCACTACTGCCTCCCGGACCAACAAGATCCTGGGCACTAACCTGTCCATGGACGAAATCGTCAAGATCCTGGGCAAGCTGAACTTCCCGGTTGAAGTAAAGGGCGACGAATACACGGTAACTGTGCCAAACCGCCGCTGGGACATCTTCATTGACTCTGACATCTTTGAAGAAGTCGGCCGGATTTACGGCTACGACAACATCAAGTCCACCCATCCGGCTACCGGTGAACTGACTGGCGGCTACGCGGCTGATGAAGTCAAGGTCCGCCACCTGCGCCAATTGCTGGAAGGGCAAGGGCTCAGCGAAACGATCAACTACTCCCTGACTTCTGAAGAACTAGCCACGACTTTTGTCAAAAAGGCCCTGGCCCCAGTCAAGGTCAACTGGCCGCTGAACTCAGCCAGAACCACCATGCGGCAAAACTTGATTTGCGGCCTTTTGGACACGGTTGCCTACAACTTTGCCCGTAAGCAAACTGATCTGCAGCTCTTTGAAAACGGCCGCGTCTACGACATGGAAGGCGGCGACTACCACGAACACGAACACCTGGCAGCCGCTTACGTCGGCCTGGCCGGGGAAAGCAACTGGCAGCACAAGGACGAAGTCGTTGACTTCTACTACGTCAAGGGGCAGCTAGAAGACGTATTTGAAATGATCGGCGTTAAGGACGTGGAATACCGGGCAGAAGCAATTAAGGGGATGCACCCGACCAGAACTGCTGGCATCTACGTAAATGATGAATACATCGGTCTGATCGGCCAAATCGCCCCGGTTTTGACCATGACTGACAAGAACTTTGCTGGCAAGGAAATCTACGTTTACGAACTGAACCTGGATGCCTTGCTGCCTCTCATGGCCAAAGGTGTCAAGTCTAAGCCGGCTCCGAAGTACCCAGCCGTGCAACGGGACCTGTCAATTTTGGTTGACGAAGATGTTACTAATGCCCAAGTTGAAAGCTGCATCAAGGAAAATGCCGGCAAGTACCTGGTCAGCGTTGAAGTTATCGACGTCTACCAAGGGTCCCACTTGGCCGCCGGCAAGAAGAGCCTGGCTTACCGCTTGACCTTCTTGAATGAGGCAGAAACCTTGACTGACGCGGTTGTCACTAAGGCAACCGACAATGTTCAAGCTGCTTTGGAAGAAAAATTAGAAGCAAACATTCGTTAATAGTTGACTTTCCCGGAATTAAACTCTAATATTTAACAATGCATAATGCGTTAAATAAAGGAGAATCAAAATGCCTGAAAAAACCTATGAAATGACTGCCGAAGGCAAGAAGCAGCTGGAAGAAGAACTGCAGACCCTGAAGTTTGTCAAGCGGCCGCAAATCGTGGAACGTTTGAAGATTGCCCGTTCTTACGGGGACTTGTCTGAAAACTCAGAATACGACGCAGCCAAAGATGAGCAAATGCGGCTGGAAGAAAGAATCGATGCCGTCACCGAACAATTGAAGTATGCTGTCGTTGTCGACACTGATGCAGTTGACCCCGACGAAGTAAGTATCGGCAAGACCGTTACGGTTACTGAAGTCGGCGAAGACGAACCGGAAACTTATGAAATTGTGGGGAGCAGCCAGTCTGACCCATTCCATGGCAAGGTTTCCAACGAATCTCCGATCGGCAAGGCCCTGCTTGGTCACAAGAAGGGTGAAACAGTCAAGATCAACGTTGACTCAGCCAACGTCAGCTACGATGTCGTAATCAACGACGTTAAGACGACCGACTAAAAAGGCGCTGTCCACCCGGACAGCACCTTTTTTTGCGCTCTGTTTTACTGTTTAGATTCTCTGTTTCTTTTTCAAAAGCAAGTAGACAGCCAAAGTTACCAAGCTGATCACGCTGCCGGCAATCAAGCTGACCGGCAAATAGACCAGGGTCAGCTGGTGCTTGCCCCCCTTTAAGTTGAAGGCCAGGAGGCTGGAGGCATATTGGCTGGTCTTGACCCGTTTGCCGTTATCATAGACCAGCCAGTTCTTGGAATAAGGAATGGTCGTGATCCAGAGCTTCTTTTGGCTCTTAAAAGTCTGGCTGGAAATTTTCAAACCCGTCTGCTTTAACTTGAGTTCTGGCTTTTTCAGCTGTTTGATCCCGGCCTTGAAGGCGGAATTGTTGAAGTGCCAGAAGAGGAGGCCGGTTAAGTCCAGGGTCGAATTGGTCAAGTTGAAAGTGACCTTGATCCTGGTCTTTTTATTTTGGCTGGCAATGTTGACCAGGCGAATCTGCCCGTCCCGGCTCTCGTAGTTATAGAAGATGTTGTTGACGCTCAAGCTGGCGGTCTTGAAGTCAAAGCCGTCCGGGAGCTGCAGGTAGTAAGAGTCATCGCTTTTTGGCGTCAAGATGAAGGTGACAGAAGCCGGCTTAGCTGAGTTGGCCTTCTTAAAGGCCAGGGGGTTGGACTGGTTGACTTTCAAGCTGGTCAGCTTGACCTGGCTCTTGACCTTGCTGAAAAGCTGGCCGGACAGACCCAGGCTCTCCCAGAGCCTTTGCTGGTTGTAAATTGGGTTGTTGTCTAGGAACTTGACCTTTTTCTGCCGGCTCTGGCTGGCAAAAATGACTGGCAGGGCCTGCTTGTTTTCCAAAATGCTGATTTGCTTAAACTGCTTTTTGGGATAATAGCTGTTTAAATCGGCCCGGTGGTTTAAGTTGTCATAAGGCATCCGCTGGGCAGCCGAGACGCCGTCATAAGAATAATTCGGCTCCAGGTAGTACTTGACTCCTAAGAAGGCATCAGTTAGGAGAGTTCCGCCCTGGTTGGTATAAGAGTTGCTGTTATGGACGTAGCCCAAGCGGCTGAGCAGGTTGGAGGTGCTGGAATTGCTGATGGAGTTGAAGGTGGTAATCCCGTAATAGCTGCCAGTGAAGGGGTCATCATCCGACCGGCTGAAGCTCTTTTCCGTTCTGTAGAGGCTGGAGTCGGTCTTGGCCAGGTAGCTGGTGGCCTGGTTGACGTTCTCTTCAAACTTGGCATAGTTCTTGTTTTCCTGGTAGGAAATCGCGTTTAATGAAAAAATCAAGTTGACCGTAACTTCAGAAACGACTAAAAGCAGGGCGTAGTGGCCGGCTAGGTAGTGCTGGCCGTAGATGAAGAGAATGAAGAGCAGGCTGGCTAAAAGAAAGAGGCCAGTCGAGATTTTCCCGTCTTGCCGGATGAATTCCAGCTTATTAGGGTCAATAGCCAGGTAAACAGAAAGGCAGGCTCCTAAAAGAGCCGCCAGGACCTTCTGTTTGAGGTTGAAGGCAGGCTCTCTGTCCATATTTTCCAGGGCCAGGTTCAAGGCATAGAAGGAGACCAGGAAGCTGAACCGGGCCGGGTACCAGACTGGGAACTGGCCTAAATGCCAGATCAAAACCAGAGGTGTAAAGGACAGCGAAAGGACTAAGAAGGCCAAAAGCAGGCCCCGGGCCAGTTTTTCCCGCTTGCTGAACTTGGAATTAAAGATAAAGAGCAGGGCCAGGAGGGTAAAGCAGGAGCTGATGAAGATGTTGGGCAGGCCGTCCGACATTTCATGGAAGCTGTAGGCCCCGTCAACTAATTTAGCGGCCAGCTGGTAGGGCGGGAACTGGAAATTCAGCTTCCAGCTGATGTCGGCATCGGTTTTGCCGGCTAAAAGCTCTAAAAAAGTCGGCCAGAGGCTGATCCCGGCCAGGCAGCTGCCAAAGAAGCTGCGCTTGAAGTAGGTCCAAAAGCGGGCTTTTGGCTCCCTATTTGTGGCCAGGCCCACCAGCAAATAGAGCAGGCCAAAGAGCAGGGTCATGTAGCCGGTATAGAAGTTGGTCAGCCAGAGCAGGAAGGTGACCAGGACCAGGTGATTTTTCTTCCCGGCCAAAAGGCGGTCAATTGCATTTTGCAGCCAGGGCAAAAGGACCAGGCTGTCCAGCCACATCAAGTTCAAATTGTTGGCAACCACAAAGCCGCAGAGAGCAAAGGCCAGGCTGGCAGCCAGAACGTATTCTTTAGCCAGCTTGTACTTCTTCCCCCAGACCAGGTAGGCCGACAGGCCGCTGGCCCCGATCTTGCAGGAGATGACCAAAAGGATTCCCTGAGGCAGGAACTTCTGCGGGAAAAAGAGCAAGAGCAGGTTGAAGGGACTGAGCAGGTAGTAGCTGTCCGTCCCTAGCATGGAGCCGCCCAGGCCGCTGGCAAAGCTGTAAATCAACTTGCTTGGGTCTTTAAAGAGCTTTTGCTGATAGTAGGCCAGGAAGTCAACGTACTGCTGGCCCAGGTCGACGGTCAGGATATTGCCCTTCTTGCTGATGAAGTAGCCGGCAAAAATCAAGGCCGGCAGGGCAAAGGCCAGGCAGGCATAAAGCTGCCTAAGGCTGAATTTTCGAAAAAAACGTTTTATTTTGGACATGTACATTAAGAATTAGCTAACTCCTCTTCTGAATGATAGAATTGCTTAGGTCTTTTTGCTAAAATTACTTGTTAGTGAGGATGGTTTTATCGTGAGTTATTTTAGAAAGAATAGCGGAACTGGCAACAGTAGTCAAACCGCAAACACCCCTCTCAGAATGAAGATTCTGGTCGGGGTCATCGTAATTTTGTTCGCGGCCTTAATCGGCCAATTAGCACACTTGCAGCTCTTTTACGGTTCGCGCTTTTCCGCGGAGGTCAATGCCACCGACGAAAAGACCATGACCAAGTCTGTCCCCCGGGGGGTCATGTACGACTCCCAGGGCCGGATCCTGGTCGGCAACAAGGCTGAAAACGCGATTACTTACATGCGCAGCTTGTCGGCAAGTTCCAAAGAGATGTACAAGGTTGCTAATACCCTTAGTAATTATATAAAAATTACCGACGAAAAGCCGACAAAAAGACAAATTGCCGATTACTACCTGGCTGACGAAAGCCGTGCTAAGAAGGTCCTGGCCGCCTTGCCCAAGTCGCAGAAGAAGTCGAGCCTGTCGAATTCAGAGGTCAACGACAACGAAGTGGCTTATGTTGAAAACACCATCAAGCCGTCTTTAACCAGCCAGGAAAAGACAGCTGCCCTCTTGTATAACAAGATGTCAGGGGCGACGACCTTGTCGACGATCAACTTGAAGAGCAACGGCCTCAGCAACAAGGAAATCGCCCAGGTCGGCGAGCACTTGTCCTCCATGCCGGGGGTCGGGATCGGGACCGACTGGAACCGCTACTACCCGAACGGGTCTTCAATCAAGAGTATTATCGGGTCAGTTTCCACGACCAAGACCGGTTTGCCGAGTGACAACCTCCAGTACTACCTGGTTAACGGCTATTCCAGAAACGACCGGGTTGGGACTTCTTACCTAGAAAAGGAATATGAAGCCCTTTTGAAGGGGACCAAGGCCAGCTACAAGGTCACCAGCAACTCTAATAACAAAATCACCAAGACCAAGCAAGTTTACAAGGGCCAGTCCGGGGCCAGCTTGAAGTTGACGATTGACGCCAAGTACCAGGCAGCCGTAACCAAGGCCCTTAAGCAGCAGTTTAACTCAGCCTTGAGCGCCGGGGCAGCCAGCCTGTCCAGCGGTGCTTACGCTGTTGCCATGAACCCGAATACGGGGGCTGTCCTGGCCATGTCCGGGATCAGCTATGACCCGTCAACGCGCAAGATTTCTGACAACGCCCTGGGCAACATCAACCAGTCCTTCGTTATGGGTTCCGCTGTCAAGGGGGCCCAGGTGGCCGGGGGCTTGATCAACAAGGTCATCACGCCAACCAACAACACCCTGCCGGATACGGCTATCTACCTGCCGGGTTCCCCGGTCAAGAAGTCTGTTTACCCGGTTGGGATCTTCAGCTCCTTGACAGCAGCAAGCGCTTTGGAAGTATCATCCAACATTTACATGATGCAGCTGACCCTGCGTTGGGTAAAGGCCAGCTATGTGGCCAAGCAGTACATCCACATGCCGCAGACGGCCTTTGAAACCTTGAGAAACAACTTCAAGATGTTTGGCCTGGGGCAAAAGACCGGGATCGACCTGCCGGGTGAAAGTTCCGGGATTGAAGGGGCGTCAACCAACTCAAACGGGATCATTCTGTCCGGGTCAGTCCTCGACGAATCCTATGGGAACTACGATGCCTACACCCCGATTCAACTGGCCCAGTACATTTCAACGATTGCCAATGGAGGCTACCGGATGCAGCCTTACGTTGTCCAGTCTATTGGCCGCACCAGCAGCGACGGCAAGCATTTCTATGCTTACTACAACAAGAAGCCAACCGTCCAGTTCAAGATTCCTTGGGCAAAGGATGAATTAGCCGTCATCAAGCAGGGGCTCTACCAGGTTGTCCACGGCACAAACGGTTGGGGGACGGCTCACGCCCTGAAGAATGTCAAGCCATCGATCTCGGCCAAGACCGGGACGGCCCAGACTTTCTACTACAATACCAAGACCAGAAAGTCGACCGATACAGAATTGATCAACGAAACCATGGTCGGCTGGGCTTCCTCCAACAATCCGCAGATTGCCTTCGCGATTATTTTTGCCGGCATTGATCCGGACAAGGAAGGCAGCTACAACAAGAACATGGCCAAGGCGATGGTGACGACTTACTACAAGATGCATAAAGGGAAGTTTTCAAGCACAAATTAATAGTTAATTTAGCAAGATAACTTGCTCTTTGCCCTTGAAAATGTTATGATTGTACAGTCAGATATTAATTGTAGGTGGTGAAAATAATGGCAGACAACATCATTTTAGAATGCACCGAATGTGGCGACAGAAGTTACTTATCTAAGAAGAACAAGCGTAAGCATCCGGAACGTTTGACCTTGAAGAAGTATTGCCCAGTTGAAAGACAGGTAACTCTTCACCGCGAGACTAAGTAATAAAAGATAGCAGGTCGAAAGGCCTGTTTTTTTTATTTTGCAGGAAGAGAGGGCGTGATTGCTTTGATGGACAAGAAAACTTTCCGCTCCTGGCAAAGGCAAAGGCTGGCGGATTTTGCCAAGAGTCCAGCTAAAAAACAGCAAGACCGGGAATTGACGGCGCTAGCCTTAGAGAACCCAATGGTCCAGCAAGCGGAAAAAATCGGCGTAACCCTGCCCCTGCCGCTGGAAGTGGATATAAGCGGCTTGATTAAAGAGCTTAGGCAAGAGGGCAAGGAGCTCTATTTGGCCAAGTGCCATCCCGGCTGGCAGCTGGACTTTTTAAGATGGGACGAAGATGCTCCCTTAATGCAGACCAAGTTTGGGGTCTGGGAGCTGGCTGAAGAGAAGGAAGCCGACAACGATTTGGACCTGCTATTTGTCCCCGGCCTAGCCTTCAGCCCGGCGGGCAGGAGCCGGATCGGATTTGGCGGGGGCTACTACGACCGCTTTTTGGCTAAAAATCCCGTCAAGACCCTGGCCCTGGTCAATTCAGCCATGTACTTCAAGACTCCTGCCTGGCCAATGAAAGACCATGACATAGCCATGGATGATTTGATACTTGTAAAGGAGGCCGGCGATGAATAATCTGCGGCGTAATTATATGACAACCGCGCTGGTTGTAGTCCTCTTTGCCGTTTTCCTGGTGGAAACATTTATGGGAGGCTCTGAGAGCACTTCTGTTTTGCTGAAAATGGGGGCCATGTTCAACCCGGCCGTGGTAATGGAAGGACAGTGGTGGCGCCTTTTTACCGCCCAGTTCCTCCATATCGGGATCATGCACATTGCCTCAAACGCGATCATGATCTACTATATCGGCCAATATGCTGAACCGGTTTTCGGCCACTGGCGCTTTTTGCTGATTTACCTGCTCTCAGGGGTCGGCGGCAGCCTTCTGACCCTGGCCTTTGGCAATGACCAGGCTATTAGTGCCGGGGCCTCAACTGCCCTTTTTGGCCTTTTTGGGGCCATGACCTGTGCCGGCTTTAAGGACAAAGACAACGCTCTTTTGTCATTTTTAGGCCGGCAGGCGCTAGCTTTGGCGGTGATCAACCTGGTCTTAGACATTTTCATGCCTGACGTGGACATTCTGGGCCACCTTGGTGGTTTGATCACCGGGGCCTTGCTGGCAGTTATCCTGGGGGACGCGACCTACCGGGGCTACAGCAAGGGCGGCCGGCTCTTGGCCGCGGCCGGCTTGATTGTCTATGTGGTTTTGACTTTGCGTTTGGGAATGGCAGTGACGGTATAATGACTGTTTTGAAAAATCTTTACGATGTCCAGCAGCTTTTGAAAAAATACGGCATCCTGGTCCACTTGGGCAAGCGGAAGTGGGACATCGAATTAATGGCGATTGAATTAGACAATTTGTATAAGGCCGGCCTCTTAGAGAAAAAAATCTATTTAAACGCGAAACTAGTCTTAAAGCATGAGCACGAGTACGAAGAGCGGCTTGAACGGGAAAAAAGGCTGGACTAGCTAGCCCCAGGCTGAATTTAGCGTTATTATAAGATAAGACTTGCAAGAAGGAGCTTTTTTCACATGACCAATTTTTTAATCGTTCTTGACGTCATTTTGGGTGTCATCCTGCTGGGCTTTCTGGGCTTCTGGGCCTACAACCGGATCCAGGCCAAGCGCCTGGGCGGGGAACTGACCAACGAAGAATTCAAGGCCGGGATGCGGAAGGCGCAGATCATCGACGTCCGCGAAGCCGATGAGTTCAAGCATGAACATATTGACGGGGCAAGAAACATCCCTTACACCATGTTCAAGTACCAATACTCAGAACTGCGGCCAGACCTGCCGGTCTATCTCTACTCGGACTCTTTGACCATGACCCTGCGCTGCGCCAGTATTCTGCGCAAGCACAATTTTGCCAAGATCTTTTACCTCAAGGACGGCTTCTCCCAATGGGATGGCCGCAAGAAGGCAGCCAAGAACTAAGCTGAAAGCTTGCTGAGAAAATTTCTCAAGCAGGCTTTTTTGGTTTATGATGATAGAAGAGAAAATTGCAGGAGGATTTTATGCAAAAAGTAGTGGCTATCGTCGGGCCGACCGCCGTGGGCAAGACCAGCCTGGCCATCGAGCTCGCCAAGAAACTGGACGCAGAGATCGTCTCCGGGGACTCCATGCAGATCTACCGGGAAGTAGCCATCGGCACGGCCAAGGCCAGTCCCCAGGAGCAGGCAGAAATCAAGCATTACCTGGTGGACGCCCATTCGGTCTTTGAAGACTTTTCCGTTAAAAATTTCGTCGATGAAGCCCGGTCTGCCATCGGAGAAATCGCGGGCAAAGGCAAGCTGCCCATCATTGCCGGCGGCACCGGCTTTTACGTCAATGCCCTCTTAAACGACATGCAGCTGGGCGACAAGGAAGAAGAAGCAGCCAGCGTGGATCCGGAATGGGAGGACTTTTTAGCAGCCAAGGGCCCCCAGGCCTTGTGGGAGGAATTAAACAAGAGAGACCCAGAAGCTGCTAAGAAGATCCCGGTAGCCAACAGCAGAAGAATCCTCCGGGCTCTAAGCGTGATCAGCCGGACGGGCGGGCTTTTTTCCAAGCAGCAGGCTGAAATCAAGCCCCGCTACGACTACTTGATCATCGGCTTAAACGGTGACCGGGAGGCCATCTACCAGCGGATCAACCAGAGGGTGGACTTGATGATGGAGGCCGGGCTGTTAGAAGAGGCCCGCTTTGTCTACGAGCACCGGGCCGGCGAGCACCAGGTCCTGCAGGCCATCGGCTATAAGGAATTTTTCCCTTATTTTGCAGGCGAAGCCAGCTTGGAAGCCTGCGTGACGACCTTGAAGACGGCCTCAAGACGGTATGCCAAACGGCAGCTAACCTACTTTAGAAACAAATTGCCAGTTGAGTGGTACGACCCCTTGACCGACCCAAACTGCGCGAATAGAATTGCTGTCAGAATAGAAGAATGGATGAAGGAAGAAAAATGAAAAAATTACCAGATGAATTAAAGGCAATCCTGGCTGAAGTTGACCAGGAAATCGCACCCCGCCTGCGGGAAATTGACGACCAGGTGGTCTATAACCAGGAAAAGGTCCTCAAGGCCTTTGTCGACCACCAGGTGGCAGAAGCCGACCTCAAGGGGACCAACGGCTACGGGGATGACGATATCGGCCGAGACAAGCTGGAAGCTATCTATGCCCAGGTTTTCCATACTGAAGACGCGCTGGTGCGGCCTCAGTTCGTTTCCGGCACCCACACCTTGGCCGTGGCATTAGACGGCAACCTTTTGCCAGGTGAAACTTTGACCTACCTGACCGGGATGCCTTATGACACTATGCAGCAGGTGATCGGCCTGGCCCCGAAGAAGCGGGGGACCTTGATTCAAAAGGGGATCAACTTCTCTTACGTGCCTTTAAACGCAGAAGGCGGGGTTGACTATGAGGAAGCAGAAAAGGTCCTTAAGCGCGACCAGCCGCATATTGTGGTCATCCAGCGGTCCAGAGGCTATGATACCCGGCAGAGCTACACGGTTGACCAAATTAAGGAAATGACTGCTTTTGTCAAAAAGGTCAGCCCAGAGAGCCTGGTCTTTGTCGACAACTGCTATGGGGAGTTTTCTGAAAAGCATGAGCCGACTGAATACGGGGTCGACTTCATGGCCGGCTCCTTGATCAAGAACGCCGGCGGCGGGATCGCCCAGACTGGCGGCTACATCGTCGGCAAAGAAGAACTGGTCGAAAACGCGGCCATCCGCTTGACGGCACCGGGGATCGGCAAGGAAGAAGGAGCTACCTTGACCAACATGCACGAGTTCTATGAAGGCTTCTTCCTGGCCCCGCATACGACGGGTGAAGCCATCAAGGGGATGATCTTCTCGGCTGCCCTTTTGGAAAAGATGGGCTGTGAAGTCACGCCGAAGTGGGATGAGCCGCGGACTGACCTTATTCAGACGATTATCTTCAATGATCCGGAAAAGATGATCAATTTCACTAAAGAAGTCCAGAAAAATTCGCCAATTGACTCCTTTGTTGAGCCGATCCCCAGCGACATGCCCGGTTACGAAGATAAAGTCATCATGGCCGCCGGCAATTTCGTCTCTGGTTCAACCATGGAATTCTCTGCAGATGGTCCTATCCGGCCACCTTACGCCCTCTACATGCAGGGTGGTCTAACTTATGCTCACGATAGAATAGCGGTTACAAATGCCGTAAGTCATTTATTTTTTAAGGAAAAAGGCTAAAAGTCCTTTTTTATTAAAGAAGTCTTTAGACCAATTTGACCTCAAGTGGGCAGAGTGGTATCTTTAAAGCATCGATTAGCACAGAGCCAATTGATTAGTTGATCGTAAATTTATTCTTGATTTTTAAAGGTGAGAACATGAGTAAGGTATTTACTGAAGAAGAAATCCGTAAAGATGTAGAAGAGAAGAACGTTCGCTTTTTGCGCCTGGCCTTCACTGACATTAACGGCACGCTGAAGAACTTGGAAGTTCCTGTCAGTCAATTGGACGACGTCTTGGGCAACCAAACCCGTTTTGACGGTTCATCAATCGATGGCTTCGTTCGTCTGGAAGAAAGCGACATGGTTCTGTACCCAGACCTGTCAACTTGGTCAGTTCTGCCATGGACGACTGTTGAAGAAGGCACTATCGGCCGCTTGATCTGCTCAGTCCACAACGTAGACGGCACGCCATTTGAAGGTGACCCACGCAACAACTTGAAGAAGGTCGTTGCTGAAATGGAAGAAATGGGCTTCTCCGACTTTGAAATCGGCTTTGAGGCTGAATTCTTCCTCTTCAAGGAAGGCAAGAACGGGGAAGAAACCACTGAAGTTTCCGACCACAGCTCATACTTCGACATGGCTTCTGAAGACGCAGGCGCCAAGTGCCGCCGGGAAATTGTTGAAACTTTGGAAAAGCTGGGCTTCCGCGTAGAAGCTGCTCACCACGAAGTCGGCGACGGCCAGCAGGAAATCGACTTCCGCTTCGACAACGCTTTGGCAACCGCTGACAAGCTGCAAACTTTCAAGATGGTTGTCAAGACTATCGCCCGCAAATACCACCTGTACGCAAGCTTCATGGCTAAGCCAGTTGAAGGCTTGGCCGGCAACGGGATGCACACCAACATGTCCCTCTTTAAGGACGGCAAGAACGCCTTCTACGACAAGGATGGTCAATACCACCTGTCAACTACTGCCTTGACTTTCTTGAACGGGATTTTGGAACATGCCCGTGCTATTACCTGCGTGGCCAACCCAACGGTCAACTCCTACAAGCGGCTGATCCCAGGCTTTGAAGCTCCGGTTTACATCTCATGGGCCAGCCGGAACCGGTCACCAATGGTCCGGATTCCTAACGCTAACGAAGTCGGCACCCGCTTGGAAATGCGGTCAGCGGACCCAACTGCTAACCCATACCTGCTTCTGTCAGCCTGCTTGAAGGCTGGTTTGGCCGGGATCAAGGAAGGCAAGCTGCCGATGGCCCCTGTAACTTCCAACCTGTTTGAAATGACTGATGACGAACGCAAGGAACTGGGCATCAAGCCATTGCCATCAACCCTGCACAACGCCATTAAGGCCTTCAAGGAAGACGAAGTCATCAAGTCTGCCTTCAGCGAACACATTGTTGACAGCTTCTTGGAAATGAAGAAAACTGAATGGGCTCTGTACACCCAATCAGTTTCAGAATGGGAAGTAAAGCGCTACTTCAACTACTAAAATTCAGAATACGATATTTATCATTGACTAATCAGAAAGTCTGCCTTTTGGGTAGGCTTTTTCTTATGAAGAAATCAGACTTAATTATCTTAAGCTGGCAGGCTCTTGCTAGCGCTTTATTGCTGAATTATGAAAAAAAGGCAAAGAGATTTTTGTCAGCCTTAGCGCAGGAGGGAGAAATATGGTAAAATCTAACTTGTTTTTAAGCAAAAATCATTGATTGAATAGATTGAGACCGAAGAAGGTTTTAAAGTGAGCAACAAGAGCGCAAGTAGTTTCCCGGCCAAAGCGGGGCGGATGGAGAAGGAAAAGGGCAAGTCGATTTATTCCAAAGACGTCATCTTAGTCATGACCGCCTCTTTCCTGTTTTTGTTCGGGACCATGTTCAACAACCCATTGATCAACGGCTATGCAGAAAGCCTGGGGGCCAGCAGCATTTTAGCCGGGGTGATCGTGGGGATTATGAGCTTCGCGGCCATGTTTCTCAGACCAATCGCCGGCAACTTGACTGACAAATTCTCCAAATACCAGCTGTCTTTTATCGGCGGGGTGCTGATCCTTATCGGAATCGTGGGCTATATCATTTCACCTAATGGGGAGCTCCTGCTCTTGTTCAGAATCATCAACGGGACCGGCTTTGTCCTTTGCACCGTCTGCATGACCACCTGGATCGCCTTCCTGGTTCCCCGCCAGCACGTCGGGGCGGCCATGGGCTTGTACGGGCTGATGAATGCCTTGGCCATGTCTATTGCCCCGGCCATCTCCATCAATCTCTACAAGGTAATTGGCTACCGGGAAACCATGATGCTGCCAGCCGCAGCGACTTTGATCATGATCATCATCATCCAGTTCGTCGGCAACCGGGCTGTACCTAGTCCCCGGCAAAAAGAAAAGAAGCAGTTCAAGCTGATCTCCGTCAATGCTTTGCCAGTGGCACTTTTGATGACCTGCTTCGGTATCCCTTACTTCGTCACCCAGGCCGACATCGTGACTTACGTGGCCAAGATGCACATGCCAGTGGCAGTAGGGAGCTATTTTTTCATCTACGCTATCGTCTTGCTCTTGATCCGGACCTTCCTCAAGAACTACTTTGACACGGTCCGCTTCGGGGTCTGGTTCTGGCTGAGCCTGGTGGCTACGGCCATCTACCTGGTCTTACTGGCTTACATGAACAGCAACTGGATGATGGCTTTAGGGGCAGCTGGGATGGCGGTCGGCTATGGCTTGATTTACTCAGTATTGCAGTCAACGGCCCTGCTTTTGTCACCGGCTAATGAACAGGGGCTGGGCAGCTCTACCTTTTACCTGGGCCTGGACATTGCCATGGCCTTTGGACCAATGCTGGCTGGGGTGGTGGCCAAGGCCCTGCCAGGCCGCTGGTTCTACCTGGTTCAGCTGATCGTGGTGCCGCTGGCCTTGATCGTTTACCTGGTTTGGCGTAAGCGCTTGAATGGGGCAATTGATAATCATTAAAATCCAAAAATTAAGCCAGCCGCCAGGCTGATTTTTCTTTTGCCCGCTAATTGGCTATAATGGTCGTTAGCGTAAAATTTTTGGAAGGAAGGCAGCAATAATGGAAAGCGAAAAATTGAAGGCAGACTACATCAATTGGGTGGTGGGGCAGACGGTTTTTAACCCCTGGTCAGACACGGTTGTCCAAGTTGAAAATGAACTGGTTGATGCATACGGCCGCAAGCCTTTCGTCCTGGTCGAAAAGAGCGGGGATAAATATACGGTAACTGATGACGGCTACCTCATGTACAAGTACAATCCTACGGAAGAAAACGAGGATTTAAACGAGTACGCGGCCGGGATGGTCATGGATGCTGGTTTTGACTTTGATGAAGACAATGCCGTGATTGCGCAGACGGTCAGTGAAGAAAGTTTGCCAGGCGCCATCAGCGCTTTGATGCAGCTGGAAATCATGATTTCTTTTATTGCTTAAGAAGTAAGGAGGAAGAATATAAAAGTATGGATTCTTTAGATGAAACCGGCAAGCGGAAATATATTTCCTGGCCGGTGATCGCTCTGATGGACTTCGTGACCGTGATTGGTTTCGATGACATCATCTACAATTTTCAAAACCAGGGCCTGGCTGTGGTCAGTGACTGGGTTTTGCTCTTGGTCTTGTTCGTCATTCCTTATGAAATGATGGTCGGTCACCTGGGCAGCGTTTTTGCCAAAGAAGGGGGCGGTTTGTCCTCCTGGATCCGGCATACCTCTGGCGACAAGATGGGCTACATTACTGCCTGGTGCTACTGGGTGGTTTCTCTGCCTTACCTAGTTGACGTGGCCAACTCAACCGTCATTTCCTTTGCCTGGCTCTTTAAGGGGCGGGCGCTGGATGATAGTGAAATGTCCAACTGGGTCTTTGCCTTGTTCACGGCTTTGATCTTCGTGGCCTTCATTTTCTTCCAGCATAAATTTGCCAACTCCCTGCAATGGCTGTCCATTATCGGGGGCGGGGCCATGTTTGTAATGACCATTCTTTTTGTCATTATGACCTTTGCCTACCTGGGCGAGGGGCGGTCGGTAGCGACCCAGCCCTTCCACTTCAAGAACTTCTTGCCGACTTTTGACATGAAGTTCATGATGTCCCTGGGGCTCTTGATTTTTGCCATGAACGGCAGCGAATTCGTCGCCCCTTATGTCAATGAAATGAAAAATGGTCCCCGGGACTTCCCGAAGGCCATGTACATGCTGGCCGCGATGACGGGCTTCTTGACTATCTTTGGTTCCTTCAGTTTAGGTGTCTTCTTTAATGCCCACAAGCTGCCGGATGACCTCAAGATGAACGGGTCCTACTACGCCTTCCAGGCCATGGGGGACCAGTTTGGGATGGGCAACTTCTTCTTGTATGCCTTCATCATCACCCAAGCCCTCTACATGCTGGCCCAGCTGGCGGTATTGGTTGACGGCGGGGCCCGGATCTTCCTGTCTGACACGGCCAAGCAGTACCTGCCAAAGCAATTGACCAAGGTGGACAAGAACGGCCTGCCAATCAACGGCTACTGGCTGACCACCTTCATTTGCTCAGTTTTGCTCTTCTTGAGCTCAACTTTGCCAACGGTGAACGACATCTTCAACCAGCTTTTGAACTTGAACGGGATCGTATCACCTTACGTGACCGGCCTGCTTTTCTGGGCCTTCATCAAGGTGCGGATGCATGAAGAAGATTACCCGTCAGCTTACGTCTACATCAAGAACCGGAAGTTTGCCATCTTTGTCGGCTGGTGGTGCTTGATCGTGACTCTGACCGGGGCTACCTTCGGGATTGTCCCAATCGATGCTAAATTCGGGACGGCCAAGTGGACCCACATGCTGATTCTTAACATCGTTGAACCTCTCTTCATGATTGCTCTCGGCGTAATTTTGCCGCTCATTGCCAAGTGGCAGAGAAAGCGCGACGGTGAAGAAGGGTAAAAAAATAGATTCAGTTAAAATAATTGACCAAAAGAAAAAGAGAAGCAATTTGCTTCTCTTTTTTACTTGCTGTCATGCAAGGCTTGCTTGTTTAAAGACCGAAATTCTCCTAAGCTGAAGGGGGGAAAGCTGAAGTTCATCAAGGAAGTCGCTGACGAAGTTTGGGGCGAATAACAGTAAACTGACTAAGTAATATAGACAAAAACTCCTGTGCAAGCTAAATGCACAGGAGTTTATTTGTTGCTTATTCTATTTTTGCTTAACTAAAATTTTTCGCCGACTTCAGCAGATTCAACATCCGGCAGAGGTTGGCCGTTTTGGTCAAAGTAGCTGTCCAGGTCCCGGCACCAAATAATGGCGATGGTGTTTTTCCCGCAGTGAACGCCGACAACAGGACCGATGATGGACCGGTCGAACTTGTCCTTTGGGAAAGCAGCTTGATAATCTCTAAGCCATTCCTCGCCCCGGTCCGGGTTGGCCGCGTCAAAAATCGTGGCTTGGATCGGGTAGTCCTTGTTTTCCGTCAATTCACGGAAGTCATTTTGGACATGCTTGTAGGCCCGCTTGTATTGCCGCTCCTTGGCAATAGCGGAGATATGGCCAGTCTTTTGCACGTCCATGGCTAGGATTGGCGTAATGTGGAGTAAGGTGCCGATAAAGCTGGCCGCGTTTGACAGGCGGCCGGTCCGCTTGAGATGGGCCAGGTTGTCGACCAGGAAACGGACGCCGATCGTCTTGCGCAGGTCTTCCAGGTCCTTCATGATGAGGTCGATGCTGGCTCCCGCATTAACCAGGCGGGCAGCCAAAATGGCGCAGTCAGCCAGGCCGGCACAGGTCGTACGGCAGTCAAAAGGATGGATCTTGATCCGGTCTTCTTCAGACGCGTAGTTGACCAGGTTGTTGTAGGAGCTGGAGATCCCGCTGGACAATGGCAGGATGATTACGTTGGTGTAGCCTTCTTCCACGTAGCGGTCGACGAATTCCATGATCTGACCCAAAGATGGCTGGGAAGTGGTCGGCAGGGTCTGGCTGCTGGAGATTTTTTCATAAAATTCTTCATAGCTGATATCGACTAAGTCGTAATAGGTCTTTCCGTCCCAAATCAAGGGAATCGGAACCACGTCAATGTGGTATTTTTCTTGTTGCTCCTTGCTCAGGTAAGCAGAACTGTCAGTTAAAACAGCAATTTTCATATTTTTCCTCCGAGCATTTTTAGTCTAAAAACTTTTATACTGATTATATTTTAGTGAAAAATGGACGATTGGGCAAGAAAACGGAGCAGGGAAAAGAATGCCTTTTCAAACTAGAAAAAAGAGTTATGATATTAAATAGGAGAAGAATAACATTTATTACGCGAATGGGGGCGAGCGCTATGGAAGACATCTTTTTTACGGTAACTGGCTGCAACCACTACTACGGCACGGAAGCTTTCAAGCCGAAAATGAAGGTAACCTTGTACAAGGAACCTGACAACAAGTATGACAAGGAAGCCATCCGGGTCGAAGCCCGGGCCCTGGGCAAGATCGGCTACGTGGCCAACAGCCCGTATACGGTCTTGGGCGAAAGCCGCAGTGCCGGCCGCCTGTACGACTTGATTGACGACGGGGCGACGGGGCGGGTGCTCTACGTCCTGCCGCACGGTCTGGTCTGCGAGCTGGAAGAGACCGGTTTTGAAAAAGTTAAAAAGATTTATAAAAAACACAGACAATACTAATTTGCCGTGAAAAATCCTGCTTGGAAGTTCAATGTTGCTTTCAAGCAGGATGTTGCTTTTTTAAAGAAAATATCTACCGGCAAATTCCAAACAATAGGTTGACTATGCATGGTCTGTGTTAATAGCATTAAAGCTTTTAGTAAAAAATTCCCTTTAAAAATGCAGAAATGGTGCTAGAATAGTAACAATTATTTTCTTAGAGGGTTAAAAGACACTATGAAAAAACTGATTGACCTCCACCTGCACTTAGATGGCTCCGTGCCTCACTAAACCGTCCGCAAACTGCTGGCTAAAGGAGGCAAAAGCCTGCCGGAAGCTGGATGAATACCTGGATAAGTTCGACTTCCCCTTGTCCTTAATGCAGACGGCATTACTTTAGAATGCTGTGCCAGCTCAAATTTGAATACCAAGGTTTTTGACCAGATCGCTGAATATCCGCTCCGCTCTATGCTGGGGAAAAAATTACGGGTGACCTTGAACACTGACAACATGACGGTTTCAGCTACCAACCTGCCACATGAATACCAGCTTATGGAATAGCAGGGCTTGACCGAATCCGAAGAAAGCTCTATTTGAACTCGGTTAGAGCGGCTTTTGCCAGCCAGGAGGAGAAAGACCGCCTATTACTTTACTGGAAAAATAAACGTCAAGAATTTTAGAACGAAGAAAACTGCATCCCTGGGGATGCAGCTCTTTTGATTAGTTGTTGATGTTAAGCTGTAAAGTGTTAAGTACTAAATTAGATTGAATCTGTTGTTTGTTATCTTATTTCTTTTTGTCTGTATCTTATTGGTACAGTGCCGTTGACAGGTAGCGTTCCCCGTTGTCCGGCGCTACAGTGACCACCTTCTTGCCAGCACCCAGCTTTTTAGCCAGTTCAATAGCCCCGTGGATGTTGGCTCCGGCAGAAATCCCTGGCAAAAAGCCTTCCAGGCGGGCAACTTCTCTGGCCATTGCAAAGGCATCATCACTGGAAACTTCGACAATCCCGTCGTAGATGGACTGGTCTAAATTCTTTGGAATGAAGCCAGCAGAGATCCCTTGAATCTTGTGCGGCCCCCTCTTGCCTTCCTTTAAAACCGGGGATTCTGCAGGTTCCAGGGCGTAGACCTTGACGTCACCGGCCTTCTTTAAGGCCCGGCCGATCCCGGTCAAAGCCGCCAGGCAGCCAGTTTTTTCTTTGAAGATTGATAAGTTGAGCAGATGATTGTCTCCGCTTTTGTTGACAAAAATGAAGAGGGCAAAAAGTATTACACCGGCTAGAAGCAGGATCCAGGCCAGATTACTGCTGCCGATTAAGGACAGGGCGTAGATGATGGTGAAAAGAGTCAAGCCCAGCAGGATCAAAGCAGGAGCATCAAATTTTTCCTGCCGGCTGACAACTTGGTTGCGGATGTAAAGCTGGCCGCCAACCATGCTGACCAAAGCCAGGGGCAAAAGCAGCCAAAAGATCATCCGCCGACCTTTCTAATAACACAAAAAGGCTGTCAGCGATAGCTCCGCGACAGCCTTTTGATTTATTTCCATTAAAGTTATTCTAGCATAAATTACTGTTTTTTGCCTGAGCAATTATTTCCGGTAAAGCAAAAGGGTAGTTTCAGCCAGGTCGATAGTGTAGTCTTCCGGGTCAAGTGGCCGCTTGGTCATGCCCTGGTCAGTTGAGTAGATGATCAAGCCTAACTTAGCGCCAGCTGGCAGGGTGTAGTAGGTCGGCTGCAGGTCAAATTCCAAGTCGACAAACTGGCCTGGCGTTAACTTGCTTGGCTGCTTCATGTCCTGGTAGTTTTGCAGGTTCATGTGGGACTTGGTGATCAGCTTGGCCTTAGTGGCCTTGTCTGGGACGAATTCCTGTAGGGAGTCTGCTCCAAAGCGGAAGCCAAATGGCTGGTTTCCTCTGGCAAAAATCTTTGGCGTAGCCGTCAGCCGCTGCCGGGTCTCCAGGTCAACCAGGGCAACGGACAGCTGGCCGACAGTCTTGTTAGCCGCGACCCGGACCCGAACCTTCGGCCGGCCGACCAGGGTAGTCGGGTGGAGGAATTCCTCGCTTTCAAAGCGGAGGCTAGCCTTGGCCCATTTTTCCTCCCCGCTGATAAACTGGTATTCCCAGTCAGTTTCGCTGATGCCGGCCTGCTTGAATTCTGTCCCGCCCAAGTCGGTAAAGGTCAGCTGGCCCTGGCCGTTTTCAACCGTTGACAGGTCGCCGTCAGCCGTTGGCGAATAGAGGCTGGCCTCGCCCAGGTCGTTGGACCAGTCGCCTTCTTCGTGCCACTTGTCAGCTTCCAGGTTGTCCTGGATCATGACCTTTGGCCATTGCTCATAAGCCCCGTTTTCCACTTCCAAAAGCTCGTGGACGAACCAGAGGTTCATGAGGTCGGTGAAGTCGATGGAAACCAGGTTGTTCATGTTGTAGTGCGGCCCTTGATGCAAGAAGAGGTGGGATTCAACTGGCAGTTCTTTGACCTTTTGCCAGATCTTGTAGACGTTCTTCGGCTTGACGTTCCAGTCATTTAAGCCGTGAACGGAAATCCAGGAGCATTTGATACCGTCAGCATGGTGGCGGTAGTTTCTGGCCTCCCAGAAGTCAGAATACTGGCCGCTCGCCCGGTCTTGTTTTTCAAACAGGTCAGCCTGCTCTTTTTCATAAGCCTTTTTGGCGGTAAAATTGCCCCCATCCCAGAGGTTGGACTGGCAGACTTCAGCCAATTTGTCCAGGTCTTCACCCTGGCATTCACCAGGAGCAATTACCAGGCCGTGTTCCCGGTAGTAGTCATACCATGAAGAAATAGCGGCTTCAGAAACCACCGTCTTCAGCCCCTTGACCCCGGTAGTGGCAATCGCAATTTGCAAAGTGCCCAGGTAGGAGCGGCCAGTCATGCCGACATTGCCGCTACACCAGCTGGCCTTGGTCTCAAAGCGGCGGGTTCGGTCGGTGTAGGCCACCCGGTCGCCAGTCAGCCATTCAATGACTTCTTTTTGAGAGATGGTTTCTTCGGGTGCCCCGGTAATCCGGATCCCGTCCCCGTGCCGGTTGCCGATAGCTCCGGAGAAGACAGAGGCAAAGCCCCGGGCCAGGAGGTATTCGTTTAAGCCGTAAGAAGACTTGCCGGTGGCCAGTTCAGTGGCTGGCACGTCCTGGTCACTTGGAGCCGGGCTCTTGACCAAAGGCTTGGCCACATATTTAGGATTAGTCCAGCAGGTCGCGTCAGTCAAGTTCTCATCGACATTGTGGTTGCTTTTTTCATTTTCAATGATCCCGCCAAAGTATGGTGAAGCCGTGTAAAGGGCTGGGACTTTCAGCTGGTCCTGGCTTTCGACTGGCCGGAAAACCGTGACTGGTAAAAGGTCGCCAAGCCCGTCGCCATCAGTGTCCAGGTCGCTTTGGACATAAACCACTTCCCGGATGACCTGGCTTGTGTCAAAAACTGGCAGGGACTTGCCGTTAAAGAACATATACTTGCCTTCCCCCCAGAACTGGGTGAAGTAGCCCTTGCCGGCCATGACGTCCAAAAGGATCTGCCCGTTTTTGCTCCGGGTGTTGAGCAGGCGGTAGAAGGCAAAAAGCAAGTCTTCCTTGCTGGTCAAGTCCTTAAAGGCCGGCAGGGCATGCTTTTTCCCGCAAGTCAAAGGATCAGTCAAGCTGTAGTCGTAGTTTGGGTGGTAGCCTAAAAGCTGCAAGGCGACGTTGGCAAACTGGCTAGCGGTGATGGCGGTTGGCGTCTCCAGCAGAAAGGCAGCCAGGTCGGTCTGGTCATCAACGGCAAATTCCGCCAATTTGGCGTCTTTAGCCTGGCGGGTCGTGGCTTCCGCCAGAACATTCCCGGTTAAGACGGCCAGGAGCTCACCAAAGGAAAGGGAAGAGTAGTTTTCCGGCAAAAAGTTGATCGCCCGCATTTCCTCTGTAGCTTTTTGTGGACTGGTTTCAACGTAGGCATATTGATTGTATTTCATGCTTTACCTCATCTTTATAACTTTGTATCTTTGTATCTTTACATTTATAGGTTGTTGAATCTTTTGCTTTTTCCAGTTTATTAGCTGTTTTTTAAGCAAGTTCTCAAGTTAATGCAAGCAAACCGCTTCCTCTTTGTCAAGGAAAAAATGAATAAGAAAAAAAGCAACTTTTTTCTGAAATATGTTTGACAATTAATCCCTAGTCTAATATACTTAATTTGTTGCGTCAGAGCATAACGGTTCGGTAGCTCAGCTGGATAGAGCAACGGTCTTCTAAACCGTGGGTCGTGAGTTCGAATCTCACCCGAATCATGATTGCAACTAGAGAAATCACTGAGGCTTGCCTCGGTGATTTTTTGTTATATCCGCATAATAATTTGCCAGGCTCGCAAAAGTAAACTATAATGAAATAAATAATAAACGTTTGTTCGAGCAATCCTGGCCACTTGGCCGGGTCCTTTTTATTTGTTCGCGATTTTTGACACAAGGCAGGAAATGTAATGACGACGGTAATTTTAGCAGAGAAGCCCAGCCAGGCCCGGGCATACGCGGCAGCTTTTGCCCAGAGCCAGAAGGGGGAGGGGCAGATCAAAGTGGCTGACCCGATTTTGCCGGCAGACACGGTGATCACCTATGGCTTTGGCCACCTGGTGGAAATGGCCTTGCCGGAAGCCTATGACGCCAGCTACAAGCACTGGTCTTTAAAGAAGCTGCCAATTTTTCCAGACCGGTACAAGTATCTTGTTCCCCGGGACAAGAAGAAGCAGTTCAATATTGTCGCTAATTTGCTCAAGCGGGCAGATACGATCGTGATTGCCACTGACAGTGACCGGGAAGGGGAAAACATCGCCTGGTCCATTATGCGGCAGGCAGGAATTGACTTAAAGCAGAAGAGGCTTTTCCGCCTTTGGATCAATTCTTTGGAAAAAGCCGCGATTCGTGAAGGCTTCCAGAACTTGCGGCCAGGCTGGGACTACTACTACCGCTATAAGGAAGCCCAGACCCGGCAGATCAGCGACTGGCTGGTCGGGATGAACGGCAGCCCTTTATTTACCTTGCTGCTAAGAAAGCAGGGGATCAAGGGAACCTATTCCATCGGCCGGGTGCAGACGCCGACTTTGTACATGGTCTACAAGCGTGACCAGGAGATCGCCAATTTTAAGCCAGAGAAGTACTGGCTGCTCATGTCAGATTTTTGGCAGGGGAGAAAGAAGTTTACCGGCCGGCTTTTGCCAGAAACGAAATTTAAGAGCCCGGCAGAACTGGAGCAATTTTTGCTTTCTAAAAGCGGAAGTTTAGGCAAGCAGACCGGCCGGGTGGCTAAGGTAGACAAGGAGCAAAAGAGCCTGGCCAGCCCCCGCCTCTTCTCTTTGTCCAGCCTGCAGACGGAAGCCAACCGCCGCTTCCACGCCTCAGCCAGCCAGGTTTTGCAGGCCGTGCAGAATTTGTATGAAAACAAGTTTTTGAGCTACCCGCGGACTGACTGCAACTATATTACGGACAATGAGTATGCCTACCTGGCCCAGAACCTGGACCGCTACCAGGGGCTTTTGCCAAATTCTGCAGAAATTAAAGAGCAAATGAAGCCCTTAAAGGCGGAGAAGCGCTATGTCGACTCCAGTAAGGTTCAAGAGCACCACGCTATCATCATGACCAAGACCGTGCCTAGCCAGGCACAACTGGGCAAAATCTCCAAGCTGGAAGGACAGGTCTATGACCTGGTCTTGCGGCGAACTTTGGAGATGTTTTTAAAGGCCTATGTCTATGAGAAGACCACGGCTTTGATTAATGTCGGCCAATTGACTTTTAAAGCCAGCGGCAATGTCAGCGTGAACTTGGGCTGGAAGATTTTGGAAGGGCCAGTGAAAGATGCCCAGCTGCCAGCTCTGGAAGTTGGCCAGGAACTGACAGCTAAATTGAAAGAGCAAGAAGAAGAGACCAAGCCTCCAGCCAAGTTTACGGAAGGGAGCCTGATCACGGCGATGAAGACGGCCGGCAAGACCCTGGATGATGAAGAAGCCCAGGCCATTTTAAAGGACGTGGAAGGGATCGGGACCGAAGCCACCCGGGCCAGCACCATCGAAATTTTGAAGAAACGAGGCTACATGCAGAGCCGGCAAAACAAATTGTCGGTCACCCCGGAAGGAACTATCCTTTGTAAGGCGGCAGAAGCTGAGCCGCTTTTAGTCAGCGCGCAGATGACGGCCCAGTGGGAAAAGGCCTTAAAGCAAGTCGGAGCCAAAGAACGGAGCCAGGATAACTTTTTAGGGCAGATCAAGAAATTCATTTCAAAGATGATCACGGAATTGCCAGGCAAGATCCAAGTTGACCAAGGCCTGCAAGAAGAAGCTCAAACCTGGCAGGTCAAAGCCGCGGCAATCGGCCCTTGCCCGGTCTGCAAGAAAGGCGAGATCACTGATAAGGGTAAGTTTTACGGCTGCACTAATTACCGGGGCGGCTGCCACTTTACCCTGCCCAAGAAATTTGCTGGCAAGAACATGGGCAAGCGGATCGTAAAGACTTTGATCAGCAAGGGCAAGACTGACAAGCTGGACGGTTTTGTCTCTAAAAAGAGCGGGCAGCGGTATTCAGCCAAGCTGCAGCTGGAGGGGGACAAGCTGTCTTTGTCTTTTGACTGATTTTCAAAACAGCGATTTCGAAAAAGAGTTAACAATTTCGTTACAAATGAAATAGTGCGCGAAAACTGTGGTAAAGTGGGGAAAGGCATTTATTGCTAAAAGTGTAAATTATCTGGGTGCTTTTTGTTAAAATTGTAGAACTATGAGTTTTGTATTTTTAGAGGTGAAGGGAAGAGTTTGATGAGACGTTTTGCCCTGGGCATGATGACCAGCGCGGCCCTAATGGCCGGCCTGGCTAGTCAGGCGCAAGCAAGCAGCAGTAAAGACTACAGTAAGAATACGAAGACCGATCTTGTGACCAAGATCATGGGAGATAAGAGCTACCAGGTCTATTCCTCGCTCAAGCTGGAAGAGGTAACTAAGAAGGTCAAGACAAAGACCAAGGAAAAGAAGAAGTACACGGTCAAGAAGAAGATTGCCTACAAAAAGAAGGGGAAGACCAAGTACAAGACAGTCAAGCAGGTTAAGTACAAATTAGTGACCAAGACGGATTACAAGAACGTGAAGAAGAAGGAGTGGAAGTTCGGCAAGAAATTGACCAAATCTGCTGACTTCAGATATGCTCACGTCCAGTCCAAGTCCTACAAGGTCAAAGATGGCAAGCGCTACTATTACATCTATGTTGACGGCCGGCCGGTCGGCTACGTGAATGAGAAGGCTTTTGCCCTTTCTAAGGCTAATGTGGTTTCCCGGGTCAGCTTGGTTAACAACCCGTCTGATTCAGTTGGCTTTAATGCTGAAGACGCGATTAACTACGTGACTGACAAGCACGGCAGCCTGGTTGACAATGACTCAGTGGAAATCAGCTGCAAGTCTGCTAAATTACATATTTCTGACACAGGCTATGTATCCAGCAAGAAGGCCGGGACGGCAGTTTTGACCTTCAAGTATGGCAAGGCCAAGGCGACTAGCAAGCTGACGGTGCGGGGGGATGCTAAAGAGGGGATTAGTTCCGCCAATGTAACGCCAGTAAAAACTGACTTGACAGAGATCAAGACCTGGTCAGCCAGCGACATGGCCAGCATATCTTCGTCTTCAACTATTACTTCAGAAGACGCGGTTTCTAGTTCCCACAATTATTGGGCGACTAACATGTCCGGCAACAGCAAAGGCGCGGATATCGAAACTATCTTCTATCATCCGGCAGTTTTGAGCGCTCCAGGTTCAAGAAACCTGGAGGCCAAGGTGTCCAGCGCTGTTCAAGGGATCGACTTTTATGACAACGATTTGGTGACCAGCAACTTGGACTTAGGCCAGGCTGACAACCGGGAAGCCCGGGGCCACATGGTTTACTACAACATGCGCGGAGTCAAGAAGTACAACTGGCAGCTGATTCCAAGCAAGATGCTGAGCTTCAACACTTGGCTGAGCTACATCAAGAATATCAAGGTCAGCCCGTATATGAAGCTGGGTCATGGCCAATCAGTCGGCAGCACCAAGAAGTATGTCTACGTTTTGGCCAACTGGAATCGGTCCAACAACTGGTCCAACTCTCAGGAACTGCTTCGGGTCAAGAAGTCAACCATGGAAATTGACAAGATCTGGACTTTCAAGGTTTGGAACGGGTCAGCCAAGTATCCGCGGATTTTCCTCAACGCGGACGTGATTGATGACAATACCTTGATTGCTCTCTTCCACAACGCTTCTAAGCACCGCTATGAATACTGGAAGATCAGCAGAACTGGGGACAAGTTTACGGCCAAGGAGGTCGGAGCCACTGGCAGTGACCTTATCAGCAATTCCGCTGAAGTCCAGGGCTTTGTTTGGGACAGCGCCTATGACGTTTATTATATTGCCTTTAACGACTACCTCTTTAAGATCGGGGCAGGCTTAGATGGCGAAACGGAAGCCGGCAAGCTTTTGAACTACTACAAGTTTGACACTGGCCGGGAATTTGAAGGCTTGGGCAGCTACAAGGGCGAGCTCTACGTCAACTTGAACCATCCGACGGAAACTTTGAAAGTAGACCATATTACAAAATAGTTGAGTTTAATGATTGTGAGTGTAAGAAGAATGAAATTGAGGAAGACACTGGCCTTTTCAGCAGCTCTTGTAGCTATTGGCTTTTCGCTGAAAGCTGGTCAGCCAGTTGAAGCAGCTAGTGAACAACTGTCAACCAAGGTGATTGACGGGAAGAAGAACTACGGGATCTATTCCAGCTTAAAGCAGGTGAAGGTCAAAACTGGCAAGGGCAAGAAGAAAAAGACCAAGCTGGTTTGGAAGTTTGGCAAGAAGATGGCCACTACAAAAGAATTCAAGCTAGCCCATGTTCAGTCCCGATCCTACAAACTCGCCCGGGGGAGACGGTATTACTATGTCTATGTTGACGGCCGGGGAGTCGGCTATGTCAGCGAGCGGGCTTTTGCCAGAAGCAAGATGTCTTTGGTCAAGAGCGTCAGCTTGGTTAACAACAAGCTGGATACCAACGGCTTTGTGACGACTGATGCTATCAACTATGTGACAGACAAGCACGGCAGCGTGGTTGACGTTAATTCGGTGAAGCGGTCGGCCGACCGGATTTCTGAAAAGACGCCTGGCCGGTATGTGGTGACTTACCGCTATGGCAAGGCCAGCGGGAAGGTCACAATGACGGTCAGAAGCGATGCCAATGAAGGAATTTCCAAGGCCGATGCCAAGCTGGGCAAGGGCGGCAGCGTGGGCAAGACCTGGTTCCCGCATGAACTGGCTTTTAGAGGCAACTACAGTGCCCAGGTCTTCCCACATACTTACGTGGGGACCGACAAGAAGGGCAAGAAGACGGCTAAATTGACTACCAAGTTTTATGAGCCGAATTCTTTGAGCCTGCTGGAAGGCAGCCAGGAAACCAATGTCCGGGGCAATGTCCAGGGATTGGACGTTTATGGCCGGGATATAGTCACGACCAACTTTTATGGCGGGCCTGAATCATCCATGGACGGAGCCCGGGGGCATATGGTGCTTTATCAATTGAATCAAGTGCCAAAGTATGCTTTGCAGTATATTCCAACTAAGACTTTGAATTACCAGCTTTGGAAGAATTACGTCAAGAGCATCAAGATCAGTCCGTACATCAAACTTGGCCATGGCCAGTCTGTTGGGTCAACGTCACGCTATATTTATGAACTGGCCAACTGGAACCATACCAAGAAACTGCGGTCAAACGAGCTTTTGCAGGTCGACAAGAGGGATATGCAGGTTAAGCGGATCTGGACTTTTGCCGTAAGCAATGGCAAGCGAGAAAACAACCGCTATTTCTTAAACGCGGACGTGATCGATGACCATACCATGCTGGCCTTGTTCCACAGCAAGTCCAAGCACCGCTTTGAAATCTGGAAGATCACCCGGACGGGCAACAGCTTCAAGGTTAAGGAAGCGGCAGCCACGAATGGTGACTTGATTTCCAACTCCAGCCAGGTGCAGGGCTTTACTTACAATGTTGCCCACAAGTGCTACTACATTGCCTTTAACGATTATCTCTTCAAGATTGACGCTAAGGGCAACCTGGCCAACTACTACCGCTTCAACGCCAAGCGGGAAGTCGAAGGCCTGGCTTCTTACAAGTCAAAGATTTACATTGCCATGAACAAGCGGGCGGAAGTTCTTGACTCCAACATGGCGAAATAACTAAATTTAAATATCTATGAAAAGTACTAAGTAGAATTGTCCGCTTAGTATTTTTTAATCTTGGAATTAATAATTCAGTGCCAATAATACACGCTTAATGGCATAAGTGATGATTATTATTAATAAATTATTAAAATGAAACTGGATTTTTTTAGAAAGGTGGTAAATTAAAGAAGCATACTTAAATGCGGCAAGAGCAAATTTTGGGGAAGATAAAAACTTTGGAGGAGTAATGAAAAAATACAAATATATTTTTTACTATATCAGCATCTTGTATACGGTGGGGACCTCGCTATGGAGCGGAACGATCTACCTGTTCATGCGGCATAGGGGCTACAGCTACAGCTTGATCAATCTTTTTTTGGAGATTTTCTGGCTGGTTACCTTTTTTGCCGAAATACCATCCGGCTACATTGCTGACAAATTTGGCTATTTAAAAACAATTATGGCCAGCGGGATCATCAGAGCCTTAGGTTTGGTGATTTTGGCACTCAGTCCCATGAATTTATTGTGGATGACAGTCAGCGGGGTCTTGACCGCGCTGGGGGATTCCCTGCAATCGGGCACCATGACTTCCTGGATTGCCAACAAGGCAGTTGAGCATGGCGAAAAAGACCAGCTTGGCGTTATTTTCTCTGGCTACAGTCTTATCGGCACGCCCTTGACTATGGCTGCCACCTTCGTTGGGGCTAATATTTTAGGCAATATCCGCCTGGATCTGCCATTGCTCATTGGCGCGGCCTTCTTGCTCTTAACTAGTTTGACCATCATCCCCCTCTTGAAATATGACAGCCAAAACCTGGCTGAGGCGGAAGAAGGGATGCCGAAGCTGAACTTGGTTGCCGATGTAAAATACACGGTCAAGAAAGAGCAGAAGACTTTTGCCTGGATCTTGCTGCTGCTTCCCGTGGCAATTATTTCAGCTGGCCCGCTTGACCAGTGGCAGATGTACTTTCAAAGGGGCAAGACTGTTAATTCCGGGACGATTTCTGTCTTAATGAGTCTGTCCGGGATGCTGGCGATTTCCCTTTACAACCGCTATGTGTCTAAAAAGCCGCTGTCTAATAGGGGGCAGACCCGCTTGATTGTTGTCGGCACGGTTATGATGGCTGCTACTTTGCTCGGCGTGGTTGGTCTGAAAAGCTGGTATTATGGGTCTCTCGCCTTGTTCATGTTCCATACCATGTTTGGCAGCTTGGAAAACATGCTGGGCGGCATTGTTTTGCAAACGACGATTCAAACAGAGAACCGCCGAGCGACTATTATGTCGGTTGCCAATGCCTTGGATGCGGGCGCCGAAGTCGTGATTTTGGCAATTAACGGTTTTTTGTCAGACCGCTATGGCATCGGCTTTGCCTGGGTAAGTCTAGCTGCTGTCGGTTTGCTGATCTTTTTGCTGGCAATTTTTGGCATACAGAGTAAAAAGTTGGAAGTTGAGGAAATTTAAATGGAGATTACAGGATTTTTCAAGGACGGCCGCCTGCAGGTCATTCCCCGCAAGCAAAAGGCGAAAGATGCCTTGTTTGATGCTTTGATTGACCGCTTTGAATTTGGCCGGGATTATACTGAAAAGGAAGTCAATGAGATTTTGACGGCAGTCTATGACGACTACGCGATTTTGCGCCGCTACTTGGTTGACACTGGCCGCTTGGAACGGGACCCTTATGGCCATCATTACTGGCGGGCAGAAAAGGAAGTTTGATTTTATGCCATTTAAGATCACCGAAAGGTGGTCTTTTTCTTACGATTTTTAATTAAAAGCGAATTATCTAACCGTATTTACGGACAATAGTTCACCTTTCTCTTTAAAAAAAGCCCGTTTTCTGTTATCCTAAGGGAAAGCAGACAGGAGGAATAATCGTGACTAGTAGAATCAGTGTTGTAATGGGCTCTAAGTCAGACTGGGGCTATATGCAGGAAGCTTGCAAGCTGCTCGACAAGTTCGGGGTTGACTACGACAAGGAGGTTATTTCAGCGCACAGAATGCCGGAAGAAATGTTCGCCTTTGCCCAAAAGGCAGCAGAAAACGGCACTAAGGTGATCATCGCTGGTGCTGGCGGGGCTGCCCATCTGCCAGGCATGATTGCCGCCAACACTCCCTTGCCGGTAATTGGCTGCCCGGCCAAGACCAGCGCTTTAGGCGGGATGGACTCCCTTCTTTCCATCGTGCAAATGCCAGCCGGCATCCCTGTAGCGACGACCGCCATCGGCCCGGCCGGTGCCAAGAACGCGGCTCTTTTAGCCATGCAGATCTTAGGCATCGAAGATAAAGAACTCCAGCAAAAGATCGTGGACTACCGCAAGGAAATGCACGACCAAGCCAAAGAAAGCAGTGCAGACCTTGTCTATTAAAATCAAGCCCGGCCAAACTATCGGCATCATTGGCGGGGGACAATTAGGGCAAATGCTGGCTTTTGATGCCAAGGCCAGCGGGATGAAGGTCATCATCCTGGACCCAACTCCGGCTTGCCCGGCTGGCCAAGCCGCTGACGACCAGATCGTCGCTAAATACAGTGATATCGACGCCATCCATGAACTGGCCCGGCGAAGCGACGTCTTGACCTATGAATTTGAAAACGTGGACCTGGATGCCCTGGAAAGCGTCAAGGACCAGGTCTTTATCCCGCAGGGGACCAAGCTCCTTTACACGACCAACAACCGGATCCGGGAAAAGACTTTTATCCAAAGTGCTGGCTGTGAAGTGGCCAAGTTCAGAGCGGTCAAGAACCGGGCTGACCTGGATGCTGCTGTTAATGATTTGAGTCTGCCTGCTGTTTTAAAGACCTGTGAAGGCGGCTATGACGGCAAAGGCCAGGTTGTTTTAAAAGAAGCTGCCGACTTGGACAAGACTGCTGATGTCTTAGCCTGCGGTGACTGCATTTTGGAAAAATTCGTCGACTTCCGCATGGAAGCCTCCGTCATGGTCGGCCGCAACTGCGATGGCCAAGTCACGGTATTCCCGGTTAGCGAAAATGTCAATCAGGGCGAAATCCTGCATGAAAGCATCGTTCCGGCCCGGATCTCTCCGGCCTTGGCCAAAGAGGCCCAGGACGCTGCCGTCAAGATTGCTGAAGCCATTGACCTGCGCGGGATCTTGGGCGTGGAAATGTTCATCACTAAAGACGACAAAATCGTCATCAATGAACTGGCTCCCCGGCCCCACAATTCCGGTCACTACTCGATTGAAGCCTGCAACTTCTCCCAGTTTGCCGTCCACAACCGGGCAATTTGCAACTGGCCTTTGCCAAAAATCAAGCTGCTCAGCCCGGTCGTCATGGTCAATGTTTTAGGCCAGCACGTTGCCGGGACTGAAAAGCTGATTGCTGAAAAGCCGCAGTGGTCCTTCCATGACTATGGCAAGGGCGAAGTCCGCAGAGACCGGAAGATGGGACACGTGACGATCTTGACTGATGATGTCGATAAGACCCTGGCTGAGATTGCCGAGACTAAAGTTTGGGATGTATAATTAAAAAGCAGATTATTGTTAATTTTTTAAAGGTGGAAAATAAATGATTGAACGCTATACCCGACCAGAAATGGGCGCCATTTGGACTGATGAAAAGAAGTATGAATGCTGGCTGGCAGTAGAAATTGCTGCTGACGAAGCCTGGTCCAAGCTTGGCCACATTCCGGCAGAAGACGTGGAAAAGATCAAGCAGAACGCCAAGTTCAGCGTTGACCGCATCAACGAAATTGAAGCCGTGACCCACCACGACGTCATCGCCTTCACCCGGACCGTTTCTGAATCATTGGGGCCGGAAAAGAAGTGGGTGCACTACGGTTTGACCAGTACTGACGTGGTTGACACTGCCCAGGGTTACCAACTGAAACAGGCTAACGACATCCTCCGCAAGGACATCCAGGACTTTATCGACATCTTGGCTAAACGCGCCCTTGAATTCAAGGACACGGTCTGCATGGGCCGCACCCACGGCATTCACGCTGAACCAACTACTTTCGGCTTGAAGTTCGCCCGCTGGTACTCAGAAATGAAGCGGAACCAGGAACGCTTTGAACATGCTGCCCGTGGGGTGGAAGCTGGCAAGATCTCCGGTGCCGTTGGGACTTTCGCTGAAGTTGACCCGGAAGTTGAAGCATATGTCTGCAAGAAGCTGGGCTTACGTGCCCAGGAAATTTCAACCCAGGTCCTGCCGCGTGACCTGCACGCTGAATACATTGCCGCCATTGCCCTGGTCGCAACTTCTTTGGAAAATATCGCTACGGAAATCCGTTCTTTGCAAAGAACTGAAATCCACGAAGTTGAAGAACACTTCGCTAAGGGGCAAAAGGGTTCTTCCGCCATGCCGCACAAGCGCAACCCGATCGGTTCTGAAAACATCTGCGGGATGGCCAGAGTTCTCCGCGGCAATGTCGTAACTGCCTACGAAGATGTAACCCTGTGGCACGAAAGAGACATCTCCCACTCAGGTGCTGAACGGGTAATCCTGCCAGACAGCACCATCGGTCTTGACTACATGCTCAACCGGATGGGCAAGATCCTGGCCAACTTGGACGTCTTCCCTGAAACCATGAAGAAGAACATGGACAAGACTTTGGGCTTGATCTACTCTGGCCGTGTTCTGCTCAAGCTGGTTGAAAGCGGCATGAGCCGGGAAGCTGCCTACGACTTGATCCAGCCATACACGGCCAAGTGCTGGGCTGAACAAGTTCCATTCCGGCCTCTCTTGGAAACAGACCCAACCATTCAAAAGCAACTGACTAAGGCTGATCTTGACGATGCCTTCGACTACCACTGGCACCTGCGCCACGTCGACGACATCTACAAGCGCCTGGGTTTGTAATAAGTGTAAAAAGGCAATAATTTTCAATGCGATTGCCAATATAAAAAGGATAGAGAAATTTAGATAATCAAAAGCGACTCATAAAATGAGTCGCTTTTTTGTTCGTATTTTCATTGATATATCTTTCGTTTTTAGATTATACCAAAAAAAGAATAAGGCTATTTCCGCCTTTAAACGGAACGCTAGATAAAAAATGTTCGTTAATCACTTGACCAAACTTTTTTAAGTTGTTATCCTTAGTTCAAGAAAGAAATTACGAATATTAATTCCTGTTTATATTATTATAGTTCGTGTTAATCGGAGGGGAAAAAATGGCAGAATTGCTTTATCAGGGTAAGACTAAGGAAATGTGGACCACTGACGATCCAGAAGTGCTCCGCGCTGTTTACAAGGACGACGCTACCGCTTTGGACGGCTTGAAGCACGATGTCTTCCAAAACAAGGGCGAACTTGACGCGGAAATTTCCAGCCTGGTTTTCGAATATTTGATGAAGCATGGGGTTAAGACGCACTTTATCAAGCGCTTGTCTAAAAACGAACAATTGGTCAAGAAGGTCAAGATGATCGACCTGGAAGTCGTTACTCGGAACATCGCGGCTGGATCATTCTGCAAGCGTTATGGCTTGAAGGAAGAAGGCGAGAAGCTGGACACTCCAGTTGAAGAACTCTTCATGAAGAGCGACGCCCTGCACGACCCACTGATGAATGAATCAGATGCCATTGCCTTCCACCTGCTGACTCATGAAGAACATGAACAGATCTGGGAAATCTCCCGCCAGGTCAACCAACTTCTGACTAAGCTCTTTGCCGATGCCGGCATGCTGCTAGTTGACTTCAAGGTTGAATTCGGGACCCTGCCAAATGGTGAAGTCGTCCTGGCTGACGAATTCTCACCAGACAACTGCCGCCTGTGGGACATGGAAACCAAGGACCACATGGATAAGGACGTTTACCGCCGGCAAATCGGCAATCTGATCGATGTTTATGAAAGAGTTTTGGCTCGTTTGAAGGATGCTTTGGCCAAGGAGGATTAAGCAAATGACTACTGTACGGATTTACGTTACTTACAAGCAATCAGTTTTTGACCCGCAAGGTGAAGCCATTGCCAACTCAATTCACTCCTTGGGCCACGATGAAGTCAAGGCTGTCAAGGTTGGCAAGTTCTTTGACGTAACTATTGAAGAAAAGGACAAGCCTGTAGCTGAAACTGTTAAGGAAATCTCTGAAGAGCTGCTGGTTAACTTCAACATGGAAACCTACAGCTACAAGATCTTGGAGGAAGAATAATGAAGTTTGCGGTAATCCAATTCCCGGGCTCCAACTGCGACATCGACCTCTACGAAGCCCTGCACACAGTCTGCGGAGCTGACGTGGCTTACGTTCCTTCCAAGGAAAGCAGTCTGGACGGCTTTGATGCTGTCATGCTGCCAGGGGGCTTTTCATACGGGGATTACCTGAGAGCAGGTGCTATTGCCCGCTTTACCAACATCATGCCGGCCATTGTCGAAATGGCCAAGGCCGGCAAGCCAGTCTTCGGGACCTGCAACGGTTTCCAGATCTTGACTGAAGCTGGCCTTTTGCCAGGGGCCTTGAAGAAAAATGACTCTTTAAAGTTTGTTTGCAAGACGGTTGAACTGGAAGTAGTCAATAACGACACCATCTTTACTTCTGAATACCAAAAGGGCGAGAAGATCAACCTGCCGATCGCGCACGCTGACGGCTCCTTCTACGCCGACCCTGAAACCTTGCAGAAGATCGAAGACAACGGCCAGGTCGTTTTCCGCTACTCAAAGGAAAACCCGAACGGCTCATTGAACAATATTGCCGGGATCACCAACGAAAGAGGCAATGTCTTAGGGATGATGCCTCACCCGGAACGGGCAGTCGAAGCCCTCTTGGGCAACACCGACGGCTTGCGCCTGTTTAAGTCAATTTTGGACCACGCGGAGGTAAAAGCGTAATGATGCAGGAAATGACTCCAGAAGAAATCAAAGAAAAGAAGCCTTATCTCGATTGGAGCTTGTCGGAAGAAGAATACGACTACATCTGTGACAAGCTTTTGCACCGCTTGCCAAACTACACTGAAACCGGCCTTTTCTCAGCCATGTGGAGCGAACACTGCTCATACAAAAAGTCTAAGCCAGTTCTCCGTCTCTTCCCAACCAAGGGTCCCCGCATTTTGCAAGGGCCTGGTGAAGGGGCAGGGGTTGTTGACATCGGTGACGGCCAAGCTGTCGTTTTCAAGGCTGAAAGCCACAACCACCCAACTGCCGTTGAACCTTACCAAGGGGCAGCTACTGGGGTCGGCGGGATCCTGCGTGACGTCTTCAGCATGGGTGCCCGGCCAGTTGCAACTCTGGACTCTCTGCACTTTGGGGAATTAGATGACGCCCACACCCGCTGGCTCTTAAACGAAACTGTCGCCGGCATCGGCGGCTACGGCAACTGCATGGGGATCCCAACTGTCGGCGGCGAACTCACTTTTGATGACATCTACAAGGGCAACCCGGTCATGAACGCCATGAGCGTTGGCCTTTTGGACGTCAAGGACATGCAAAAGGGCCTGGCGCAAGGTGAAGGCAACGCAGTGATGTACGTTGGGGCCAAGACTGGCCGGGACGGGATCCACGGGGCAACTTTTGCTTCTCACTCATTTGACTCAGAACATGAAAGTCAGCGCTCAGCTGTCCAAGTCGGCGACCCCTTCATGGAAAAGCTGCTGCTTGAAGCCTGCCTGGAATTGACCCAAAAGCACGCTGACTGGCTGGTCGGCATCCAGGACATGGGGGCAGCCGGGATCGTTTCCTCAAGTTCAGAAATGGCTTCAGAAGGCAAGTCCGGCATGGAACTGAACCTGGACCTGGTACCGCAAAGAGAAAGCGGGATGTCAGCCTATGAAATCATGCTGAGTGAATCCCAGGAAAGAATGCTGCTCTGCGTCAAGAAGGGCCACGAAGAAGACGTCAAGAAGATTTTCGACTTCTACGACCTTGACGCCGTTGTTATCGGCCGGATTACCAGCGGCCACAACTACGTTTTGCGCCACCAGGGCGAAGTAGTCTGCGACATCCCGGTAACCAGCCTGACTGAAGACGTCTTGGAAGAAGCTAGCGAAGAAAAGCAGCCGCAGCACATGATCGATGACGCGGCTAAGCCAGCTTGGGAACCAAAGATTACTGATTTAGCGAAGACCTTCAAGCAAATGCTGGCTCAGCCAACCATTGCTTCTAAGGAAATGCTCACTCAGACCTACGACTCCATGGTCAGAACCAGCACGGTTGTCGGGCCTGGTGAAGACAGCGGCGTTTTGCGGGTTCGCGGCACCCACAAGGGGATTGCCATGACCACTGACGGCAACGGCCGCTTTATCTACCTGGACCCGGAAATTGGCGGCAAGCGGGCCGTTGTTGAAGCAGCTGGCAACATCATCGCCGGCGGGGCAGAACCTCTGGCCATCACTGACTGCTTGAACTTCGGTAACCCGAACGAACCAGAAGTCTTCTGGGAACTCCACCACTCAGTCATGGGGATCGCCAAGGCCTGTGAAGTCTTGGAAACTCCAGTTGTTTCCGGTAACGTTTCCCTTTATAACGAAACTGACGACAAGTCCATCTACCCAACCCCAATGGTCGGCATGGTGGGTCTGGTCAAGAACCTGGACCACCTGGTCAGAGACAGCTTCCAAGAAGCAGGTGACGACCTTTACCTGGTCGGCCAAACTGGGGCAGACTACGCCGGCTCAGAACTGCAAAAGATGCTGATCGGGGAAATCTCCGGGTCCTTGAACGATTTGGACTTAGACCATATTAAGGACTACCAGAAACGCCTTTTGGCTCAAATGGAAGCCGGCCATGTGGCCAGCGCCCACGACTTAAGCGAAGGCGGCCTGGCTGTCAGTCTGGCTGAAAGCAGCTTTGGCCAGGGGATCGGGGCAGAAGTTGCCTGCGACTTGACCAGTGCCGAACTCTTCAGCGAAACTCCAGGCCGCTTCCTGGTTAGCGTGCCAAGTGAATACTCAGCCGAATTTGCTGCAGCTTTGGCAGCTGACGCGGTCAAGATCGGCCAAACGGCTGGCGATAGCCTAAAGCTGACCTTGAAGGACCAAGCAGCCGACTTGCCGGTAGCGGAATTGAAGCAAATTTGGGAGGAAGCCCTGCCATGCCTTATGAAATCAAAGGATTAAATGAAGAATGCGGCGTTTTCGGGATCTACAATGTCCCTGACGCGGCCAACGTGACCTACTTTGGTCTCCATGCCCTCCAGCACCGGGGCCAGCAGGGGGCCGGGATCGTGGCTAGCGATGGCCAGAAGCTCCGCCAGTTCCGCGACCGGGGTCTCTTGTCAGAAGTCTTCTCCAACCCGGCTGACCTGGACTTTTTAAAAGGGAACATGGCTATCGGCCATGTCCGCTACGGTACTGCTGGTTCAGACTCCCTGGCCAATGTCCAGCCCTTCCTCTTCCACTTCCAGGACGGGGAAATCGCTCTTTGCCACAACGGGAACTTGACCAATGCCAAGACGCTCAAAAAACGCCTGGAAGATTCTGGGTCAGTCTTTCAGTCAAGCTCTGACACGGAAGTCTTGATCCACTTGATCCGTCGCAAGGTTCGCATGCCTTTTATCGAAGCCTTGAAGGCCAGCTTGAACGAAGTCAAGGGGGGCTTTGCCTTCCTCTTGATGACCAATGACACCCTCTATGCTGCCCTTGACACTAACGGCTTCCGGCCGCTGGTTTTAGGGCAGATGGACAACGGCAGCTATGTCGTGGCCAGCGAATCCTGCGCCCTTGACGCGGTACACGCCCAGCTGGTCCGGGACGTGCAGCCAGGTGAACTCATCATTATTAACAAAGACGGGATCAAGATCGACCACTACACGACTGAAACCCAGCTGGCTGTCTGCTCAATGGAATACATCTACTTTGCCCGGCCAGACTCCATTATTCACGGGGTTAACATCCACACCGCCAGAAAGCGGATGGGGATGCTGCTGGCCAAAGAGCAGCCTGCTCCAGAAGATGCGGACATGGTCATCGGGGTGCCGAACTCCTCACTGTCTGCCGCGACTGGTTATGCGGAAGCAGCTGGTCTGCCTTATGAAATGGGCTTGATCAAGAACCAGTACATTGCCCGGACTTTCATCCAGCCGACCCAGGCTCTGCGTGAGCAGGGGGTTAAAATGAAGCTGGCTCCTGTCCGCGGGGTGGTCAGCGGCAAAAATATCGTGGTCGTTGACGATTCAATCGTCCGCGGGACGACTTCCCGGCAGATCGTGCAGATGCTGAAAGAAGCCGGGGCCAAGTCAGTCCACATGCGGATTGCTTCTCCGCCTTTCAAATACCCGCACTTCTACGGGATTGATATTTCTGAAAGAAAAGACTTGATGGCGGCCAAGTACAGCGTCAGCGACATGTGCAAGCTGATCGGGGCCGACAGCCTGGGCTTTTTAAGCATTCCAAGCCTGATCAAGGCAGTCGACATGCCGGATGCCGGCGACGCGCCAAACGGCGGCCTTACGGTTGCCTACTTTGACGGCAAGTACCCGACTCCTTTGTACGACTACGAAGAACAAATCAAGGAACCGCTGAATGTGGTACCGGTTGAAGAAGTTTTAAAGAAGCAAAACAGAGGTGAATGATCGTGAATCGCTATAAGGATGCAGGCGTTGACGTTAATGCCGGCTATGAACTGGTAAGGCGGATCAAGGGGGCGGTAGCCTCAACCAAGCGGCCAGGCTACGTCGGCAATATCGGCGGCTTTGGCGGCCTGTTTGACCTTGATCCCCTGGGCTATGACCACCCGGTCCTGGTTTCCGGGACTGACGGGGTCGGCACCAAGCTAATGATTGCCCAAAAGATGGACAAAAATGACACCGTCGGTATTGACGTGGTGGCTATGTGCGTCAACGACGTTCTGGCTCAAGGGGCAGAACCGCTCTTCTTCCTGGACTACATCGCCTGCGGGCACAATGATCCAACCCTCTTAGCATCAGTTGTCCAGGGCGTGGCTGAAGGCTGCAAGCAGGCCGGAGCTAGCTTGATCGGCGGTGAAACCGCGGAAATGCCGGACATGTACGCCCCAGATGAATACGACCTGGCCGGTTTTACGGTTGGGGTGGCCGAAAAAGACCGCCTTTTGTCAGTTGACACTCCGCAAGCTGGTGATGTTCTCTTGGGCCTGGCTTCAAGTGGGGTCCACTCCAATGGCTTTTCCTTGGTCCGTAAGATTCTCTTTAAGGACCATGACGCCAAGCTGACTGACAAGCCAGCTGACCTTAAGGGCAAGAGCGTGGGCGAAAGTCTCCTGGCTCCAACCAGAATCTACATTAAGTCCGTTTTGCCTTTGATCAAGCAGGGCCTGGTTCACGGCGTGGCTCATATCACCGGGGGCGGCCTCATTGAAAACGTGCCGCGGATGTTCAATGACGGCCTGCGAGCAGAAATTAGCGCTGGCAGCTGGGAAGTCCCGGACATCTTCAACTACCTCAAGCAAGTTGGCAATTTGTCAGATGATGACTGCTGGCAGACCTTCAACATGGGTCTGGGGATGATCCTGGCAGTACCAGCTGACAAGAAGGAAGAAGCCAAGCAGCTGCTTTTGGAAAGTGGCGAAAAGATCTTTGAAGTTGGCCGTTTGAGTGAGAGAACTGACGGCGAGAAGATCATTATCAAATAGGTAAAATAATGAAAGTAGCAATTTTTGCATCCGGCAACGGAACTAATTATGAAGTTCTGGCCGAATATTTTCAAAAGGGTGACCTGCCCGGCGAACTTGCCCTGCTCTTTTGTGACCATCCGGACGCTCCGGTGATTAAGCGGGCGGAAAAATTCCACACCCCGGTAGTGACCTTTACGGTCAAATCCTGCGGTGGCAAGCAAAAGTACGAAGAAAAAATCCTTCAAGTCTTAAAGGACTACCAAATTGACTTTATTGCCCTGGCTGGCTACATGCGGGTAATCGGGCCAACGGTTTTGAATGAATATGAAGGTAGAATCGTCAACCTTCACCCGGCTTATTTGCCGGCTTACCCAGGCCTGCACTCAATTGAGCGGGCCTTTGCCGACCACCCAGCTGAAACCGGGGTAACGGTTCACTATATCGACTCTGGCCTGGACTCTGGTCCGGCCATTGCCCAAAAGCACGTGCCGATCTACGACGACGACACGGTTGATACTCTGGAAGCAAGAATTCACGAATGTGAACACCACCTGTATCCAGAAGCCTTGAGAAAAGCTTTGCTGAAATTTGAAGAGGAGAACAAATAAATGAAGCGTGCACTTGTAAGTGTTTCAGACAAGACTAACTTGGTTCCTTTCGTCAAGGGCCTGGTAGCCAATGATTACGAAATCGTGTCAACTGGGGGTACCAAGCGGGTTTTGGACGAAGCCGGCATCCCAACTATTTCAGTTGAAGATGTAACTGGCTTACCAGAAATTCTTGACGGCCGGGTTAAGACCTTGAATCCCTACATCCACGGCGGCCTCCTGGCCCGACGGGAATTGCCGGAACACGTGGCAACCTTGAAGGAACACAAGATTACGCCAATTGACCTGGTTTGCGTTAACCTCTACCCATTTAAGCAGACTATTGAAAAAACTGACGTGACCCTGGCTGAAGCCATCGAAAACATTGATATCGGCGGCCCAAGCATGGTGCGGTCAGCTTCCAAGAACTACCGCGACGTGACTATCGTGGTTGACCAAGCCGACTACGACCAGGTTTTAGCTGAAATTGAAGAAGATGGCTCTACCAGCCTGGAAACCCGGGCTAAGTTGGCGGCCAAGGCCTTCCGTCTGACTGCTTCATACGATGCCCTGATCTCCCAATACCTGACTGAAAAGGCCGGCGAAACTGCTCCGGAAAAGCTGACTTTAACTTACGACTTAAAGGAAGCAATGCGCTATGGGGAAAACAGTCACCAAAAGGCCTGGCTTTACGAAGATGCCCTGCCAAAGGCCTTCTCCGTTCTGCAGGCTGAACAATTAAACGGCAAGCAGCTGTCCTATAACAATATCAAGGATGCTGACGAAGCCTTGAGATGCGTCCGCGAATTCAGCAAGCCAACTGTCGTGGCCATGAAGCACATGAACCCATGCGGGATCGGTCAAGGGGACACTTTGGAAGAAGCCTGGGACCGGGCATACGCGGCTGACTCAGTATCAATTTTTGGCGGGGTAATTGCTTTGAACCGGAAGGTTGACCTGGCAACTGCTGAAAAGATGCACAAGATCTTCCTGGAAATTATTATCGCTCCAGACTATGATGAGGATGCTTTGGCCGCTTTGAAGACCAAGAAGAAGAACCTGCGGATCCTCAAGCTGGATTTCAGCAAGAAGGACGAAGCAACCCGCAAGGAAACTGTCTCCGTCATGGGTGGTTTGCTGGTCCAAGACCAGGACGTTCTGGACGAAAACTTTGCTGACTGGGAATGCGTAACTAAAGCCAAGCCAACCCAAGAGCAGCTGGAAACTCTCCTCTTTGCCTGGAAGGCGGTCAAGCACACCAAGTCTAACGCCATCGTCGTGGCCAACAATGAACGGACTTTGGGCGTTGGTGCCGGCCAGCCAAACCGGATCGACTCTGAAAAGATTGCCATCGACCACGCGGCAGAAGCCTTGGACGACCGGGCAGTCATTGCCAGCGATGCCTTCTTCCCATTCAGCGACTGCGTTGAATATGCCGGCAAGCACGGCATCAAGGCCATCGTGCAACCAGGCGGGTCAGTCCGTGACCAGGAATCCATCGACATGGCTAACAAGTACGGCATTGCCATGGTCTTCACCGGCGTTCGTCACTTTAGACACTAAAAGGGCTGATAAAAAATGAAAGACAAGCTGAAAATTTTGGTAGTCGGGTCTGGCGGCCGGGAATTCGCCGTTGCCCGCGCTTTGAAGAAGAGCCCGCATGTTGCTGAAGTCTTCTGTGCTCCGGGCAATAGTGGGATGGCCGCGATTGGCGTCAAAGCTACCGGCATTCCAGAAAACGACTTCAAGGCCTTGAAGGACTTTGCTATTAAGGAAGACATTGCATGGACCTTTGTGGGTCCCGAAGATGCCTTGGTAGCCGGGATTGTTGACTACTTCCACGCTTTTGACCTGAAGATCTTCGGGCCAAATGCCAGGGCAGCCCAATTGGAAGGGTCAAAAGACTATGCTCTGCAGTTTATGGAAAAGTACCAGGTGCCGCACCCGCGTTATGAAACCTTCCAGAATGCAGAAACTGCCATTAGTGCCTTGCCAGACTTTGGCCTGCCAGTCGTTTTGAAAGAAGACGGCCTGGCCGGCGGGAAAGGCGTGGTCATCGCTGAAGACCAGGAAACGGCGGAAAGTACTTTGACGGAAATGTTTGCTAAGGGGCAAAAGCAGGTAGTTCTTGAAGAATTCCTGACTGGCCCGGAATACTCCGTCTTTGCCGTTATGCAGGGGGGCAATTACCGCCTCCTGCCTCTGGCTCAGGACCACAAGCGGGCCTATGACGGCGACAAGGGACCGAACACCGGCGGGATGGGGTCATACAGCCCGGTTCCGCAATTGAGCCAGGCTGAATACCAGGAAATCGTTGACCAGTTGGTTGAGCCAACGGCCAAGGGGCTTCTCGCTGGCGGCTATGACTACCACGGCGTTTTGTACCTGGGCCTCATGATGACTAAGCAGGGGCCGAAAATGATCGAATACAATGTCCGCCTGGGCGATCCAGAAACAGAAGTTGTTTTGCCGCGCTTGAAGAGCGACTTTGCGGAACTGGTTGATGCCTGCGTAAATGATGAGGAAATGCCAGCCGTTGAAGAAAAGGATGAGGCAGTCCTCGGCGTCATTTTGGCCGCTGAAGGCTATCCGAAGAAGCCGCTCAAGGGGCAAGAACTGGGCCAATTGCCAGCTGAAGCCGGTATTTTCGTTGACTATGCCAACGTAACCGGCCCGGCTGATAATTTGACCGGCAGCGGCGGCCGGATCTTAATGGTCCGGGCTGAAGCTGCTGACTTAAACGAAGCGCAAGAGCACGTTTATGCCTACCTGGCCAAGCTGAATATCCCGCAGACTTTCTACCGGCGCGATATCGGCTACCGGGCAACCGGCAAGAAGTTTTAAAGCTAGAAAAAAGGAGCCATTAGCTCCTTTTTATTTTGCCCAAAGAAAAATTAAATAAAAATGATAAACAAGCTTGACTTTAAGGAGAAAGTCAAATAAAATAAAAGCAACTTAAAATTAAAAGGAGCTGAGAATTATGAAATGCCAAATGTGTCAACAAATGAATAATGCCATACTGTTCTCATCTTCCGTCATTACTCTCTTGCAAATTATGTAGAGCTTTGTGTGAGCTCTTCTTCGTCTGCATTTGTGAGTGAGCTCAATGATCCGGATTAAGAGTCTTCACTCACAGGATGAGTGAAGACTTTTTTAATTTAGGTTTAAGTGTTAAGAAAGAATTTGGAATCTAATATATTTGATTGAAATGGGGAAATTCATTATGCAATTCAAGAAAGCTTTCGGCTTAGCAGCCGCAACCATGATGTCCGCTGCAGCCCTGACTGGCTGTGCAACTGCCAAGACCAGCTCAAACTCTGGTAATAAGGCCAGCGACAACACGATCAGAATCGGGGTCAACCTGGAACTTTCTGGTGCAGTTGCCAGCTACGGCCAACAAGAAAAGAAGGGGGTTGCTTTAGCAGCTCAAGAAATCAACAAGAAGGGTGTTAAGATCGGCGGCAAGACTTATAAGGTTAAGCTGTATATCAGTGACAACAAGTCATCCACTTCAACTGCTGCTTCTGTAGCAGCTCAGCTTGCTAACAGCGACAAGATCGTTGCTCAAGTTGGGCCAGCAGCTACGGCTTACGCAACTGCTTCAATTGCCAACCTGACCAAGGCCGGCGTGCCAATGGTTGGTCCATCAGCAACCGCTGCTGAATTCACCCAAACCAAGAGTGGCCAGACCCAAAAGTACGCTTTCCGTGCTTGCTTTATCGACCCGTTCCAGGGTAAGAAGGCTGCGGACTTCATGTACAACACTTTAAAGAAGAAGAGTGTGGCTATCATGGCTGACAACTCAACTGACTACGGTACTGGTCTGACTAAGTCCTTCACTAAAGAATTTACCAAGCTTGGCGGCAAGGTCGTTACTACCCAATACTTCCAGTCAGGTGACAAGGACTTCAACTCAACTCTGACTACCATCAAGGGCAAGAAGCCAGAAGCAATCTACCTGCCAGGTTACTACACTGAAATTGGTCTGGTCCTCAAGCAGGCCCGCGAAATGGGCTTAAACGTTCCAGTTGTTGGTGGTGACGGGATGGGCTCACCAAAGCTTGCTCAAATCGCTGGCAATAAGAACGCAACCAACGTTTACTACACTACCCACTTCTCAACCAAGTCCAAGGAACCAGAAGTTGTCAAGTTCTTGAAGGCTTACAAGGCTAAGTACGGTGAAGAACCAGCAACCTTCAGCTCCCTGGCATACGACTCAGTTTACATGATTGTCGACGCAGCCAAGAATGAAGGCGAAGTATCTTCAAGTGCTATCCAAAAGGGCCTGGCAAACCTGAAGAACTTCAAGGGCGTAACTGGGAACATCACCATGGACTCCAAGCACAACCCGCAAAAGTCAGTCGTTGTTGAACAAATGACTGACGGTAAAGTATCAAAGGCTTACACGGTTAAGTAATTAATTTTTGATTTAATATTTTAGCCGGTAATGCCACAGGCAAGTCAAGGAGGTTTTAAACTTGCAAACATTTTTCCAGCAATTGATAAATGGGCTCTCCCTCGGCAGCATTTATGCTTTGCTGGCTTTGGGATACATGATCGTTTACGGGATCTCAAAGCTGCTTAACTTCGCCCACGGGGACGTCTACATGCTAGGTGCTTACTGGGGTTACTACACGATCAACTACCTGCACTTTGGCTTTATCACCGCCTTGATCACGGCTATGATTGTCTGTGGCTTGGCCGGTGTGATTATTGAAGCAGTTGCCTACCGGCCCTTGAGAAACGCGCCCCGGGTGGCGGCCTTGATTACGGCCATTGGTGTTTCATTCTTCCTTGAAAACGGGATGTCCTACCTGGTAACTTCAGACACCCGGAACTTCCCTCAGGTCATTAAGCGGAAGACTTTTGACCTGGGCGGGGTGACGATTTCCAACATCCAGCTGATCATCCTGGTTACGACCTTGATCTTGATGCTGGGCTTGATGTACATCATCAACTACACCAAGACCGGGCGGGCCATGCGGTCAGTTTCAACTGACTACGACGCAGCCAGCTTGATGGGGATCAACATCAACCACACGGTTTCAATTACTTTTGCCCTGGGCAGTGCCTTGGCTGGGGCGGCCGGCGTTCTGATCGGCTTGTACTACAACTCAATCGACCCGTTGATGGGGATGACGCCAGGGATCAAGGCCTTCGTTGCCGCCGTACTCGGCGGGATCGGGTCCATCCCAGGCGCGGCTGTCGGCGGCTTCTTGATTGGTCTTCTGGAAACGGCTGTCCAGGCCATGGGCTTCTCAGCCTTCAGAGACGCGGCTGTCTATATCGTTTTGATTGTTATCCTGCTTGTTCTGCCGGGCGGTCTGTTTGGTAAGAAGCAAGTTGAAAAGGTTTAGGAGGAAGAAGTCAGATGAAGAAAAACTGGAAATACAATCTTTGCTGGCTGCTCCTCATGGTGGCAGGATTTTACTTGATCAACACCTTGATGCTGACCGGCGTGATCAATACCTTCTTGGAAAACATGCTGGTAACGATTGGGATCAACATCATTCTGGCGGTCGGGCTGAACCTGGTCATCGGCTTTTCTGGTCAATTCTCATTGGGCCACGCAGGCTTCATGGCCCTGGGGGCTTACGCCACCGGGATCATGACCCAGACAATGAACTCAGCAGGTGGCTTTTACCTGTCAGTTCTGGTCGGGGTAGTTCTGGCAATTATCGTTGCCTTGCTGGTTGGTATTCCGACTCTGCGCCTGCACGGCGACTACTTCGCCATCGCGACGATGGGGGCAGCGGAAATCATCAGAATCGTGATCAACAATATGAAGATCACCAACGGGGCAGCTGGTTTGTTCAACATTCCCCAGTTCGCGACCTGGGATGTGGTTTACATCTTTGTTTGTTTGACCACGATCGTAACTGTCAACTTCATTCACAGCCGGGACGGCCGGGCGGTTATTTCCATCCGGGAAAACGAAATCGCGGCTGAAGCCATGGGGGTTAACACGACCAAGTGGAAGTTGTCAGCCTTTGTTTTAGGGGCGGCAACGGCAGCTATCGCCGGTTCCCTGTACGCTTCTTACCTACAGACGATCGTGCCATCCAGCTTCGGGATCATGGAATCAATCAATATCTTGATCTTCGTGGTTCTTGGCGGTCTGGGCAGCATTACCGGGACCTTCGTGGCCACCACCCTCTTGGGCGTTTTGGACGCGGCCCTGCAAAGCCTAGGAGTTTTGCGGATGGTCTTCTACGCAGTTGCCTTGATTATCATCATGATCTTCAAGCCAGGCGGTCTGTTTGGTAAATGGGAATTCTCTTTCAAGCGCCTGTTGACGAAAAAGCAAGACGGCGACATGAAAGAAGCTGGAAAAGAAAGCAAGTAGTGAGGAGGAACTGAAATGACAGATGCTTTAAACGCGGACCACATCACCAAAGTCTTTGGCGGTTTGACCGCGGTCGACGATGTTTCTCTGCACGTAGGCGAAAAAGAACTGGTTGCCCTGATCGGACCAAACGGGGCCGGGAAGACCACCTTCTTCAACTGCCTGACCGGGGTGGCACCAGCCACAACCGGGACGGTCAAGATTGGTGGCCAGGAAGTCAAGAAGAACACCAAGGCCTACAAGGTGGCCCAGATGGGGATTTCCAGAACTTTCCAGAACATCCGCCTCTTCAGCCAGTTGTCCGTTTTGGAAAATGTCTTGATCGCCTTGACCAACCATTATAAGGAAAACTTCTTGACGGCAGTTCTCCGCCTTCCTGCTTACTATAAGACGGAAGAAGCCATGGAAGAGCGGGCCAAGGAACTTTTGAAGGACTTTGACCTGGAAGATGTCATGTACTTCCCGGCCGGCAGCCTTCCATACGGGACCCAGCGGCGGGTGGAAATCGTCCGGGCCCTGGCTACTGACCCCAAGATCATCTGCCTGGATGAACCAGCCGCGGGGATGAATCCGGAAGAAACGGCTGACTTGACCAGATTGATCAAGCGCCTGCAGACTGAATACGGGATTGCTGTTCTCTTGATTGAACACGACATGTCCCTGGTCATGAACCTGGCGGAAAGAATCTATGTGTTAGCCGAAGGCAAGCTGCTGGCTAAGGGGACGCCAAGTGAAATCCAAAATGACGAAGCCGTTATCAACGCTTACCTCGGAGGTGGAGCAGATGTCTAAAGAAATTTTGAAAGTCGACCAGCTCTCAGTCAATTACGGGGCAATCAAGGCGGTCCGCGATGTCAGCTTTGACATTAAGGAGGGCGAAATCGTCACCTTGATCGGGGCCAACGGGGCCGGCAAGTCGACCATTTTGAAGACTATCTCCGGTCTTTTGAAGCCGGCTAATGGCGAAATCGTCTTTCTGGGCCAGTCCCTGGCTAAGCTGACCGCGCCTAAGATTGTGGCTGCCGGGGTTTCCCAGGTACCAGAAGGCCGGCGGATTTTTGCCGGGATGACGGTTAAGGAAAACCTGCAGCTGGGTGCTTACCTCCGAAAGGACAAGGACGGGGTGGAAAAGGACATGGAAGCCATGTTCAAGCGCTTCCCGATCTTGAAGGAACGGCAAAAGCAAGACGCCGCAACTCTTTCCGGCGGGGAACAGCAGATGCTGGCCATGGCCCGGGCCTTGATGGCGCGGCCGAAGCTGCTCTTGCTGGATGAACCATCTATGGGTTTGGCGCCAATCTATATCCAGGAAATTTTTGACATTATTAAAAGCATCAACAAGGAAGGCATGACTGTCCTCTTGATTGAACAAAACGCCCGGCAGGCCCTCAGCATTGCCAACCGGGGCTACGTTTTGGCCTCAGGCGAAGTCAAGATGACCGGCAGCGGGCAGGCCCTGCTCAACGATCCAGCCGTGCAAAAGGCCTACCTTGGTGGTTAAAAAGAATAACCTTCGAAAGCGGGAAACTGCTTTCGAAGGTTATTTTTTCTTTATTTCTTATCTGCTAGGAAAAGGCTGATCCTTCGGGTATAATTAGTTTTAGATTAAGAAAAACAGTTAATAATGAAATGAGATTTAATATAAATAGGAGGAAAAAGATGGCGGGATTCAACACCAGGCTGGTCCACCAGCCCCGGCAAAATGACAATCAAACAGGGGCTGTTGCCGTGCCAGTATACAAGGCGACCACTTTTGCCTACCCAAAAATCGGGGCGCAAGTAAAGTATGACTACTCCCGGTCAGGCAACCCGACCAGAAATGCCGTTGAAGAACAGCTGGCCAGCCTGGAGGGCGGCGACCGGGCTTTTGTTTTTGCCAGCGGGATGGCGGCAATTCACGCGGCTTTGGCAATTTTTGAAGCAGGGGACCATATCGTGATCGGTGACCAGATCTATGGGGGCACCTTCCGGATCGTCTACCAGTACTTCAAAGACCGGGGCTTGGAATTCACGGCAGTTGACACCCGGGATTTGGCGGCAGTAGAAAAAGCCATCCAGCCGAATACCAAGGCAGTCTACTTTGAGCCGGTGACTAACCCGCTTTTGCAGGTGACCCCAGTTTCCGAGATTGCCCAATTAGCCCATAGGCACGGTATTCTGGCCATTACCGACAACACCTTCCTTAGCCCTTATCTTTTGCGGCCGCTTGAATATGGGGCAGACCTGGTCGTTCACAGCGCGACCAAGTACCTGGCCGGCCACTCTGATGTCAGTGCCGGGGCCGTCATTGCCAAGGGAGAAGAGCTGGCTGACCGGGTCTATTTCGTGCAAAATGCCATTGGGGGGATTTTGTCGCCGGAAGATTCCAATGACCTTGCCCGGGGGATCAAGACCCTGTCTTTGCGCTTAGACCGGCAGATGGAAAATGTCCAGGCGATTATTGAATTTTTGAAAAAGCAGGCCGGAATCGCCAAGATCTACTATCCAGGTGACCCGGACCTAGCCGGCTATGATGACCTGCGCAAAGAAGCCAAGGGAGCGGGCGGGGTCTTCTCCTGTGAACTGGACAAGGAAATTTATGACCCGGTAGTTTTCGTCAACAGTCTGAATCTGTTCAGCCTGGCAGTAAGCTTAGGGGCGGTTGAAAGCCTGGTCGAACTGCCAAGCAAGATGAGCCATGCTGAATTGTCAGAAGAGGAGCAGCTGACCGCCGGCATCAAGCCGGGCCTTATCCGCTTTGCCGTGGGTATTGAGGATGCGGCGGACCTGATCGCCGACATTGACCAGGCCCTGGCCAAGGCTAAAAGATAACGGATTTGAGGAAATGGAGAAAAAAGATGACAGAAAAAGATAACCGGTCTTTTGAGACCATCGTAGCGGAAGCTGGCAGTATCAAAGACGGTGCTAATCCGGTTGCCCAGCCCCTTTACTTGTCGGCCTGTTACCGGCACCCAGACTTGGACCAGGCGGTCAACTTTGACCGCTTGCAGGGCTTTACTTATTCCCGGGTGGAAACCCCCAACCGGAAAACTGTGGAAGGGACCCTGGCCAAACTGGAAGAAGGCTATCAAGGCTTTGCTGTGGCCAGCGGGATGGCCGCTGTCCAGCTGGTCTTGAGCGTATTGAAGACCGGGGATGAGGTTGTCAGCTTAGACGACCTTTACGGTGGCGACTTCCGCTACTTCCGCCACCTGGAAGACCACTTCCAGATCAAGTTCAAGCTCTGGAACGGGGAAGCTTTGGAAAATTTGCGGGAACTTTTGAGTCCAAAGACCAAGCTGGTCTGGCTGGAAACCCCGTCCAACCCAATGATGAAGAGCGTGGACATCCAGGCCGTGGCCGATGCCGTTCATGACTACAACCCGGACATCCTGGTCGCCGTTGACAATACTTTTTACACGCCATATTACCAAAAGCCGCTGACCCAAGGGGCAGACGTGGTTATTCACTCAGCCACCAAGTACCTGGGCGGGCACAACGACATTTTAGGCGGGATCGTGGTGGTCAAGGATCCGGTCTTGGCTGACTTTTACTTCCAATACACGATCACGGTTGGCGATACCATGTCGGCTTTTGACAGCTGGCTTTTGACCAGAAGCTTGACGACTCTTCCTTTAAGAATGCAGCAGCACACGGCCAGCGCGAAAAAGATCGTTTCCTTCCTGGAGCAGGCCCCGCACGTGGAAAAGTCCTCTATCCAGGCAAGGCGGGGATGATCTCCTTTTATTTGGACAGCGACGAAGAAGTCGACCGGGTACTCAAGAGCGTCAAGCTGATTACTTTCGCGGAAAGCCAGGGCGGGGCGGAAAGCTTCTTGACCATTCCTTACTACCAGACCCATGACGACGTTGATGAAGACCAGCGCCTGCGGCTGGGGATTACGCCGCGGCTTTTGCGGCTCTCAGTTGGCCTGGAAAACGCGGATGACTTGATTGCCGACCTGACCCAAGCCTTAGGGGAATAAAAGAAATAAAAAAACAAGTTCCAGTTTTTGGAACTTGTTTTTGCTTATTTCCAGGTCTGCTCATAGACCTCTTCTTTAAAGCCGCAGGTTAAGTGCTGGTCGTCAACGACCAAGGGGCGCTTGATCAGCTTGCCGTCTTTAGACAAGAGATCAGCGGCTTCTTCTATTGTCATGTCTGGCAACTTGTCTTTTAGGCCCATTTGCCGGTAGTGCTGGCCGCTGGTATTGAAAAAGTAGCGCAGGCCGCGGTCCTGGTACTTGGTCAGCCAGGACAAGAGCTGGTCTTTTTCCGGCGGAGTCTCTACCAGGTCCTGGAAGTCATAGCAGATACCCTTGTCGTCAAACCACTTCTGGGCCTTGCGGGAAGTGGAGCAGCGCTTGTATCCATAGAATTTTGGCATATTTTTCCCTCGATTTCTTCCTTCAAATTATCTCTTTTGAGTTTAACGCAAAAAATCCGGCAAAAACAGGAATTTGCCTGACAAAAGACTTGAGCCAGGCGGGTAAAGCGTGCTATACTAACAGAGTTGCAATTTGAGTGATACCTCGATTCTGCAACCGCGCAGATAAGGTTGACAAGCCTGCTTTGGGCAGCACCTTTGATGGCGAGTCTAAGTAATTTTATACGGAGGTGTACTAATGTACGCAGTTATTAAGACCGGTGGCAAGCAATACAAGGTTGCCGAAGGCGAAAGTATCTTCGTTGAAAAGCTTGATGTACAAGCTGGCGAAGAAGTTGTTTTTGACCAAGTTATCCTGGTAGCTAATGGTGACGACGTTAAGGTTGGTACTCCATTAGTTAAAGGTGCTAAGGTTACTGCTAAAGTTGAAAAGCAAGGTAAGGAAAAGAAGGTTGTAACTTTCAAGTACAAGCCTAAGAAGCACTCACACAGCAAGTATGGTCACCGTCAACCTTACACTAAGGTTACAGTTGAAAAGATTGAAGCTTAATTCAGAGGTGAAATGATTATGAATATTTTAGGTATGAAATTATTTGCCCACCACAAGGGTGGCGGTTCTACTGCCAACGGTCGTAACTCAGCTGGTCGTCGTTTAGGCGCTAAGGCTGGTGACGGTCAAACTATCCACGCAGGTACTATTATTTACCGTCAACGTGGTACTAAGATTCACCCAGGCAAGAACGTAGGTCAAGGTGGAGACGACACTTTATTTGCACTTGTTAACGGCG
>NZ_CALVGT010000015.1 GCF_944327175.1 uncultured Lactobacillus sp.
AAGCTATTCACAAATACATCGATTACTACAACAACGTAAGAATCAAGACAGGACGAAAAAACATGACCCCGATTGAATATCGGAATCATGTTTTAACAACCTTAACGGCTTAATACTAATTTGTCCCAATTTCGGGGGTCATATCATGACAGGTGTCCTTTTGCATTTATCTCTTACTCAAAAGCCATCTGGCTGGTGTAGAGCTTGTAGTAGAAGCCGCGCTTCTTGATCAAGTCGGCATGTGGTCCTTCTTCAATGACCTGGCCGTCCTTTAATACGACAATCTTGTCTGAGTTCAAAATCGTCTTCAAACGGTGGGCAATCACGAAGCTGGTCCGGCCAGCAATCACGTTGTCCATGGCCTTTTGGATTTTTTCTTCCGTAACTGTGTCGACGTTGCTGGTTGCTTCGTCCAGGATCAAGAAGGCCGGGTCGACCAGAATGGTTCTGGCAATTGACAAAAGCTGCTTTTGCCCGGTAGAGAAGTTTGCCTGTCCATTCTCAATCGGCGTGTCATACTGCTCTGGCAGGGTCATGACAAAGTCATGCAGCTGGGCCTCCTTAGCCGCGGCAATAACTTCATCCATAGTAGCATCCGGCTTGCCGTAGCGGATGTTGTCAGCTACGGTCCCAGAGAAGAGGACGGAATCCTGCAAAACAATCCCGACATTGCTTCTGAGACTTTCCAACTTAAGGTCCCGGACGTCTGTACCGTCAAAAGTCACGGCCCCGCTGTTTACGTCATAGAAACGGTTGATCAAATTCATGATCGTCGTCTTACCCGACCCGGTCGGGCCAACAACAGCGACAGACTGACCCTTAGGCACCTCAATTGATACCCCGTGCAGGATTTCCTTATCTGGAGTGTAGCCAAAGTGCACATCTTCCAGGCGGACAGCGTCATTTACGCCGGAGATAGTCTTGCCGTCTGGCATCGTGTTTTCTTCTTCCTGCTCTTCAACCGTCTCAAGCCGGCGGGCACCGGTCAAGGCGAGCTGCAGCATGGAGTAGATGGAAGTTACCTGGGTCAGCGGCTGGAAGTAAGTCCAGGAGTATTCAGTGAAAGTCACGATCAAGCCCAGACCAGCTGCCTGGCTGACTTGCTTAGTCATGATCATGTAAGCACCAGTGGCGATTACAATCGCGAAGTTCAAGAGGGAGAAACCGCTAACTAAGGGGTTAAGGATACCTGAGTAGAATTGTCCCTTAAACATGGCCTCTCGCACCTTGGCGTTTTCCTTTTTAAAGCCGGCAACTGACTGTTCTCTGAGGCCCTGGGTGATGATCACGTTTTCCCCGTTAAGCTGTTCGTTAATGTAGGCGTTAAGCTCACCAACCAGGTCTTGCTGATTATCAAGGTAGACGCGGGCTTTTTTCATAATGATCCAGCTCAAAAGCAAGATCAAAGGAGTAGTAGCCACCACGCTAATGGCCAGCTTCCAGTTGATGACGAACATAACAATGATCGTTCCCACGAAAAGGAGGGACTGGGAGATGATTTCGAAAAAGGCGTTATTTAAAGCATTGAAGATGTTGTCCAGGTCACTGTTGAACAAGGATAGGATCTGCCCGTCCTGGTGAGTGTCAAAATACCGGATGGTCATCCGCTGCAGTTTACCGAAAAGGCCCTTGCGCATGTCGTTGTTGGCATTGGCATTAAAGCGGGTCATCAGCATCCAGGCGATGTAGGTGGCAATGGAGTTAAAGGCGTAGAAGCCGGCCATCCAGGCTAAGGCCTGGTAAAAGACGCCAAGACTGCCCTCGCCCTTAACAAAAGCCGACAAGTCCGTAACCGCCTGGCCTAAAAGGGCTGGGGCGATGACCTGGGCGATGGTCGCAATCAGATAGAAGGCAACTGAAATTAAGATCGGCTTTTTATAGTTCTTTAGGTATTTCGTCAAATATGTAAAAGACTTTTGCTTGTCTGACATTAAAGTTCCTCCTTTCTTTCCTTGGCTTTCTGGGTTTGGTAGATTTCCTGGTAAACCGGGGAAGTCTTGAGCAGTTCCTCGTGGGTCCCTTCAGCAACCAGGCGGCCGTTGTCGAGGACCAGGATCTTGTCCGCGTGCATGACAGAGACGATCTTTTCCGCGATCATGATCGTGGTCGTGTCTGGCAGCTGCTTTTCCAGGGCTTCCTGGACCAGCTTTTCGCTTTCCGCGTCCAGAGCGGAAGTTGAGTCATCCAGAATTAAAATCGGGCTGCCGGCAATGATCCCCCGGGCGATGGACAGGCGCTGCTTTTGCCCGCCGGAGAAGTTGGCACTTCTTTCTTCAACTTCGTGGTCGAAAGTTTCATCGTAGCGCTGGATGAATTCGCTGGCCTGAGCCATTTGCGCTGCCCGCTCCAGTTCATATGGAGTGGCATCCTTTTTCCCTTGCCGGAGGTTGTCAGCAATGGTCCCTGAGAAGAGGACAGCCTTTTGCAGGACGTAGGAAACAGTCTTTCTGAGGGCATTTTCATTAACCTGGCGGAGGTTGCTGCCGCCAATCTTGATCTTCCCAGTAGTTGGGTCATAGAGACGGGCGATCAGCTGGGCCAGGGTAGACTTACCAGACCCGGTTGCCCCGACGATGCCGACCATTTGACCTGGTGCAACATCAAAGGAGATATGCTTTAAAACTGGCTGCTGGCCGTCTGGGTAGGTGAAGGAGACGTCATCAAATTCAATTGAGCCGCCCAAGGCGTCTTCCGGGGCTTTTTCATTGAAGACGACATCTGGCTGAGTGTCCATGATTTCCTGGATCCGCCGCAAGGAGACGTTACCCCGGGAAATCTGCATGACGGCCATGCCGACGAGCAGGATGGCAAAGAGCATGGTTAAGACATAGTTGACGTATGGGGTGATGACAGAAACGTCTTGGGGATGCTGGAGAATGCTGGTCCCGATCAAGTAGACCACCAAGCTGATGACCAGGTAGGAGATCAGCTGGGCGCCAGGCAGGATGGTGGAGAACCAGTAGCCGACCTTGATGTTGACTTCGTTTAATTCGTCAGAATCCTTGTTTAATTTAGCAATTTCTTGGGGACTTTGGTTGAAGGATTTTACTACCCGGACTCCTTGCAAAAATTCCCCGGTCCGGCCGGAGATTTTGTCCATGTACATTTGGAACTTGTCGAACATGGCGGTCATTTGCTTAACTGCCACAACGCCCAGACCCATGATCAAGGCCAGGAGGACGACAACCGCCCACCAGTAGCGGGGGATGGTGACGATGGCTATGATGATTGACCCGATGAGGATCAAAGGCATCCGGATCAGCTGCATGAAGATGGTCATGATCATGTTCATGATCTGCTGCATGTCGTTGATCAAGCGGACGCTGAGGGATTCAGAGGAGAATTGCTGCACATTGGCCAGAGAGAAAGTCTGGATCTTGGCATAGGTGTCTTCTCTGAGGTCGCTGACCACGCCCTGGGTGATCCGGGCGGCATAGTAAACATTGAGGACCCCGGTAATGATTCCCAAAAGGCCCAGGCCAATCAAAATCGCGGTGTCCCGGATGACGGCCTGCTGCTGGTCAGCCAGCAGTTCATTTTGCACCTGCTGGAGCAGGCGGGGCTGGTAGAGGGTGGCAAAAGCTGAAAAGACGATGGTGATCAAAGTCAGGAAAACGTCTTTTTTATATCGCTTGAAGTAAGGCAAGAGAATTTTCATTTTTTCTGTTTTTCCTCCTTTAAGTTAGCTATTTCCTCACTGAGAAGATCGGTCCACTCATTCAGGATTTGGCAGGCTAAGGCGGCCCGGTCAAAGCCCAGCTTGTCGATCACCTTTTTCTCGATAGCCAGGATTTCACCTTCTTTTTCCCGGGCATAGGCAAGACCAGACTTAGTCAAGGAGCAGTACTTGACCCGCTTGTCCTGGCAGTCGGAAGTGATTTCCAGGTAGCCCTGCTCACTAAGCTTGTGGATCCCCTTGCTGATGGACTGCTTGGGGATGCCACTACGGTAGATGAGCTCTTTTTGCGACAAACAAGGGTGGGTCAAGAGTTCATAAAGAATGATGCTCTCATACTGGGTGATCCCCATGAGCTTGTCGTACTGGTCATATGCGTAATTAGCCCTGACGCTGGCCAGGGTAGTTAATTCTGAAATGCTTTCGTGGGTTGATAGATTCATAAAAAAGTCTCCTCATGGACAATGATTAGATTTTAGTCTCTGTGTAGACTAATGTCAAGAAAATTACTTCAAAAATAGTAAAGTAATTTCTATTCTTGGCAAAGAAACGATAAAAATGCGATAATGGTTTTGGTGTAGGCGCTTTCTCGTCTATGTGTTTGTAAGGTAAAAAGCAAGGAGACAAGAAATGAAGATTGTATTGCTGGAGCCGCTTGGCATTGAGAAGGAGAGCTTGAACAAGCTGGCAGAACAATTGACCAAGCAGGGACATGAATTTATGGCTTATGACAGCTTTTCAACGGATACTGAAGAATTAAAGAAGCGGAGTGAGGGCGCGGATGCCTTGATTATCGCCAACCACCCCTTGCCAGGTGAAGTGATCCTGGCGGATGAAAATTTGAAATTTATATCCGTTGCCTTTGTCGGGATTGATCATGTTGACCTGGAAGCCTGCAAGGAGAGAAAGATTAAGATTTCTAACACCGGCGGCTACTGCAATGATGCGGTGGCGGAATTGGCGATTGGTTTGACTTTGGATTGCCTCAGAAATATCAGTGCCGGCAATGAGGCTGTGCAAGCTGGTGAGGGCAAGGGCGGCCTGCAGGGACATGAACTGGCAGGCAAAACTGTTGAGATTGTTGGTACTGGAGCGATTGGCTGCCGGACAGCAGAGATTTTTAAAGCCTTTGGCTGCAAGCTGATCGGCTATAGCCGCAGTCAAAAGGCAGCCGCCCTTGACCTGGGCCTGGAATACAAGTCACTGGATGAAGTGATGAGGGAGGCGGATATTGTTTCCATTCATACACCGCTGACTCCGGAAACTAAGGGCTTGATCGGTAAAAAAGAGATCGGCGAGATGAAGGAAGGAGCAATTCTGATCAATACGGCCAGAGGTCCGGTCGTAGATACTGAAGCTTTGACTGCAGCATTAAAAAAAGGACGGATTAAGGCAGGTCTTGATGTGTTTGACCAGGATCCGCCACTGCCAGCGGATCATCCACTCATCGGAGTTCCGAATTTGGTCTGCAGCCCGCACGTTGGTTTTGATACAAGAGAATCAATTGACAGAAGAGCTGAGATGGCTTTTGAAAATGTGACTGCCTGGCTTGCCGGCCAGCAGATCCGGACCATGTTGTAAGATAAATAGATAAAGCGGCCAGTAGCTGGTAAGATGATATGACCCCCGAAATTAGGACACTAATTTCGGGGGTTATTTTCATGACTAAATACACTAAAGAAATCAAACTTGCCACCTACCACGAATGGGTAGACGATCACAGAAGAGGCACCTACCTTAGCCGGAAATATGGGATGGGGCGTAGAGGAATCTAGTATTTGGTGGACTTGATTCAAAAACATAATACATCGATTACTACAACAACGTAAGAATCAAGACAGGACGAAAAAACATGATCCCGATTGAATATCGGAATCATGTTTTAACAACCTTAACGGCATAATACTAATTGTCCCAATTTTGGGGGTCACATCAGCTGCAGGTCTTTTTTCTACTCTAAGTCAAGTGATACTAACGATTTTTATTTCATGCGGATAATAGAAATGTTCCGATAGGGTGACCTGTTCTTCCGGTAGGAGAAGAACAGGTCATCGTGTTCAGTCGTGCAATACGGTGACACTTCAATATTTTCATCAGGTACCCCCAAGTTCAGGAGCTGCTGCTTGATCAGGCCCTTGGAGTCAAGGAGATAGTGGGTAGTGTCTTTTTTGAAATAAAAACTGGAGGTGTCAAAGGACATCTGCTTGACCAGGTCGATGATGTCGTCCATGGCTTCGAAATTCCGCTGCTCTAAACTAGGCCCGATGTAGGCGTGGAAGTAGCGGGGATCACAATTTTCCTGGTCAATCAGGTATTTAGTGGTCTTGCCCACGATTTCTTGTACGGTGCCCCGCCAGCCGGAGTGGATGGCGCTGATTAGCTCTTCACGCTCATGGTAAAGGAGAACCGGGCAGCAGTCGGCATGGAAAGTGAGGAGAGTCAGGCTCTTGTCTCGGGTGTAGGTGGCGTCAACGGCGTCCAGCTTCTTGGACACGGCCCGCATCCCTTCGCCGCCATCAGCCAGGGTGACCTGTTTCAAAACGTCGGTGTGCTTTTGGTTGGGTGCTACCATGTGGTCTAGATCGGTGCCCAGATACTCAGCTAATTTTTCCCGGTTGGCAATGACTGCGGCTTCTTGCCCAGGGATGAAGCCCATGTTAAAAATTTTCCCGTCCTCATAGGCCGGAACGGTGTAGCCTTCTACTTTTTCATTATTGTAAGACCATGGAAGAAGTTTCATTGATGCCTCCTAATGGCACTGCTTGATGCCAGTTTCCAAAATTTCCAGTTGTTTCAACGTCTCCTCCGGCTTGACTAGAGGAGCTGCGCCGCTCACGATTGAGTCATAAACGGCCTCGTAGTAGCGGGAGTAGTCGCCGTTGACCGTCTTAATCAGGTCTTCCACGTACTCGTCATGCTCATTATAGTAGTAGGCCGTACCATAGTCGCGCTCACGGTCAAGGCCAAAGTCGGGGTGGTCTGGCGTTGGTAGGTAGAAGCGCTTCAGGTCGTATTCTTGCCGGTCTTCAGTGGTTTTCACGAACATGCCCTTAGTGCCGTAGACGGTAATTTTTGGCCGAGGCTTGATTCGCATGTAAGAAGAGGAAACGTTGACCTTGAGAGGCGCATCGTAGTAGAGGTCGATGTCAAAATAGTCGTTCATCCGGCCAGATCCCAGCAGTTGCTTGACTTCCGCGTGGTAGTCATGCGGAATGCCGAAGTAGCTGATGGCCTGGTCCAGGGTGTGGCAGGCGTGCTGGTACAAGAATGAGCCGAAGGGGTCAAATTTGCCAGCATCAACCACGTCTTTGCGGTAATAGTCGTAGTGCATCTCGACTTCGTAAATGTCACCTATGCGGCCAGATTCAATCACAGCTTGAGCAGTTAAGAAGTCGGAGTCAAAGCGGCGGTTTTGGATGCACATGCAAAGAAGACCTTTTTCCTTAGCTAGGTCAAAAAGCTCCTCAGCTTGTGCCCGGCTTTCGGTAAAAGGCTTTTCGCAGACAACATTTTTGCCAGCCAGGAGCGTCTTTTTCGTATATTCATAGTGGAGGACGGGCAGGGAAATTACGACTAAGTCGATGTCCGGATCTTGGAGGACGTCATCGATGTTTTCGGTGTAGACGGCGCCAGGGATCTGCTCCCACTTGACGTGGGAAAGGTTCCGGGCCCAGATGGTCTTGATGTGGAATTTGTCAGTTAATTTAGCAATGAAGGGGCCCTGGTAGCGGTGGGTGCTTTTGCCCGCGCCTAAAAAGCCGACTTGCAGGATTTGTTTGGTCATATTGTTACCTCGTGTGTTAGTTAGGTTGTATGTCTATCTTACCATTTTCCATATCTCAACACAGGTTATACAGTCTCCTTGATCCTTTTTCTTACGTCATTTCCTCAAAATGCCGTATACTACTAGTAACGAAACAGAAGGAGAGAACAACAATGACCGATGTAGCCACTGGCGCCACCGATGCCGCGAGCGCCGCATCCCTGATGGCCAAGCCTGAACCACAGAAAAAAACTAATAGCCCTTGGCCGGGCCCGCCGGGGATGATTCCTGTGACCAGCGGCCAGGCCGATGACGCCAACGTCCACGCCCGCGCCTACCTGGACAGCTTACTGGTCGAGATGCGAATCATCGATGCTGTCGAACCTGATTTGACCACGGAGATTTTTGGCAAAAAGTATACCTCGCCCATAACCCTCGCTGCGGTCTCCCACCTGAATAAGGTTCTGCCCGACAAGACTCGCAAGCCCATGCAGGAAAAAGTCCAAGCTGCCAAAAAGCTTGGCATTCTCAACTGGATCGGGATGGAACCTGACGACGAGTATACCGAAATCGTCGAAGACGCCGGCCCAACTGTCCGCATCATCAAGCCTTTTGCCGACCATGAGCGGATCTATCAAGAGATCAAGACGGCGGAGCGCCTTGGCGCGGTTGCTGTCGGGATCGACATTGACCACGTGCCGGGGCCCGATGGCCACTATGACGTGGTCGACGGCATCCCGCTTGGCCCAATCACGGCCGCCGACCTGGCGGAGTACGCTGCCCAAACCGATCTGCCTTTTATCGCAAAAGGCGTTTTGTCCATCCGGGATGCCCTGAAGGCCCAAGAGGCGGGCTGTGGCGGGATCGTTGTTTCCCACCACCATGGCCGGTTGCCGTTTGGCGTCCCGCCGCTAGCAGTTTTGCCGGAAATCCGGGATGCCTTGAAGGGCAGCGGGATGACCATATTTGCTGACGGATCACTCATGTCTGGCTATGATGCTTACAAGGCTCTAGCTTTGGGCGCTGATGCGGTTTTGATAGGCCGCGCAATTTTGCCAGAACTTTTGCAAGATGGCAGCAAGGGCGTTGAGAAAAAATTCGCCCAGCTGACCGCCCAGCTCCGCGAAATGATGATGTACACGGGCGTGTCCGACACTAGCTCTTTTGACTCAACCGTTTTGCGGAAGGTGTAATATTAATTGTTGTCACACCAAGCAATTTGTTTGCTTGGTGTTTTTTTCTGAAAGATATATTCCTAGTTGAAATCCTCAATAGAAAGATATAAGTCGCTCTTGAGCAGAGCAAGAATATTGCCAAATTAGAAAAGTTTTTCAATATTTCAGCCAGTACGCGCTGGGATCTAGACATGATTGATGAAGCTTACTAGTCGGGCGAAATTGAGTTTCCAATTCAAGCACGAATGATGCAAGAAGAAGTGTTATCAACGAGTGGATATGCTCCAAAGGATTTAAGATTGCTAAACTTGCTAACAAGACGGGATAAAGGAGAATTTGGGCAAATCCACTCAATTTTAATCTTTTACCAGTATAATAAGGTGTGTGAGCGTCTAATTAAGATGATTCAGCCAGTACGGCTTGATTTGCTGATTCATACCGTTAACGGCCATTCTAAGGATACAGAGCAAAAACCGCATGATGAAAGCACACACTTAGTACAACACGAAGCTACGGTGAAGGCTTAGACTGGCAATGGAGCAACACAAAAAAGTAAGGAGAAATTAATATGACATATAAACTGACCGAGATCCAAAAACTTGATTTGAAAATTCGCTTGAACAAGTTAAACAGTAAGATAAAGAGCCTATCGACTGACGAAGAGTGGGCTAATAACCGCAAGCAAATTGGCGAGGTACTCTACCAACTTAATTTAGTCGAAGATCCAACTGATATGAATGAAGTTGAAAAAGCGAATTTAGACTATATTAGAAAGCGGACGAAATCCATTATTCAGAATAGCGGGCGAAAACCAATGGCTGCATACTTTATCAATCAAAAGGCATTAGACGAATTAGGTAACTTAGTTGACGAGGAAGACGAAAACTTTTACTCTGACTTTCATGACATGTTGGTTAATGATATGATCAAATACGCAACAATTGTAAGAGATTTCGATTTAAAATTAGCTAAAGCCAAAGAAGCTAATGATGCGAATTACTACCGAGAAGAATATGCCAGACTTGATAGTGCTAGACGGCGCCAACATGATGCAGTAATTGCAAATCTTGCGGTCGCAAATAGAACCAACAAGTCGGAAGGCATAGAGCCGGTAGTAGATGTTGGCGATGGCAGATCAGTCCATGATGTGCATCGTACTGATATTGGCAATGCAGTTATATCATGGCTGGCAGAAACCAACCTTCAAGATGCCCAAGTGTAAAATTAGATGGAAAAGAATGTAGACGTTGCCTATGATTATAATCACGCGTTAAAACTTAATACATTTCCGCTGATTCAAGGCGAGTACAGACGGTAGCTAATAACTTATCTCCGTTAAAAGGAGTCAAAATAAAAGCGGCCAGTAGCTGGATAGTATCCAGTTGCTGGCCGTTTTTTCGTATAAAAAATATCCTTCATCCCGTCCAAAATGAACTAGACTGAAGAAGATTCGGTGTTATGATGAAGTTAGAAATACTGATAGCGGATGCAGAGAAGCGGGCAAAATTGCAATCTGAGGAGGCAGCGAGATGAAGCAGGAAAATACCCGCGACCCCAAGAAAATGAGCAGCTACTTCTGGTATGAAGCGCCAATTTTTGTGGTCGTTACTATTTCAGGCTTGATCTACAACATCGGCATGGTGGCTGGACCATACTTTCAAGGGCAGCTGCAGCTCTTGATGATTGCCCGCAGTGTTATCTGTGACCCGCAGATCTCGCTTGATGAAATGACCGCATCCCTGGACAAGGAAACCGAAGCCAAAGTACTCAAGGCAATCGGTGCTGCTAGCAGCGGGCGGACAGTTTTGTCCATCTCCCACCGCTCCGGGGCTCACGATGGCCGGATCATCAAACTGTAACGGGAATATGCTACAATTAGTCGGAAGAAGCAGATAAAGAATAAACGCGGAGGTGAGGGAATGGCTGATTTTGCCAAGCTAACAGAGCTGAAGAATAAAATTGACACTTACCGGCCGAAGTTTTTCAAGGCAGTGTCTGTTATGATGGTGATTGTGGCTATCTTGGCAGTAGTTCAGCTTGTCTTTCCAGGGCAGTCAGCTTATGCAAGGTACAGCAGGCAATCATTAACATTATCTGGGCAGTTTTAACTGTACTTTATCAAAAGCAACAGCTTCAGATGAAGAAGCACGCTTAGTTTAAGCTAAATGCCAAAAAGGCATGACTCCGTTAAATCGGAATCATGCCTTATTTTTTAACGATTTTTTCTAACGATACTCTGTTCTACAGAGATAAAGTGATTCTTACCGTCAACCGTGTGGTCAATCAAGGTGAAGTATGTCGTTTCCTTGCTGTTTTCTGGTACCGCAAGGCGGGCATTGTAGCCAGTAGCAATAAAATTGTCCGCGATATCGTAGATGTTCCTCAGTAGCAGCTCTTGCTGTTCATCATCGATACCAGAGAATGACTCGTCCATCAAGATGATCTTCGGAGCATGTGGATTGCTCATCTTCTTTTCGTCCAGTTCCAAGACGATCAAAAGTGGTTCAAGGATCGCCCGGCTTCTTTGCCCTTCAGAGAAGGCGTTAAGCTTACGGTCAGTCATCTTTTCCAGGGCGTCACCAGCATGCCGGCGGAAGCTGATGTTGAATCTGTACCATTTCTTATAGTCAAATTCCTCATAGAAGTGGTCAACCAGTTCATCCCTGGTCATTTCATTGTTATTGTCCTTGATATAAGTCCAGAAGCGGTCCATCAAGAGGGTAACCGCATTCTGGCTTTCCGGACTGTCAATTGAAGTGTTCCCAAAAGCTGCCAGGTAGTCCTTTCTGTAGTCAGGAATTTCACTGAAGCTGGTGTAGAAGGAGATATGACTTGTTTGTTCTTTTTCCTTCAAGGACTTGCTGATCTGCTTTGTTAAAGTCGTAGCTTCAGCTGTCGCCTGGCGGATCTTTTGGAGAATCGTCGAGTTGTTAAGGTAGCGGGCCAGACGCTGAACCTCATCGTCTGCAGATGCCTGGAAAGATTCAAGCTGCTGGCGGATATCGTCATAGAGCTTGCTGAGCTCTAACTCCTGGTCACCGTAGTAGTAGTGGACCACTGCAATTTCATGAACCAAGTTTTGGACTTGAACAAGCAGGTAGTCGCTAAGCTCAATGTCTTCAAATTCCAACCGCTTGCTGTTGTCGACCCGGTAGTCTGTTTCACCGTTAATGCTGTTAACGGCAATCATAGCCAGGTTAGCTTTACTTTGGTTGCTTGCCTTGACTTGCTCGCTGTTCCAGTCGTTAGGGGAGGCATCCTTGACCTTCTCAGTTAAATTCAGTTTTTCCAAGAGATCAGTTACTGCTGCATACTCATGATTCAAATCTTCATAGGCTGCCTGCTTTTCTGGCAAACGATCCTGGTAATCAGTAAGATGATTGTTTTCTCGCTCCAACTTGAATTCGATTTCGTTAAGTTGCTTTTCAAGCTCCTTGAGCAGTTGGTCCAGTTCTTCCTTTCTAGCCAGCTGCTTTTTAGTTTCCGGGTCATTCTGGATTTCTTCCAGCTGCTTTTCAAGCGTTTCAATCCGCGCTTTAATTTCAGTCAACCGGTCTTGCTTGTCCTGGACCTGCTTTGTCTTTTCAGATAATTCAGCCCGCGCTTGCTTGATCCGGCTTTCGGCACTAGTCAGCCGGTCCTTTTGCTTAAGCAGGTCATTTTCTTGCATAATCCGCTGGACTTGCTTGTCCTGGTATTTGTCCCAGGCCAGGCAGTAGCCTGCAAATTCCTTGCTGTCAGCTGGCAGGTCTGGGCAGAGCTCGCTAGTAAATTGTTCTTTTTGCCGGTGGAAGTCGGCCAACTGTACTTGCAGCTTTTCTTGATTCTTTAAGCGTTTGTCTTGTTCAGCAAGGGCATTATTATAAGTGATTTGTGCTTCGGTGACCTTGTCACTCTTTGGGAAAGTAGCAGGATCTGCTTGTTTAAACAGCTCTTGATAGCTGGCCAGCTTGTCTGCTAGTTCCTCTAAGCGCTGTTTAACTTGATTGATTTCTTCCGTCAGCAGGGCAATCTGTCTTTCTCGTTCTTTTTGCCGGTTGCTTTCACCGATATGGGTGATCGCTGTGCCTTTCTCGCTGTGCACCTTGACACTGGCATAACTGATATGACCGTCTTTAACCGCAATCGTTTGTAAAAAGTCGTTGACCCGGTCGTCTTGACTGACTAAGTAGTCGGCAAGGGTTGGGAGATCCTTCGTACTTTCCTTGTTTACATTTGTAGTAAAACCATCAGCTTCCAAGCCCGTCTTGATCTCCTGGCCATCAAAGAGGGCGTAGAGGAGGTTAGAGTACCTTAAGTCGCTTTCCAGTTGCAACTGAAGGTCACTCGGCACACCTTCTTTAAAGTCAACCAGCTCAAAGAGTTGCTTGCCGTCCTTGAAATCTGCGGTCGTTTCCGGCTTTGGCTGTTCTTGCAGCTTTTCCAAGTCAGAGTTCAGTTGCTTTAACTGGATCTTTTCAAGCCGAATGTCATTTTTGGTTTCAGCGATGGCTTCTTGGTACTGACCTCGGGCAATTTCCAGCAGATGCCTTCTGTCTTCATAAACGTCAAGGTCAAATTCTGCCACTTGATCAAAACTGATCTCTCTTTCCTTGAGCCAGGCACTGGTTTCTTGATCGAGTTCAGCCAGGGCAGAGGCAATGTTGTCCGTGTAGACGGTCTCGTCAAAAGTATTTATCGCTTGATTTATAAGGTCCAACCTGGCAACCAGTTCCTGGTTTTGCTTGGCCAATTTATCCAGTTTTTCCAAGAGCAGCTTTTGCTTCTTTAGTAGTTCCTTTGCCTCTGGGTACTTTTCTTCAAAATCAGCTTGAACTTGATACTTGGCAAGTTCTGTTTTGGTCGTTGCCAATCGGCCTTCAAGGATAACGAGAGCGTTCTTCTCTTTTCTTGCATCCTCGGTATATGCAAGCAGCCGCTCTTCTGCATTTTTGCGGTCCTTTTGGGCTGCTTCAAAATCTCTTTCCCGGTTGTTTCTTTCCTCTTTAGTTTGAGCGATTTTCCGTGACAGCTGGTCAAGATTCTTAGCATCAATCACGGTCTGCAGAGCTTGCCGCTCACCTTCCTTAGCCTTTAAATCTTGGCTGACACTTGCCTGGTCACTCTCAAGTTTTGTGATCTTTTCCTCAGTTTCCGCAAGAATTGTCTTTAATTTCTCAAACTGCACCTGCTTCTTGTCCAGCTCAGTTTTAGCCTTACCGTAGAAGTTCTGGATCTGAGCCAGAGTTGGCTTGTTGGTCAAAGTTTCCCATTCTTCAGTCTTGGCCAAGGCGTTATTCAACTTGTCCAGTTCAGCCTTTTTCTTTTCTTCTTCAACCATAGCCAGGGCATTGTCGATAAAGTTTTCAACCGTTGCCCGGTCCGCGTAGTGGCTGAGATTTGGCAGGGCAGTCTTTAAGGCACTGTCCAATTCAGCCGTGCTGCCAGTTTGCTTTAGCGGTGGCTTTTCAAAAGCGGCCAGGTGCTCAAAGTACTCCTGCATCTCACTTTGTGAGGCAAAGCCAAAGAAGAGCTGGTTGATGGCATTCTGGTAGTCAGCCTGGGTCTCATAGCGGCGTTCAACGTAGGACTTGACGGCTCCCCGGAATTCCGGCCAGCTGGTCGAGTAGGGGAGGTCATCACCTTTGACGCCTTGCTTTAAGACATAGTAATAGTGGTTAGTGTTTGAACCATCGGCCGACTTGCTGTAGGCTAAAAGCAGAGTCTGAAGCAAATCATCGGCCTTAAATTCGGCCCAGGCAAAGCCAGCTTCACCAGCCTTGATGTAGTAGTCAAGACTCCGCTTGTTGTCAACAACCCGCATGCTGCCTAAGAAGATCGTTGGGAAAAGGGAAAGCATGGTCGCGGTCTTCCCGGACCCGTTTTCCCCGTTAAATACAATCGACTGGGTATTGGCGTCAAAAGTCTGATTTCTGTAGTTGAAATAGTTATAGAAGCCAAAGCGGTTTAGCTTATAATTCGTCATCAGTCATTTCCTCATCTTTTACGATTAATCCGGTTAAAGAAGTGGTGAACCAGGTATCTTGTTCTTTAGAAAGCAGGCCATAATAGGTCAGTTCATTTAGGAGTTCACTTACTTTCATTTTCAAGCCAGTTGCTTTCTGTGACCCGGTCATGGTTTTATAACTGCCCGTCTGCTTGGCCAGGTTTACCAATTCAGACAGCTGGAAGCGGCTCTGTCCGCTGTCATTGATCAATTGAACCAGTTCAACGGCCATGGCATCCAGTTTGCTTTGCACCGTGTTAGGGAAATCCAACTGGGAGTAGTTGAGCAGGATAAAGTAGTCGTCAACGTTGACCAGGCGCAGGCCTTGCCTTGTTTCATGGTTAAAAAAGGGTTCAAAAGAATTTTGCAGGTAGTTGTACTCATTTTTGCCCATGTTTTCCTTGCGGAAGAAGCCGTTTAACAGGAGTTCTTGCCGGGTAAGATCGTTACCAGTCTGCATCCCTTTTTCCAGGTCAATTGGATCTTGCGGCTTGGCTTGCTTGGTCAAGACGTACAGGGAGTCCTTGTCATCCTGGTCCCGGAGCTCAATAATCCCGTCCTTTTCCAGCTTGGCGATGACCGGCTTCAAATACTTAGTTAATTCAACTGATCCGGATTCTGAAAGATCTTCCTTATCTTTAATGTAAGCCACGATGTCCTGGTAGAGGATGGTCATGCCTACTTGCAGACTGGACAATCTGGCTAAAGTCTCATAGTAGACCCGGTATAAGAGAGGATCCGCCTGGACCCGCTTGTCAGCTTCAATGCCAACTGGCCGGGTCTTGGAGTAAGCCCGCAGATGCAAGTCTTGGTCCAAGACCAAATTGAACTTGTCTTTCAAGTATTTGCTGATCGCCAAGCGGTTTTGACGGATATAAGCGGTTGTCTTGCCGGCCAGAAGATTCGGCATGACCTGGCTCCAGTCTATTTCTGCCATCTGCTTTTAACCTCCAGTCTGCAGTTGCATAAAATCAAACTCTGTTTTGGTGATTTGATAGTCATGTTTTCCGTTTGGAATTGCTTGATCAAAAGATAGTCGCCAATCGTAGCGCTGGCACTTAACAAGTCACCATCAGCTGAGAAGCGGTAGTCAAAATGGCTTTGCCCCAGCAGCTTTTGCAAAAAGGCAAACTCTTCATCAGTCAAATTAGTTAATGGTTTATTGATCAGATTTTGTCCAAGCTGGGCTTGCTTAGCTTTTTCTACTGCGTGCCGCTCTTGTTCGGCTGCTAGTTCATCCTTCTCCTGGTCAGTCAGTTCCATGGACCGGGCCAGCTTCACTTCAGCCCGCTTGCGTTCTTTTGGCGTAAAGTTGTAGTGGATCTTTTCATCATCTAGGTTGTAATTAGCATGTTTGGACATGAACCAGTGGTGGTAGACTGGCGTGCCCTCATATTGATCAAAAAGGAGGGCCATTTCCTGGGCCGTCATGCCAGCTTGAAAGCTCTGCGCTTGCGCTAAAAAGCGTTCAGCCCGCTCCTTGCTGACCTGGATTTCCCGGTTTTGGGAGATAAGGTAGATCAAGGCAAAGATCATGTCTCTCAAGCGGTCTAAAAGGCTGGCGTAGAGGCCACTACCATCCCGTTCGCTTTGGGCAATGTCCGCGATATTGCCGGCCATGATTTTGGACAATTCATCGCTGCTTTTGTTAGCGTTGAAGGCCAGCAGTTCATCGGCCAAGGGCTGGTAGAAGAGCTTGGGACCAATCTTTGTTTGGCTTTCCTCTAAGGCGAAAATTGCTTCCAGGACTTCTGGAATTTTGCTTTCAACCTTATCGAGCACTTCCTTGACTACGTCCTGCAGCTTAAACAACTCCTGGTTCAAATCGCCAGTGGTGTTTGCATCAGTCTCCAAGCGGAATACCTGCATGTTGAGATCATGGATGTTGGTCGCAAAGCTGTCGATCCGGTTCTTCAGCCTGTTGTAGATCCCGTTGTTGTAGCCAAAAGACAAGTCATAAAGGGAGATCCCGTCTTTAAAAAGATGCTGTTGCAATTCCAGATTCTCTGGGTCCGTCAGCAAGCCCTCAAGACTTTCCTTTAATTCTCGTAAATTCTTGATCAGTTCGTCAGTTTCCGTCATAGACAGGGATTCTCTGATCTGCTTTTGCAGGTTGGCGATCTTGTCAAAAGCCTGGAAGAGCTCCATGCTTTCACTAGTCAAGGCATAAGCCGTGGTCTGCATAGCTTCCTTCATCGACCGGGCTTTAGCCTGGTTGGTTAAGGGGATCGACTTTAAGTTCTTGCTTTCAGACAGCTTCTTAAGGATTTTAGTGACTTCGTCATAGTCAGCTGAAAGCTGTTCGCTAAGCTGGAGGGGAGTATATTCTCCCATAGGGTGGCTGTTTAAATAGATGATTATGTCCCGGGCCAGGCCAGGAGTGGACATGGCTTTTAAAAATCCGTCTGCTTGGGACATGAAGCTCTGGTTGTCATAAAAATTCATGGATGGCCTCTTCAAAAATAACGCGTTTTTTCTTTTGGATCTCAGTCAATACTTCCTGCAAATCTGGATTTTCTACTTCCTTGATCTGCTTGTCTTTTGCCGGTGGGACACTGGCTTTATAGTGCTCTTTGTAGGTCTTCAAATCCATGTTAAGAAGGTGAATTTCTGGAAATTCTAATAAAAGATTGTCCGCGATCTTGATCCCGCTTTGGTCCAAATCGCCCGAATAGTAGAGCTGGCAGGAATTTGCAAGCAGGCGCTTGATCAGCCTTTTCGTGGCAAAATTGACCTGTCCGCCCGTGCAGACGAAGGCCCGGTCTGGAAACTTGCTAGCCAGTGCGGTAGTTACGCCAGAATTTTCATGCAGGTAGACCTTGATCTTTTCCGGTAAAACAATTTTGTCAATATCCGGCAGGGCAATGATGTCGTAGGTTAAGGGAGTGTCCAGTAGATTGGCGGTCATCGCGAAATTGTAGAGCTGGTCGGGATAGACATTGAAGTCTTCTAAAGTTGCTTCTTCGCCTAGCTGGGCTTGGATGATCTTTTCTAAAAGCCCGCGGCCCCGTCTACCCCGGTCAAAGGCATGGGGATCGCCGAGCACTTGCAAGGCAAAAGTAGGAAGCAAGACTCCTTCAACTGGTTTCTCCCAGGCCTTTGCCATTTTTTGATAAAAGGGAAGGTCGCTGATGATCTGTTTCTCTGAGAAATTTTTGGCAAGGAAAGTAGCGTAAGCTGGAGCTATGTCTTCTTTGAACTTGTCTAGTTTAACCTGGTCAGCACTAGCCTTTTGCTTGCGGTTATCCTTTTTAGAGAGTAGGGGGCCGTATTTGTCTTCCAGTTCATGATAAACTTCAGATGGGCTCTTGCCATATTGCTTGAAAATCTGGTAGCAGGGGATGCTGTAATTGCCGTCTTTATCAAGCTTGGCCTTAGTCAACAAGCCAAGGTCGAGTAGGTCAGCTTTTGTCAATGTAACCCGCCAATTTTTAAGCTGCTGGTCTTCGCCTTTTTCAAGATAGAGGTCTCTAGTCAGAGCATGCCAATCAATCACGATTTTCGTCTCTTTTCCTTCTAACTAGTTCAGTTTAATGATTTTGTCAATGGCCGGCAAGCCCGAAAGTCCACCTATTTTTAATGGGTGGATGGATAGGGCTTGCCGGCCTTTTTTGCGTTATAGACCTGATCATTGATGTATCTTTCCACGGTATCCTTCGACATGTTTCCAACGGTTCCAATATAGTAGCTTGATGACCACAAGTGACCGCCCCAACATTTCTTTTCTCTAATATCCGGATGATCGCGCAGATACATATATCCGGTAGATCCTTTGAGAGCTTTGACCACATCGCTGATAGATTTTGACGGCCTGAAAGATATCATGGCATGAACGTGTTCCGGCATGACCTCCAGCTTCTCAACTTGGATATCGTTCCTAGCTGCCACAGTAAGAATAAGCTCCTTCATTTCATCTGCTAGTTCTTTAGTCGTAAATATTTGATTGCGGTACTTGGTGCACCAGATCAGATGATAATGGCAGTTGTAAACGTAGCGCTGAGCGTATACTGCATCTTTGATTTTATTATCCATTGCGATCCTCTCTTTCTTCGGTGAATCATGATATTAAGCCACTTGATGATAGCCCATTGAATAGCGGATTATGTTATAATTATAGCACAAGAATCGAGGTGAGAAAGATGACTAAAAAGAAGAAAAAAGTGGTTGCCAAAGTCAAAAAGACCGACGAGACAAAAGATGAAAAGCCGAAGCGTAAGACCCTAATGATCCCAATGTCAGAGCTGCCATACCATCTTGGCCTCAAGATGCGGATCTATCCAAACAATGAGCAAAAACGGCTGATTGCCATCAACAGCGGCATCAGCCGATCCGTCTACAACAAGCTGATTGCCATCAATTCTGAGCTGAACCAACTCAAGAAAGTCAACGTCTATGTTAAGCAGGTAGCTGACAGGATCGAGGCACTTAAAGAGCGCAAAAGCAAGCTTTCCAAGTACTACTTCTACATGGATTCAGAAGATGTGGATAGCTTGACTATTGCTCAAGCAAAGCGCTGCTATGGGGTGGCATGGAACATGTATCACAAGGTCCATTCATCAGGCCGCCCAAAATATCACAAGAAGGGAGTCAACGATGGCTATCAGACTTCTTGCATCTACAAAAGCGAGGACAAGAAGATCGAAAACTGTACTCCATTTTCAGGCTCGGTGTGCTTCCTGGACATGAAGCACGTCAAGCTTCCAAAGCTTGGCAGAATCAGAATCAGCGGCTCAAGCTACCGCAAGGTTCTTGCCCACAATCCCAACTTTCGAATTGGAACGGCCACCATCAAATATGATGCCTCTGGCTTCTATCTGTCACTTCAAATCGGCGACGTCATTCCATTCAAGGCGCAAAAGGCAAAGATGGGCAAGAAGACAGGAATCGATCTCAATCTTGACAATTTTCTGACTGATTCAGACGGCACGGTAGTGGACAATCCGCGCTACTACCGCAAATCCTTAAAGCGGCTGAAAAAACTTCAAAGACGGGCATCAAGAAGACAGAATCGTGCCAAAAAGGAAGGCCGGAAACTTTGGCAAAGCAAAAACTATCAGAAGGCCCGCAAACAGGCGTCTCGTCTTCAAAGACGGGTTCGCAATCAAAGAGAGGACTTCCTTCAAAAGCTCAGCACTGCATACATCAATAACCACGACGTAGTAGTGCTTGAGGATTTGAGAGGGAAAAATCTGACGAAGAATCATGCCTTGGCAATGTCAATTTCAGACGCGGGCTAGACCAGCTTTCAGAGAATGCTTGAATACAAGGCAGGCCTTTACGGCAAGACCTACATTGAGATCGACAAGCGCAACACAACCCAGCGGTGTCATGCCTGTGGCTCTATCATGGGCCACAACGGCCATGAGAAGCTGACCCTAAAGGACCGGGAATGGGACTGCCCAATGTGCGGAGCGCACCATATCCGCGACTACAATGCCGCGCTGAACATCTTGGAGAAAGGCATTGCCAAGCTCTCGGATCAGGAATACAAAATAATTCCGTACGATTCGGAAGCTACAAGCTAAAGCAATCATACAGCCCTTAGTAGAAAGAATGAGCCCCAGGCAACCCGAGGCTCAATAATATAAGTTTGGTAATTGGATGATCCCTGCACCCGCAAATCATCTCTATCTGACTAGTGTGA
>NZ_CALVGT010000016.1 GCF_944327175.1 uncultured Lactobacillus sp.
AATCACCGTTTGCTTAATTACGACACTATCCGACAAAGCTAAATCATAAGTTTGCCCAACTTTATATGGCGCAATCGTACCGTCTTCATAAGGTAAGCCCAGGAACTTAGGTTTGGATACCAAATTATACCCCGTAACCGTTGGAGCATCACCCTTAACTTGGAAGCCTTGATAACCAAAGCCACTAATTTCCATTGGTTGAACAATGTCTTTTCCAGTTGCTTGGTCCACGTATCTAACCTTGGTCGAAGTTTCCTGTGGGATCGCACTTGCCCAGAAACCGATTGACTTCGTTTCGGCCGCCTTATCATTTTGATCGTAATTATTAGAGCCGTACGTAGGGTCCAATAAGCCCCCATCAAAGACTGGCAACAACCCATAATCAGGATCTTTAAAGTCCTTCAAAACAACCGCATACGACTTGCCTTGGTAGTTTTTAAAAATCAAATCATATTTACTACCACTGGCCCCTACGTAAACTTCCTTAGTATCGGTATTAGGCACTGCAGTCGTCGATGACGTATTCTGATTAATTCCAGTGTGGATGGTGTAGCTGTACAGATTATGATCAATTGGATTTTGACTCCGGGCCAACAAGATGACCCGGTGGTATGAGGTACTGTAATCGACATAAGCCGCAAAGAAGTATTTATCTGGGTGGCTAGTAATGATCCCCGGCTTTGACTTTGAAGTAGTGCCAAAAATCGTATCCAAAGTACTGTCTTGGAACCATTTAACGGTCGTATTCACCCAAGTCTTACCATCCCGCTTACCATCATGAAGGTGAGTAAGGTAATCAGTCAGTAACGGCTGAGAAACCAACTCATACGTTTGGGTACTCTTAGGTAAATCATCTGCCGTGTTCGGATTTCTCACCGCTAAGTTCGTCATAAAAATTCGCGATTGCGCCGCCCGCGATTGCGCCGCCAGAAATTTCGTCATCAAAATTCGCGATTGCGCCGCCGGAAATGTGGTTTCATTTACCGACACCGTTTGGCTGCTAGGCGTCGTGTTGGTGTTGCTTGCAGTGTGGTTAGCCGATACCGTCCCCGCTTGGCTGGCCGGTGAGGAGGTCGCATTGCCCGAGTTTGCCGGCGCTGAGCTCTGACTGGCCGCAGGCGACGTCACTTGGGTCTCCGGGGCTGCTTGACTGGCGTTCGCAGCAGAGCTGGTCGCACTGGCGGCCTTACTGTTGCTGGCCGGTGATCCACTCGCTACCCTAGTCGCTGACGAACCAGACGCGCCCGAGCCAGCGCTAGCCGTCGTGTTGGTGTTACTTGCAGTGTGGTTGGCGGGTGTCGGCCCCGCTCGGCGGGCCGGTGAGGAGGTCGCATTGCCCGAGTTTGCCGGCGCTGAGCTCTGACTGGCCGCAGGCGCCGGCACTTGGGTCTCCGGGGCTGCTTGACCGGCGTTCGCAGCAGAGCTGGTCGCACTGGCGGCCTTACTGTTGCTGGCCGGTGATCCACTTGCTACCTCAGTCGCTGACGAACCAGCGCTAGGCGTCGTGTGGGTGACACTTTCAGTCTGTTTGACCGATGCCGCCCCTTGGGTCGCCGGGGTTTCTTGACTGTCGGTCGCAGCAGAGCTGGTCGGACTGGCGGCCTTACTGTTGCTGGCCGGTGATCCACTTGCTACCCCAGTCGCTGACGAACCAGCGCTAGGCGTCGTGGCCGCGTGGGCAACCGGCGCTTGACTGACCAGATTATAACCAAAAATCGTAAATCCTAACAGAACGGAAGCCACTCCGATATTCAGCTTTCTTAAGCTAAACCGTTGCTTCTTTCGTAACGTTTGAAATTCCTTATTCATCGTCTAATCTCCTTCCTTTTGAGCAAGCCATCCAAATTGACTTATCATTATCATTATAAGCCCGTTTCGTTATGATTGACTAGTTATTATCATTATACACCCATTTCGTTATGATTGACTTATCATTATCATTATTTTCGTTATGTTTAATAGTTCGCTCAAAAGTAAGCACGGCATATGACGTGTACCCCCAGAGTTGGAAATCAACTCTGGGGGTATTTTTATGACTAAAATTAGTATTAACACTAAGATTAAAGCCGTTGAGGTGTATGCCAATGGAGCAGCTAGCCTAACTGCTATAAGGAGCAAATACGGAATCTCTAAACTAGAATTTCAAATTTGCGTGGGAATTTATGCAAAATTTGGTAAACAGGCACTGCTCAATCCACCTAAAGTGACTGGGGATTTCCGGCTGAATCTGGTAAAGTGGAAACAAGAAAATTTGGCGTCAATTTCTGAAACTTGTATTCACTTTGCCTTTCGATCGCCCGGTTCAATATTTAAATGGGAAGCGCTTTATAATAAGCAAGGCCCGCAAGCTTTATTAGAATTACACTGCGGAAGGAAACCTAAAAATGGTCACACAACACGACAAGGATCGAGACCAACAACTACTTCAACTCCAAAAACAGAATCAAGCTCTACAAAGAGAAAACGTATTATTAAAGATACAACTCGACGCCTCAAAAAAATTGACAGCCTTGAGAAAGCATCCAAAAAAGAACTTGCGCAAGTAATTAATGAACTCAAGTCTAAATACCTGTTAAAGGACTTGATTGATGCGCTCCCAATTTCGATGTCGACTTACCAATACTGGCAGAAACAGTTTAAGTACCCTAACGAAGATGAACTTGAGCTTAAAGCGGTAATCAAAGGGCTGTTTAACTACTATGAAGCCGAGTATGGAGTGCGACGACTTAGCGCCCAAGTGCGCGCTTATTATCAGCTAATCGGTAAAACAGCTCCTAATCACAAGCAAATCCAACGCCTCATGCATGAGCTGAATCTTAAATGTACTAAATACAATCAGCGGCGGCGCAAATACGATTCTTCCAAGGGCCCTAACGGTAAGAAGGCCAAGAACAAGCTTAATCGTCGCTTTATGAGTAATCATAAATATCAGGAAATGGTCTGTGACATTACTGAATTTAAGGCATATAACGGCCAAAAAGTCTATCTGGAAGTCATTAAAGATCTCGCCACTAAGCAGATTTTAACTTGGGCCATCGGTCAAAGCCCTACACCCCATTTTGCCTTAACACCACTGCAAAAGTTACTAGATCAGTTACCATATACTGGTTATCAATTAACTCTTCACACCGATCAAGGATGGCACTACCAACATATACAATCTTTAAACAAAAATATTGACCATCTGCGATCTAACATACTCTTGTGCAAATTACTCACTATAACCATTTTGCTTTTACCTTGCCGATTATCCAAACCGATATGCACATCGAAATAGCCCTTCATAATTGCGGCAAATTGTTTCTGGACTATATTTTTGCTAGTAGTAATCGCCTCGCTTTTAAAGCTCCAACTTTTCGCGTATTTTCCCACAAGAAAAAAACTACCTGGCAATAACCAGGTAGTTTCCACAGCGGAGAAAATTCCGCTTCTTTTATTCGTATTCAATCGTTGCCGGTGGCTTGCTCGTCACGTCGTACAGTACGCGGTTAACCTGCTTGACTTCGTTGACGATCCGTACGGAGATCTTCTGCAGAACATCCCATGGAATCTGGGCAAAGTCAGCCGTCATCCCGTCAATTGACGTAACGGCCCGGATGCAGACAGCGTAGTCGTAAGTCCGGCCGTCGCCCATGACCCCGACACTCCGCATCCCTGGCAAAGCAACAAAGTATTGCCAAATGCTTTCCTGCAAACCCGCGTTCTTGACTTCTTCCCGCAAGATCGCGTCCGCGTCCCGGACAATCCGCAGCTTCTCTTCAGTGATCTCACCGATCACCCGGATAGCTAGGCCAGGACCCGGGAATGGCTGCCGCCATACCAAGTCATGTGGCAGACCCAGCTTTTCACCCAAGACCCGGACTTCGTCCTTGAACAATTGCCGCAGCGGTTCAATCAGCTTAAACTGCATGTCTTCCGGCAAGCCCCCGACATTGTGGTGACTCTTGATCGTGTGGGCCGTGTCAGTCCCTGATTCAATCACGTCAGTGTACAAGGTCCCTTGGGCCAGGAACTTGGCGTCCTTGATCTTCTTAGCTTCGTCATTGAAGACCTGCACGAATTCGTTACCGATGATCTTCCGCTTCTTTTCTGGGTCGGTTACCCCAGCCAGCTTGGACATGAAGCGGTCCTTAGCATCAACTCTGACGATGTTCACGCCCAGCCCTTCTTTAAGAGCGGCCATAACTTCATCGCTTTCGTTCTTTCGAAGCAAGCCGTGGTCAACAAAAATCGCCGTCAACTGGCTGCCGATTGCCTTGTGCAAGAGAGTAGCCGTAACACTGGAGTCAACCCCGCCGGAGATCCCCAGGATCACATTAGCGTCGCCAACTTCTTCTCTGATTGAGTCAACAGACAGCTTGATGAAGTCGTCCATGGTCCAGTTGTCCTTGGCCCCGCAGACGTCAAAGGCAAAACGGCGCAGGATGTCCAGGCCGTATTCTGAATTGCGGACTTCAGCGTGGAACTGGACTGCGTAGAACTTCCGGGCTGGGTCAGCCATGGAAGCGATCGGGCAGTTCTTGCTTGAAGCCAGAACTTCAAAGCTTTCCGGCACCTTGGTTACCAAGTCCCCGTGGCTCATCCAGACAACCTGCTTTTCTGGCAAGCCCTTGTAAAGCGGGCTGTCAGCTTCCTTGACTTCAATGTGGGCTGAGCCGTATTCAGCTTCACCGGCCTTTTCAACCGTCCCACCCAGCTTCTGGGTCATCAATTGCATCCCGTAGCAGATGCCCAAGATTGGAATCCCTAGTTCAAAAATTTCCGGATCAACGTCCAGGGCGTTTTCATCGTAAACTGAGTTCGGGCCGCCGGAGAAGATGATCCCCTTAGGAGCGATCTTCTTCACTTCTTCTGCCGTAATCGTGTGTGGCAAAAGTTCTGAGTAGATGCCAAAGTCACGGATCCGGCGGGTGATCAATTGGTTGTACTGGCTGCCGAAGTCCAGCACGATGATCTTGTCAAAATTGCTTAAGTCGATTTTTGCCATTAGAAGTCGATACCTCCGTAGTTAGGTGCAGCCTTGCTCATCATCACGTCGTGCGGGTGGGATTCACGCAAGCCGGCGTTTGAAATGCGGACGAATTGCGCGGTTTCAATCAGCTTGTCGATGTTTTCAGCCCCGCAGTAGCCCATACCGGACCGCAGACCGCCCAAGATCTGGTAAACAACGTTGCTTACCGTACCCTTGTAGGAAACAACAGCTTCGATGCCTTCTGGCACCAGCTTATTGGCTTCGTTCACGCCGCCTTGGAAGTAACGGTCGCTTGAGCCGTGCTGCTGGGACATGGCGCCAACTGACCCCATACCACGGTAGGACTTGACCAGACGGCCGTCAGCACCTTGCTGCACATCCCCTGGAGCTTCTTCAGTACCTGACAGCATGGAGCCCAGCATAACCGCGTTGCCGCCGGCAGCCAAAGCCTTAACCACGTCACCTGAGTACTTGATCCCGCCGTCAGCGATGATCGGCTTGCCAAATTCCCGGGCTACGTCAGCCGCGTCGTAAATGGCAGTCAATTGCGGCACGCCGACACCGGCAACCACTCTGGTGGTGCAGATTGAGCCAGGCCCGATACCAACCTTGACTACGTCAACGCCGGCTTCAAACAAGGCCCGGGTGCCTTCGCCAGTTGCCACGTTGCCGGCAATCAAAGTGTTGTGCGGGAAGTGGTCGCGAATTTCCTTGATCTTGCGCAAAACACCGGCTGAGTGACCGTGAGCCGTGTCGATGACGATCGCGTCAGCACCGGCTTCAAACAGAGCTTCTGCTCTTTCAAAAGTGTCGCTGGTTACGCCGACAGCAGCAGCTACCAAGAGCTTGCCATCCTTGTCAACGGCAGCGTGGGTGTCTTCAGCAGTTACCGGAGTGTTCTTGGCCAGACGCACTTCATCGGCTTGCGCTTGAATTGAAAGGTTCTTGTGGACTACCCCAAGGCCGCCCATCTTAGCCATGGCTGCCGCCATCCTGCCTTCGGTCACCGTGTCCATCCCAGCGGAGATCAAAGGAATGTTCAGCTTCAAGTTTGGTGCCAGCTGGGTTGACAAGTCGACTTCGTTCGGCAGAACGTGACTTTCAGCCGGGATCAAGAGCACGTCGTCAAAAGTAATACCTTCTTTAGCAAATTTGGTTTCCCACAAAGACATGATTTTATCCTTTCAAACAATCGTTGATACTTTTTAATTAATCAACTTTACACGTTTTTCGCCACCAGGTCAACAAAAAGCGAATCATTCACTAATTTTTTTAATCTTTTAGGACTTTTTGCGCCAGATTAGCAATTTTTCAGCAAATTAGATTGAATTAATTCGGTTTTTGCTGTAACATTTAGCAATAACTTAACAAATGTTTTTGCTTATATATCGCTGCAATACGGGCAGCAGTCTCTACCCGGAGCCGTAAACTCCGGACTATAGGTGAAGAAGGGCCGGCGATTGCCGGCGCGGCTTCTTTTGCCTAGTTTGGTAAAAGGAGCCTTTTTCTTTTCTCGGAAGGAGTCACATGGAACTTTTAGAAGAACGCATTAAGAAGGATGGCGTCGTTTTACCAGGCGACGTCTTGAAGGTCAACTCATTCCTAAACCACCAGATCGATCCCCAATTGATGATGACCCTGGGCCAGGAATTCGCCCGCCTCTTCAAGGATGCTGGCGTCACCCGGGTCCTCACCGCTGAAGCCAGTGGGATCGCGCCTGGCATCATGGCCGCCTACTGCCTGGGCGTGCCGATGGTCTTTGCCAGAAAGAAGAAGCCTTCAACCGTCACTGACGCCGTCTACACAGCGGAAGTCTTCTCCTACACCAAGCAGGTGACCAACACCATTTCCGTGGAAGCCAAGTTCCTTGATGCAAATGACCGCATCCTGGTCATCGATGACTTCCTGGCCAATGGCGAAGCAGCCAAGGGCTTGATCTCCCTGGCTGAGCAAGCCGGCGCTGAAGTAGTCGGCGTGGGCGTTGTCGTGGAAAAGGCCTTCCAGGGCGGCCACGATTGGCTGCTTAAGCACGGCTATCACTTGGAAGCCTTGGCCAGCATCAAGGAATTCGCCGACGGGCAAGTCATTTTCAACTAATTTTGACAGTGGGAGTTATTAGATAAAAATGGATCAAACACAAGAACCTTCACAAGGCCGCTCTTTTGTCCTGGGCCTGCAGCACCTTTTGGCCATGTATTCCGGGGCCGTGGCTGTCCCAATCTTGATCGGCAATGCCCTGCACTTTAACTCAGAGCAATTGACCTACCTGGTCTCCATCGACATCTTCATGTGCGGCCTGGCTACCCTCTTGCAGCTGATGCGCAACCGCTACTTCGGGATCGGCCTGCCAGTTGTTTTAGGCTGCGCCATCCAGGCTGTTGCTCCTTTGGAAATGATCGGGCAGAAGTACTCCATCGGCACCATGTACGGGTCAATCATCGTGGCCGGGGTCTTCGTCTTCCTCATCGCCGGAGTCTTTTCCAAAATCAAAAAGCTCTTCCCGCCAGTTGTCACCGGGTCCTTGATCACCACTATCGGCTTGACCTTGATCCCGGTCGGCATCCAGAACCTTGGCGGCGGGTCAGCCACTGCCAAGGACTTCGGTGACCCGAAGAACCTCCTGGTCGGCTTCGTCACTATCTTAGTGATCGTGGCTCTGCAGGCCTTCGCCAAGGGCTTCATCGCCTCAATTTCCGTCTTGATCGGCCTCATCGTCGGCACTCTCCTGGCCGCCTGCCTGGGCATGGTTTCTTTGACCCCAGTTTCTGAAGCTGCCTGGCTGCACTTCCCACAGTTCTTCTACTTTGGCTTGCCAAAGTTTGAATGGTCATCTAGCTTGACTATGATGATCATCGCCCTGGTCTCCATGGTTGAATCAACCGGCGTTTTCTTCGCCTTAGGCGACCTCTTGGGCAAGGATATCACGGAAGATGACCTCAAGCGGGGCTACCGGGCTGAAGGGCTGGCCCAGATTTTCGGCGGCCTCTTCAACACCTTCCCTTACACCACCTTCTCCCAGAACGTCGGCCTCCTGCAATTGTCCGGCATCCGGTCTAAGCGGCCGATCTACTGGGCAGCCGGCCTCTTGATGACCATGGGCCTTCTGCCAAAAGTCGGTGCCCTGGTCACCATCATGCCAACGGCCGTTTTAGGCGGGGCCATGGTGGTCATGTTCTCCTCCATCGCCGTACAGGGGATCAAGATGCTGCTCAAGGTCGACTTCAGCGACAACCACAACCTCTTGATCGTGGCCATCTCCCTGGGTCTGGGCTTAGGCGTCTCCGTCTACCCAACCATCTTCCAGGCTCTGCCAAGCGAACTGCAGCTTTTTCTGGAAAACGGGATCGTCATCGCCTCAATTTCTTCCGTCCTTTTGAACTTGATCTTCAAGGGCAAAAAGGGACTGGACGAAAAATAACTTTGGCAATTAAACACAGATAAACATCAGAAGCCTCCTTCGCCATGAAGCGGGGCTTCTTTTTTGTCCTTAATCATTTAAAAGCAGGACGCAGCGCAAGTCGTCTAGCGCAATGACGTGTTCGCCAATCACCACCTTGTCTTCCGCGTAGCCCCGGACAAAGCCAACTATTTCCTCCGGCCGGTCTCCGTTTTCATCCACTTCCTTCAACTGGACGGCCACTGGGTGCTGATTGGCAAAAGCTGCTCCCAGCACTTTCCCGCACTCTTCCCGGCTCATCTCCGCCCGGTCCGGCACGCTTTTCTGCCTGGTTTCTTTATTGATCATGGCCGTGTGGTCGCTTAGGAAAAAGCCCGCCCACTTCTTCATCCCCCGGTCTTGATAATGGGCAAAAAAATCCGTCACCCGCCGGTCAAATTCCTTACTCATAGGCGTTGCCACCATTGTGGCCGCCGACCAAGCGGCTTCTGGCAATTGCCGTGGCCCCAGGCAAAAGGCTGGAAGCTCTGACGACACTGGCAAAACCATACTTCTTCCGTAATTTGTCGACCACCTGGTCCCGCTTCTGCTGCTTGATCTGCTCGGCTGGCGAAAGGAAAAAGGTCAGCTGCTGGCAGCCAGCTGGCGCCAAATTGCTGTAGGTCACCCCCAGCCGTCTGACCGCCTGCCCCCGCCACTTTCTTCTGAAAAGGGCCCAGAGCTTGGCCACCAAATCGCTGGAAATATCAGTCGGCATGATCTTCTCTTGAATGCTGAAGCCAGCTGGATCTGCCTCGTAGTCAGCGTAACCGACATAAAGGCTGACCCGGCCAGCCAGCAAATGCTGGGCCCGGATTCTGGCCGCGACCTGGTCGCTGATTTCCTGAATAACAATCTCAATTTCCCGCTGGTCTTCATAGTCCCGGTTCAAGATTTGGGAGTTTCCGTAGCTTTTGCTTTTGGGCCGGTACTTCTGCTTGATGATGCTCCGGTCCACCCCCCAGCTCATTGCAAAAAGCTGGTCGCCGATCACTCCGAACTCCTTCTTCAAAACAGCCGGATCGCTGTGAGCCAGGTCATACATGTTATTGATCCCCAGCCGGCGCAGGCGGTTGGCCGTCTTGACATTGATCCCCCAAACATCTTCCAGCTTGGGAATCTTCCAGATAGTATCGGGCACGTCAATATAGTGCCAGCAGGCAATCATCGAAGTCCGGTGCTTGGCGGAAATGTCCATGGCCAGTTTGGCCAAAAGGGGGTTCTCCCCAATCCCGCAAGTCGTGTACAGGCCCAGGCTGTCATGAATATCTTTTTGAATCTTCCGGGCCACCAGATAAGGGTCATCCCCAAACAAATGCCAGGACTCTGTCATATCGATCATGCTTTCATCGATCGAATAGACATGGATATCCTCATCTGCCGCGTACTTGCGGAAAATCTGCAAAACCTCCATGCTGCGCTTGATGTAAAGATTCATATGCGGCTCAACCAGCATCAGATCCGGGGCCTGGTCTTTAGGCGGCAAGTCCCTGGCCCGCATGACATTGCTCAGGCCGTACTTTTTCTTGGCCAAAGGCGAGGCAGCCATAATCAGGCCCGCCCCCCAGTCAGTCCCCGTCTGCTGAGACACGACGGCTAAAGCGACTTCCATCGGGTTCAGTCCCAAACGCAGGGCCTCGCAGGAGGCATAGAAAGATTTGTTGTCGATCATGAAAATAACCCGGTGGGGCTCATAACGGTAATCGTACATCAAAATCCACTTCCTTTTTTGAACATTTGTTCTAATAAATTATATCGAACTTTTGTTCTGAAAAGCAAGCGAACAGAAAATAAAAGCAAAAATAAAAAGAGGCCTCAGCCTCTTTTTACAAAATTCAGTTTAATAGTCGCCGTTCATGATCGTGTTCTTAACGATGACGTAGTCGACCCGCTTGATTGATTCCAGGTCCCGGCCACCAGCGTAAGAGATAGAAGACTGCAGGTCTTCCTTCATTTCTTCCAAGGTGTCAGCAATGCTGCCCCGGTAAGGGACCAGCATCTGCTTGCCTTCAACGTTGCGGTAGGCACCCTTTTGCACTTCACTGGCTGAACCCCAGTATTGTTTGTAGGTCTTGCCGTCGATCTTGATCATGTTGCCCGGGGATTCTTCATGCCCGGCCAGCATCGACCCGATCATGACCATGCTGGCCCCGAAGCGGACAGACTTGGCGATGTCACCGTTGTGGCGGATCCCCCCGTCAGCGATCAACGGCTTTCTGGCCACCTTGCTGCACATTCTGAGGGCAGCCAGCTGCCAGCCGCCAGTCCCGAAACCAGTCTTGAGCTTGGTGATGCAGGCCTTGCCCGGGCCAACCCCGACCTTGGTTGCGTCAGCGCCGGCATTTTCCAGTTCCCGGACGGCTTCCGGCGTTGCCACATTGCCGGCCGTCAGGAAGGTGTCCGGCATTTTTTCCTTAATGTACTTGATCATGTCGATCACATAGACTGAGTGCCCGTGGGCCACGTCGATCGTGGTGTATTCCGGGATCAAGTCCTTTTCCACCAGTTCGTCGATGAAGTCATATTCATCGTCTTTGATGCCGACGGAAATCGATGCAAAAAGTCCCTTCTCATGCATCATCTTGATGAAGTCGGCCCGCTTTTCGGGCTGGAAGCGGTGCATGACATAGTAATAGCCATTTTGGGCCAGCCAGACCGCCAGCTTTTCGTCAATGACGCTTTCCATATTGGCGGGAACGACTGGAATCTTAAAAGTTCGGTTTCCAAACTTGACGCTCGTGTCACATTCCTTCCGGCTCTTCACGATGGCCTTGTTGGGCACCAGTTGGATATCATCATAATCAAAAGCTTCCATGCTGAAATAATTGCTCATCTTTTGCCAGCTCCTTTTTTAAAATACCTTTGATACTTTACTGACATTTTCCATAAAAGTCAAGGCTTATTCGAACCATTCACGAACGTTTTGAAAATATTATTCGGATTTCCTGTTGACTAATTGCCCGGTAAATGCTAACCTTTCTAACGTAAGTTCTACGAAATATTTTTTGAGGTGAAAAAATGACATCAATCGCAGTTGTCGGCAGCCAATGGGGCGACGAAGGCAAGGGTAAGATTACAGACTTTTTAGGAACGACGGCAGACCTGTCAGTTCGCGCTAACGGTGGTAACAACGCTGGCCACACGATCGACTTTGACGGCAAGGAATTCAAGATGCGCTTGATTCCATCCGGGATCTTCGCGGCTAAATTGGGCGCCGTGATCGGCAACGGGGTGGTTATCAACCCTGAAGTCCTCCTGGGCGAACTGGACAACTTGGAAAAGAGCGGGATCGACACCAGTAACTTGAAGATCTCTAACCGCGCTCACGTCATCATGCCTTACCACGTAATGCAAGACACTTATGAAGAAGAAGCCAAGGGCAGCTTGAAGGTCGGCACCACCAAGAACGGGATTGGGCCAACTTACATGGACAAGGCTTCCAGAATCGGCATCCGGGTCTGCGACCTGATTGATCCGGAAACTTTTGCGGAAAAGCTCCGCTTCAACCTGGAAAGCAAGAACGCCCTCTTCACCAAGGTTTACGGCAAGCCAGCCATGGACTTTGACGAAATCTACAACAAGTACGTTGAATACGGCAAGCGGATCGCCAAGTACGTTTGCGACACTTCCCTCTACGTCAATGACGCCCTGGACAAGGACGAAAAGGTTCTCTTTGAAGGTGCCCAAGGGATCATGCTGGACATCGACCAGGGTACCTACCCATTCGTAAGTTCTTCTAACTCAGTTTCCGGCGGGATCGCTTCCGGCAGCGGGATCGGGGCCAACCGGATCAAGACTGTCCTGGGTATCTGCAAGGCCTACACTACCAGAGTTGGTGCCGGCCCATTCCCAACTGAACTGCACGATGAAACTGGCGACAAGATCCGGGACATCGCCCACGAATATGGTACTGTTACTGGCCGTCCGCGCCGGGTCGGCTGGTTTGACTCAGTCGCCCTCCGTCACGCTAAGCGCGTAGCCGGCATCAACGCTTTGAGCTTGAACCTGCTGGACGTCTTCAGCGGCTTTGACAAGATCAAGATCTGCGTGGCCTACGACTTAAACGGCGAACAGATCGACTACTACCCAGCCAACTTGAAGGAAGTTGAAGCTTGCCAGCCTGTTTACGAAGAACTGCCAGCCTGGGAAGAAGACATCACCGGCGCCAAGAGCTGGGAAGACCTGCCAGAAAAGGCCCAGGCCTTCGTCAAGCGGATCAGTGAAATCACTGGTATCCCTGTCGTGACTGTTTCTGTCGGCCCAGACCGGGAACAAACCATCGTTTTGCAAGACCCATGGACCCTGTAAGACGGTAAAAAATATTAACATAAAAACCGTTTCGCCAGGCGAAACGGTTTTTCTTGTGCGATATATTCTATTTTGCTGTTTTCTACTTGACCGACAAAATGGTCACTTCATAGTTCCCCATCGGAGCCTCAACCGTCACCCGGTCCCCGGCCTTGTGCTTCATCAAGGCGTGGCCCAAAGGCGAGTCAAAGGGCAGTTTTCCGTCCCCTACAGCCTCTTCCATCCGGCCGACGATCCGGTATTCTTCGACCTCCTGGTCGTCTTCATAACGGATTTCCACCTGCTTGCCCAGGTTAACCTTGCCATCGTTGACCGTTTCGATGACTTCCGCGTATTTCAGCTGCTTGTTCAAGTAGCGGACCCGGCTGTCCAGGTGGCGGAGTTCTCTTTTAGCGGTTGAGTATTCAGTGTTTTCGGACAAGTCGCCCAGGGCCCGGGCCTCCTTTAGGTTCTGCACCCGGCGGGGCCGGTCAGCCTTCAAGGCCGCGATCTCGTCTTCAATCTGCTTGTAGCCCTCAGGGGTCATTTTCTGATAATATACCATGCTTGCCAGTCGCCTTTCACTTCCATTTTTAAATCATTATAGCCCGCCCAGGCTTTTTTGCCAAAAAATTAATTTAGCAGTCAAAAAAGTCGAGTGCTAATTACGCCATTTTTTAAAAAAGAGACTATAATATAGTTGTCGGGAAAGAAAGCGGCTCCACCGCTTCTCTCCCCGCCTCTGTTTGTAAAAGGCAATTTGAATAATTTGTTGAAGGGAAGTTTTAGATTATGACTAATGATTTAATGAACCGTTACAACGACTTGTTCGATCACATGGGCGGCTGGCTCGACAACTCCAAGGACTTCTTGGACAGCCACGCTTTCAGAAACATTTTGCAATCAGACGTTGCTGAAGATGAGCACGAATACACCGTCAAGGTCGACGTGCCGGGGATGAGCAAGGATGACATCCATCTCTCCTACACTGACGGGATTTTGACGATTTCCGGCCACCGCAGCACTTTCAAGGATGACAGCGACAAGAAGAAGAACCTCCTGCGCCAGGAACGCAGCGAAGGGTCAGTTTCCAGAAGCTTCAGCCTGCCGAACGTTGACAAGAAAGGCATCAGCGCTAAGCTTGACGGGGGCGTTTTGACGATTACCCTGCCAAAGGCAACTCCAGAAGAAAACGAAGACACGATTACTATCGAATAAGCCCAGAGTGCTTAGAGAAGCCCGCGAGGGCTTCTTTTTTTGCCCTCTTTAGCGTAAGATTATTCTGTAATCATCTATTGTTAAAGGAGATTTTTCATGTCACACGAATTAAGCCCCCAGCTGCTGGAGTCCTTCAGCCGGGACTTCAACGCTGATCCTAAAAATCAAGTAATTTCTCGGGCCGCCAGAAGAAGCGGCCTCTTGGAAGCCGCCTACAATCCGGCCGTCAGCCAGCGGCTGAACCGGACTTTTTCCATCGAGCTGGACACTGACAATGTCACCAACCAGCAGCAATCCGGCCGCTGCTGGCTCTTTTCAACCCTGAACGTGGTCCGGCACAATTTTGGCAAGGCCAACAAGGCTAAGAACTTCACCTTCTCTCAGAGCTACAACTTCTTCTGGGACAAGATTGAACGGGCCAATTACTTCTACGACCGGATTATCGAAACGGCTGACCGGCCTTTAGATGACCGGACGGTCCGCGGCTACTTTGACTGGTGCCGGACTGATGGCGGCCAGTGGCACATGGCGGCTTCCCTCATCGCCAAATATGGGGTAGTGCCGGCTTACGCCATGCCGGAAAGCTTCAACAGCAACCACAGCCAGGCTTTGGACACGGTTTTGGCCGACAAGGAAAGAAAAGACGCCTTGACCCTGCGCCGGCTGGCTCAAGCAGGTGATTCAGAAAAGCTGGAAGCGGCCCGGACCGACTTTTTAAGCCAGATCTACCGAATCATGGCTACAGCCTTGGGCGAACCGCCGAAGACTTTTGACCTGGAATTCAGAGACGACGACAAGAATTACCACTTGGACAAGGGCTTGACTCCGGTCCAGTTCTACCAAAAGTACTGCGCGACCGACCTGGACGACTATGTGGTTTTGGCGAATGCCCCAGACCATGAAATGAACCGGGTCTTGCACCTGGGCTTTGAAGACAACATCAAGGGCGGCTACCCTAACCTCTTCATCAACGTGCCGATGGAATATCTGGAAGACGCGGCTATTGCCCAGCTGAAGGACGGGGAAGCTGTTTGGTTCGGCAATGATGTTGGCCGGCAGATGGACCGCAAGACCGGCTTTATGGACCTGGATCTCTACCAACTGGACCAGCTTTTGGACATCGACAGCCACTTGTCCAAGGCTGACCGCCTGGCTACCGGGATTGGGGAATCTTCCCACGACATGGCCCTGGTCGGCGTTGACGTGGACGGCGGGCAAGTCCGGCAATGGAAGGTGGAAAACTCCTGGGGCGACAAGTCTGGGGAAAAGGGCTACTTCACCATGAGCGCTGACTGGTTCAGAGAATACACCTACGAGGTTGCCGTGCAAAAGAAGCACGTGCCAGCGGAAATCCTGGGCCTGCTCAAGAGCCAGCCGATCGAACTTGATCCTTGGGATTCCTTGATTTAAGCAAGTATGTTAAAATTGACTTATTAATATTAAAACAAAAGGAGAAAAAATATGAGTCATGAATTAACTCTGCAGGAATTGGCGGAATTCAGCGCCAATTTCAATGCTGACCCAAAGAACCAAGTCATCGCCCGCGCTGCCGCCAGAAGCGGGGTTCTGGAAGCTTCCTACAACGAACGCGTGGCTGGCCGCCTGACCCGGGTCTTTTCAACTGAATTGCCAACGGACAACGTCACCAACCAAAAGCAGTCCGGCCGCTGCTGGCTTTTCTCAACCTTGAACGTCTTGCGCCACGACTTCGGCGCCAAGCATAAGGCCAAGAATTTTACCCTGTCCCAAAGCTACAACTTCTTCTGGGACAAGCTGGAAAGAGCCAACCTTTTCTATGAAAAAGTGATCGAAACCGCTGATAAGCCATTAGACGACCGGGAAGTCCGCAGCTACTTCGACTTCGCCGGCCACGACGGCGGCCAATGGCACATGGCTATCTCTTTGGTCAAGAAGTACGGTGTCGTGCCAAGCTATGCTATGCCGGAAAGCTTCAACACTTCTGCTACTGCCGGCTTGGCCAGCGCCCTGGCTGACAAGGAAAGAAAAGATGCCCTGGCTTTGCGCCGCCTGGCTCAAGCAGGTGACCAGGAAGGGCTGGAAAAGGCCCGCAAGACCTTCTTAAACGAAATCTACCGGATGGTCGCCATCGCCGTTGGTGAACCGCCAAAGACTTTTGACCTGGAATACAGAGACGACGACAAGAACTACCACCTGGAAAAGAACCTGACCCCAGTCTCCTTCTTCAACAAGTACTTTGACGTCGACCTGGACGACTACGTGGTCTTGACCAACGCCCCAGACCACGAATACGGCAAGCTCTACCACCTGGGCGCTGAAGACAACGTTGAAGGCGGCAGCCCAATCCTCCTCTTGAACGTGCCGATGGAATACCTGGAACAAGCCGCTGTCGCCCAATTAAAGGACGGGGAAGCTGTCTGGTTCGGCAACGACGTCCTGCAGCAAATGGACCGCAAGACCGGCTACCTAGACACTGACCTCTACAAGCTGGAAGACCTCTTCGCCGTTGACCTCAGCCTGTCCAAAGCTGACCGTCTGGCAACCGGCGTTGGTGAAGTTTCCCACGCCATGACCCTGGTCGGGGTTGACGAAGATAACGGCGACATCCGCCAATGGAAGGTGGAAAATTCCTGGGGTGACAAGTCCGGAGAAAAGGGCTTCTTCGTCATGAGCCACAACTGGTTCAAGGAATACGTCTACGAAGTCGTTGTCCACAAGAAATATTTGACCAAGGACCAGCAAGAGTTGCTCTCTTCAACTCCTGTTGAACTTGCTCCTTGGGACTCATTAGCCTAATGGGTACGCTGATTATCGTCGGCCTGATCTCGCTCGTCATGCTGGGCCTGGTCATCGCCGCCCTTCACCGGGATTAAGCACGAAAAAACCGCTCAGTTCTCTAACAGAACTTGAGCGGTTTTTTCATGTAATTTTGCTTTAGACTAAAACTTAATCCTTGCTCTTAAACTGGTCGCCGGCCAAAGTACGGTAGAACTCAGCGTGAGCCGCGTTGTAGTAAGGAACCAGCCAGAGGAAGCCGATCCCCAAGGACAGGACGGCCAGAATGTTCCAGCCGATAAAGCTCAATTCGAAGACAAACAGTTCCCACTTGTGCCCGTTCATCAACTCCCGGCTCTTAGTAATAGCTTCAGTTGGTGCTGGTTCCTTGCCAGCATCCAGCATGTCCTTCAAGATATACGGCGCCATGGAGTAGCTGAAGGCCTTGATGATCCCTGGAATAACGAGCAGTAGAGTCCACATGACCGTAAAGAAAAAGGTCAAGAAGCTGGTTAAAAAGGTCGGCAAAAAGCGGCTGTTGGTAAAACCGGAAAAAATCCCGGTAAAGATGTTAGTAGTCTCTTCCTTGTCGACCAGGTGCAGGTAGGTATAGGTTACCCCGGCAATGATCAAGGCGTTCAACAGTGAACCAACTATTCTCGTGCTTACTGAGACGACACTGAGGTCAGTTCCCTACACGGCCGTGAAGCCAGCCGGCACCCCGTTGAAAATCCAGGAGAAGACAGCGGTCATGAAAGTCAGGCCAACTGCCCAGCCCCACTTGCCTTTTAACTTACTCTTAGCCGGGCCTTCAAGGCCGGGCGGTCAATTTTTATATTTTCCATCATAAATACCCTCGAATTCGCAAACTGCCCGCGGGCAGTAGTATTATCTTGTCATGATTATATCATAGCAAGGACATCCTTATCAGCAAAAATAGGCAAAAAAAGAGAGCTCGCTGGAGCTCTCTTTTTATTTGCTTTGTCAAACTACTTTTCGTAGCTTTGGGCAACCTTTTCGTAGTAGGCAACTTCATCGTCAGTACACTTAACAAAGTGGCCTGGACGGATTTCGTGCATGGACCGTTGGTCATCCTTGCCGTCGCCTTCGAACTTGCCGTATTCGTAGTCGATCCGCTTCCGGGACCGTTCGATTTCCGGGTCTGGTTGCGGCACGGCAGAGATTAAACTCTTGGTGTAGTCGTGCAGCGGGTGGTCGTAAACTTCGTCAGCACTGCCGACTTCCAGCAGCTTACCGTAGTGCATAACCCCGATCCGGTCAGAGATGAACTTAACCATGGACAAGTCGTGGGCGATGAAGAGGTAAGTCAAGTCACGCTGCTTCTTCAAGTCGATCATCAAGTTGACAACCTGGGCTTGAATAGACACGTCCAAGGCTGAAATAGGTTCGTCGGCCACGATGAACTTCGGTTCAACGGCCAAGGCCCGGGCGATCCCGATTCTTTGCCGCTGACCACCGGAGAATTCGTGTGGGAAACGGGAAGCGTGGTTACGGTTCAAACCAACCGTTTCCAACAGGTCTTCGACCCGCTTGCGCCGTTCTGCCTTGTCCTTAACCAAGTGGTGGATGTCCAGCCCTTCCGCGATAATGTCTTCAACCGTCATTCTTGGGTTAAGAGAAGCGTATGGGTCCTGGAAGATCATCTGCGCGTCGCGGCGGAAAGCCAATTGTTCGTCGCGGCCATGCAGCTTGGTCACATCCTTGCCTTCAAAGAGGACTTCACCGGCCGTTGGCTTGTACAGCTGCAAAATTGACCGGCCAGTAGTGGTCTTACCAGAACCTGATTCACCAACCAGGCCGAAGACTTCACCTTGATAGATGTCGAAGCTGACATCATCGACACCCTTGGTGACGGTGCGTCCGTTCTTGAAGTATTGCTTCAAGTGCTTGACCTCTAAAATCTTTTTTCTTTCTTCTGGCATATTCTGCTTCTCCTTTAATCCTTGTCAGCTGCTTGCAGTTCCTTGTAGTGTTCCCAGCGACGCACGATTTCATCAGGCGGAGTAACCTTTGGCGCGTCTGGGTGCAGGAGCCAGGTAGCAGCTTGGTGGGTTTCTGAAACCTTGAAGAATGGCGGCTTCATCTGCGCGTCGATCTTCATCGCGTACTTGTTTCTCGGGGCAAATGGGTCGCCCTTTGGCGGATCAAGCAAGTCTGGCGGGGTCCCTGGAATTGATTCCAGCTTTTCACTGGTCAAGGTCGGCATGGAGTTGATCAAGCCCCAAGTGTAAGGGTGTTGCGGGTTGTAGAAGATTTCGTCAACCGTCCCCTTTTCCAAAAATTCCCCGGCGTACATAACGTTAACGCGGTCAGCCATCCCGGCAACGACACCCAAGTCGTGGGTGATGAAGATGATGGAAGTCTTGACTCTCTTTTGCAAGTCCTTCATCAAGTCCAGGATTTCAGCTTGCACAGTAACGTCCAAGGCAGTGGTTGGCTCGTCGGCCAAAAGGATTTCCGGTTCACAGATCAAGGCAATGGCGATAACGATTCTTTGCCGCATACCACCAGAGAATTGGTGCGGGTATTGGTTGATTCTTTCTTCAGCGTTCGGAATACCAACGGCCTTCATCATTTCCAAGGCCTTAGCCCAGGCCTCCTTCTTAGAAGCGCCCTTGTGCTTGATCAATGGTTCAGCAATCTGCTGGCCGATCTTCATGGTCGGGTCCAAAGAAGTCATTGGGTCCTGGAAGATCATGGCGATCTGGTTACCACGGATCTGTTGCCATTCCTTTTCGGAAATCTTCAGCAGGTCCTTGCCGTGGAAAAGGATTTGCCCGCCCATGATCTGGGAGTTCTTGGCCAAAAGGCCGATGATGCTCCGGGTGGTAACGGACTTGCCTGAACCGGATTCACCAACGATCGCTAAAGTTTCACCTTCATCAAGGTGGAATGAAACGTCACGAATGGCCTTAACTTCACCAGCGTAAGTGTGGAAGTCAATCTTTAAGTTTTTAACGTCTAAAATTCTATTTGCCATATGTTCGTCTCCCTTATCTTTGGCCCTTAGGGTCGAAGGCATCACGCAGACCGTCGCCGAGCAGGTTGAAGGCAATCATCAAAACGCAGAGGACTGCTGCTGGGTACCACATTTGGTATGGCAGGAACTGGAAGTTCTTCTGCCCTTCGTTCAAAAGCACACCCAGGGAAGTTTCAGGCGCGGAAATACCGATACCGATGAAACTCAAGAAGGCTTCGAAGAAGATGGCACTCGGGATGGTGTACATGGTTTGAATGATGATGATACTGGACAGGTTTGGAATCAGGTGCTTGGTAGCGATCTTAAAGGTTGATTCACCCAAGGACCGGGCCGCCAGAACGTATTCTTCATTCTTCAAAGACAGTGTCTCGGCACGGATCTGCCGGGCCATCGTGGTCCAGGATGAAATAGCCAGGGCCAGGATAATGGAAGCGATACCAGGTTTCAAAACAACCAGCATCAAAACAACGATAACCAGAGTTGGAATTGAAGAAATGATTTCGATGATCCGTTGCATGATGTTATCAGTCATGCCGCCCTTCCAGCCGGAGATGATCCCGTAGGTAACCCCGATGGCCAGGTCGAAGAAGGCGGCAACCACGGCAACGATCAAGGAGATCTTGGTACCGTAGATGATTCTTTGTGCCAATGACCGGCCCAGGTAGTCGGTCCCGGCAACGAAGTACTTGCCAGCTGGCACTGAAGCGTAAGCATCAGTCCAAACGCCGTTTTGCTTGATCTTCCCGTTCAAACCATTGAGCCAGTCAAAGCCCTTCCACTTGGCCGGCAGGTTGGCGTATTGCGGGGCTGACTTAACCAAGCTGGAGTTGTTGATCCAGAAGCTGGAGCCAAAAGCGATAACCACCATCACGATGATGATAACGGCAGAAATCACGGCTGCCTTGTTGCTCTTGAATCTGATCCACACGTTCTGCATGAAAGAAAGTGAGGGACCTGAAATGTGTTCCGCGCTTTGGGTGTCACCCTTTTCCACGTGTTCAAAGGATTCAGGTGTGATCTTTACGTTACTTGCGTCTTGATCCATTGATTTTAACCTCGCTTTCCATTAGTCAGTCAGTCTGATCCGTGGGTCGATCAGACTGTACACGATATCAGTGAGCAGCAGGATTACCACTAAACCGAAGCAGTAAACCATACTTACACCCATGATGGTCGGGTAGTCGTTGGTCAGGATTGACTTGGTGAACTGTTCCCCGATCCCAGGAATGTTGAAGATGTTTTCGATAACCATTGAACCAGTCATCAAAGCAACGGCGTATGGCCCGATCAAGGTAACCAATGGAATCATTGAGTTACGCAGGGTGTGCTTTCTGATGACTTCGATCCGGCTAAGCCCCTTGGCCTTGCCCAGTTCAACGTAGTCGGAACTCAAGGTGTCGACCATTTCCGTTCTGATAAATCTGGCTGTTTCGGCCAGCGGCCCAACCGAGAGGGCGATCGTTGGCATGATCGTCTGTGATACTTCACCCCAGCCGGCGATTGGGAACCAGCCCAGCTTCAAACCGATGTAGTATTGAAGCAATACCGCCAGAACGAAGTTAGGAACCGACTTACCGATGATGGAAACGATCGTCGCGGTGGAGTCAATCCAGGTACCTTGGTTCATGGCCGCGATTGAGCCAATGATGATCCCCAGGATAACCCCGACAACCAGAGCCTGCAGACCCAGTTGAGCGGAAGCGCCCAAACGTGCACCGATCAAGCTGGAAACAGGCTGGTTGCTGTATTGGAAGGAAATCCCAAAGTCACCATGCGCGGCGCCGGCCAGATAGGTGATGTATTGTTCAATAACAGGTTTGTCCAAGCCGTATTGCTTGTTCATAATTGCCTTTTGAGTAGCCGTCATCTTTGCTTCGTTGGCGTACGGAGAACCAGGCATCATCTTCATTAAGAAGAAGGTAATCGTCGCAACGAGGAACAAAGTGAGGATCATGTAGAAAATACGTTTTAGTAAGTATTTAGCCATAGTATTGCTCCTTACACTTTTTTCGCTTTAATCAGCATTACATTTTTAATGTTTTTCTTATTATACCAAAAAATAAAGAAATTACCATACGATGATATAAAACTGTGCCCCTAAAAGTCAAGCATTACGGGCTTTTTGTCCGTTTTTTCCATCATTTGGCAACTAACTTAAACTTTGCTTTTTTCTTTATATAGTCTATCTGGAACTTAGACTGACCTTTTTAAAATAAGCGTTCGGCTAAGATAAAAATGTTAGTCTTTTTTCCTGTAAAAACTAATTTTCTTAACTTTTCGCCAGCAGTTTCCCTGAACTGCCTCCCTCCTTTTTGCCAAAAAATATCCTATTTCCGGACATAAATCCCAAAATAAAGAAAAAGTTGAGCGTTATTGCTAACGTCTCAACTTTCAATTATACCACGGTTAAATTTTAATTTTTAACCGCGTAAGTCGTCTTAAAGTCTGGGTATTCGCCATTGAAGACCAGGTTCTTGATGTTTGGTCTGATCATCCAGGCCTGGCCCATGTGGTAAAGCGGGCTGATGGCTTCCTGGTCGATTAGGATCTTTTCCGCCTTGAGCAAGGCCTTGCGGCGCTTGGTCTTGTCCATGGTCAGGGAAGCCTTGACTGCCTTGTCGTATTCCTTGTTCTTCCACTTGCCAAAGTTGTAAGTCTGCCCTGACTGCATGTAGGCCAGGAAGTGGTATGGGTCTGGGAAGTCGCTGGTCAAGCCGCCTAAAACGACGTCAAAATTATTGGCAATTTGCCGGGAAACCCGGGTCGTCTTTGGCAGGTTGTTGACGGAAACGGTCATCTTGTCGCCAAAAGCCTCAGTCAAGGCGCTCTGGATGAACTCGGTCTGCTTCTTGTAGCTGTCATCATCATCGGCCATCAAGGTGAAGGAAACCTTCTTAACGCCCAGTTCCTTCAAGGCCTTCTTGAAGTAGCTGCGAGCGGACTTGAGGTCGTATTCCACGTACTTGTTCACGCTGGAGTTGGCACTTTCCGCTTCCTGGGCAAAATTCTTCCCATCTAAGACCACATTAGTGGCTGAGAAGGTCTTGGCCTGGGTGTTGTAGGTCCCGATCGTGGACAGGAGCTGCTTGCGGTTAATGGCCATGGAGATGGCCCGGCGGAGGTTGGCGTTACGGAAGATCTTTTTCTTCTTGTAGTTGTAGCAAAGGTAAGTAGTGTTACCCAAGGTCAGAACCCGGTAGCCCTTCTTGCCCTTCATGCTCTTGGCCGCCTGGGTGTCCAGGATAGCCGCGTCCAGCTTCCCGGTCTGGTAGAGGTTGTAGTCAGTTGACGGGGTCTTCTGGACGCTGTAGTTGATGGTCTCCAGCTTAACTGCCTTCTTGTCCCAGTAATACGGGTTCTTAGCCAGCTTCCAGGTCAGGTTGGACCCGGTCCAGCCCACGGACTTGAAAGGCCCGTTATAGATGGCGTAGGCGGATTTGGTCCCGTAGCGCTTGCCATACTTCTTGACAGCTTTGGAGTCCAGAGGCTTCAAACTGATGGCCGTAACGACCTTAAAATAAGGAATCTTCTTTTCAAAAGTCACGACCAGCTTGTACTTGCCTTCGGCCTTAACCCCCAGGCTGGACGGCTTCTTCTTGCCTTCAGAGATCTTGATGGCATTCTTGATGCCTTCGTAGTTGTTAACCTGACTGGAAGCGGTCTTGGGGTCCACCTGCCGGCGCCAGGCGTAGACAAAGTCTTCCGCCGTCACCGAGTCCCCATTGGACCACTTGGCATCCTTTCTCAAGTAAAAGGTCCAGGTCAAGCCATCTTTGGAAGTCTCGCTCTTGGTAGCCACGCCCGGAACAGTTTTGGAGTTTTCGCCCAGCCGGTAGAGGCCTTCATAGGTATTGGCGATCTGTTCCTCGCTGGCTGTATCGTCGGCTTTAGCTGGGTCCAGGCTCTGCAGTTCAGAAGTAGTCATCCAGTTGATCGACTTTTCATAGCCGCTGCTGGACACGGGCTTGGCTGACTTAGTCGCGGTCTTGCTGCAGGCTGCCAGCAAGAAGGCGCCGGATACGGCGACAGTTGCCGTCAGAAGCTTTTTAAAATTACTCACTGTTTTATCCTCTCTTGGTCAAAAAACTTTTTTGTAAAACATATTTTCAGCAATCCATCATCATCTAATCATTATCTCATTATAAAATATTTACCATCCTGTGACAATTCAAAAAATATAACAAAAGGAAGATAGCCAGAATAATATATAAAAAAGAAAACGGAGCCAGGGCTCCGTTTTCGAAAAATCTGTCAACTTAATTTACCGCTTAAACTACTTGATGTAGGCGTCCTTGAAGTTGTAAGGTTTCAATCCTTTTTTAAAAATAAAAACAGGCAAAAAAGAGAACGCCTTCCGGCGTTCTCTTCTAAGCTTTAGCTAGCTTGTTTTTACTTGATGTAGGCGTCCTTGAAGTTCCAAGTACCACGGTTTTGGTATACGTCCTTAACAGTTGGACGGATCAAAGCAGACTTAGTGTTGTAGTAAAGCGGAGCAACACCGACATCGTTCAGCAGGATATCTTCTGCCTTAGTCAGGTCGTCCCAACGCTTGCTGGTTGAAGCAGTAGTCTTGGAGTCAGCGATCAGCTTGTTGTAAGCTGCGTTCTTCCACTTACCGTTGTTTTCTGGGTTAGTTGAAGTGAACAAGTCCAAGAAGGAGATCGGGTCAGCGAAGTCGGCACTCCAGCCGGAGATTACGACGTCGAAGTTACCGGCAGTTGACCGGGACAGACGGGTCTTGAATGGCAGGTTTTGAACTGAAACGCCGACCTTGTTGCCGAAGACTGATTCGAAGTTGGACTGCAGGAATTCAGTAGTCTTCTTGCCGGCGTCAGTGTCGTCAGACAGGATCTTGAAGCTGAACTTGCTTACGCCCAGTTCCTTCAAGCCCTTGTTCATGTACTTCACAGCTTCCTTCTTGTTAGTTGAAGCTGGGTAGAAGCTTTCAGCAGACTTGGAGATCCGCTTAGTGTAGTCTTCACCGTTGACGTCAGTCAATTGGGTTGGAGTCAAAGTGTTGGCTGGAACACTGTTGCCGCCCAGGGATGAAGTCAAGCCCTTCCGGTCAAGGGCAAGTGACAGGGCCCTGCGGACATTGGTGTTAGCCAGGTACTTGTTCTTGGCCAGGTTGAACTGCATGTAGAAGGTAGCACCCTGTTTCAAGGTTACGTAGCCCTTCTGGTTCTTCAATTGCTTGGTTTGTGAAGCGTCCAGGGCAGTGTAGTCCAGCTTGTTTGATTGGTACAAGTTGTAAGAAGTTGATGGAGTCTTTTGTACACTCCAAGTGATAGTGTCAAGCTTGACGTTCTTCTTGTCCCAGTAGTATGGGTTCTTGACCATCTTCCAAGACAGGTTTGAGCCAGTCCAACCGGTTTGCTTGAACGGACCGTTGTACAGCATGTACTTGGAAGCAGTACCGTACTTAGAACCGTACTTGGTTACGGCCTTTTCTGATTGTGGGAAGAAGACAGCAAAGCCCATCAGCTTGTCGAAGTAAGCGATCCGGCGTTCCAAAGTAACAACCAGCTTGTACTTGCCAACAGCCTTAACACCCAAAGTGTCAACCTTCTTCTTGCCAGCTACGATCGCGTCAGCGTTCTTGATCCCGGAGAAGAGGTAGGAATACTGAGAAGCAGTCTTTGGGTCAACAGTTCTGCGCCATGAGTAGACGAAGTCCTTGGCAGTCAGTTCGCTGCCGTCGCTCCACTTGGACTTGCGCAGGGTGTAAGTGTAAGTCTTACCGTCCTTAGAAACCTCTTCACTGGTTGCCAAAGCCTTTTCCAACTTGGAGTTCTTGCCTAAACGGTACAAACCTTCCATAGTGTTTGACAACTGGTTGAAGGAAGTAGCGTCAGTGGCCTTGGACATGTCCATGGTTGGAATTTCGGCTGCATCCGTCCAGTTCAAAGTCTTCTTTGAAGAAGAGGATTCCTTACTGCTGTTGCCGCCGCAGGCAGCCAAGAGAGCAGCTGATGCCAGCACAGTTGCACCAACGCTCAAAGTCTTAGATAACTTCATCTTTTTTGTTCTCCTTATAACACATATTTGTTGTGGTTAAAAAAGCGACCTACACAGCCAAAGCCGCCCTTTAGTTAACATGATATTTTGATTATAATTCTAAGTTAGCCTCTTTTCAAGGGCCAACTTAAAGAAAAATAAATTTTTGCCCATAAAAAGCTAAAAAGATGTCATCACATGGCCAGTTTGTTAATTTCCTCTAATTTAAATACCACTCCTGCTTAAATTCCTGAACAAAATCCCGCATATATTCTGTCCGCCGGCGGGCTTCCTTTTGGGCGGCCTGGCTGTTCATCAGCCCTTCCAGCTTAAAAAGTTTTTCATAAAAATGATTGATCGTAGTTTCTTCATGATTCCGGTATTGATCATGACTGACCAATTCCATCGGCGGAATTTCCGGGTCGTAGATCTTGTCATCGTGCTTGCCACTGTAAACGAAGGCCCGGGCAATCCCTATCGCCCCCAAAGACTCCAGCCGGTCGGCATCCTGGACATACTCTCCTTCTAAAGAGAGCTGGTAGTGGCGGTCAATATTTTTTGAAAAAGACATGTGCTCGATCGTGAAAAAGACATTGTCCTGGTCGTTTGCGCTTAAGCCGGCAGCCGTGAAGACTGCCCGCAATTCGGCTAAAACTTCACTTGGGTTTGGGCAGACCTTCTCATCGATCGTATCGTGGACAAAACCCGCCGTATATGCAATGTCCCGGCTCTTTTGGCTGGCAAGCGGGTGATCCGCCAGCAGCATTCTTTCGGCCAAGACTGCCACCCGCTTGCCGTGGTAATAGTCATGCCCCGTTCTTTCTTCAGCCAGGTTTTCTTTGACAAAATCCGCGATTAGTTTCCGTTCCATTTTTACCTCCATGTGTGCTGTAATTATTTTTTCAATTATAGTGGATGGTTCTAAAAATGCAAGCAAAAGAGAACTAGAGTTCCTAGTTCTCTTTTGCGGTTTTATAGTCCTTTTGCGATGATAAGATGACGTAAAAGGCCTTGCCATAGCGAGAATCTTCCACCAGCCTCGCTGACCATCAGGCCTAATTTTTTGCACGCGATTCTCCTCCAAATAACTATTAACTAATAACCCATAGTATAACAGGATTGGGAACAGACACGCAAATATTTTTATCACTTTTACTGATCAGTTAGTTACTTTTTTAAGCTGCTAGCCAGATTTGAACTGGCGACCTCCTCCTTACCACGGCGGTGCTCTACCTCCTGAGCTACAGCAGCGAACCTATTATAGCAAAAAGCCGGGGCTTTTTTAACCGATTTGACCATTCAAACGGAAAAATGAGCCATTCAGTAGCGGTTGGCCCCTTTTTATCAAAGGGACGGTTAGCCCTGGAATGTACACGCTGAAGTATCGTGCCCCAGGCCATGGCCGAGGCTGATTGACTGGGGACCTCACCCGGCTTAGGTGTTGCTCATGACTTTACTCAACTGGGCAAAAGTCTGCTCATGATCTTACTCAACTGGGCAAAAGACGGCTCATGATCTTACTCAACTGGGCAAAAGACGGCTCATGATCTTACTCAACTGGGCAAAAGTCTGCTCATGATCTTACTCAACTGGGCAAAAGTCTGCTCATGATCTTACTCAACTGGGCAAAAGTCTGCTCATGATCTTACTCAACTGGGCTGTAGCATAAGTTAGTTGAGTAAATTTCGGGCCGCAAGTCAGTTTACTTGAGTATGTTTTTGAGCAGATTTTTTCAAAAATCAATTTAGTTGAGTAAAATTTGGGCCAATATCCACCCAAAAAAGGACCCGTTCAACTAAAACGAGTCCTTTTTCCATGATAATTAGTCCTTTACATGAACCAAAGTGTACTTCTTCTTGCCCTTACGGATGATCACGAACTTGCCGTCAAAAGCAGCCGCCGGGTCAACTTCAAAGTCGGTGTCCTGGATCCGGTCACCGTTGACATAGATGGCGCCATTGTTAACGTCTTCTCGTGCCTGCCGCTTGGATGATTCAATCCTGGTGTCAACCAGGAAGTCAACCAGGTTCTTCTTTTCTGCCCCGCTCTCAGCGCTTGGCGCCTTGGCCAGGGCGATTTCTACCTGCTTGGTGGTCAATTCCTTCACGTTGCCGGAGAAAAGGGCCTCAGTGACCGTTTGGGCTTCCTTCAAGCCTTCTTCGCCGTGAACGAACTTGGTTACTTCTTCAGCCAGGCGCTTTTGCGCTTCCCGCTTCCAAGGTTCCGTCTTGACCTTTTCTTCCAAGGCGTCGATTTCTTCGTGGCTGAGGAAGGTGAAGTACTTGAGGTACTTGATCACGTCCCGGTCGTCCTGGTTGATCCAGAATTGGTAGAATTCGTAAGGACTAGTCTTTTCCGGATCCAGCCAGACAGCACCGCCGGCGGACTTGCCAAACTTGGTCCCGTCGGCCTTCAGCATCAATGGAATAGTCAAACCGAAGGCTGGCCGGTCTGCCCCTTCCAGGCGGTGGATCAAGTCAATCCCGGCCGTGATGTTGCCCCATTGGTCAGCCCCGCCGATCTGCATCTGGACGCCGTGGTCCCGGTTCAAGATGTAGAAGTCGATGGCTTGCAGGATTTGGTAGGAGAATTCAGTGAAGGAGATCCCGTTTTCCAGCCGGCTGGCTACGACTTCCTTGTTCAGCATGTTGTTGACCTGGAAGAGCTTGCCGTAGTCGCGGAGGAATTCCAGCAGGGTCATCTTGCCCAGCCAGTCACGGTTGTTGACGATGCGGAAGTTTTCCGTGCCAAAAAGCTTCACCATCTGCGCTGTCAAAGCTTCTTCATTGTGCTTGATCGTTTCTTCGGACTGTAGGACCCGTTCAGTTGACCGGCCGGATGGGTCACCGATTGACCCCGTGCCCCCGCCGATAACGATGACTGGCTTGTAGCCGGCCAGCTGGAATCTCTTCAAGATCATGAAAGGAATCAAGTGACCGATGTGCAGGGAATCACCCGTCGGGTCAGTCCCGCAGTAAAGGGCCAGGTCGTTATGCTTGGCCAGGTAATCCCGCAAGCCTTCCTCGTCAGTTTCCTGGTTGATGGCGCCGCGCCATTTCAAATCTTTCAAAATGTCAAAATTTGCCATTTCTGCCTCCAAATAAAAAAGTCCCCGGATCAAAAGATCCAGGGACGACTAAATTCTTTCTTAGCCGTGGTACCACCCACGTTCGCACAAAGTGCCTCTTGGGAGCTTCTTAACGGGGTTCTCCTCCCCGCGCTGTATTTCGTCTGCCTGGCCTGTCTAGCTCGCACCAACCGCTAGTTCTCTGAACGCTGAACCAGGCAGCTACTTCATTGTCGCGTTTTTATAAAAATAACATGAATTCGCCTTAGGGTCAAGCCTATAAAAGCCAGCGAGCCAAAAATCTGCTCCTGCGCAAGAGCCAAACGATAGCCAGACTGCTGGCAAAAATCACAATTACCAAGCCAGGCAGCCAGGCAGAATTACTTGCTGCCAGCTGCCAGACCGGCGTCTTGCCCCAGTAGTAAATCAGAAGCGGGTGCAGCAGATAGATCCCCATGACTGACCCGGCAAATTCCCCTAACACTTTTTCTGACCACAGCTGCGGTTTTAAGGTCTGCAGGCTGAGGAAGACCGCGCTGCTTTCCAGCAGGACAAAAAAGGAATTGTAGCTGTACAAGGTCAGGCGCAAATGGCCGGCCTTCGCCGTCAGCCAGCCAGACAAGCCGATTGTCGCTCCAGCCCCCAACAAGCCCAGGGCCTGAGCAAAGTGCAGGTTACGCTTGCTCATGTGGGCCTGGCTAAAGTAGTAGCCAGCCATGTAGTAGCCCCCAAAGCCCCTTACCATTTGCAGGTCCAGCTTGCCCAGCAGACGCCTAAAAGCAGCAAGCGCGTCAGACATATGCTTAGGCGGGTTCGGCCAAAGGCGGATTAAGTCCAGGCCGGTCGGCAAAAGCCAGGCAAAGACCAGGGCCAGCAAAAGGTAGTATTCGAGCAGCCGCCGTCTTCTGGCCAGCGGCCGCAAAAGCGGTGTCACCAGGTAAA
>NZ_CALVGT010000017.1 GCF_944327175.1 uncultured Lactobacillus sp.
CCTTGGGTGTGATGACATGGATAACGTAGTTCCTCTATCCAGTCAGCCGAAGCCGATTGGATAGCTTAGTCTAGACAATGAAAGCCGGATTTCTCCAGCTTCCCTGCTAAAGATAAGAGACCTAAAGGTTGCGCTTCAAGCCTCTTACTTCAGTAAGGGGTTACCATTGACATTACTTTACTTAGTCACATAGGCTTCCTTGAAGTTCCACTCGCTCCGCTTACAGATCCAGCCCTTGGCGTTTGACCGGATCAGCCAGGCATCGTCCTCGTAATAAAGCGGGATGACGCCGGCATCGTCAAGCAGGATGCTTTCCGCCTCACTCATGTCCTTGAGCCGCTTTTCCTGGTCATTGGTGTTCTTGGAAGCCGCAATCAGCTTGTCATACTGGCTGTTTTTCCAGGAGCCGTAGTTGGAGCTGTTTTTACTGGTCAAAAGTTCCAAGAAGGAAATCGGGTCACCGAAATCAGCGATCCAGTCTGACCCGCAGATCTGGAACTGGCCTTTTTCCCGCCGGGCCAAGCGGGTCTTGAAGGGAACGCTGGTGACCGTCAATTTCAGCCCTGGCAGCTGGGTTTCCAGCATGCTCTGCAGGGCCTCGCCAGTCTTCTTGCCCCCGTCGCTGTCACTGGTCAAAAGGTTCAAGGTCAAGCTGGACTTGCCGACTTCACTTAGGCCCTTTTGCCAGTACTCTTTGGCCTTGCTTGGCTGGTACTTGTAGAGGTCTTTGGCCGAGGAGGAAATCATGCTGGTGTAGTCTTCCCCGTCATATTCAGTCAAGCCCTTGGCTGTGTAAGTATTGGCCACTTGGTTGTTGCCGCCTAAAATCCGGATCAGGTTCTCCCGGTTGATGGCCAGGGAGATGGCCTTGCGGATGTTGCTGTTGGCCAGGTTCGGGTTCTTTTCATTAAGTTCCAGGTAGTAAGTCCCCCCGTTGGAGAGGCTGTAGTAGTTCTTCTTGCCCTTGAACTGCTTGGTCAAATTGGAGTCCAGGCCCAGGGCATCAATCTTGTTTGACTGGTAGAGGTTGTAGGCGGTAGTCGCCGTCTTGTTAACCGTGAAGTTGATCTGGTCAAGCTTGACGCTCTGCTTGTCCCAATAATCCGGGTTCTTGACCAGTTTCCAGGACAGGTTGGAACCCGTCCATCCCTTTTGGATAAAAGGCCCGTTATAAGCCATGTACTTGGAAGCCGTCCCGTACTTGTCCCCATATTTCTTGACAGCTTTTTCCTCCTGCGGGAAAAAGACTGGGAAGGCCATGAGGTCCTTAAAATATGCCATCCGCTTCTCTAAAATGACGACCAGCTTATACTTGCCCTCAGCCTTGATCCCCAGGCTGGAAACCGGCTTTTTGCCGTTTTGGATGGCATTGGCGTTCTTGATCCCGGAAAAAAGATATGAGTACTCGGCCTCAGTCTTGGGATTGACGGTCCGCCGCCAGGAGTAGACAAAGTCCTGGGCAGTTACGGGCGTGCCGTCATTCCACTTGGACTTGCACAAGTTGAAAGTATAAGTCAGCCCATCCTTGGAAACCTGGGCGCTAGTGGCCAGGCCCTGACTTTGCCCGTCCTTGCTGTTTCTGTAGAGCCCTTCCATTGAATTGATCATCTGGCTGAAGCTGACCACGTCCGTAGCCTTGGAGGGGTCCATCGTGGTGATTTCCCCGCCGACTGACCAGTTCAAATCCTGCTCCTTTTGACTGCTCTCCTGCTTGCTGCAGGCTGTTAACGTTAACGCAGCTAAAGCAAGTCCGGTCAAGGCAATTTTACTTGATGACATCTTCCTTTACCCCCCTATTACTAAAACGGTAACATAAGCAATACTCTTTTGGTTTCCCTTAAATTGTAGCACTTAATCTAATTATTTTATTATCTTTGGCCGAAAAATGTCAAATTGAACAAAAAAAGAGCAAGATCCGCGGATCTTGCTCTTCTTAGTTTCATTTACGAAAGATTACAGGCGGCTTGCCAGTTCGTCGTGCAAGTCTTCGTAGCCTGGCTTGTTCAAAAGGCCAAACATGTTGCGCTTGTAAGCTTCAACGCCTGGCTGGTTAAATGGGTTGATCCCATTCAAGTAGCCGGAGATGGCAACTGACAATTCGAACCAGTAGATCAAGTAGCCCAAAGTGTGTTCGCTTTGGTCAGCGATGTTGACGGTCATAACTGGAACCCCGCCGTCAGTGTGGGCCAAAACAACGCCTTCGTAAGCCCGGTCGTTGACATAGTTCATGGTCTTGCCGGCCAGGAAGTTCAGTTGGTCCAGGTTGCTTTCGTCATTTGGAATTTCCACGTCAGCCCGTGGGCCAGCAACGCGGACAACAGTTTCCATCAAGTTCCGGCGGCCTTCTTGGATGTATTGGCCAAGTGAGTGCAAGTCGGTCGTGAAGTTAGCACTTGACGGGTAGATGCCCTTTTGGTCCTTGCCTTCTGATTCACCCATCAATTGCTTCCACCATTCGCCAAACATTCTGATGCTTGGTTCGTAGTTTTCCAAAAGTTCAGTGGTGTAGCCCTTGCGGTAAAGGATGTTTCTCAAGGCAGCGTATTGGTATGGAGAGTCCTTGCTTACGTCAGGGTCAGTATAAGCAGCCCGGGCGTCAGCGGCACCTTGCATCAAGGCGTCGATGTCGCAGCCGGCAGCAGCAATTGGCAAAAGGCCAACAGCTGACAACACGCTGAAACGGCCGCCGACGTCATCTGGAACTACGAATTCTTCGTAGCCTTCAGCGTCAGCTTCGGTCTTCAAGGCACCCTTTTGGCGGTCAGTGGTTGCGTAAATACGCTTGGCTGCTTCTTCCTTGCCGTACTTTTCAATCAACTTGGCCTTCAAAACCCGGAAGGCAACTGATGGTTCAGTGGTGGTACCGGACTTGGAGATGATGTTCAAGGAGAAGTCCTTGTCGCCCAGCCAGTTGATCAAGTCTGACAAGTAAGTGCCTGACAGACTGTTACCGCAGAAGACAACTTTAGGATAGTCGCTCTTTTCAGCCATGTAGAATGATGAGTTCAAGAATTCAATGGCTGCTTGGGCACCCAAGTATGAGCCGCCGATCCCGATCCCGATCAAAACGTCGGAGTCGCTTTGGATCTTCTTAGCAGCCTTCTTGATGCGGGCGAATTCGTCCTTGTCATAGTCAACTGGCAGGTCCAGCCAGCCGCGGAAGTCGTTGCCGGCACCAGTGCCTTCGCGAAATTCCTTGTCAGCGGCGTTAACCATTGCTTGCATTTCCTTCAGTTCGTTTTCGTGAACAAAAGGAGTCAATTTACTACTGTCAAAACTTACTACACTATTCATTGATTTATGCTTCCTCACTAGAAAATGTTAAATAAATCATTCACAAGATAATAGTATCATTGTTGCCCTTTCATTGCTAGTCTTTATTGGGATTTTTTACACAAATTTGAACTAGCAAAAAGTAGAGCCCGTAGCCCAGCAGGACCCCGCAGGCATTGAAGAAGACGTCGTCAATGTCGCTGACCCCTGTCATGAGCAAAAACTGCAGGATCTCGATCATTACCGATGACAAGACCCCCAGGAAAAAGACCCGGCCAAAACAACGCTTGACTTGCAGCAGATTGGGCAGCAGGGCCCCGAAGGGTACGAAGGCTAAGATATTGCCCATAGAGTTATAGTAAAAATCGACCTTACTCTGGGCATAGATTAATTTCCAGGTATTCTTCATGAAGACCAGGTTGATATTGCTAAGCGGCCGCGTCCAATGGAAATTCAGTTCCCAAGGGAAGTAGAATGACCTGAAGGTCGTCAGCATCAGCACCAGGAGAAAGTAAAAGACGAAGAGCCAGAGGCCGAATTCTGACCAGAGCCCGCGCCTTTTACGGACAGCCAAAAGCCAGATGACCCGGACCAAGGCAAAGAGCAGAAAGTAAAAAATAGTTTTGTCCAGGCCCTGCAAGGTTAACTTGATTAGGGCAAAGTGATTGATCCTGGTGGCGTACTGGCTGGCTAAATAATTGTATAAAGGTGCTAAAAACAACATGCTCGCTGGGTCCAATCTACTAGGGTCTGCTTACATTATACAAGCTTTTTTTGGGGAAAAATTTTAAGAAAGCAATAACTCTGGGGAAATATTTGTCTATTTTTGCCACAACCTTTAAAATTAAGACAGTTATAAAAGGAGAAACGACATTGAAACACAGCAAATTTCTCGGCAAATTTCAAAGCCGGACTGGCTTTTTGGCCCTCCTGGTCATCTGTTACTGGCTGAAATACCTCTTTGTCGCTTACTGCGACTTCAATCTAGGCCTGGCCAATCCCCTCCAGCACATCATCATGTGGTTCAGCCCCCTGGGCATGAGCATCATTTTGATCAGCCTGGGCTTTTACTTTTCCAAGCCTCTGGCCTCCTACATCGCCATGCTGGCCCTCGATTTTGCCAACACGGCGCTTTTATTTGCCAACGTCCTTTACTACCGGCAGTTTACCGACTTCATCACGGTTAAAACCATGGCCAACATCAGCAAGGTTTCCCAGGGCCTGGGCAAGTCCAGCGCGGCCCTTTTGGCGCCCAGCGACATTTTGATCTGGCTGGACCTGGTCGTGATCATTATCCTGCTGGCGATAAAAGTAATCAAAATTGACCAGCGGTCATACGGCTTTTCCAGGACCTTTGCCATTACATCCTTCGGCCTTTTCGTTTTAGGCCTTAACATGATGATGGCTGAATGCAACCGGCCCCGCCTGCTCAAGAACACTTTTGACCGGACTTACGTGGTCAAGTACCTGGGCATTGACACCTTCACAGTTTATGACGCTATTAAGAACGAATCCAGCTCGACCGTAACCAAGAATGCTTCGACCAGTGAATTGAACAAGATCATCAACTTCACCCGGCAGAATTACGCCCCGGCTAATTCCGAATACTTCGGAGCGGAAAAAGGGAAAAACGTGATCATCATCCACCTGGAGAGCTTCCAGCAGTTTTTGATCGGGATGAAAGTCAACGGCAAGGAAGTTACTCCCTTCCTTAATTCCCTCTACAAAAACAAGCACACCCTGTCTTACAGCAACTTCTACCACCAGGTTGGCCTGGGCAGAACCAGTGACGCGGAAAATATGCTGGAGACCAGCACCTACGGGATTTCTGACGGGTCACTCTTCACTTCATTAGGCTCCAACAACACCTTCCAGGCTGCCCCGCAAATCCTGCGGGCAAACAACAACTACACCTCTGCCGTCTTCCACGGCAATGTCGGCAGCTTCTGGAACCGGAATGATGTTTACAAGAATATGGGCTACAACTACTTCTTTGACAAGAACTACTTCAGTCAGGAAAGCAGGGACAGCTCCGGCTACGGGCTTAAGGACAAACTCTTTTTTGCCGAAAGCGTCAAGTACCTGGAAAGAATGCAGCAGCCCTTCTATGCCAAGTTCATCACGGTCACCAACCACACACCTTTTGAACTGGCCACGGCTGATCAGGATCCAAACTTCAAGACCAGCTCAACCAGTGACGCGACAATCAATAATTACTTTTTGACCGCTCACTACCTGGACCAGGCCTTGAAGGAATTTTTCAATTACTTGAAAAAATCCGGTCTCTATGGGAAGTCGATGATCGTCATCTACGGGGACCACTACGGCTTGAGCAATGAAGAGTACACCACCCTGGCGCCTTTGATCGGCAAGGATCCGAATGACTGGTCCAGCTACAACACCGCCCAGATGCAAAAGGTACCTTTCATGATCCACGCTTCCAATTTAAAGGGCGGGATCAAGTCAACCCTGGCCGGTGAAATCGCCGTCCTGCCAACCATCCTCCACCTGCTGGGCATCTCCAGCAAGCAATACGTCCAGTTTGGCACGGACATGCTGTCAGCTAAGCACAAGCAAATTGTCGTCTTCAGAAATGGGACGGTCATCAGTCCGAAATACGTCTTGATCGGGGGCAAGACCAGCAAGGGCAATGTCTATGATGCCAGCGGCAAGCTTTTGACCAAGCTGACCGAAAAGCAAAAAGCCGAAGTCAAGAAGCTGGCTGCTTATAGCAAGACCTCCCTGGCTTACTCGGACTCCCTCAACAACAAGAACCTGCTCCGCTATTACACCCCAAAGGGTTTCAGCCCGGTCATCCCGAGCGATTACAACTACAGCACCAACTACCAGCAGATGATGGACCTGATTGAACAGCTGGGCAAGCAGTCAACAGCCATCATCAGCCAAAAAGGCGACACCAGCAAGCTCTACAAGACCGACGCAAGTGAACTGGCCAAGCGGCAAAGCGAGATCACCCAGATCCCGGAAAGCGTCCTGTCCTCATCCAGCTCCATGAATGAGAGCATGACTGCAAGTTCATCCAGCTCAAGTAAAAGTTCCAGCTCAAGTAAAGCCAGCAGCAAGAAAACTAAATAGAAGAAGCAAAAAGCTTACCGGCAGCAGTCGGTAAGCTTTTTTAGTCGCTATTCTTTATCTTTGGACTCTTTCTTGTCCTTTTTATCATAGTGCTTCTCATGCCCTTGGTCAAAGAGGGTGATCATGAAGGTTGAGCCTTCATGCGGCTTGGAAGTAACCTTGATTTCCCCGCCGTGCTGGCGGACCAAAGAGAGGACGATCGACAAGCCCAGGCCGGATTCACCAGTGCCGCCGTAGCGGGCCCGGGCCGGGTCAGCCTTGTAGAAGCGCTCGAAGATGTACTTGCTTTGCTCCTGGGTCATCCCGATCCCGGTATCCTGGACGCTGAAGGTCGCCCCATGCTGGAAGCGCCGGCCCCTAAGCGTGATCGTCCCGTTGTTGGTAAACTGGATGGCGTTCTGGGTCAAGTTGACCAGCATCTGCTTGAAGCGGTCCTGATCAGCATAAACCGGTAAATCTTCTGGGGCATCAAGGATGATCTTGTCCCCATTCTTGGCCGCGTTCTGGGTCAATTGCTGCTGAACGTCGTTCATGATGGTCCGGGCATTGAACTGGGACTTCATCATCTGGATCTTCCCACTTCTGATCTTTTCGTAGTCCAGGTTTTCATTGACCAGGCGAATCAAGCGCTTGGTTTCCCGGTTCATGAGGTCAATGGACTCTGGAATTGATTCTTCCGGGATGGCATCATACTTCATCCCTTCCAAAAGGCCATTAATGGTCGTCAGAGGCGTCCGCATTTCGTGGGCCACATCCTGCATGAACTGTTCCCTGCGCTCTTCCTGAGCCTTGACTTCTTCATTTGAGGCCTTTAGAGACTGAACCATTTCGTTGAAGTTTTCAGCCAGGTCGTCGATTTCATCGGCATGGCGGTGGTCAACCTGGACGTCCAGGTCACCGTCAGCAACCTTGCGGGCAGCCAGGGAGAGCTTCTTGATCCGGCCAGTTTGGTAGTAGGCCAGAACAAAGCTCAAGATCAAGCTGACTGCGAAGGTGATCACCAGGGCCCGGGCCAGGTTTGCCTTGGCCTGACTCACGGCCTGCAGGACGTCCTTAACCCGGGAACCAATCATGATGGCCCCGACTACCTTCTTGTTTGAACCCGATCCTTGGATCTGGGGAACCACGACCCAGGTATAGCTTTCAGCAGCAAAAAGTCGGTTGCTCCGCTTTCTTAAGCCATCGCGCTTTACCCAGCCCTGGATTTTCGGGGCAAGGCCCTGCTGCTCGCTGCTGTGGTCGTCTTTGATCCGGACTACCTGCCCCTTTTTCAGCATCGATTTAGCTGACTTCTTCAAGATGTCATAGCCGCCAAGGGGATAAGTCGTCTTAAAATTCTTATCCATCAAAAACAGTTTAAGATTTTCATCCCGCATGACGAAAGAGAACTTCTGCAGAAAATCCGTGGAAAAAACCGGCGGTGAGTTCTTGCTCTGCGTCTTTTTAGAGTACAGCTGCAGGGTCGAGAGATTCTCGGCATAACTTTCCAAGCGCGTATAGTTGCTTTGATAGGCCTGTTCCTTCTGATAATTGATCGTTGAAAAGCCAATGATCATGACTGAAGTCAAGATGACTACCAAAAAACTCAGAATATGCTGATAAATCAGTTTCATGCGTTAACCTGTGAATCGTCAAACTTGTAGCCCACGCCCCAGACGGTTTGAATGATCTGCGGGCCGGACTTTTCCAGCTTCTGGCGCAGCTTCTTGATGTGGGCGTCAACAGTTCTTTCTTCACCGAAGTATTCGTAGCCCCAGACAAGTTCCAGGAGCTGTTCCCGGGAGAAGACTTGCTTTGGCTTCTGGGCCATGGTGTAGAGCAGGTCAAATTCCTTTGGCGTCAAGCCTTCAACCCGGTTTTCGTCAAAGTAGACTTCCCGCCGGCTCTTGGAGATCCGGATGTGGTTGGTTTCCAGGTCGAAGTCGTTGCTTGGGATGTTCTTCGGCAGGTTTCTTGGCTGCCCTTCCAGCATTACCCGCCGGTGCAGGGCCTTGATTCTGGCAATCAAGGCGATTGGGCTGAATGGCTTGGTTACGTAGTCATCAGCTCCGACGCCCAGGCCGAGAACTTGGTCAGATTCGCTGTCACGAGCCGTCAGCATAATAATCGGAACCGTTTCAGAAATCCGGCGGATTTCCTTGGCCACTTGAATCCCATCCTTCTTTGGCAGGTTCAAGTCCAAAGTGATGATATCAAAGTCCCGCGGGTGAGTCTGGAAAATTTCGACTGCTTCTTCACCGTCGTAGGCAGAAACTTGTTCCCAGCCTTCCTTCTTGAAGAACAATTCCATCATTTGTGAAACTGACTTGTCATCTTCTACCATTAAGATCTTCATGTTTTAACCCCTTACCAAAAAATTGTGCAATCCACACTGTATTATCATCGTAGCAAAAAAGTATCAAAAGCCGCCAATCATTCTATGAAAAAAGCTTGAAACTTAACTCACAAGTTTGGGGCTAATTGACTCAACTATATAGTTTTTCACTTAATTCCTACAAGAAAAAAGTTTACTTTTAATCATCGCCGCTGGTCAAGAATTTGTAAACCACCCAGGCAAAAAATGCCGTTGGCAGCAGGCCTGGGGAAAGGTCGACCTTGAGCTTGGTCCTGCCCTTGTCATTGACTTCTTGGCAGCTATAAGCTCCTAGCAAAAATTCTTTGAGTTTCATAGTTGACCTCCCGCACTAAAAAGTGTATTTACAGTCAAAACAATAGCTTCTACTCTTTTAATTATACTCTTGATTCCTTTGCGATTTATTGCATTTGTTATTTTATTCCAGTGGCTAGCTTCGGAAAATCATTTTCATTTCTTCCCCTTTAGTTACACCTTCTAAACACTTATCTCTTATACTATACCGCTCTTTCCAGCTTATCGTTGCATATATTGGAGAATTCTTTCATTTTTGAAGATAAAAATTCCACAAAAAAGACGCGTGCATTAATCACACGCGCCTTCTTTAGACAGATGGAGATGAGGGGAATTGAACCCCTGTCCAAACGCATCCCGTCACTAATCTCTACGATCATAGTCATATTATTTAACCTTCACCGGGGCAAAACGCCATATGACAGGGCTAAACAGCTACGGCTAACCTGTTAGTCTCTTCTCGCTTATTCAGGTGTGATAAGCAAGCGTATCCCGTAAGGTTGATACCGCAAGACCGCCACGGGCAGGCAGTCTATTGGCAGCTGGGCTGAACTAAGCAGCTACAGCGTATGAGTTTTCGTTTGCAGTTAATTTAAACTGTTTAACGTTTTAACGTAGACGTAACCTACGAATCGCAACCAGCGCGGGTCTGCGCCTGTCGAATCCCAAAACATCCCCAAAATAGAGAACATGATTATTTTAGCAAAAAATGACCATGCCCTCAAATATTCTGCTTAAAAACTTTTACTTAAGCTTAGCCAAACGGACAACGTCACGTTCGATCATCAATTCTTCGTCAGTTGGAATTACCAAGCCAGCCAGCTTGGAATCTTCCTTGGTGATGAAACCTTCGTCGCCCGCCTTGTTAGCTTCGACATCAAAGTCAACGCCCATGAATGACAATGCCTTCATGACCCCTTCACGGACTTCATCATCGTGTTCGCCGATCCCGGCAGTGAAGACAACCGCGTCTGCCCCGCCCATTTCAGCAATGTAAGAGCCAACGTAGCGGACTACCCGGTTGACGAAGACAGCACCAGCCAACTTGGCACGCTTGTCATCACTTTCTCTGATGTCCCGCATGTCGCTGGAGACGCCGGAAATGCCCAGGAGGCCTGACTTGTGGTTTAAAATGTCGATCATTTCGTTGAAGTCAGTGATGCCTTCCTTCTTCATGATGTACTGCAGAACTGACGGGTCAACGTCACCTGACCGGGTCCCCATGGTTACCCCAGCCAAAGGTGAGAAGCCCATGGAAGTGTCGTAGCACTTACCATCCTTAACTGCAGTAACTGAAGCGCCTGAGCCCAGGTGGCAGACAACCAGCTTAAGGTCCTTGAGGTCCTTGCCCAGGAATTCAGCCGCCTTGCCGGAAACGTAACGGACAGAAGTGCCGTGGGCACCGTACTTACGGGCCTTGTACTTCTCGTAGTATTCATATGGCAAGGAGTAGATGTAGTGTACTTCATCCATTGACTGGTGGAAGGAAGTGTCAAAGACGCCAACTTGCGGCACGTCCGGCAGGAGGTTCATAAAGGCTTGAATGCCGCGGCCTTCTGCAGGGTTGTGCAGAGGAGCGTAGTCAGTCAAGTCGAAAATCTCGTGGATGTTGTCCTTGTCGATGATTGCTGAGTCTGGGAACAATTCCCCGCCGTTCACGATCCGGTGGCCAACGCCGACAATTTCCTTAACGTCTGCAATAACGCCGTATTCCTTCAGCCAGTCAAGCAGGGTTTGCACGGCTACTTCCTGGTTTGGCAGGTCAACTTCTGCTTCATACTTACTTCCATCAGCCAACTTCATTGAAAAGGTTGAACCATCGATACCAATACGGTCGCCCAAGCCGGAAGCTAATACACTCTCATCAGCTAATGAGAACAGCTTATACTTAAATGAAGATGAACCAGAGTTGATTGCTAAAATCTTATCCATTATTAAAAGACTCCTTTTACTCACTTCACAAACTTAATTATCTTTTTTAGTATACCACTCGTTCAGTTTAATATTAAGGGCTACCAAAGATTCTTCCTTCTTCAGATTCTCAAGCTTTGTGAGCAAAACTTCCTTCGGCGGCTTGCTTTGGCCGTGGTTTTGGAAGATAAGGATACTTTTTTGACTTATCTTGCTTTGGAATAAGCTGCTTGGCAATTGCACGATGGCCTGCAGGTGGACCTTGCTGGCCAACCAGGGCATAAAGTCGGCCCCAACCGTCCCGGTCAGCATGTTCTGCGGCACCAGGAGGAAGGCAAAGCCGTCTTCAGCCAGGTTCTTGACGATTTGCTCAACGAAGAGGGCGTGCGCGTAGGCGTGCCCCTCCTTGGTCCGGAGGTCAAAGTTCTTGGCATTGTCATCGTTGGCGTAAAAGCCGATCGGCAGGTCGCTGACCACTACGTCTGGCTTGACTGGCCAGTCGGTCAAGGCATCCTGGCAGTAAAAGTCTGCTTTTAACCCCGCCAAGTGGGCGGCCACGTCGGCTAAGTTAAGCATCTCTTCGTCATTGTCCAGGCCAACCAAGTTAAAGCGGTCTGCTGAATGGTTCTGGGCAGCCAATTGCTGGTCAACTGAGAAGAGCAAGTTGCCGCTGCCAACTGCCGAGTCCAGCAGAACTTGCTTTTTCTTAGGCAGGAGCTTGTCCATAAACAGGGTCAAGACCGTGGCCAAAAGTGGCGGAGTCGGCATTTGGTTGGCATCCCGGCCGTCATCATTGATGGCCTTAAGGACCAGGAGGCCATAAACCTGCTCTTTCTGGGCCTTGGACCAGTTCTTGTAGTCCAAAGCTGCGTAGCGTTCTTCAAGCTCAGCCACCGTCTTTTGCTCCGGGGCTCCCATTTCCACGCGGATTTCCCCGCTTTCCAGGTTGTCAAAAGTTTCCACCAAGGCATCAGCCAGGGACACGTTCAAGGCTTCTTGCAAGCATTCGACTGCTTCCAGAGTCTGCCCAAACAGTTCTTCTATTCTATTCATGACTTAAGTCCACCCTTCTTTGCAATACATACCAATTCTAATGATTTACAAGGAAGGGTGCAAGAAATTTCACCCACCCCAGAGGTAATTTGCCAGCAGCTGGTTGATCCAAATAATGTGCTTATAGGCATCCAGATATCTTTCAATCAGCAGAATGGTCGTGGCTAGCAGCAGCACGCTGGTCAGCAGGGCGCTCCCCCTTTGCCGGTTTAGCCTGATCTTCACTCTTTTTCTCAGCCTCCTTCTCTTTTTCCGGCGCCTTATCGACTTTAAAATACAAAATTGACCTTTTCCCCTTTTCATTGATATGGACCTCCATCAAGCCATCCTTGGCCGCGAATGTTGCCCCCCAGATTGGCAGCAGGGTCATGTTGCCGCCGTCTGTCCCGGATCTTCTGACCCGAAGATTATTTCCGCCATTGTCCATCTCCAAGACGTAGCCAACTTTGTCTATCTTTTCTTCCCCCTTCTTATCTTTCTTTTTCTCTTCTTTGATAAACATGATCTTCAAAGGATTGGTATAGTCAAAATCAATATAAGTTCGCTGGCTGTCCTTTTTCAAAAACTTGGCGAACTGGACGTAAGAAAAGGCCAGTTCATTGGGGTCGTGCCGGTCTTTTTCAAAAAGGGTAAAAAGCTTTAGGCACGATGACAAGAGAGACAGGCAAATCACCGTCACTAAGAGGGCGACCATGGTCTCCATCAAGCTAAAAGCCTTACTTCTGGCAAATCTTCTGCTGGGTTTCATCATACAGGTCTCCTTTGCCGGTCAAGACATACTCATGGTCTCTGACCTTAACCCGCTTGACCGGGCACTCTTTCAGCATCCGGTAGGCCAGGGCCTGGTTGGCCCGCTGGCTTGACTCTTGCTCTAGTTTCTTCAGCCCGCTGAGGCAGTTCACCATGGCGGTTAGCGCGATGCAGACGATGGCCAGAGCGACTACTGCCTCTAGGGCCAAAAAGCCTTCCTGTTTACTTTTCATTGATCTTCCCCCACGACAGCAAAAAGGTATATTTTTTAACATACTCCTCTTTCCCCTGATCGTTTTTTACGATTTTCAAGGTAAACGGCTGGCTGGTGGTCCCGTCACCGGTGATGTTGAAGCCGGTTTTATCACTGAAAGATGTATAGACCGAAACTCCATCCGGAATCTTGAGGCACTCATGCTGGCCGTCTTGAATGACTTCCAGCTTGCCCTGGCTGCTTTGGTTGTAGACTACGACCCTTTTTCCCGTAATGGCGGCACTTCTGATTTTCTCTTGAAAAAGTCCCGCCGCCTGCCGGCAGAAGCAGTCGAAATTGATCTTGTCCTCAAAGCCTTGAAAGCTCATCTCCCCGATACCCAGCAGCATCCCCGCGATAGCCAAGGTTATCACCGTCTCCAGCAGGCTGAAGGCTCTCTGCCTCATTCTCCGCTCTTGGCGAAGTCACCGATCGCCAGCTTCTTATCCTCAGCCTGCTTCTCCTGCTTTTGCGTCAAGTAATGAGCATCCACCATTTCCTGGAAAGAAACCGGAGTCTTGCCCGTATTTTCCTCATATAGCTCCACTTGGGTCTGGATGGTCGTATTAAAAGCATCGTTAGTCCGCTGGTCAGCGCGATCCTTTTGGGCCAGCAAATTCGGCGAGATCAAAAGAACCAGGGTCGCGATAATTGCCACCACGATCACCATTTCAATCAGGGTAAAAGCCCGCTGGCGCTTTGGCCAGAACCGTCTTAAATGTTTCATTTTTTTCCTCCGCAATACTAAAGCTGCTGCATACTGTCGTAAATCGGCAAAAGCAGCTTCAAATACATCCCGATAATGCACAGGCCGATCAAGATAAAGCAGACCGGCTGCACATTGACAATCAGCTTGGACAGCTTTTGGCGCAAGCGGTTGAACAAAAGCCGGGACAAAAGCAGGCACTGCCGGCTTAGTTCCTCCCGCTCACTGCCCGCTTGCAGCAGTATCAAGAGCTCCTGACTTAAAAAAGGCTCTTTCTGGATGACCTCTTCCACCTTCTTGCCCCGCAAGATCGCGTCTCTTGCCCGCCGGCCCACTTCTTCTTGCAGTGACCCCGGCGCCTGCCGGCAAGCAAAGTCGCACATCTGCTGCAGGGAAAAGCCGCTGGCTAAAAGCATGCCCAGGTCATAGGAGATCAAATACTGTCCGTACAAGGCCACCACCGGCCCTAATACCGGCCAAGTTAAGAGCATTTTGAAAGACTGGTAATCCTGCTTTTTCAAATAAGCAGCCGCGATAACGACTAACAAGATAACCAAAACCAGTAAAAAGACCAAAAGCAGCAAGAGCAGGTCTCCCTGCTTGGCGGAGCTTCCAGCAAATTCTACCGACAAAAAGTTCTGCATAAAGATCAAAATCAAGGTCATCATCCCCGCCAAAACAACCGGGTAGGCCAGTTCCCCCTGCAGCTTCTTGACCTGTTCATTCTTCATCCGCCCCAAAAGGGCCAGCTGGGCCAGGGATTCATCCAGCCGGCCCTGGCTAAGCGCCATATCCAGCTGGGTCACCGTCGTCTTGTTAAAGCCCAGACCCGCTAAAAGCTGACCTAGGTCTTCACCTTGCCGCATTTTTTCATCCAGCCGGGCCAGCTGCTTTTTCCGCTTGGGCCAAAGCAGGGGCAAAAGCTGCAGGCTCTTGGTCAAGGAAAAGCCATTCTTCAGGCAGTTGGCCAAAAAAGCCAGCAAGTCCACTTGCTCACTTTGCTTCAGCTTAGCCGCCTTTATATTGCCTTGCCACATTTTCCGTAATCTCTCCTTTCTCCACCAGCTTGCTCAAGTTTTCCTCCCAAGCCGCGAAATTTCCTCTGACCGGCTGGTTTAAAGCGGCCAGCAAGTCCTCCCGGCTGGCTAAGTCCAGCAGGCAGGCTGGCCCCTTTTTGCCTGGCAAAAGGCGCTGGTAAGACACCGCCGTCAGGCAGTTGACCAGCTCGTTATTTTTAACTCCCAGGCTCTCCAGGCGGGAAATGGTTTGGTAGGTACTTTTGGCATGCACTGTGGCTAAAACCAGGTGGCCGCTTAAAGCCGCGTCAACCGCCAAATGGGCCGTCTCTTCATCGCGGATTTCACCGATGATCAAGACGTCCGGCCGGTGGCGCAGGGCCGCCTTTAATAGACTGACATAGCTGATCCCGGCGCCGGCATTGACTTGCGCTTGAAAAAAGCTCTCCTCATACACTTCCACCGGGTCTTCAATAGTCATCACCATTTTCGTCTGGCTGAGCCTTCTGGCCAACTCATACATGGTCGTGGTCTTACCCGACCCCGTCGGCCCGCTGGTCACGATCATCCCTCGCCGCCAGCAAAGGTCCACCAGGTCCTTAAACTGGTCCGGGAAAAAGTACCGGCTTTCCCCCAAAGCATAGATGATCCGGATGACTAATGAGTCCTGCCCCCGGTAGTCACCCACGCTGGATAGGCGGAGCCAATAGTCTTGCCCTGCCAGATTGACGGCCATGCTGCCGACTTGCGGGCGGCGGTGTTCAGCAATATCCATTTCGGCTTGGTACTTGAACCAGTTGACTAGTTCATTGCCTACTTCCAGGGTCAGGTCTGGCCTTTCTTCCAGATACCCAGCCCGCAGGAGCAATTTATAGCCCCCCTTCTTGGGCAGGAAAAAGATGTCGCTGGCCCGGATCTTGACCGCCTCTTCCAGCATTTGCCGGGCTTTGTCTTCAACTTCCACAAGCTTCTCCTTTCTTTTTCTCTTTTTTCCTCCTCCACTTACTAGTACGCCAAAAGTCGCGATTTTTTTCTGAGAAGGCAAATTTTTTCCAAAAAATCGGAAAAGAAGACAAAAAAACACGGCTTTCCTCAGAAAGTCGCGTTTTACGCTATATAGTTTATAAACATTACTTTTCTAGCAGCTGCCGGGCCAAGTCAAAATTGCCTAAGGTGGCTGACCCATTATCAGCCACGACCGGGCGGACAATCAAATCTTCCAGCGCCGGCGTTTGCACATAGTTATTATTGAATTTGTCAAAGAACTCGCGCACGCTCTTCAAATCATCTTCGCCTAAAACTGAGCCGCCAACGATCATCACGTCAGGCCGGGCAACCAGGTAGGCATTAAAGAGGCACTGGGCGATGTAATAGTGCACATAGGTGAAGACCTGATGGTCACGAGGCAAGTCCTCCCCTTTAATTCCCGTCCGACCTTCCAGACTAGGGCCAGCAGCCATCCCTTCCACGCAGCGGCCATGAAATGGGCAATGGCCTGGGTAGTCATCACCTGGATAAGGTATTACCGGCATGTGGCCCATTTCCGGGTGGTTGGCATAACCAACGAAGTGGCCATTTTGAATGATGCCGCCGCCAATCCCTGTCCCAACCGTCAAGTAGAGGTAAGTCTGGTCATCCCGCCGGCCCCGGGCGACATATTCACCGTAGCAAGAGCCATTGACATCGCTGGTCAAATAGACCGGTATTTTTAAGGCTTTTTCAAAAGTCCCCTTCAGATCAGTCATTGACCAGCCTGGCTTCGGGGTCTTGGTGATGTAGCCACTGGTTGGTGAATGCGGATTGATGTCAACCGGACCAAAAGATGAGATGGCCAGGGCATCCACGGGATATTTTTGGAAAAAGTCCCTGCAGGCTGCCAGAGTTTCCTTAGGACTGGTCGTCTTGATCCGGACCTGTTGCAAAATCTGCCCGCTTTCGTCGGCGCGGGCCAGGATGAATTTAGTGCCGCCAGCTTCAATGCTGCCTAGTTTGATAGTCATGAGTTGCCTCCAATTGCTGCTTAATCAAGTTTTGTTTGATAATAAAAGGCCCGATACTTGATCGAGCCTTTGACACTTTAACCAGAAATTCATAAAGAGAAGTTTTTGAAAAGTTTTATAGAGGAAATAGAGTTTAGTGTTTAGTCAAGTGTCATTTCCGTTGCCGGATCAAAGAAGTGAGCCTTGTTCATGTCAAAGCCCAGTTTAACCTTGACACCGGGCTTGACATAATCGCGGGAGTCGACCTTGCAGACTACTTCATTATTGCCAATGTTTGTGTATAATTGGGTCTCTGCCCCAAGGAGCTCAGAAACCGTAACTTCAGCAGTGGCAATATCTTCTGGGAAGGTTTCCATGAACATCTGCTCTGCGTGAATGTCTTCTGGTCTGATCCCCATAACCAATTCCTTGCCTTGGTAGCCCTGCTGGCGCAGCTTCTTCAGCCGCCCTTCTGGCAAGAGGAAGTTCATGCTCCCGTCATCTGACACTACATGGTCACCATTTAAGTGAACCCGGCAGAAATTCATCGCTGGTGAGCCGATGAAGCTGCCGACAAAGACATTGACTGGGTGCCGGTAAACTTCTTGAGGAGTCCCAACCTGCTGGATCTTCCCGTCCTTCATGATGACAATCCGGTCTGCCAGGGTCATGGCTTCAACTTGGTCGTGAGTCACGTAAATCGTGGTGGTCTTCAATTGGTGGTGAATTTTAGCAATTTCGGCACGCATTGAAACACGGAGCTTGGCGTCCAAGTTTGACAAAGGTTCGTCCATCAAGAAGATTGGCGCGTCCCGGACGATGGCTCTACCCAGGGCCACCCGCTGTCTCTGCCCACCGGACAGGTCGGCCGGCTTGCGCTTCAAGTATTCGGTCAAACCCAAGACCTTGGCCGCGTTCTTGATCTTCTTGTCAATCACGTCTTTAGGAGTCTTGCGGATCTTTAAGCCAAAAGCCATGTTATCATAGACAGACATGTGCGGGTAAAGGGCGTAGTTTTGGAAAACCATGGCGATATCCCGGTCCTTGGCCGGCAAGTCATTCATCCGCTTGCCCCCGATCTTCAAGTCCCCCTTGCTGATGTCTTCCAGGCCCGCGATCATCCGCAGGGTTGTTGACTTGCCGCAACCTGACGGGCCAACGAAGACAATGAATTCTTCATCATTGATGTGCAGGTTGAAGTCAGTAACGGAATAATCCTTCGCCTTCTCATATTTTTTGTATACGTGTTCTAAATCAATTTGTACCATTGCTACTCTTCCTCACTTATTCCCAGATTGCTTGCTTAATCCCGTAAATGAAGGTAAAAAGACTTAAAGTCTGCTTTTGGGCAAACAGCTCCAGGCATGAATTATCAAAATTAAGGCTCAAGTCATCACCAGCTGCTGGCAATTGGTATGACCGCTGGTAAATTGGCGAGACAACCGCGACTTGATAGCAGTCCGGCTGGCGGCTGATTTCAATCCGCCCGTTTGTGCCGATCAAGCTCAGCTTCTTGCCAGGCTTGAAGTCTGGCAATTGATAACTTCCATTTTCAACTTCAGGGCCAAATTCCTTCCACTCAGTTACCGGGCTTTGGACCAATTGCCCATCAAGCAGGCTGAGCCGGCGCGGCAAGCCCATCATGCCATTCCAATTATGGCCAGTATCAGCCAGGTAGTCAGCTTGATCCACGCTTCTCAGCCAAGGAATCATGATTCGCCGGCCATCTTTGTCAGTGAATGATTGTGAAGCATAGAAGTCAGGACCGGCGTCGAAGAGCTGCTGGTCAAGCGGGGTCATTTCTCCGCTTTCCCAGTCCATTTCTCCCTTGACAATATTGACTGTGCTGAAGTGACCATCACCATGAATCGTACTGAAGGCCAAGAAGGCTTGACCATCAATTTCAAAATAGTCTGGGCATTCAGTCATCCGGCCCATATATGGCTGGTCCTTCAAGATGGCTGAAACATATTCCCACTTGACCAGGTCGGCTGATTTAAACAGGAGAACCTGCCCGTGACCATTTACCGCCCCGGCAACAACCAGGTAGTAGCTGCCGCCATGTTCAAAGACCTTTGGGTCCCGGAAGTCAGCCTTGGCTAGTCCGGCTGGGCCATCGGCCGCCGTTAAAATCGGGTTTTCGGGATATTTTTCGAAATTCAAGCCATCGTCTGAATACGCCAGGCACTGAGTCTCATCAATCGTCCCGTCACTGGCAACGTGGTGGGCCGTGTAGAGTAGATATAAGCGGTCATCCTTGACGATGGCAGAGCCGGAAAAGACTCCGCCCTTTCTCTCGTAAGCTTGGTCTGGCTCCAGGGCCACCCCCAAGTCTTCCCAGTGCTTCAAGTCCTTGCTGCGGGCATGGTACCAGTGCATGGTATCCCAATGGGCCCCGTAAGGGTTGTACTGGCAGAAAAGGTGGTACCAGCCCTTAAAGTAAATCAAGCCATTTGGATCATTGATCCAGCCAACCGGCGCCGTAAAGTGCTGGTCTGGCCGGAAAGGATCTTGGTCAAGAGCCCGGACTTTTTGATAGATATATTGATTAGCGTTCATTGTCATTATTTGTCACCATTACCTGCTGAGCCCAAACCTTGGACCAGGTACTTTTGCGCGAAAATGTAGACCAAGACCAATGGAATCGTAGAGATCGTCAAGATAGCCATCACTTGGTTCATGTAGACTGGCTGGGTTACATTGACATTGGTAATTGCCACTTGGAGCGGGAACTGGCTTGAGTCGTTTAAGACCATCAGTGGCCAAACGTAGTCGTTCCAGCTGCCGATAAAGGCCAGAGTGCCGACCGTGGCAATGGTTGGCTTAGCCATTGGCAAGAGAATATTCCAGAAGATCCGGAAGCTGCCGGCCCCTTCCATGGCTGCGGCTTCACTAACGCTTTCCGGGATGGCTTCAAAGGCATTCTTGAACATGTAGATGTAGAAAGGACTCGCCATCCCCGGCAAAACAACTGCCAGGATCGTGTTCAGCAGACCCATGTTTTTGGCAATCTGGAATTGCTGGATGATCAAGGTCGCGCCTGGAATAACCATCATCGCGATCAAGATGCTGAACAAAATCTTGTTGCCAGTAAATTTGAACTTGGCAAAACCATAACCGGCCAAACCATTAATGACTAAAGATCCAGCGGTAAGACACAGGGCATAAGTCACTGAGTTCAAAATATAGTGCATGATTGGGAAACGCTTGAACAGTTGCGCGTAAGCCCCAAACCATTCATTGATATTAGCTGATGGCAGGAAGGCCTTCCAGCTGGTCATATTTTTGTAAATTTCTGCTTCGCTCTTCATGGATGAAGTAATCATCCAAACCAATGGGAATAAGAAGAACAAGGCAATCAAAGTAATCAAGACAGTCGTCCAGATCAGATTGAATCTTTTTCTAGTCATCTTTTTGCGCTCTCCCTTCAACCTTTCTTTGAATGATCGTAAAGAAGATAATGACGATACCGTAGATGACACTCATCGCGGAGGCCAGGCCCAGTTGTCTGTCCGTAAAGCCAGTCCGGTAAATGTAGTAGATTGGCGTCATCGTCGCGTTGTCCGGCCCACCCTGGGTCATGATCATGGCTTGGGTCATCAAATTCAAAGCCGCAATCAAGGTCGTAGTCATAATCATCATCGTCGTTGGCCGCAAAGACGGCATGGTAATGTGGCGGAAACGCTGCCAGGCATTGGCTCCATCTAATTCAGCCGCCTCATACAAGCTGTGGGGAATATCCTGCAAACCAGCCAGGAAAATCAGCATTTGGTAGCCAGCTCCCTGCCAGGCAGAAATCCCGATGATGACAAACATCGCCTGTTTAGGTGAAGTCAAGAGCGGCTGCGGACTGATATGAATCAAGCCAAGCAAGTTGTTCAGCAAACCTTGGTCAGGGTTGACAATATACATCCACAAAACGGCAGTAACCGTCAATGAAACCACGTTTGGGGCAAAGAATGAGATCTTAAAGAACATGTTACCCGGCCGCTTTTTATTAACGATCAAAGCTAAGCCTAAGGCCATCCCCAACTGAATTGGGATAATGAAGACCACAAATTGCAGAATATTGCGCAAACTCTTGATAAAGACCGGGTCTGTAAGGGTTTGGATATAGTTTTGCAAGCCGACAAACTTTTTCAGACCTGGGGTCAGCATGTTGTAGTCAGTAAAAGAATAGTTGACTGACATGCAGAATGGAATAATCAAGAATGTCAACAGCAGTAGCAATGCTGGCAAGACATAGAGCCAGCCAACTTGCTTGTGCCAGCCTTTTTGATTCATTTTGTTTCCTCTTCTCAAAAACTCTGTTTACCTGTCAAATGCAAGTCTAGTTCTTTTGGTCCAGGTACTTTTGCATTACCTTGGCCTGCTTGTTCAACAGGCTTTGCACATCGGTATTTGGCTTGTAAGTCGCATCTTGCAGGGTTTCAGCAAAAGTTCTGGTGATTTGCGGGTAGTTGACGATAACTGGACGGGCGTGGCCGCTTTGCTGGTTTTGCTTGATAAAGAATTTGGTTGCTTCATCAGCCTGCTTCAGCATCAGCTTAGAAGTTGACTTCCGGGCTGGCAAAACAGTGTTGGCCATGTCGGTCCGGTAGCTGGCCTTAGTGCCAGCCAGGTAGTTGACTAAGGCCCCAGCAGCCTTCTTGTTCTTGGCTTGGGATGACATTGCATATTGCCATGAACCAGTTGGAGAAACCAGCTTCTTGGTCTTTGGTGATACTGGGTAAGGCAAAACGCCCCAGTCAAGGTTCTTGTATTGGGTCTTCAGAGTTTGCACTTCCCAAGTCCCAGTCATCAGCATCGCGTACTTGCCAGTTTCAAAGCCCTTGTCCTTTGGGCTGACAGTGGTGTACTTGTTCTTAACCAAGTCTTGGATAAACTTCACGGCTGAAGCAGTTTCTTTGGAATTGAAGTAGCCCACAGCCTTAGTGCCAGCCTTGTTGGTAATGTCGCCGCCAGCTGACCAAATAAATGGTGCCAGTGAGTACAAGGACATTTCTGAGTGGTCGTTCAAGCTCATGTTCAAAATTGGCGTCTTGTACTTGTCATGCAACTTCTTGCAGATCGCGTTAAACTGGTCCCAAGTCCATGGCTTGCTCAAAGTTGGCAATTCAGAATCGCTGATACCGGCTGCCTTGAACATCTTCTTGTTGTAGTAAAAACCAATGCTTGATTCTGAGTAGCCAACTGCGTAAAGCTTACCCTTGTAAGTCCCCTGGGCCTTGATAGTTGGCAGGATATCATCCTTCTTGGTGATATACTGGCCAACTGGTTGGATAATCTTAGCATTGGCGTAAGCCGCCGTATTTGGCCCGTCCAAAGTCAAAACATCTGGCAAACTGCCGGAGTTCACGGCCGCGTTCAGCTTGTCTTCATAACCGCCACCTGAACCTGACCGCGGGATATACTTGACAGTTGCATGATAGCCATGCTTGTTGCTCTTGTTGAAATCCTTGATGTTCTTGGCCAAGGCCTTGCCTTCTGGGTCAGTATTTGAGAAGTGAACCCACATGGTAATGTCCTTGCTGTCAGCGTTTTTTGATCCATTTGAGCAGGCTGTCAAGCTCAAGCCAGCCAAGGCTGCCACCGTCATCACGCCAATTTTCCAATGCTTCATATTTTTTCCTCCTATGAATTTGAAACGTTTCAAATTCCATCTTATTTAAAAGTGGCCGAACGATTTTTGACCACTTTTTGAAACGTTTCATTTTACAATATTAACTATAATAGCGCTTGCAGGAGATGTCAAGCGCTATTATAGAAAATATTTTTATTTTTTGCCAGGTATTTTTATCAAGGCATGGGATCTTTGAGCAGCTTGTCCCAGTCTTGGCTGCAGTTATTCTTAGTCGTAAAGCCTTCGACAAACTTGACTGGGAAGAAGATGTGCTTTTCCTTCATCATTGGATTTTCCAGCTTGTCCAGGGCCAATTTAACGGCCATCTCTGCCATCGCCTTGATCGGCTGGGCAATTGTTGAAACCGGCAACCGCTGCTGTTCAGTCATCCTCATGCCATCATAGCCTACCAGCTGCAGCTGCTGGGGGACTACGATGCCACGGGCAAAGCTCCAGCGCCAGACATCATATAAGAGTGTATCCGTATTGCAAAAAAGCCCATCGATCTCAGGGTGCTGGTCAAACAGCTGATCCAATAAAGGGAAAAAGCTGGCAACCGGTTCTAGTTCCCGGATTGCCAAAATTGGCAGCTCTCTTTCTTTTAAGTAGTCACAAAAGCCTTCATACCGGCGTCTGGTATCGTTGGGATACTGGTTGTAGCTGCCGACAAAGGCTAGGTGTCTGGCCCCGTGCTTTAGCAGTTCGGCCGCAGCCATGCGGCCCCCTTCATAGTTCTGACTGGCGACGTAAGAAACCCGCTGTTTATAATAACGGTCAATCGAAATAAAGGGCAGGCGTGAATCAACATATTTATCGATATCACCATAGCTGATTCCAATAATCGCGTCAATTTTGTTTTCCTTGACCATTTGGATATAATCCAGTTCTCGCTTGGGATCAGCGTCATAGTCGCAGAGCAGCATTTTATAGCCTTGCTTATCTAATGCCTTTTCCACGTGATAGGCAAATTCCGCGTTAAAGGAGTTCCAGATCGTCGGCACCATCAAAGCGATTGTCATCGACCGCTGAATCTTCAAGCCGCGCGCATACTGATCCGGGATATAGTTCAGTTCTTCAATTGCCTGCTTGACCTTGGCCAAGGTGGCTGGCTTGATCCCGCTGGCATGGTTGATGACTCTGGAAACCGTCCCTAAACTTACTCCAGCCTTCTTGGCCACGTCCTTCATTGTCGGCATTTTAACCACCCCGATTTGTTTATTGTCCTGTATTTAATATACGCTCTTTTTAATATACGCTCTTTGTCCCAAGTCCGTCAAAAAACACGGCTTTCCTCAGAAAGTCGTGTTTTGGATAGCTTAATTTACAGCTTGCTTATTCTTCGTCTTCAGCTGCAGCGGTGTAAACGTTGGAAACGTCATCGTCGTCTTCCAAAGCGTCAACCAGCTTTTCGAATTGTTCCTTCTTGTCGTCTGGAACCGGAGTGGTGTTTTGCGGCACCATGGTCAGTTCGGAAACTGCCAGCTTGTAGCCGGCCTTTTCCAAAGCATCGCGGACAGCAGTGAAGCTCTTGGCGTCAGTGTAGATTTCGTAAGCGTCGTCGCTGGTTTGCAGGTCGTCGCCGCCGGCTTCCATAACGTCCATCAGCATTTGGTCTTCGTCTGCGTCAGTAGTTGACCGGTCGATTACAATGTAGCCCTTGCGGTCGAACATGTAGGCAACTGACCCCGTAGCACCAAGGCTGCCGCCGTTGCGGGTGAAGGCCACGCGTACGGATGAGGCAGTCCGGTTCTTGTTGTCAGTCAAGGCTTCAACCAGGATGGCAACACCACCCGGTGCGTAACCTTCGTAAGTTACTTCATCGTAGTGTTCGTCTGAGTTGCCTTCAGCCTTCTTGATGGCCCGTTGGATGTTGTCCTTTGGCATGTTGGCAGCCCGTGCCTTGTCCATAACCAAACGCAAGCTTGGATTACCTGAAGGGTCAGGACCACCACTCTTTGCAGCCATGTAAATTTCACGGGAGAGCTTTTGGAAAACCTTCCCTCTCTTAGCGTCTTGCGCATTCTTGCGGCCTTGAATATTGTGCCATTTTGAATGTCCTGACATTTAGGATCCTTCTTTCTGTAATTAATATAATCAACTTTTTTATAATAACTCAGGAAGGGCAGAAATTCAACGGTTTCAGCCCTTAAATGGCCGACTTTTTTCGCTCCCGCTCCTGCCTCATTTGATAAAAAATCACCGCCAAAACAATGGCCAGCAAGGCCCCGTTGGCGTCCAGCATCACGTCGTGCACACTGGGGGTCCGGTCCCCGGTTAGGAACTGGTGGAACTCATCCATAGCCGCGAAGGCAAAAGCGCTGGCCCAGACAAAGAGGGGGCCGGTCCATTTGATAACAAAAACTCGCCGCAGACCCAGATAGGCAAAAAGGCCATAGAAGAAGTAGCTGGTAAAGTGGGCCATTTTCCGGACCACGAACTGGGTAAAGCCGGCTGACCCGTCAGTCTTGACATTGTGCCAGACCCCGCCGTAATAGATGTTGAGCCGGTGAATCAAATCTTCCAGCCAGCTCAGGTAGGTATGGATAAAACCGGCCTTCATCTTCTGCTCATGGTAGGTCATCGAGCTTGAGATGAAGAGCATGACCAAGACAGCCAGGGCCAGGAGGAGGTAAACTTTTTCTCTTTTGCTAAACTTAAAATCATTCATGTCGTTTATTTTACCATTATTTTCGTCATTCTTATTGACTTTTGGTTGTTTTTCCCGTATTCTAGTATGATTTGCAGGCGTGCTGTAAATCTTGAAAGGAAAAGATTTATGAAGAAAAAATACAGACAGTTAATTATCTGGCCAATTTTACTTTTGGCCACTCTCTTTTTAGCCGGCTGCGCCAAGGATGAACAAACTTCCAAGAGCCAGATCAAGATTATAACTTCGACCAATATTTATGCCGACATCGCCCAAAATATCGTCGGCAAATACGGGAAGGCTACCGCCTTGATCGCCAACGGCAACTCTGACCCTCATGACTATGAGCCGACGACCAATGCCGCCAAGACGATGGCTGACGCCGACATCATCGTTGCCAACGGGATGGGCTATGACAGCTGGATGGGCAACCTGGCTGCCTCCAACGGCAAAAAAGCCGTCAAGGTTGGGGAAGACTTGATGCAGCTGGATTCCAGCGCCAACCCCCACATCTGGTACAACTTAAATATGCCGAAAAAGTATGTCACCTACCTGGTCAAGAAGCTCTCTAAGCTTGACGAAAAGCACACCAGCTACTACCAGGCCCAGGCCAAGAAGTACTTGAAGAAGATCGCCAAGATTGAAAAACTAGCTGACCAGATCAAGGGTAAAGATGCCAAGCCGGTCTTCGTCAGCGAACCGGTTTTTGACTACGCTCTAGAACGGACCGGCTTCAAGATCGGCAACAAGAACTTTGAAGAAGCTACTGAAAAAGAAACCGACCCAAGCGCGGCCGTGATCGCTCAGATGAATGAGGCTATCAAGAAAAAGCAGATCGCCTTCTTCGTCAACAACACCCAGGCCAGCTCAGACATGGTCAAGTCCTTCGTCAAGAAGGCCAAGAAGCAGGGCATCCCGATCGTGGAAGTCCGCGAGACCATGCCAAACAAGATCAGCTATGCTGACTGGATGCTGGCCAACTACCAGAAGCTGGCCAAGTTCGGCGACTAAAAGAGAATAAAGAGAGAACACTTAACAAGTGCAAATTAAAACGGTGGTTGAGCCTTAGCTCAGTCACCGTTTTTGCATATCATCAGTCTTGTAAAAATTCCTTCAAGGCAGCCATTTGCCGCTTGGCATCCCTGACACCAACCTGGTAGACCGCCTTGAGGCGGTTGGAATCCTTCTCCATGGCGCTGACGTCGATCCCCTGGCTGGGCCGGAAGACAAAGAGGCGGCCAGCTGCTTCCTCTTTGGCGATATAAGCCAGGCAGTCATTATATTCCAAATGCCGCTGCCTTAGGCGCGCCACGACCGCCGGGTACTTTTTCAAGACCCGGTCAACGACTGGCTGCAGGCGTGACGGTCCTTTTTGATAGCCAGCTGGCTGGGTCAAAATAACCACTGCCTTGTCATATCCCTTGTCCAAAAGAAAGCGGACCGGGATGGAGTCGCTGACTCCCCCGTCCCAGTAAGCGCGACTGCCGATTTTAACCGGCCGGGCAAAAAAAGGAATCGAGGCTGAAGCCCGGATCCAGGCCACATCCCGCCCCTTGCCGGTGGTCAATTTGTGGTAGGCCGGCTGAGCCGTTTCCACGTCCGTTGCCACGCACCAGAAGTCCATGGGGTTTCTGGCAAAGGCCGCCGTGTCAAAAGGATCCAGTACTTCCGGCAAAGTGTAGTAGCAAAAGCCCGCTCCATAGAGATCCCCGGTCTTCAGCCAGGACCGCCAGCTCTTAAACTGGGGCCGGCCACCGTAGCGGAGGTTGTAGCGTAAAACTCTCCCGGGCTGCAGGGACTTATAGTTGCAGCCAAAGGCCACTCCGGCTGAAACGCCAACCGCCCCGTCAAACTTGATCCCGTATTTCATGAGGACGTCCGTCACCCCGGCCGTATACAGGCCTCGCATGGCGCCGCCCTCCAACACTAAACCTTTCTTCATGCCATCCCCCCTAATGCCTACTTGCCCCAGTGCTCCTTGATAAACTGGGCCCGGCCGCCGGCTTCTTCAGCCGCGTAGCGGACTGGATGCTTTAAATAGAACTGCTGGTGATAGTCTTCCGCTTCATAAAAAGGGGCTGCCGGTTCAATCTTGGTCACGATCGGGTCATCAAAGCGGCCGCTTTCCGCCAGTTCCTGCTTGGACTTTTCCGCTGCCGCTTTCTGCTCTGGTGAATTGTAAAAAATCACCGGCCGGTAGTTGTCCCCCCGGTCCTGGAACTGGCCGCTGGCATCGGTCGGGTCCGTCACCTGCCAGTAGTAGCCCAGCAAGTCCTCATAAGACATAAGGTCCGGGTCAAAGACGATCTTGACCGCTTCGGTGTGGCCAGTCGTGTGGCTGCAAACTTGTTCATAAGTCGGATTAGGCACGTGCCCGCCCGTGTAGCCCGCCGTGACGCTCTCAATGCCCGGCAAAGTGTCAAAAGGAGCAACCATGCACCAAAAGCAGCCGCCTGCGAAAATCGCGCTGTCTAATTTTTTCTCCATAAAATCACCTCGTCAAATTTAACTTGTCCTTAATTGTACTCCAAATAAAACAGATGGGAAATCTTCTGCTCAGAAAATATTCGCCCAGGAACCGTTATCATGGTTAAAAGACTATTTTTCCCTTTATAAGTACTGTAAAATAGATTTTGCTTTAAAAAAGCTTAATAATCGCTAGATTGGAGATGAAAATGGATTCGCTGAACAAGTCCCCGGGCCAGACTTCTTGTTAGTGCAAGTGATTAACAGGAAGGATTTTTTATGGACGAATTAGATAAAAAGGGAAATTATATTTCCTGGCAGACTTTAGCCATGATGGCCTTTGTTACGGTCATCGGGCTGGAAGATATCATGTACAACTTCCAAAACCAAGGGATGGCGGTCATCACCTCCTGGGTTTTGATGATGTTCCTTTACGTGGTTCCTTACGCTTTGATCGTTGGCCACTTGGGCTCCGTTTTCAACCATGAAGGCGGCGGCCTCTCCTCTTGGGTCAGAGCCACTGACGGTGAGTTTTTGGGCTATTTCACGGCCTGGACCTACTGGGCCGCTTCGATTCCCTACGTGGTCGACACGGCCAACTGCCTTTTGGTCGACGTCGGCTGGGGGCTGACCGGGACTGACGAGTTTGAAGACCCGAAATTCCTTTCAACCGCCATGTTTACGGCCATCACCTTTGTCATTTTTATCCTTTTGACCCTGCTGGAGCACAAATTCTCTAAGTCAATGGAAATTTTGTCTAACATCGGGGGCTGGGCCATGTTCATCATGACCATCCTCTTCGTGCTCTTGGCCTTTGCCGGCCTGGCCAAGTCCGGCGGCAAGACCGCGACACCATTTACCTGGAAGACCATCATCCCCAAGTTCGACCTCAAATACTTCTCAACCGTGGGGATGCTGATCTATGCCGTCAACGGGTCTGAACTGGTCGCCCCATACGTAACCAGGATGAAGGACCCGAAGCGGGAATTCCCTAAGGCCATGATCGCCCTGGCCCTCATGACCTGCTTTTTGACCATCTTCGGCTCAATTGCCCTGGGCATCTACATCGATGCCAACCACATGCCAAACGACTTGAAGATGAACGGTGAATACTATGTCTTCGGCGCCATGGGCAAGCAATTCGGCGTGGGCAACTTGTTTGTCTACATCTACGCCTGGGCCTCCTTCTTCTACAATGTGGCCCTCTTGTCCGTTTTGCTGGACGCCATGACCAGAATGCTGATCTCCGACACCGGGGACAAGTACATGCCGAAGTTCCTCAAGAAGACCAATAAGGACGGCCTGCCGATCAACGGCTACATTCTGACTGTCTTTTTGAGCGGCTTTATCATGGTTCTGGGGATTTTCCTGCCGGACATGAACGACATCTTCAACTGGCTTTTGAACTTGAACGGGATCATCTCTCCAGCTGTTACCTGCTGGATCTTCTACTCCTTCATGAAGGTCCGGGGCAAAAATTCCTCTAAGTACCCGTCAGTTTACCGCTATATTAAAAATGACACTTTTGCCTGGTGGGTCGGCTTTGCCCTCCTGGCCGTCACGGCTGTCGCTACGGTCTTAGGCTTCATGCCCCAAGACGTCAAGGAAGGAAGCTGGGTTTGGTGGTATGAACTCTCCATCAATATCGTAGCCTGCCTGGTCTTGATCGGCCTGGGCGGGATCTTCCCGGGCATCCGCAGAAGAGAAGAAGAATACGGCCTGGCCTTTGACAAGCAGCAATGGACCTGGATGATTACCCTGGTTTTGGGCTCAATCGTCTTCAACGTCTGGCTGGGCGGGACCACTATCAAGCTGCGGGCCCTCTACATTGTCATTGAATCAGTCATCGCCATCTTAGCTGTCTGGCTGATTGGCCGCCGCCTGCCAAAAGGGGCTAAAGGCAGCAAGTAAAGGCAATAACGGCTAAAAAACAATATGCGATATTTTTAAACCAAAAAGGCCTGCACGCTCGTGCAGGCCTTTTTCTTTGGCTTATTTTAGTAAACTGGCCGGACGTAACCCGCCGTTTCCGGCTGGGAGATGCCGACGCTGGCGCGGGAGTACTGGCTTGGATCAGCCATGATCTGCAAGACCAGGTCAGCCACGCTGGCTCTTGAAACCGAGGTGCCGACGAATTCGTCATAGCGGCCGGTCAAGGAGTACTTGACATCTGGCCAGTCAGTCAAGGCCGGCATTCTGATCAAGGTGTAGTCCAGGTCAGCTTCTTCCAGACGGCGGGCAGCCTCTCTGGCTGGCAAAAAGCGGCCAGAGCCCACCCATTCATCAACCCAGGTGCCGAATTCCCCGGGAATTTCATAGTAGAGGCCGGCCAGGCTTAATTCAATAACCCGGTCAAAGTCGTTTTCCTGGCTTGCCTTAACCAGGTTCTTGCTGATCACCGTGAACTTCTTGTCGTCAACCTTGCCCAAAAAGACCAGGTCGGCGTCCCTGGTAACTTCCAGGATCTTGTCCAGGTCGGTTGCCGTCCCTTCGGTCAGCTTGATCCGGTCAGCCTCTGCCAGGTCTGCCAAAAGTTCCGGCCGCTGGGTCAAAAGTTCCAGCTCCACGTCACTGAACTGGGGGGCAGCCAGCAAGTGCTTGATGACCAGGCGGGAGATCCGGCCAGTTGGGTGTAAAATGACATACTTTTTCATAAACAAATCCTTACTATTTCCAAAAACAATTAAAAAATTTCTTACAACTTACACCCTTAATTGTACTCGCTTTAAGCGTTTTCGTAAATTCCCAGCCTAAAGCTGGTCTAACAGGCCCCGGCAACCCCGGCTGATCTCTTGGAAGGCCAGGTCAAAGTCATTTGTATACCAGGGATCATCAATGTCATCATAGCTGCCGGCAAATTGAAGCAGCTTGTACTGCTTTCTTTCCGAGTCTCCCCCGCAAATCTGGTTCATAGCCATGAAGTTCTCACTGTCCATGGCGATCAAGTAATCATACTTGTCATAGTCTTCCCGGGTCAAGAGCCGGGCCCGGTGCTGGCTAAAAGGCACCCCGTGCTTGGTCAGTTCCCTTTGGGCCCGGGGGTCCAGCGGATTGCCGACCCCGCCAATAATTTCATCGCCCGTCACGGCCGCGGAAGCAACTTCCACCTGGTCAGCCTTGCCGGCCTCAGCCAGGAGCTGCTTCATGATAAATTCGGCCATTGGCGACCGGCAGATGTTGCCATGGCATAAAAATAAAATTTTCCGCATTTTTGTCACCTTTCCCTAAAGTGCAAAAAATATTATAGCATGCAGCTTTTTCAAAGGAAAAAGAGACGCCTCAGTGATATAACCCCCGAAATTAGTGTCCCAATTTTGGGGGTCACATCAATTGCCCAGTATTAATCTATTTTTTATATTATATAAAAGTTGTTATAGCAGAGCAAGCAGAGTCCCTCTTTCCATAAGAAAAAGCAGGGCTTTTCCCGGCATAAAAAGAGTCAAGACTAGCCGCCTTGACTCTTAACATAGTTTCTTAATTATTTTTAGCTTCTTTATCCGCAACTTTGCTTGTCCCCTTTTTTGTCCGGTAGCGGCAAACATCCAGATAAAAAAGGTAGCCGGCCAGGGCCAGGGCCAGGAGAAAGCCAGCCCAGCTGCCCCAGGAGTAGGTGAACAGCATCTTGGAGTAAACTTCCTTTTGGACCATTTCCGTCAAGGTATGGGTAATAAAGACCTGGAAGCCAAAGGCACTAGCCGCTCCCAGCACAAAAGGCAGCCAGGACCAGTAACGGTTGAAGAGGAGTAGGGCCACGCCCAGCAAGTAAAGGACGCAGATGATCCACAAGGAGAGCTGGTAGATTTGCGTAATCTGCTGCAATTCCCCTTCATGTACCTTCAGTTCGCTATTGACCAAATAGAGAATTAAATCATCCATAAAAAGCTGGACCTTGTTCTTGGCTGGCAGCTTTAAATTGCTTGACTGCAGGCGCTTGTTTTGCCGGTAGCGGGAAACCAGCCGGTAGAGGCTGAGATAGGACTCGCTGATCTCTACCTTGTCTGGCAACTGATCCACCAGGTCCTGCTTCAGACCCGACTCAACCGCCGCTTTAGCCGCGATCGACATGGCACCGCCATCGCTTTGATTGGCAAAAGTGTCGATTAAACTGGACGCATAGTCCTTGACCTCATACATTTTAAAGGTGACAGGGCTACTCAAAAGAGCGACCAGGGAAATTATGGCTGCCAGGCTGCACAAGCTCTTGCGCAGAATTAGTTGGCTTTTTTTCATAGCAGGCTTCCAAGATAATATCCGCCAGTCAAAAGGACAGCCCCGCCCAGATAGCTGGCCAGCAGATAACGCTTGAGGACGTGCTTTTGCCCGTTTTCAGCCAAAGAGACCATTTCCGTGTTCAAGGTAGAAAAAGTCGTGTAGCCGCCCAGGACGCCGGTGCCTAAGAAGGCATAGACTCTAGCCGGTAGCTGCAAGGCAAAAGCCAGGCCCAGCAAAAAGCTCCCTGTCAGATTGATCAACAGAGTCGGCCAAGGAAAAGCTGTCCCCTGCATCCAGTGCTTCTTGCCATAACTGGTCAAAGCGTAGCGGGCTACCGCTCCTAGGCTGGCCCCAAATCCAACCGCGAAAATCATCTTGTTACCCCCTTTCCAAAAGTTTGTCTGCGGCAAGGTTGGCTGCCTGCTTGCCTGCCCAGGCAAAGAGGAAACCAGCCGCGATCGTGCCGATGAAGTAAAGCAAAGCCCCCAGACTCTGCCCACCAAGCAGGAGCTTGAAGGCGTCCAGGTTGAAGCTGGAGAAAGTCGTAAAGGCCCCGACAAAGCCGGTCCCCAGGCCGGCGTTCAGCCAGGCCCGGGTGCTCGCTTTTCTTAGGAAAAAGTAAGTCAAAAAAGCCAGAAGAAAGCAGCCCAAAAGGTTGGCAATCACCGTCCCGTAAAAGGAAAATGCTTCCGTTAAGCCATAGCGGGCCAGACCGCCCCAAAAGGCAAAAAAAGCCACGCTAAGATAATTTTTTACTGCATCCATATTTGTCTCTTCCTACATCGTTTATTAACGCACTAATTATTAGATTACATCAGAAAGCGCTTTAAAGGCAAACAAAAAATGGAAGCACCAGCCTGGCACTTCCATTTAAAGCTTTATTTTATTATTTCATAGTTGCTTTATCTACTTTCGCTGGCCCCGGCAACCTTGGTCCAGTTCAGCATGAGAGATGAGAGCAGGACTGAGACGGAACTGAAGGCCATGGCCAAAGCCGCCAGTTCCGGACTGAGGCTGACCCCAATAAAGGAGAAGAGGCCGGCAGCAACCGGAATCCCGATCAAATTGTAGATCAAGGCCCAGAAAAGGTTCAGCTTAATCCGCGTGAAGGTCTGCTTGGACAAGTCAAGTGCCCGCAGAACCCCGGTCAAGTTGCTGGTCATCAAGACGATGCCGCCGGCTTCTTTAGCCACGTCAGTCCCGCTGCCCATGGCAATGCCGACATCAGCTAGTGACAGGGCTGGCGCGTCATTGATCCCGTCGCCGACAAAGGCTACTGGCCCTGCTTCTTTCAACTTGGCCAAGCGGTCTGCCTTTTCCCCGGGCAAAAGGCCGGCTTCAACCTGGACAATACCTAGCTGCCGGCCGATTTTTTCCGCCAGCTGCTGGTTATCGCCAGTCAGCATGACAGTCTTGATTCCGCGCTTTTTAAGCTCTGCCAAGACAGCTTTAGCTTCTGGGCGGGGAGCATCCTGCAGGGCTAAGAGGCCAATGACGGCAGAATCTTTTTGCACATAAACTACCGTCTTGCCGGCTTCCGCCAAGCCTTTTGCCTGCTGGCGCCAAGCGTCCGGGGCGCTAACATAGTCAGCCCGGCCCACCTTGACTAGGTGCCCGGCTACCTTGCCTTCTACCCCCTTGCCTTCTTCAGCCGAAAAATCGTTGACTGGCCAAAGGCGCTGGCCGCCTTCTTTAGCGCTGGTCACGATGGCCTGGGCCAAGGGGTGTTCAGAATTTGCTTCTAGACTGGCCGCCAGGCTGAGGCTTTCCGCCTCTCCCGCCTGGTCAACCAGCTGGGGCTGGCCGACCGTCAAAGTCCCGGTCTTGTCAAAAACAATGGTCTTAATTTTCGCTGCTGCTTCCAGGATTTCCCCGTCCTTGATCAAGACGCCCATCCGGGCGCTGCGGCCGCTAGCCACTATCAAGGCTGTCGGAGTTGCCAGGCCCAAGGCACACGGGCAGGCAATCACGATGACGGAAACAGCGTAGAGCATGGCCTGGACCGGCCCTACCGGGCTGAAGACCTGCCAGAGGGCAAAGGCCAGAATGCTAGTGATCAAAACCGCCGGCACAAAGTAGTTGGCGACCTTGTCCGTCAGCTTTTGGATTGGGGCCCGGGAATTCTGGGCCTGCTTGACCACTTGGACGATCTGGGCCAGCATGGTCTCTTCCCCGACTTGTTCAGCCACCATCAAAAAGCTGCCGCTGCCGTTGATGGTTGCCCCGATCACCTTGTCACCCGGCTTTTTTGCGACTGGCATGCTCTCCCCGGTCACCATGGCTTCATTGATGCTACTTCGCCCGGAAAGCAGGCGGCCGTCAACCGGCACCTTGCCGCCCGGCCGCACCTTGATTATGTCTCCGGTCTTGACCTGGTCCAGGGGAAGCTTGACAAAATCTTCTCCCCGCTTGACTTCAGCTTCACTGGCTTGCAGTTCCAGCAGCTTGTTTAATGAGGCCGCTGCCCGGTCGTGCATTTTTTCTTCCAGGGCATCCCCCAGCAAAACAAAAATCAAGATAAAAGCCGCGCTTTCAAAATAGACCGGCCGGCCCGTGAAGTAGGCAAAAAGGCTGTAGACATAAGTCACGCTGGTGCCAATAGCGATCAGGCTGTTCATGTTGGCCTGGTGGCGTTTTAAAGCAGCCCAGGCGCTTTGAATGTAGGGGCCAGCCGCGACCAGCATAATCAAGCTGGTCGCGATCAGCGAATAAGTCTTAATCCCGGCCAGCATGATTCCCCAGATCATGAGCAGCATCTGGGCCAGCATCGGCAGGGCTAAAAGCAGGGAGAGCCAGAAGCGGCGCCAATTAGTCAATTTCATTACTTAACCACGATCTTTCCACGAAACATGTCCATGCCGCAGGCGTAGTCGATTTCCCCGGCCTTGTCAGTTGGGATCTGGACTTTGGCCAGCTTTTCCTTGCTTAGGTCCTTTTCAACGCCCAACGAAGAAAAGACCACATGGCTGAGGCAGGAAGTCTTGTCTTCCATCTTAAAAGTCACTTCCGCCGGCACGCCCTGCTTTAAGTAGAGAACTTCCGGCTCATAGCCGCCTTTGACGACCACTTGCCCTTCCTGGCGGCCATTGGCCAGGTCCGCCTGCTGGCTGCTCTTTTGGAAATTACCGAAAAACCACCAGATGATCAAGCCGATCAAAGCTGCCGCAGCCAAAATTACTAATCCATTAACTAACATTCCCGTTCACCTTCCATATGTTCACAAGCACTTAAACAATTGCAATCAACTTTTTCCGGAGCTGTCTTCGCCTTTTCAGCTGCCTTTTTGGCAATCGCTTCAAGGTCGCTTTTGCTTAAAGGCAGGTCATCCAGCAGCCGGAGAAGCATCTCTCCCTTGTGCATGTCGCACATAGCAGCAAATTCAGCCGTCAGGCTCTCATGCATCGCTTCGCCTTCTGCTTTAGCCGCCCGGTACACGAAGCGGTGACCTTGCCGGTCAACCAGCAAAAAGCCCTTCTTTTCCAGGCGCCGCAGCAAAGTTTTGACCGTTGACGAGCTCCAGGCACATTTTGCCGCTAATTGTTCAATAATCTGGCTGCTATTGGCCTGACCCAGGGTCCAGACAACCCGCATAACCTGCCATTCCGCGTCTGAAATCCGGCAATCCTCGTTCATTTCCTTCCTCCTCGTTTACATCTGTAGCCTTTATAAATACTATTCTACACTATCGTTTACATTTGTCAACGGATTATCTTTTACTTTTCTTGCCGGTAGCCGCCGCCAAAAAATGTCTTGGCCGCCTGCCGGCGGGCTAGCAGCCAGGCCTCGTTGCCCCGCTTGGGGTAAACTGAGCTGGCCAAAATAACCAGGGTCCGCCCATTTTCAAAGTCCAGGCCTAATCCCGGGCCAGTAAAGCCGGTATGCCAGAGAAAGCGGCGGCCTTTTTGCCAGCGGATCCAGGCCAGGGTACGCTCAAAGCAGTCATAGTCAAACAGGCTGGTAACAAAGGGTCTATCCGTCGTCAGATAAAAAGAGCTGAAGCGGGCCAGGTCATCCAGCGTTGAAAAAAGTCCGGCATGGCCGGCCAGACCGCCCATTTGCCAGGCCGTTTCGTCATGGACGTTGCCCCAGACCTGCCCTCTTTCTTTGGTTACTTCCGTTTTGACAAAGCGGTCCCTTTTCCCTTTAAGCAAGAAGCCGGTCTCCAGCATCCCCAAAGGGGCAAAAATCTCCTCCCGCAAAAAGCTGCTTAAGTCCTGCCCGCTGACCTGCTCTAAAATCTTGCCCAAGATAATGAAGTTGAGGTCGGAATAAATTGACTCCTGGCCAGGTAAATAAAGGGGCTTAGTTGCTAATACCGCCTCCCAGACTTCCCTTGGGCTCTGGTATTGCCAGACATTGTCCAAGTCAGCCGGCAGGCCACTGATATGCAAAAGCAGATCTTTTACTGTAACAGCTGAACAAGCCGCTGGGAAAAAGTCCCCCACCTGGTCATCTAAGCTGATTTTCCCCTCATCTATTTCTTTAAAAATCCCGCTGGCCGTCCCCACCACCTTGGTCAAAGAGGCCAGGTCATAGAATTGTCCTGGCTCAGCCTGGCCCAGGTAGTGCCGGCTGATCCTTCCCTGGTCAATTAAGGCATAAGAAACCCCGTTTACTATTTTTTGCTTAACCGCCTCTTTAAAAATATCAGTGATTTTTTCTTCAATTTCTGCCATAGTGATTTTTTCCTCTTGAAAAAGAAAAAGGGCAGATCCGCAGATCTGTCCTCTTCTCTTATAAAACTAATTTCCGCAGTGCCTTGGCGATCCCGTCGCGCTCGTTGGTGTCGGTGACGTAGTCAGCCAGGTCCTTGATCTCGTCGATGGCATTGCCCATGGCCACTCGCTTGAAGTCAGGGATTTCAAACATGGACCGGTCGTTGCCCTGGTCACCGAAGATCATGACTTCACTGTTCGACAGGCCCAGTCTTGAGGCCAGTTCGCTGACGGCGTAGCCCTTTGAAGCGGCCAGCGACCCGACTTCAATGACTTCCGGCCAGCTGCGGACAACCGCGTAGCTTTGGAAAAACCAGTCTGGCAGCCGGTTCCATAAACGGTCAACCTGGTCCGGGTCATCGCACTGATAGACTGCCTTGGCAAAGGTAAAGTCCTTCTTGAAGTCGCTTCTGTCTTGAATCCAGAGCTGGTTCTTGGTTTCCGCCCCGTCGATCTGCAGGCGGATGGAAATCTTCTTATCCAAAGTGTAGAAGCGGTCTGGGGTTTCAAAGTCCAGGTTGACGTCACTGAGCCGCTGCATGTGTAGCAGGGTGTTGAAGTCGCCAAAGTCCAGTTCATGGCTGATCAAGACCCGGCCGTCTAAGTTCTGCACCACGGCCCCGTTGAAGAGGATCGCGTACTCTTCACTGCCGCTTAAGCCTAATTCTTCCGCGTAACCCTTAATGCCCGACAGGGGCCGGCCGGAAGTCAGCACAATCTTGATCCCGGCTGCTTTTGCTTCCTGCAGGGCCTTGTAAGTCCCTGGCAAAATCGTCTTGCTGTCAGTCAGCAGGGTGCCATCCAAGTCGATGGCCAGCATTTTAATCGCCATATTTTCCTCCTATCTAGTCCAAAGCCTGTTCTTAATTTATTATTGCAGAATTTTTCCCGTAAAAAAAGAAAAAATCCATCCAAAAGAAAAGGAAAGCTCATTTTGAACTTTCCTTTTTCACCGGCTTTACAGCCATTTAACTTGCTTTTTTATTCGCCCATTTCTGCCGTAACTACCTTGACGATCCGGTCAACGTATTCCTTGGTGATTTCCTGGGTTGGGCCTTCAGCCATAACCCGGAGCAGCTCCTGGGTACCTGAAGGACGGACCAGGACCCGGCCGTCACCAGCCATGTCTTTTTCAACTGATTCGATAGCGTCGACAACTGCCTGGTGATTCTTCCAGCTGTTCTTGTCCTTAACTGGAACGTTGACCAAAACTTGCGGGTATTCCTTGAAGTCGGCCAAAAGTTCAGTCAAGGACTTGCCAGTCTTCTTCATCACCAGCATCAAGTGAATCCCAGTCAGCATCCCGTCACCAGTGTTGTGGTAATCGCTGATGATCACGTGGCCGGATTGTTCCCCACCAAGGCTGTAGCCGTTGGCCCGCATTTCTTCAGAAACGTAGCGGTCACCGACTTGGGTGCGGATATTCTTGATGCCCCGGCGCTCCAAAGCCTTGGTGAAGCCCAGGTTGCTCATGACAGTCGTCACGATCGTATCCTTCTTTAAGCGGCCGTAGTCAGCCAGGTAGGAGCCAATCACGTACATGATGTGGTCACCATCGACTTCGTTGCCGTTTTCGTCAACCGCGATGCAGCGGTCAGCATCCCCGTCAAAGGCCAGGCCCAATTGGGCACCCTGCTTGACGACTTCTTCTTGCAGGCGCGCCGTGTGGGTGGCCCCGCAGTGGTCATTGATGTTCAGCCCGTTCGGGTGGGTTGAAATAGTGGTAAAGTCTACGTCCAGGTCAGCAAACAAACGGGAGATGAAGGCACTGGCTGCCCCGTTGGCCCCGTCAATTACGACCTTGATCCCGCTCAAGTCTTCTGGAATGGTGTTTTCCAAGAACTGGATGTACTTGTTGCTGCCATCACGGAAGTCGGTTACCGTGCCCAACCCCTCTGCTGATGGCCGCGGCAGCATGTCCTGCTTGGCGTCGATCAGTTCTTCGATTTCTTCTTCCTTGGCATCAGACAGCTTCAAGCCATCGCTGCCGAAGAACTTGATCCCGTTGTCTTCAACCGGGTTGTGGGAAGCGGAAATCTGCACGCCGGCGTCGGCCCCTTGGGCCCGGACCAGGTAGGACAGGCCAGGCGTAGTCATGACCCCGCATTCCAGAACTTCGATGCCGACTGACAGCAAACCGGAAATCAAGGCGTATTCCAGCATTTCACCAGAAATCCGGGTATCTCTTGAAACCAGAACCCGGGCCTGGCCGCCGTCTTCCTTTTCCTTGGTCAGCACGTAGCCGCCCATCCGGCCCAGTTTAAAGGCCATTTCCGGGGTCAAAACCTTGTTGGCTTCACCGCGAACACCGTCAGTACCAAAATATTTAAGCATGTTGAAAGAACCTTTCTTTATTTCTAGTTGTTCGAATCACTGACTTCGATCTGGACGTCCACGCTGCCTGGTGAAATCCAGGCAACTCCGCTTGGAACTGGCAGGCGGAATGATTTGGTGACCGAAGACTTGATATTAGTCAGATCAACGTCCAAAGTCAGGGAACTGATCTTTTTCAGGGCTTCTTTTTGCCCATAGAGGGTAACTTTTTCCTCTTTGGCCGTCAAGGAGTAAACTTTCTTGCTTGAGCCATGACTAGCATTTAGCTTCAGCTTGACCGTCTTCTTGGAAACCGACAAAGGCAGGGTTACCCGGGCCGTTGCCGGACTGATCACCACGTTGAGCTGGTGACCCTTGGCGTCATAAGCAGCCAGAAGCACGTTCCGCCGCACCGTTTCGGTGCTGCCGTTCGGCACGACCAGCTGGGCCTGCACGTAGTCGATCGCTTTTACTTCGCTCTGGGCCCCGGTGACTTCAACCATCTCCGGGCTGACTGTCGGCGTACCGATGTCATAGCCTTGAGCAACAGCATTTTTATTATAACCTATTTGGACCGGCAAGGTGCGGGACTTTCGCTTTTGGATGTTGACTTTCACGCTTTTTTGCGACAATTTGTAGGAAACCTGTCTGGGCAGGCCGCTGACCTTGACCGGGACCTGGTGGCTGCCGACGCCCAGCTTGTTTAGGTCAATGTAGACCCGGAAGTTCAGGGTGTTGACGGCGGAAGTAACCAGGGCATTCGGTCCTTCCAAGGTCACCTTGATCTTGGAAGGATAGCCGGTGACATAGTACTTGTCAGCATCCACCGACACCTGCAGGGCTATCTTCAGGCTCTGCTCAGTGCTGGCCGTTTCCTGGACCTTGGTCTGGTTGCTGGTGTTGACCTGAGTGTTGTCAACGAAGGCAACCAAGACGATGGCCAAAAGCAGGGAAAAAAGCTTGTAAAACCATTTTTGCTCAATCAGTTTGTGCATTATTTATCCCCCCAGTTCCAAATGCCCCGGGCCAGGCGGATCGGCCATGGCTGCTTCCTCTTTTCTTCAGTGACCAGTTCGGCCCGCAGGTACTTGAGGTATTCCTGCTGGCTGAGGTCGACCATGAACTGGCCGTTTCTGGTGATGGTCACCCCGCCCGTTTCTTCAGAAACGACCACGGTGATGGCATCGGTTACTTCAGAGATTCCGACGGCTGCCCGGTGTCTGGTCCCCAGGCTCTTGGGAATCATGGCATTGTCAGACAGGGGCAGGTAGGCTGAGGCTACCTGGACCCGGTTGTTCTTGATAATGACCGCCCCGTCGTGCAAAGGAGTGTTGGGGATGAAGATGTTGATCAATAATTCCCCAGTAACCAGGGCATCGAGCTTGATCCCCGTTTCCACGTATTCTTCCAGGCCGGTCTTTTGTTCCAAAGTAATCAAGGCCCCGATCCGACGCTTAGACATATATTGGATCGCCTTGTCCAGCTCCTTGACCAGCCTCTCCTGCTGCTCGTGCTCGCTGTTTTCCAAATCAGAAAACAGGGAGACCCGGCCCAGGCGCTCCAGGCCCCGGCGGATTTCGGGCTGGAAGATGACGATAATCCCAATGACTGACCAGGAAACAATCTGGTCCAGAATAAAAGTAACGGTCGTCAGCTGGGCCCAGCCGGCCAAGACCCGGGCCACCATGATCAAAATGATCCCGTTGGCCAGCTGGACAGCCTTGGTCCCCTTGATCAAAAGGGTCAAGTGGTAGATGAAGTACCAGGTGATCAAGACGTCCAGGACCACCGACAAGGTATGCCAGGTCCATAGACTTGCAAAATCAAACTGCATGAAATTTTCCCTTTCTAAAATCTTCTGTCAGCTAGTTGCGGGCATACATCTTGAACTCCAGGAAGAGGTCATTGTATTCCTGCACCTTGCTGCTTGGCAGATCCCGATAAACTTCCAAATTCTTGACCGTCGACATTGGCGGGTAAAACTGCTGGTCTTCCCTAACGGACTTGGGCAGGAGCTTTTGAGCCGCGGTGTTCGGGGTTGAGTAGCCGATGTATTCGGCGTTTTGAGCCGCGTTCTTGGGTTCTAGCATGAAGTTGATGAACTGATAAGCGGCTTCCTTGTTCTTGCAAGTCTTCGGAATAACGATATTGTCAAACCACAAGTTGGACCCTTGAGCCGGCACCACATAGTGGATATGGGAGTCCTGGTCCATCATCGTCGCAGCTTCCCCGGAATAGGTAACCCCGATCCAGGCCTCATTTTGCACCATGTACATCTTCAGCTCGTCAGCCACGATTGCCTTGACGTTCTTGCCAATCTTGTCCAGCTTGGCCTTGGCGGCCTTGAGGTGGGCAGAATCGGTGTCATTCATGGAGTAGCCCATGGAAACCAGGGACATGCCCATAATATCGCGGGCTGAGTCAACCAGCAGGATCTGCCCCTGGTACTTTTTCTTCCAGAGATCATTCCAGGTCTTGATCTCGCCCTTTTTGACATAGCGGTCGTTGTAGACGATGCCCAGAGTTCCCCAAAAGTAAGGCACTGAGTACTCGTTTTTCTCATCAAAGGACTTGTGCAAAAATTCCTTGCCGATGTACTTAAAATTGCTCAAGCGGCTGGTATCAATCTTATCCAAAAGATTGTCCCGGTGCAGCTTGGTAATCATGTAGTCTGACGATACGGCCAGGTCATAGGCCGTCCCGCCCTGCTTGATCTTGGTGTACATAGCTTCGTTTGAGTCAAAAGTCTCATAGATGACATGGTAGCCGGTCTGCTTTTCAAACTTGGTGATCAAGTCTGGATCGATATAGTCCCCCCAGTTGTAAATAATCAGGTCTTTCTTGCTTGAGGCTGAGCCGTCGCTGGAGCTGTCCAGCTGCTGGGCGCCCAGGTAAAGGCCGAAGCTGACCAACAGAATGGCCAGGGCCGCGGAGAGGATTTTTTTCATCGCAGCAGCCCTCCCAACTTATTGGCCTTCTTGCCCTGCCGCTTGGTCAAGACATAGTAGCCCCCAACCAAAAGAAGGACAAAGAAGAAGATAATCGTACTTAAGGCATTCACTTCCAGGTCGATCCCCTGCCGGGCCCGGGAATAGATTTCAACGGACAAGGTGGTAAAGCCGTTCCCGGTCACAAAGAAGGTAACCGCGAAGTCGTCCAAAGAGTAAGTCAAGGCCATGAAGAAACCTGACAGGATCCCCGGCGTAAGGGCCGGCAGAAGGACCTGACTGAAGACCTGGTAGCTGCTTGCCCCCAGGTCCCGGGCCGCGTCGACCAGGGAGTTGTCCATTTCCTTCAGCTTAGGCAGGACCATCAAGACCACGATCGGCACTGAAAAGGCGATGTGGCTGAGCAAGACGGAGGCAAAGCCCAGGCTGAAACCCAAGGCGGTAAAAAGGATCAAGAAACTGGCCCCGATAATAACGTCGGGTGACACGATCAAGATATTGTTTAAAGAGAGCAGGACCTTGCGGGAAGCCTCCTTGCTGCGCTGGATGGCGATGGCCCCGAATGTCCCCAAAACAGTTGCCGCCAGGCTGGACAAAAGGGCCAGCATGATCGTCTCTAGCAAGATGGCCAAAAGGCGCTTGTCATTAAACAAGGTCTGGTAGTGCTCCCAGGTAAAGTGGCGGAAGTGATCCATGCTGGAGCCGCTGGAGAAAGAAAAGTAGATTAGGTAGAAAATCGGCAGGTAGAGGATCAGCAGCACCAGTCCAAAGTATACCCTGCCCCAAATGGTCTTTTTCATAATTCAATTTCCTTCTTGTGCTGCTTGCGCGAAGTCAGCAGCATTACAATCGACATCAAGGCGATCAAGATAACCCCGATGGTTGCCCCCATATTCCAGTTCATCGTCGTCAAGAAATACTCTTCAACCGCCGTACCCAGGGTGATTACCCGGTTACCACCGATCAAGCGGGTCAGCATGAAGAGGGACAGAGACGGGATAAAGATGGCCTGGATACCCGATTCAACCCCTGGCCAGGACAAGGGCCAGATCACGTAGCGGAAGGTCTGCCAGAAGTTGGCCCCCAGGTCTGAGCTGGCGCTTAAAAGAGCCGGGTCAATTTCCTTCAGCGAGTTGTAGATGGGCATAACCATGAAGGGAATTTCGATATAGGTCGCCACGAAAATAAAGGCGAAGTCGGTAAACATGATCCCGACCGGACCAATGCTAAAGAGGCCCAGGAACTGGTTGACCATCCCGCTTCGGGAAAAAATCCCGATAAAGGCGTAAGCCTTGAGCAAGAGGTTGATCCAGGTCGGCAAAATGATCAGCATCAGCCAGAACTGCTGGTTTTTCAGCCGGGTCAAGACCAGAGCTGCCGGATAAGAGACCAGCAGACAGAAAAAGGTGATCAAGAGGGCATACCAAAATGAATTGGCCATCATCCGCAAAAAGGTGCCGCCAGAGAAAAAGGCGGCAAAGTTTTGCAGGGTCAAATGACTATGAGCATCAGTCAGTGAGTAGCCCAGGATCAAGACCAGGGGGGCGATGACGAAGAGGCCGATCCAAAGCAGGTAAGGCAAAAGAAACAAAAGCCGGTTCTTTTTCATGGCTAGTCCTCACCTTCATAAGCTTCCAGGCGGGCATCGAACTCTTCTTCGGTTTCGCCCAGCCGCATGACGTGGATGTCTTCTGGGTCAAAGAAGATGCCGACTTTCTGGCCGGTCTGGACCCCGTTGGTGGAATGGATCAGCCATTCAAAGCCGTCCTGGCCGATGGCCTTGATTTCAAAGTGGTCGCCCAGGAAAAGCTGGCTCTGCACCGTTACCAAGAGCTTGCCAGCGGCTGCTTCCGTGATATCCAAGTCTTCTGGCCGCAAAACGACTTCGACTTTTTCCCCCGGGGTAATCCCGGCATCGGCACATTCAAAGTCCTTGCCAGCAAATTCCACGGCAAAGTCCCGGATCATCCGGCCAGACAGAATGTTGGAGTCCCCGATAAAACGGGCAACAAAGTCGTTGACCGGCTCGTCGTAAATGTCTACCGGTGACCCGCTCTGCTGGATCTCCCCGTCGTTTAAGACGAAAATCTCGTCACTCATGGCCAGGGCTTCTTCCTGGTCGTGGGTGACAAAAATAAAAGTGATGCCCAGCTTCTTCTGGATGGCCCGGAGTTCAAACTGCATCTCTTTTCGCAGGCGCTTGTCCAAAGCTGACAGGCATTCGTCCAAAAGCAGCACCTTAGGTTCATTGATAATCGCCCGGGCGATCGCCACCCGCTGCTGCTGACCCCCGGAGAGTTCAGAAATCTCCCGGTTGGCATAGCCATCCAGGCGGACAGTGTGGAGGGCATCCTTGACCTTTTCCCGGATTTCGCTTTCCGGCCGCCGGCGCAGTTTCAAGGCAAAAGCAACATTTTCATAGACATTCAAGTGCGGAAAAAGGGCATAATTCTGAAAAACCGTATTGATATGCCGTTTTGAGGCATCAAGATTGGTGATGTCCTGGCCGTCAAAATAGACCTTGCCAGCTGACGCTTCCGTAAAGCCGGCAATGATCCGCAAAATCGTTGTTTTGCCCGAGCCTGATGGCCCCAGCAAAGAGTAGAACTTGCCGGACTCAAGCTCAAGGTTGATGTCCTTCAAGGCTACAAAGCCATCATCATACTGCTTGGTGATGTGATCTAACTTAATAATTTCCATTTGCTGTTCCCATTTTTCTTTTTCTCTTATCCTAAGCTATTATTCCTCGCCAATGATGCGGACTTCTGTCTGCAAAGCAATCCCGTCTTTTTCCTTGATCGTCTTTTGAATATAGTGGATCAAATTGAGGTAGTCAGTTGCCGTGGCCTCGCCCTTGTTGACGATAAAGCCGGCATGCTTGGTTGACACCTGGGCCCCGCCGATCTGCTTGCCCTGCAGGCCGGCCTTGATGATCATCGGGCCGACAAAGTGGCCGGTCGGCCGCTTGAAGACAGAACCGCAGGACGGGTATTCCAGGGGCTGCTTGTAGCTTCTAAGAGCGTTCAAGTAGTTCATCTGGTCCAAGATAGTTGCCTTATCGCCGGCCTTTAAGGCAAAAGTTGCCTCGATGACGATCTCATCATTTTCCTGCAAAAGGGAGTGCCGGTAGGAAAAATGCAGGTCCGCGTTCGTGTAAGTCTTGACCTCACCGTCTCTGGTGACGACCGTGGCGCTTTCCAGGCAGTCCTTGGTTTCACCGCCGTAAGCCCCGGCATTCATGAAAACCGCCCCACCGACTGAGCCGGGAATGCCCGCGGCAAATTCCAGGCCGGACAGGCCGGCTTCCCCAGCGGCGAAAGAAGTATCGATGATTCTGGCACCGGCTTGGGCGTACACCTTGTCAGTTTCAACCTTGATCTCTTTCATTTCCGTTAAAATGATCACCAGGCCCTTGATCCCCCTGTCACGGATGATCAAGTTGGACGCGTTGCCGATCACCGTAACCGGCAGCTGTTCTTCCCTGGCCGCGGCCAAGAGTTCTTTTAATTCTGCCAAATTCTTGGGAAAAGCCAGGTATTCTGCCGGTCCCCCGGTTTGGGTAAAAGTATAGTGGCTCAAAGGAATGTTTTCTTGCAAATCCAGTCCTTGCGCTTTTAAGTCATACAGATTCAATTAAAATTGCCTCCTCTAAATCTTCCTTTTGATATTTTACCGCATTCACGCTATGTTATACTAGCTTGGACCAAGTTTGCTTGGCTTAATTTAACTTACGCGCAAACGGAGGCTTTTACAAATGATGAATTTCGTCGCCATGGACTTTGAAACTGCCAACCAGCACCCAGCCAGCGCCTGCTCTTTGGCCCTGGTTTTAGTGCGGGAGAGTATGATTATTGACCGCTTCTACACGGTTATCAATCCCCAGATGGCTTTTGACGCCCGGCAGGTCAAGGTCCACGACATTACGGCTGAAGACGTGGCGGGAGCTCCGACTATGGCCGAGGTCTGGCCCAAGATCCAGCCCCTTTTTCAGCCAGGGATGCTGGTGGCGGCCCACAATGCCCGCTTTGACTGCAATGTAATGAAGCAGTCCCTGGCCCGCTACGGGATTGCCGAGCCCCACTACCTGGTTTTAGACAGCCTCAAGGTCAGCCGGGAACTGGAGCCGGGCCTGGAAAACTACCAGCTCAACACTGTTTCTGACCTTTTGGGCGTGGAGCTTTGGCACCACCATAACGCCTTAAGCGACAGCGAAGCCTGCGCCGGCATCCTCTTAAAAGAAGAGGAAAAGCAGGGCTGTGAGCTTTTGAAAAAATTTGTCTACCAAGTCTAGGCAAAAAAATGGATCAGCAGGCAGCTGGTCCATTTTTTCTTTAGTTCTTACTTTTATTTCTGCTTTTCCTGGTAAAGGCGGCAGGCTTCTTCTGCCCAAGCAGCCGCTCTTTGCCCGTGCGGGACAAGCGCAACTAAACGCTTGGTTGAATCCCAGGAGTCGTCGACCCGGGTCAAAACCAGCTCTAAGAAGTCACTGGGCAGGTCAGCCTGGATCACCTGGGGCCATTCGATGATGACCACCCCTTCTTCAGCCAGGTAGTCATTTAAGTCGATTGAAGCCAGGTCATCGCCTTCCAGCCGGTAAAAGTCCATGTGAAAAAGAGGCAGCTTCCCTTCCCGGTATTCCCGGACCAGGGTAAAAGTCGGGCTCTTAACTGGCCGCTTGATCCCCAGGGCCCGGCCGAAGCCCTGGGTCATCGTGGTCTTGCCGGCTCCCAGGTCCCCTTTTAAGAGCAAAAGGTCATGGGGCTGGGCGCTTTGGGCCAGGGCCGCGCCAAAGGCCTGCATGTCAGCAGCGGAATTAATTGCTAATTCTGTCATCTCTTGCTTTTTATCCTTCCATAACAGCTTGAGCAGCCGTCAAAATTCCGATCTTGTAGACGTCATCAGCGCTGCAGCCCCGGGAGAGGTCGTTGACCGGCTTGGCAATCCCCTGCAAAACCGGTCCGATGGCCGTAAAGTTGCCCAGGCGCTGGGTAATCTTGTAAGCAATGTTACCTGACTGCAGTTCAGGGAAGATGAAAACATTGGCCTTACCGCCTACGGCTGAACCAGGTGCCTTAAGTTTAGCAACTGCCGGCACGAAGGCCGCGTCAAATTGCAAATCACCGTCAGCAGGGATGTCCGGATACTTTTCCTTAAACATTTTCGCCGCTTCTGCCACCTTGTCTACCTGCGGGCCCTTGGCTGAGCCATGGCTTGAGAAGCTGAGGAAGGCCACCTTTGGGTCAATCCCGATCATCTTGGCCGTAGCTGCTGACTGGGCCGCGAATTCCACCAGCTGGTCGCTGGTCGGGTCGATGGAAATCGCGCAGTCAGCAAAGACATACTTTTCTTCCCCTCTTTCCATGATGAAGGAACCGGAAATCCGGTGCATCCCCGGCTTGGTCTTCAAAATGAAGAGGGCTGGCCGGACCGTGTCGGCCGTTGAGTGAGCCGCCCCGGACACCATCCCGTCGGCCTGGCCGGTGTAAACCAGCATGGTCCCGTAGAAGTTGGCATCGTGCATGGCGGCTTCAGCTTCTTCCATGGTCTGGAAGTGTTTGCCCCCGGCCATCCGGTCGTGGAACTTTTCCACCATCTGGTCAAAGTCCGAGCTGTTTTGGTAGTCAACGATTTCGATCCCAGTCATGTCCAGTCCTTCTTTTTCAGCCAGGGCCAGGACCTGGTCCTTTTGCCCCAAGACGATCGGTTCCACCAAGTCATCTTGCTTTAAGCGGCTGACCGCCGTCAAAATCCGCGGGTCCTCCCCTTCCGGGAAAACGATCCGCTGCTTGTCCTTTCGCTTAATCAATTGCTTTAATTGTTCAAAAACTTCCATCAATAATCTCCTCAAAAAATCATGCTTCCGGGTCAGGCGGCAATTGCCAGTCAACCGGAGTCAAGCCAAATTCCTTTAGGGCCACGTTGCATCTTGAAAATGGCCGGGAGCCGAAGAAGCCGCGGTTAGCCGAAAAAGGACTGGGGTGGGCGGATTTGATAATGACGTTCTTTTCCTGGTCGATCAAGGGAATCTTGTTTTGGGCAAAACGGCCCCACAGGATAAAGACCACTTGCCCCCGCTCACTCAAGGCCTTGATGGCGGCGTCTGTCACCATTTCCCAGCCCTTGCCCTGGTGGCCGTTAGCCTGGCCGTAGGGCACGGTTAAAACGGCATTGAGCAAGAGGACGCCCTGGTCGGCCCAGCGCTTAAGATAGCCGTGGTTGACCGGCTGAGCCCCGACATCGTCATAGAGCTCCTTATAGATATTGCGCAAAGACGGCGGCAGGGGCGTGCCCGGCATGACAGAAAAACTCATGCCGTTAGCCTGGCTGGGATTGTGGTAGGGGTCCTGGCCCAAGATGACAACCTTGGTGTCTTTAAAAGGGGTCAGCTTGAAGGCCGTAAAGATATGGTACATGTCCGGGTAGATCTGCCTAGTCTGGTATTCTTTTTTCAAAAAATCATGCAGCGTGTGATATTCATCACTTTCAAAAACCGGGGCAAGCACCTGGTCCCAATCATTTCCAATAAAATGTTTCATCTATAATTCACCTTAGTCAATCTTACCATGATTGCCCCTTGATTTAAAGAAACTAGTGAAATAATTCACGACAACTTTTTTCAAATAAAGAAATGCTTTGCAGTAATCAAACTTTCTCCTTTATGTTATTATGAAATCGATAACAACAAGGAGGAAATAACATGATTAAACTGATTGCCTGTGACTTGGACGGGACCCTGCTGAACTCTTCTATGGAAATTTCTGACACCAATGTTCAAGCCATTAAACGCGCCCAAGAAAACGGCATCGAATTCATGGTGGCCAGCGGCCGGGCACCCCATGAATCCCAGCCAATACTTAAAGAATACGGGATCGACTGCGGCTTTATCAACTTAAACGGGGGTCTGGTCTTTGACACGGCCGGCAACTTGATCGTCAAGAATCCCTTGAAGCTGGAAACGGCCAAGAAGATCTGCCGCCTGCTCAAGAAGGAAGGCTTTTACTTCGAACTGGTTACCAGCAACCACGTCTACTCAGAAGACTTGAGCCAGCGGATTACCAACGTGGCCCACTTAATGGTGGAACTGAACCCAATGCTGACCTTCAAGGAGGCTGTTTTGGTTTCAGCCAGCAAGCCGGCCATCGTCAGCATCCAGCAAGTGCCAAGCTACGAAGACTTGATGGATGAGCCAGGCACGGAAGTAATGAAGATTTTAGTCTTCGACTCCCGGGGCCAGTACGCCTTCACCAACGTCATCAAGAAAATCAAAGAGATTGACAAGCTTTCGATCACTTCCAGCGCAGCCGATAACATTGAAATCAACGCTGCTGGCGCGCAAAAGGGCCAGTCCCTGCTGGACTACGCGGCGGCCAAGGGCATCCAGCGCGAAGAAATCGCAGCTATCGGCGACAACTTGAACGACGAAAGCATGATTCAGGCTGCTGGCACCGGCGTAGCCATGGGCAATGCCGTTCCGCAGATCAAGACGATTGCCAGCTTCGTCACCAAGAGCAACAATGAAGACGGGGTAGCCTGGGCTATCAACAAGATCATTGCTGACAACCAAAAAGAGCAGGGCCAATGATTTACACCCTCTACCTGACCCAGGAAGGCCGCACGGGCCAGATTCCGATCACCGATGAGGAAGGCAAGCCTTTTGGCTCTATCCGCGGCCGGCTGGACAATCCAAACCACACTCTTTACCTGCTGGACACCAGCGGCAATGAAATTGGCCGTCTGTTTAGCGACGGAACGGGCTTGATTGCCTCTTATACCCTGGATGTGATTCACCACTCCCTGGTCCACGTCAAGAAGGTCAACAGCCGCCAGACCAACCTGTTCTACATCACCCGGCTCAACTACTGGGTCAATGGCAGCGTCAAGCAAGGCAGCTACTCCTTCCGCGGCGGCTTTAAGAAGGTTGCTTCCGTTGACACTGTCGTTGCCGACAAGGGGATTAGCTTGACCTGCCAGATCAGTCGGGAGGAAGATACCCCCTTTATTTTGCTGATCGCGGTCCTCTTTACCCAGTGGCACGTCACCCCGCTTGATCTGCCGGACCTTTTTCCAAATATCAACCGACGGGCAACCAGCACGGCCAGCTTCTTTAAACTTCTTTTATCATGTGGTCGTAAACGCGGTCACCAATAGTCATCGAATTAGTCGTTTTGAAACCCTTGCGCAAGTATAACTGCTGTGCGCGAGGGTTTTCTAGATCCACGTTCAAGCTGACCTTCTTGTAGCCATGCTTCTTGGCCAGTTTCGGGGCCAGTTCCATTAAGCGGCTGGCAATTCCCTTCCCCCAGTCCCGCGGGGAGACGGCTAAGGCATCGATATACCATTCCCCCTTTTGAGCTTCCTTATCGGTGAAGATATCAGTTGTCATCGGCAGACCAACCTTGGCCATCTCTTTTCTGAGGACCACGTCAATAATCCCCTGGGCCTTGTCCGGATACATACAGATCATCCCCCGGACCCGGTCATTTTCGTCGGTCTCGACCCAGATCCGGTTGTAGGAATAGCGGTAGTTTTCTGAGATGAAGCCCAGCCGCATCAAGTCGTAGAACTGGCTCTCCGGCAGGCGGTTGATGGTATCCATATCCATCTCGTCAAAAATCTGCTTTAAAATCGGGTAAACTGCTTCAAAGTCGCTCTTTCTTGCCTTGCGAATCATATTATCTTTTTCTCCTTTTTCTTGTTATTTTTCTATATAAATTGTTTTCTTACAATTCATGTTACTATAGTCAAGAGAAAAAAGACAATCTATCGCCTTTTCTTGGCAAACAAAAAGTTCCTAACAGTTAATCTACTCACGTACTTAACCGTTAGGAACTTCTTCTATCTTCAATTGTCGACTGCATTTTATGGTGGTCTCAGTCCTTTCCCGAGCCTAATTTAGTTATGCTCTGCGAATTTAAGCTAAACTTTCTGGTGGAATATCCTCCTTGAATATTAACTCTTTTCCTTTGTTTACACTTATATAATACCATCTTTGTAAGCGTTGTCAACCGATAGACTGAGATTTTTTAGAAAAAAGTTTTAAAAAGCAAAAGACAATAGAGAAGTAAAGAATACCGGATAAAAGAAAAACGCTCCCGAAGGAGCGTTTTTTGATATGACAGTCAAAAATTAGTCTTGGTAGTTTACCAAAGCCAGGTATGAGTCTGGTACCAATGATGCACCACCAACCAAGCCACCGTCGATGTTTGGCTTAGCCATCAATTCCTTGACGTTGGCTGGCTTTACTGAACCGCCGTATTGGATGCGGACGTTTTCAGTAGTTTCTTCGTTGTACAAGTCCTTAACAGTTTCCCGGATAGTCTTGCACATTTCTTCAGCTTGGTCGCTTGAAGCAGTCTTGCCAGTGCCGATCGCCCAGATTGGTTCGTAAGCGATCACCATCTTGGAAACTTGTTCACTAGTCAAGCCTTCCAAGCCAGCCTTGATTTGGCTGACAACCCATTCGTTTTCCTTGCCGGCTTCACGGGTTTCCAGTGATTCACCGCAGCAAAGGATTGGAGTCAAGCCGTTGGCGAAGATAGCCTTGGCCTTCTTGTTGATTTCTTCATCAGTTTCGTGGAAATAGTCACGGCGTTCTGAGTGGCCGATGATGACGTATTGCACGCCCATTTCCTTCAAAACTGCTGGAGAAGTTTCACCAGTGAAGGCACCGGAGTTTTCCCAGTAGCAGTTTTCTGCACCGACGTGCAGGTTTGAGCCTTCGGCAGCCTTCAGCAAGGCGTCCAAGTCAACTGCTGGTGCACAAATCACTGATTCAACCTTTGATGGGTCTGGCAATTGGTCCTTAACAGCGTTTACGAACTCAACAGTTTCCTTTGGGTTCATGTTCAGCTTCCAGTTACCAGCAATAATTGGGGTACGTGACATTTGAAAAATCCTCCTAAACTACTTATCTGAAACGCAAGCGATACCTGGCAATTCCTTACCTTCAAGGTATTCAAGAGATGCGCCACCACCAGTTGAGATGTGAGTCAACTTAGGAGCGATCCCCAATTGCTTGGCAGCAGCAGTTGAGTCACCACCGCCGACGATAGTAGTAGCGTCTGGCAAGTCAGCCAAAGCACGGCCAACTTCCAAAGTACCCTTGGCGAAGTTTGGCATTTCGAAGACGCCCATTGGCCCGTTCCAAACAACAGTCTTGGCACCTTCAAGAGTCTTCTTGAAGAGTTCAACAGTCTTAGGACCGATGTCCAAGCCCATTTCGTTGTCTGGGATGTCTTGGCCAACAACTTCTGAAGCAGCATCGTTGTTGAATTCAGTTGCAGCAACGTTGTCGATTGGCAGAACCAGCTTGTCGCCAGCCTTTTCCAGCAATTCCTTGGCAAATTCAACCTTGTCGTCTTCAACCAGGGACTTGCCGATCTTGTGGCCTTGAGCCTTAAGGAAGGTATAAGCCATGCCACCACCGATGATGATGTGGTCAGCCTTTGGAATCAAGTTGGTGATAACGCCGATCTTATCAGAAACCTTAGCACCGCCAAGAATAGTCACAAATGGGTGAACTGGGTTAGCAACAGCGTTGCCCAGGAACTTGATTTCCTTTTCAAGCAGGAAACCAGCAGCTGCAGGCTTGCCGGCAGCCTTCATGGCCGTAGCGATACCAACGTTTGAAGCGTGGCTTCTGTGAGCAGTACCGAAGGCGTCGTTTACGAAAACGTCACCCAATGATGCCCAGTATTCGCCCAGCTTCGGGTCGTTCTTTGATTCTCGCTTGCCGAAGTCGTTGTCGATGTCTTGGAAACGGGTGTTTTCCAAAACAACTAAGTCGCCGTCCTTCATGTTGTTGATGGCGTCTTCAACTTCCTTGCCTTCGTTTGAAGGTACGAAAGTTACAGGCTTTTCAAGCAATTCGCTCAAACGCTTGGCAACTGGAGCCAGGCTCAAGCTCTTCTTGTCTTCATCGCTCTTGATCCGGCCAAGGTGGGAAAGCAAGATAGCCTTGCCGCCGTTTTCGATGATGTACTTGATAGTTGGCAAAGCAGCTACGATACGGTTGTCGTCGCCGATAACGCCGTCCTTAATCGGCACGTTGAAGTCAACGCGAACCAAAACCTTCTTGTCCTTAACGTCTACGTCAGAAACAATCAATTTAGCCATTGAAAAAATCTCCTATATTCATCGAAAAAAGGCGGAAGGAAGAAATTTCCCTCCGCCTTCTTTCACACTACTAATTCAATTTAGAGAACTTTAAATTAAAGAGTAGCAAAGTGCAACAAAGTACGAACCATTTGGCAAGTGAATGAGTATTCGTTGTCGTACCAAGCAACAGTCTTAACAAGTTGCTTGTCGCCTGCAGTGATAACTTGGGTTTGAGTTGGGTCGAAGATTGAACCAGCAGTCATGCCCAATACGTCAGTAGAAACGATTTGGTCTGCGTTGTAAGCAAATGATGGGCTTTCGTACTTCTTCATAGCTGCGTTAACTTCTTCAGCAGTTACCTTCTTGTCCAAGATAGTAACAAGTTCAGTTTCTGAACCGTCCTTAACTGGGACACGTTGTGCGTGACCATCAAGCTTGCCGTTCAATTCTGGCAATACCAGGCCGATGGCCTTAGCAGCACCAGTTGAGTGAGGAATGATGTTTTCAGCAGCGGCACGGGCGTTGCGGAAGTTGTTGCCTCTGTCAGGACCATCCAAAACCTTTTGAGTTGCAGTGTAAGCGTGGATAGTAGTCATAGTACCAACTTCGATACCGAATTCCTTGTTCAAAGCGTTAGCCATTGGAGCAAGTGAGTTGGTAGTGCATGAACCAGCTGAAACGATAGTGTCGTCAGCAGTCAAAGTGTCTTGGTTTACTGAGTAAACGATAGTCTTCAAGTCGTTGCCGGCTGGAGCTGAGATCAAGACACGCTTTGCACCAGCGTCAAGGTGGGCTTGTGACTTAGCCTTGCTAGTGTAGAAACCAGTACATTCAAGAACGAAGTCAACGCCGTCGTTCTTAACCCAAGGAATGTTTTGAGCTTGTGGTTCAGCGTATACGCGGTACTTCTTGCCGTCTACAACCAGTGAGTCTTCAGTAGCTGAAACTTCGTGGTCGAAAGTGCCGTGAGTTGAGTCATACTTCAACAGGTGAGCCAACATAGCTGGAGTAGTCAAGTCGTTGATAGCAACAACTTCGATGTCCTTGGTTTCTTCACCCAAGTCCATGATACGACGGAATGCCAAACGACCAATACGGCCAAAACCGTTAATACCAATCTTAACTGTCATATTCGAAAAGTCCTCCTTAAGAACTATAAACAACATTTTATTTTAAGCGGGAAGACCCGTTTAAAATCTGATTTGCGGCTGCCTCATCAGTAATCAGCCAGGTTTGATGAGGAGCGTTGCGCATATAGGCCTTGATGGCCCTAGCCTTTCTCGTGCCAAGGGCAATCGCCAGAATATGCGGGACATTCGTTAGGTTCTCGAACTGCAATCCAACCTGTCTGATGCGTTCGACAACGTGGCCTTCTTCATCGAAGAAACATCCAAAACATTCGGTGACGGCCTTGTTCTCCCGCAGACGGGCCAGGGCAACTGAATCGTAGCCCCGCCTCCTGGCCATCTCGCTGGCCAGGCCAATGCCGTGAATCACGACATCGCTTTGGGAGATATCCTGCAGCACCCCGCTGATTTCCGGATCCCGGACCAAAGAACGGTAAGCGTCCTTAGAAACATGTTCCGGTAAAAAGAGGGATTCGTAGCTGCCCCCAGTCGCCCGGGCCATTTCCTGAACGACTGCGTTGCTTTCCGTGTTGACCCGGCCGCCCAGCGCCCCTCTGCCAGGGACGAAGATCAAGGTCCGGTTCTCACTCAAGCTGCGGTTCAGCTTCTTGGCCACTTTGGCGGTCGTCTTGCCGCCCATAACGGTGACAATGCAGTCTGCCAGGGGCAAGAGCAGATTCAAGGCTGAATTCAGCTCTTCGCCAGCCAGGTCATAAACCCGGCTCTGCAGGTCCGCGTCGCCAGCTACGATAATTGTCCGATCTATTCCTAAAGCCTGGGCCAACCATACTTCTGCTTGGCTGGCATTAAAAAGTCGATCAACAATTGGTGCTGCATCTTTTACAACACTCTCTCCTTTTTCAGTTAGGAACATCCCGAAATTCTTGATTTCGATCAGACCCTGGTCACGCAAGTAATCAGTTTCGGTCCGGATGTTCCGCTCGCTCAGCCCCAGCTGCTTGGCCACCGTCCGGCGGCCGATCGGGGCATGCAGGCTGATCTGTTCAAGGATGAGATATCTTTGTCGAAAGATCTTTAAAGCATCGGGAACAAGCAGTTCGAGCAGGGATAAATCCGTGTTCAAAGTAACCATCCTTCTAGTGGGACGCTTCCTGACCACGCTGTTGTCGTTTTCCGTCCCACATTGCTTAAAAATATAAGAGAAACAAGACTTCGCTTCAATCTCCATTTCTCTCTCGACACTCTTAGTATAACAGAATTAGCTCCGTATGCAAGTTTTTTTCTCACCCTACCCGGGCAAAAAGCCTATTTTATAACTTTCTTGATCTTTTTCGCAGATACTTTACAAGTTTTTACAATTTTTTTGTTTTAACCCCTTCCCATTCTCTGAATCTCTGCTATAATTAATAATTGTGATTGGGACCCTTAGTGTAATGGATCGCACGCAAGATTCCGGTTCTTGAAATCTGGGTTCGACTCCCAGGGGGTCCATCATATTAAAACCGCTGCTTTTTAGCAGCGGTTTTCTTTTTGTCTTTTCACCCTATCTTTTTCTGTCTGTTTTAACCCTTCTATGTCAGTCAAAGAGAGCGGCCAAGTCTTGCAGAGTCAAGTCCTGCTTGGCCTGGCCTTGATAGTCGTGACTGATTTGACCGTGGTCTAAAACCAAAAGGCGATTGCCATACTTTAAGGCGTCTTCCATATGGTGGGTGATCATCACCGCGGTGATCTTCTTGGCCCGGATCTGTTCATCGGTTGCCTCCATCAGCTTGCGGCTGGATCTGGGGTCCAGGGCCGCGGTATGTTCGTCTAAAAGCAAGAGCTCCGGCTTATTATAGGTAGCCATGACGAAGCTCAGGGCCTGCCGCTGGCCGCCTGAGAGTTGGTCGACCGGCAGGTCCAGCTTGCCGGCTAAGTCGGGGTTGACCTTTTCCAAGGCCTTTTTGAAGGCTGGAATGTTTTCCTTCAGCCGACGCAGCTTTAGCCCCCGCTTCTGCCCTCTTTTTGCGGCTAAAAGCAAATTCTCTGCCACCGTCATCCGGGGCGCCGTCCCCAGCTTGGGATCCTGGAAGACCCGGGCGATGTAGCTGCTACGCTTGACCTCGCTTTCCTTGCTGATGTCTTTGCCGGCGTGGAGAATTTGTCCGCTGGTCGGCTGGATAGCCCCAGCCAAAACGTTGAGCAGGGTGCTCTTGCCGGCCCCGTTGCCGCCCAGAAGGCAGATGAAGTCACCTGGCTTGATCTTGAGGCTGAGCTTGCCCAGGATCTTGTTTTCCTCGCTTGTGCCGCGACCCACGACCACTTCCAAATCGGTCAGTTCCAGTAAATTTTGACTAGTCATGCTTAAATCCTTTCATAAAAGTCTGCTTGAGGCGGAGTTTTTCTTCAACTTGCGGCAGCATCATGCAGGCGGCCAGAACCAGTGAAGAAATCAAGTTCAAGTTGTTTGAAGACAGACCTACCTGGAGAACTGCCAATAAGAGCAGGCGGTAGATAATGCTGCCCAGGCTGACCGCGAATAACCGGCTGGCCAGGCCCAAGTTTCTGAAGACGACCTCACTGATAATAATGGAAGCCAGGGCGATAACGATCGTCCCCATCCCCATGTTCACGTCAGCGTAGCCGTTGATTTGGGCGACTGCCGCCCCGCAGAGACCAACCAGGCCGTTGGAAATCATGAGGCCTGCCACCGTCATCTGCTGGGGGCTGATCCCCTGGGACTTGGCCATCTGCGGGTTGTCACCCGTGGCGATAAAGGCCTGGCCAAAGTCAGTTGACAAGAACCAGATCAAGACGCAAGTGACCAGGACCATCAAAATAGTGCCAGCAGCGACGCTGTCAAAGTACTGGGGCAATTTTTGCAAAAATGGCAGAGAATAGATGGTCTTTTTGCCTAAAAGGGAGACATTAGACTTGCCCATAACCATCAAGTCGATGGAGTAGATCCCGGTCATGGTTAAAATTCCGGCCAGCAGGCTCGGAATCCTGCCCTTGGTGATCAAGAGGGCAGTGACCAGGCCGGCTAAAGCCCCGGCCCCAAAGGCGGCCAGAGTGGCCAAAAAGGGGTTGGTCCCTTGCACGATCAAGCTGACGGAAACGGCCGCGCCTAAAGGGAAGGTTCCTTCCACGGTCATATCCGTCGTGTTCATGATTCTGAAACTGAGAAAGAGGCCCAGGCCCAGAAGCCCCCATAAGAAGCCCTGGCCGATTGCCGATACGATCAAATTCATAAAAATCCTCCTTGTAAACTACTTGTAGATGGTCCCCTTGGACTTGGCTTCTTTTAAGAAGCTGGCCGGAACCTTGATGCCCAGCTTCTTGGCCTCCTTGAGGTTCAGATACGGGGTGCCGTGTTCAACATAGCGGATGGCCATGTCGCCGGGCTTTTTGCCTTGCAAGATCTGAACGGTCATCTTGGCCCCGATCAAGCCCAGCTGGTACTGGTCTACGCTGTAGGTGGCCAGGCCCCCGTCTTTGACCATGGTGCCGGCAGCCGGGAAGACCGGCTTTTTAGCAGCGTTGGCATTTTTGACCAAGGTCTGCATGGCCCCGGCAATCGTGTTGTCAGTTGGCACGATCACCGCGTCAACCTGGGTCAGCATCTGCTGGGAAACTTGGTTCAAGTCATTGCTGTTAGAAATTGAGTAGGCCTTGTAGTTGATCCCCATCTGCTTGCAGTAGCTGACGATCTGCTTGTAGCCAGACACGGCTGAGCTGTCGCTTGAGGTGTAGATGATCCCCAGAGTCTTCAGCTTGGGCAAAAAGCGCTGGATCAGCTTGAGCTGCTGCTTGATCGGCGCCCGGTCACTGACCCCGGTGATGTTGCCGCCGGGACGCTTGTTGTTCTTTACCAGGCCTGCCCCCTTGGGGTCAGTCACGGCCCCTAAGACGATCGGCTTCTTTTTCGTAGCGTTGGCCAGGGCCTGGGAAGACGGGGTCGTGATCCCGAAGAGGACCTGGTCTTGGCTGTTGACTAATTTTTCCGCCATGGTCTTCAGATTGCTCTGGTCATTGTTGGCATTCTGGTAGTCGATCTTGACCTTGTAGCCCGACTTGGCCAGGCCGGCCTTGTAGCCCCGGTAGATTTCGTCCAGGGCCGGGTGGCGCATCAGGGTCAAGACCCCCACTCTGACTTCCTTGCTCTTTTGGGCCGCCGGCTTGATATTGATAAACAGGGCGGCTGCCAAAAAGAGATAGATTGCGGCAAAGGCCGCGAGCACCTTTTTCATTCTGTTACCTCGCAAATTAAAGCAAAAACTATTTTTTGAAACAAAGGGAAAAATAAAAACAAACGAACCGAAAGCAAAATAAAAAGGAGGATCCGCCTGGATCCTCCTTTACTATCTCAAAAAGAAAAATCCGGATAGATTTATTTACTATCCGGACCCTGATCAACTTTCAGCAATTCAGACAGCAATTCAAGCCAAAACAGATTGAATCGCCCCGCGAAACAATCTCTACTTGAATTGCCAGCTGTCTTTTACCATTGCTTGAAAGTTCATCTTTTTTACCTCTCGGTTAACATTTAATTTATTTTTAACTAATCTTACCGGAAAGCCTTTTCCCTGTCAAGGCTATTTTTCAGCTTTTTACCAGCGGCCGGAAAGAATTTCCCCTCTTTGGGCCAGTTGGGCGTAAAGCTGGCCGCCATCGCTGGCCAGGCCCTCGATTTCCCGGTTGGAGACATGCTTCCAGGTCTTCTGGTAAGTCCCTTCAGTCTTCAGCTTAAAGATCAAGTTGTTGAAGGCCAGGTACATGTTGCCGTTGCTTACGCTAAAGCCTTGAACTGGAGAATTGCCGGCCTGCTGCTTGACAAAGTGGCTCTGGGTGGCCTTAACCTGGCTGACTTGCCAGCGGTTGTTGACCAGGTTAAGGCGCCAGAATTCATAGCGGCCAAAGGCGGCGTTGTGGAAGACCCCGTACATGGTATTGTCGCCGGCAAAGGCGGCGTTGTGGAAGTAGCGGCCGGAAGTGCCGACGTCAACCCGGATGGTCCAGACCTTGTTAATGGTCAAGTCGCTCTTCTTCAGCTGGAGAATTTCTTCAGAGTAAAAGCCGTTGCTTGCCCTGCCCGGCAGCTTGTTTTCGTTGGCCAGGACATAGATGTACTTTGCGCTTGCCCCCAGTGACTGGCCATGGCCTAAGCGCAGGTACGGGCTCACCTTGACATTTTGAGAGTAGGTCTTGAACTTGCTAAAACTCAGCTTCTTGTAAAGGTAGCTGCGCGGTGACAGGTACTGGGCCTGGTACTTGTTCAGCTTCTTCATATTAAAGGCCACGATATTGCCCTTGAGCTGATCGCTGGCGGCAGCTGACCGGTACCAGCTGCTGTAAGCCCAGCCGCTGTTGATCGCCAAGCCTTCCATAACGGGGCCGACTTGCTGCCAGTCATTGGTCTCCAGGCTCAAGTTGCGCGGTTCCCAAAGCTGGGTGGCCAGGGTCAAGCCGCCGCTGGTCCAGCGGTTGCTGCTGGTCTCTGTGCCGTAGCGGTGGGCGGCATTCCAGTTCTTAGAGCTGCCGGAGTGCTTTCTCGTGCTGGCCACTTCTTTTGGCCCCTTCTTGGCAGTGATGGCCGACTTAAGACCCCGGTTCGGGTTGTCCGTCTTCACCAATTTAACGGTCGTCTTGGCCTTGCCATAAGTAAAAGTCAGCTTGTCACCGGCCAGGCTGGCCTTAACGGCGCCATTTGCCGGGTCAACCATGGTCCCGTGAGCGTCTGTCACATAGCTGATGGCGTCCTTGTAGTTGAAGCGATTGTCATCTTTGACCAGGTAAATCTGCTTGGCCGCGGAAATCTTGTTTCTGACAAACCACTTTTCACTAACCCAGCCTAAAGGCCGGCCGTTGGCATAGATATAGGCATAAGTCCCCTTCTTGGTCTTCTTGCTGGCCGTTGACTGGATCTTGCTGTACTTAAAGTACTTAGTGGTCGTCACTTTCTTGCTGGCGCCCTTCTTGCTTACTTTGGCATAGATCCCCATCTTTTTGGTCCCCGGCATTTTGCTGACCGTGGCCGCCTGGGCCGTTTGGGCCTGGCCAATAAAGGCTGCCGCCAGCAGGAGCGAGCAAAGCAGTTTCTTATTCATTTCTTTTTCCACTTTCTACATAAATTATATTTTCCGGCTAAAAAAGCCTTTTCGCACAAGGACATTATAGCACCAGTTTATTTTCCGGAAAAGAGTGCGCCAAGTTTGACAGACCGGGCCAGGAGTGTTTTAATTAGCACTGTATCCAAATGAGTGCTAATCCAATCACTAGGAGGAAAATTATGTTAGTACCTACAGTTATTGAACAAACGGCCCGCGGCGAACGCGCTTATGACATTTACTCCCGCTTGCTGAAGGACCGGATCATCATGTTGAGCGGTGAAGTTAACGACCAAATGGCCAACTCCATCATCGCCCAGCTGCTTTTCCTTGACGCGCAAGACAATACTAAAGACATTTACATGTACATCAACTCACCAGGCGGCGTAATCACTTCCGGTATGGCTATCGTGGACACCATGAACTTCATCAAGTCACCAGTCTCCACTATTGCCACCGGTATGGCAGCTTCCATGGCCTCAATCATTTTGGCTGAAGGCGAAAAGGGCAAGCGTTTTGCCCTGCCGCATGCTACTGTCCTGATCCACCAGCCTTTGGGCGGGGCACAAGGGCAAGCTACGGAAATCCAGATTGCCGCTGAAGAAATCTTGAAGACCAGAAAGATGATTAACGAAATCTTGGCCAAGGACTCCGGCCAGGACATCGAAACCATCAAGCGCGACACTGAACGCGACCACTACATGAACGCCCAGGAAGCCAAGGACTACGGCTTGATCGACGATATCATGGTCAACCAAAACAAGTAATCCGCTTTTAGGGAAAAGAAAATCCAGACGACTGCTACAGCCGTCTGGATTTTTTGTTATCTGATTATTAGCGAAGATTTTCCGCGATCTCATGCAATTTCTTCAAGCGGTGGTTGATCCCGGACTTGGAAATCGGCCCGTCGGGAACCTGCTCAGCCAGTTCCTTGAGGGAGAGCTCCGGATGCTGCAGGCGGAAGCGGGCCAGGCTGGCCAGCTTCTCCGGCAAAGACTCCAGGCCCTGCTTTTGGTCAATCAATTCAATGTCTTCCACCTGCTTGGCAGCCGCGCTGGCCGTCTTGCGGAGGTTGGCCGTGTCGCAGTTGACCAGACGGTTGACGGAATTGCGCATATCCCGCATGATCCGCAGGTCCTCAAAGGCCAGCATGGCATTGACCGCCCCGACCACGTGAAGGAAGTCACCGATTTTTTCCGCTTCTTTCAAGTAGACGATGCTGCCGCTTCTGCGGGCCGTTACCTTGGCGTTGAGGTCGAAGTACTTGTTCATGATTTCCTGCAAGTCCCGGCAGTGGTTGCCATAGGTGCAGTAGATTTCCAGGTGGTAGCGGCTGGTTTCCGGATTGTTGACGCTGCCGCTAGCCAAAAAGGCCCCCCGCAGGTAGGACATCGACCGCTGCTCAGAATGCTTGATCTTGTCCGGCACCCCGGTGATGAAGCCTTTTTCCGGGGAATAGATCTCTAAATCTGCCATGATCTCACTGACCATCTGGGCCACTCTGACCAGGTACTGGTGGTTCTTCTTCAGCTTCATCTTCCGGGTCACGATCAGCTGGGGCTCAAAGCCGTATGCCGTCTTGATTAGGGAAAAAATCCGCCGGGCAATGGCCGGGTTTTCCGTCACGATATCCAGGCTCATCTGCCCGTCATGCCGGCTCAAAACCGCGTTCATCCGCAAAAAGGCCGCCAGTTCCGCCTTGGCATGCTCGGGATGGACCTCGATTGAAGTCAGTTCTTTTTTTACCTCACTGGCATAACTCGCCATTAACTTCCTACTTTCTCTTAAACATTTCCTGCAGGGCCAGGTCAATGATTTCCCTGGCCACCTTGTCGCCATCATGGAAGACCAGGCCGCTTCTCTGGTCGATAAAGTCGTCCGTAATCACCCGGCAGTTCTGTTCCCGCAAGCCGGCAAAATCGTTGGCGACCGGCTTTAAATACTCATCATAGTCTTCCGGATGGAACTTGGTCATGTCGATTTGGGCCCCGTTGACCAGGGCCGTGTCGATATAGTTGCCGCCCAGGTGCTGGTTGATGACCCGGACGTGGTCAGCATCGCTTAAGCCCACCGTTTCCCCGGCCTGGGTCATGATGTTGCAGACGTAAACCACTTCAGCCTTGGTCTCCCGGACCGCTTGCCCGACATTAGGGATCATCAGGTTAGGCAGAATTGAGGTGAACAGAGACCCCGGCCCCAGGACAATGGCGTCAGCCCGCATAATGGCCTCAATCACCGGACTGGGAGCTGCCGGCTCACCATCATCAGCCGTCACCCAAACCCGCTTGATCTGCTTGTGCTGGCTGGTAATTTCTACTTCCCCGCTGCTTTGGCTGCCGTCCATGAATTCCGCGTTCAAGGTCAAAGGCTCGTTAGCAGAAGGATAAATGTGACCATCGACCTCCATCATGGCTGACAGGGTCTGGACGGCGTCAAAAATATTCCCTTGCATCTCGCTTAAGGCCGCGATGATCAAGTTGCCGATGGCGTGGCCGGAGAAAAAGGAGTCCTTTGAATCAAAGCGGTACTGGAAGATCTGCTTTTTCCCCTGTGAGAGGTCGCTCAAAGATACCAGGACATTGCGGATGTCGCCTGGGGGAACGGCATTGATGTAGTTGCGGATGATCCCGGATGAACCGCCATCGTCAGAGACGGTCACGATCGCTGTAATCTCCGCGTCCTGCTTTTTCAAGGCCTGCAAAATAACCGGCAGGCCGGTCCCCCCGCCGATGACGACCACCCGGGGCCGGCGGCGCTTGATGACGCGGATGATCTTGTTTTTGCCAATAGACATGCTGAATTCCTACTTTCTGAGATAACGGCTAATTTCCCGGTGGGTAATGTCAACCGGATATTTTTCAGACAAGTCGCGCGCCAGCTGCTGGGCAATCGAGACGCTACGGTGCTGACCGCCCGTGCAGCCGATGGCAATCGTCAGTTTTTCCTTGCCTTCGTTGATGTAGCCTGGAATTGCCGTTAACAAGAGGTCCAGCAGCTTGCCATAGAAGACCTTGGTTTCGTCCTTATCCATGACATAGTTGAAGACCCGCTTGTCCAGCCCCGTGAAGGGACGCAGTTCCGAAATGTAGAAGGGATTGGGCAAAAAACGGACATCCATGACGATGTCGGCGTCGATCGGCATCCCGTACTTGAAGCCGAAGGACATGACCTCAATCCCGAATTTTGGCTTGTGGAGTGCCCCGAACTTGCTCTGCAGCTTCTGCTTCAGCTCCTTTGGCGCCATCTTGGAAGTATCCAAAATATAGTTAGACCGGTTTCTCACCGGGGTCAAAAGGCGGCGTTCATCCCGGATCCCGTCTAAAAGGCGGCCGTTTTCCGCCAAAGGCGGCAGGCGGCGGGTTTCCTTGTAGCGGGCCACCAGGGTGTCGTCAGAAGCCTCCAAAAAGACGATCGTGGCCTGGGTCTGGCCGCTGTCTTCCAGGGAGTTGATTTCGTCGATCAAGTCCTTATAGAAGGACTTGACTCTAAGGTCGATTACCACGGCAACTTTTTCAAAGTCTTCCGAGGTGTTCATCAAGTCCCAGAAATTGCCCAGCAATTCCGGGGGCAGGTTGTCGACCACGAAGTAGCCGACGTCTTCCAAGGAGTGGGCGGCGACCGTCTTACCGGCCCCACTCATCCCCGTCAAAATCAACAGCTGTTTCTTGTGTTTTTCATGCATGATTCCTTATTGCTCCCATAAAACGTTAAACTCTATCATACCGGGCGTGCCACGTCTTGGCAATTATTTCGCCCTGCCTGCATTTCTATCCTGTAATCTTTTACAAAAAATCCCCTAAACCGTAGACCCTTCTCTCCTTAAATCCGGTCAAGGTTTCCGCGTGCACCAGGGCACTCAGGACCGCTTCCTCAATTGTCTCGGCGCCGGCTTCAAAGACCGGGTCCAGCTGACTGTCCGGCAAAAAGCTGAACTCTTCCGCTTTTTTGGCGAAATGATCCACTCTTTGCGCCGTGGAAAAAGCCAGGGCGATGTCGCCGGACCCATCGCCGATATACGATCCCGTTCTGGCTAAGCCAACCGCGCTGCGGCGGGCCAAGCGGCCCAATTGCCGGCTGGAGAGGGGCAGGTCGGTAGCGATCACCATCACAATCGACCCCTGGTCTTTTTGGTAGCGGTCATAAAGCTGGTTATTTTCTGCTTTTGCCCGAGCCAAAACGGCATCTTTTAATTCCTGCCCCAAAAGGCGGCCGCCGGCCCGCAACTTGCCAAAGGCCCCGAAATTGGCGCAAACCAAGCTGGCCACGTGATATTTTTTCCCGGCCAGGGTCAAAAGCCTGGAGGCCGACCCAATGCCGCCCTTAAAGCCCAAACACCGCATCCCGGTTCCGGCACCGACATTTCCTTCCAGCAGAGGCGGATTCTCTTCCGCTAAAAATAGTGCCGCCAGAGCATTGCTTTCTTTAACCGGCAGGGATCTGATATCGTTCAAGTCCCCATCGTTACACTCCATCACGACCGGGTTGACTGTCCCAGTTGTCAGGCCTATCTCCGGATTCCGGTCCAGCATGTAGCGGGTTAGAGCCGTCCAGCAGGTTCCCACGGCCAGAGTGTTGGTCATGAGGATCGGGGTCTCCAAAGTGCCCAGCTCATTAATCTGGACCAGGCCGGTCGTTTTGCCGAAGCCATTGATGACCTGGCCGCTGGCCAGCATTTTTTGCTTAAAAATATCACTCCCGGGCAAAATTGCCGTGACGCCGGTATTGACTCCACCCTTTCGCAGGGTCACCTGGCCCACCTTAACCCCCGGAACATCGGTAATGTCGTTTTTCTCTCCGGTCTGATAGGCCCGGGGCAAAAACAGTTCTCCTTTTAATCCCATCTTCCACCTCAGATTTCCGTCATGAACATCTTCGCGGTCAAAAGCTCCATAATGCTCTTGGCCCGGTAACGGACGACCCGCTCGCCGGATCTTTCAGCTCCCGGATAAAAAGAAGCGGCTCTGGCCCGGCCAGCGGAAGAAAAGCAGAATTCTAGCAGGTATTCGTCAGCTAAAACTGGCAGACCACCCGGGCCTGCCAGGGCTTCCTTGATCCCAGTCATGATGCCCGCTGCGACTTCCTCCGGGCTCTTATTGACAGTCGCGCTGCCCACACCTTTTTTAGTGGCGCAAGTCACGATGCCCGGACAAAATTCTTCCGCCCGCCGGCAGATACCGGCATCCCCGGCCAGGAAAAATGAAGGAACCCCATACTGGGCCGCGCAGAGGCTGTTGAAAGTAAATTCCGAGGCCAATTCCCCGTTCAGCTTAACCCAGGAATACCAGCCATGTTCCACCGTATGGTCCAGGGGCGTTTCACTGGAGCCAGCTGGAGAGTGGCTGCCGATATGGATTGCCCCGGCATAGTCAGCGGAAATCCCCGCCATCATTTCTTCCGGGGAAGAGTCCCAGCCCTGGATCAGTTCCGTGCCCGCCGGCAAGAGGGCCGGGTCCAGGTTGATCCCGTCCTCATGCCCGTCTTTGACAGTGACCGCGTAGCCGGCTTTCTGGCAAGCTTTGACCGCGGCCACGGTTTCCCGAGTCATTTCTTTTAGGGCCAGGTCATAGCCCTTCTGGCCGTAATGGGTCTGCTCCCAGCTGGTAACGCCGGTGCAGCCCTCCATGTCGCAGGAAATATAAATCTTTTTCTCCATTTTGCTTTGCCTCCATGCTTTTGCTTTTTTCTTACACTTTTTTACTGCTTACTTTCATTTTACCATCAAAAAAACTGCCGACACTTAAACAATCTGTTAAGTATCGGCAGTTTAAAATGCTTAACGGTGCATAAAGGCCAAAGCAATCTCATTGATCCCGAAGATCACCAAGTAGATCGCGATCAAGTAGACCACGCTCATCCCCGCGATAACCGGTCTCATCAGCAGCATAACCCCGACAACCAGACCCAGGATGTTCAAGAGCAGGTTGAAGAAGAAATACCAGCCGGTCTCAAAGAAACGCAGGTGCCAGGCAAAAACAATTCCGATTACCGAGTCGGCGATGAACCAGATGGACACCACGATCGCGATCGTGTATGCCCCGACCTTGTTGTCCCACAGGAAGAAGATCCCGATCAAAATGTCAAAGATCCCCGATAAAAGGGTCGTCCAAGACGGGCCAAAGATGCCGTGAAAGCCGGCATACATGGAAATCCAAGCGATCCCCTGCATGATCGACAAGACGGCCAGAATGATGACCAGGCCCCGCAAGCCCTTGCCAGGGTTGGCAAAGAGAAAAATGCTCAAAACGACGGAGATGACCCCAGCGATGAAGACGCCCCAGTCAAAGCCGCGTTTTTCGTTAAAGCCGGAATCAAACATAAGAATCATCCTTTCACACTAACGTAAAAATTCTGACAATTATTTGTCTTCCGCTTTCATTTTACAATATTTTGCTAAAAAGGTTTAGAGCGTGATTAAGATTCCTTTTCTTTATTTGCAAGACTGTTTTCAGTCAAAGCCTTGTCCCGGTCCAAAACTGGCTTGAGATACCTGCCAGTCCAGGATTCCGGGCAGTCCGCCACTTCTTCCGGCGTCCCCGTGCAGACCACCTGGCCGCCCCGCTCGCCCCCGTCAGGCCCCAAGTCAATCAGCCAATCAGCAGTCTTGATCACATCCAGGTTGTGTTCGATCACCAAAACTGTATTGCCCTGGTCCACCAGGCGCTGGAGGACTTCCAAAAGTCGCTTGATATCATCAGTATGCAGACCCGTGGTTGGTTCATCCAGGATGTAGAAGTTCTTCCCCGTCGACAATTTCTGCAGTTCACTGGCCAGTTTCATCCGCTGGGCTTCCCCGCCGGACAAAGTAGTGGCCGGCTGGCCCAGTTTGACATAACCCAGACCAACGTCGACGATAGTCTGCAGCTTGCGGTGAATTTTAGGAATATTGACGAAGAAGTCGCAGGCTTCACTGATGGTCATTTCCAGGACTTGGGCGATATTCTTTTCCCGGTAGGTCACTTCTAGGGTTTCAGAATTATAGCGCTGGCCGTGGCAGACTTCACAAGGGACGTAGACGTCCGGCAGGAAGTTCATTTCGATCTTGAGGATCCCGTCCCCGTGGCAGGTTTCACAGCGCCCGCCCTTGACGTTGAAGGAGAAGCGGGCCTTGGTGTAGCCCCGCATCTTGGCTTCATTGGTCTGGGCAAAAAGAGTCCGGATATCGTCAAAGACGCTGGTGTAGGTCGCCGGGTTACTCCGCGGGGTCCGGCCGATCGGGCTTTGGTCGATATCGATTACCTTCTCGATATTCTTCCAGCCGGTCAGCTTGTCATACTTGCCTGGCTTGGCAGAATTATGGTTGAGTTTCTGGGCCAGGACCCGCTTTAAGATCTGGTTGACAAGGGTGGATTTCCCGGACCCGGAAACCCCGGTCACGACCACGAATTCGCTCAAAGGGAATTCAACAGTAATGTTCTTTAGGTTGTTTTCCGCTGCTCCAGTCAATTTCAGCTTCTTGCCGCTGCCCTTGCGCCGCTTCAATGGTACCGGGATAAACTTTTCTCCCCGCAGGTACTGGCCGGTCAAGGACTGAGGGTTGGCCATGACTTCTTCGGGAGTTCCGGCAGCCATAACTTCCCCGCCCTGGCTGCCGGCACCTGGCCCCATATCGATCAAGTAGTCGGCTGCCCGCATGGTTTCATCGTCGTGTTCAACGACGATCAAGGAGTTTCCCAAGTCCCGCATCCGCTTCAAAGACGCGATCAAGCGGTCATTGTCCCGCTGGTGCAAACCAATAGACGGTTCATCTAGGACATACATGACCCCGGACAGGTTGGAACCGATCTGGGTGGCCAGGCGGATCCGCTGGGCTTCCCCGCCGGATAAAGTCCCGGCTGATCTGGACAGGGTCAAGTAGTCCAGGCCAACGCTGACCAGGAAGCTCAAGCGGTCGCAGACTTCTTTTAGGATTGGCTTGGCAATGGCAGCTTCCTGCTCGCTTAAGTCAACTTCCTTGAAAAAGTCCAGGCCATCCTTGATTGACAAGTCGCTGGCCTCGGCCAGGTTCTTGCCATTGACCTTGACGGCCAGGGCCTTTTCATTGAGCCGCTTGCCGTGGCAGACCTCACAAGGCAATTCAGTCATGTACTTGCCCATGACTTCCTGCATGAACTTGGACATTGGTTTGGCGTAGCGGCGGTCGACATTGTTGATCACCCCTTCAAACGGCTGCTTGGTGTCGTTGACCCCGAAGTCCCCTTCCAAGTGGAAGTGAATTTCCTTGTCTGACCCATTCAAAATGATGTCTCTTTGCCGCTTAGTCAGCTTTTTAAAAGGCTTGTCCATCGGGATCTTTAAGGCTTCACAGGCTTGCTCCAACATCCCCATGTAGTATTTTGACCCTGCCCAAGGAGCCAGGGCACCTTCTGCCAGGCTCTTGTCCTTATCTGGAACAACCAGGTCCGGGTCAACCGCCAGCTTCATCCCCAAGCCGTCACAGGCCGGGCAGGCCCCGAAAGGTGCGTTGAAGGAAAAGAGGCGGGGCTCCATTTCCCCGACTGTGAAGCCGCAAAGAGGACAGGCGTAGTATTCAGAGAAACTGAGCTTCTCGCCCCCGATCACATCAACGTCCATGTAGCCTTCAGACAGACGCAGGGCCGCTTCAGCTGAGTCAAAGAGGCGGGACCGGATCCCGTCTTTGATGACCAGACGGTCGACCACGATTTCAATGTCGTGGCGCTTGTTTTTCTCTAAAGCAAATTCCTCACTGGCGTCGTGAAGCTCGCCGTCAACGATCACCCGGACATAGCCGGCCCGGCGGATTCTGGCGAAAACCTCCTTGTGCTCGCCCCGCTTGCCCCGGATAACCGGGGACAAAAGCTGGATTTTGCTTCTTTCCGGCAAATCCAGGATCCGGGTCACCATCTGGTCCACCGACTGCCGCTGGATCAAGGTTCCGTCGTTTGGACAGTAAGGATGGCCGACTCTGGCCCAAAGCAGGCGGAGGTAGTCGTTAATTTCAGTAACCGTGCCAACCGTTGAGCGGGGGTTGTGGGAGGTCGTCTTCTGGTCAATGGAAATAGCCGGATTGAGGCCGTCGATTGAGTCAACGTCTGCCTTATCCATCTGGCCCAAAAACTGTCGGGCATAGCTGGACAGGGATTCGACGTAGCGGCGCCGGCCTTCAGCGTACAGGGTGTCAAAAGCCAGTGAGCTCTTGCCAGAGCCGGACAGGCCGGTAATGACAACCAGCTGGTCTTTGGGAATGGTTACGTCGATGTCTTTTAAATTGTGCTCACGGGCACCGCGGATGACGATTTTTCTATCTGCCATTGAAGTCTTTGCCTTTCTTCTTAATCGGTTTTCTTACTGAGCCTTCTAACTCGATAATCGCGTCGCGGAGGTTAGCCGCGCTTTCAAAGTCCAAGCGCTTAGCCGCCTCTTGCATCTGCTCTTTCAAATTGGCGATCATCTGTTTCTTCTGCTTGACCGTCAGCTCGTCAAAATTGAGGTCGGCAAAGGAGTCTGATTTTTCGGCTTCCTTGTCGGCTTTGACCACGGAAATCATGTCCCGGACTGGCTTGATGATGGTCTTTGGCACGATCCCATGCTCTTCATTGTATTTCATCTGGATGGCCCGGCGGCGGTTCGTTTCATCAATCGCCTGCTTCATGGAATCGGTGATCCGGTCAGCATACATAATAACTTCACCGCTAGCGTTCCGGGCCGCCCGACCCATGGTCTGGATCAGCGGCCGGTAGGCCCGCAGGAAGCCTTCCTTATCCGCGTCCAGAATGGCCACCAGGGAAACTTCCGGCACGTCGATCCCTTCCCTAAGCAGGTTGATCCCGATCAAAACGTCAAACTTGCCCAGGCGGAGGTCCCGGATGATCTGCATTCTTTCCAAAGTCTTGATGTCTGAGTGCAGGTAGCGGACCTTGATGCCCAGGTCTTTCAAGTAGTCGGTCAAGTCTTCAGCCATCTTCTTGGTCAAAGTAGTGACAAAAACCCGTTCCTTTCTTTCAATCCGCAGGTTGATTTCAGCAACCAGGTCGTCAATCTGCCCTTCAATTGGCCGGACCTCGATTTTCGGATCCAAAAGGCCGGTCGGCCGGATGACCTGTTCCACGATCCGGCTGGTCCGGTTTAATTCATAGTCACCCGGGGTGGCGGACACATACATGATCTGGTTGACATGCTGCTCAAATTCTTCCAGCTTCAAAGGCCGGTTGTCCAAGGCTGATGGCAGGCGGAAGCCATAGTCAATCAAGGTCTGCTTTCTGTTTCTGTCCCCGTTGTACATGGCCCGGATTTCCGGCATGGTGGCATGGGATTCGTCGATTAAAATCAGGGAATCCTTGGGGAAGAAGTCCAAAAGGGTGTATGGCGGCTCACCGGCTTTGCGGTTTTCCATCTGCCGGGAATAGTTTTCAATCCCGTTGGTATAGCCGACTTCTCTCAGCATTTCCAAGTCGTAGGTGGTCCGCTGCTTGATTCTTTCTGCCTCCAGCAGCTTGCCTTCTTTTTCAAACTTCTTGACCTGGTCGTCCATCTCAGCCTTGATCCGGTCGATAGCGCCGGCCAGCTGGTCTTCGTTGGTCATGAAGTGGGTGGCCGGGAAAAGGGAAATGCTGTCTCTGACCCCGTGCACTTCCCCGGTTAAGGGGTCAACTTCAACAATCCGGTCGACTTCATCGCCAAAAAATTCAATCCGGTAGGCCCGGTCTGAGTAGCCGGCCGGGAAAACTTCCACGACGTCGCCCCGGACCCGGAAGCGGCCCCGCTGGAAGTCGATGTCGTTTCTGTCGTACTGGATGTTGACCAGGTCTCTGAGCAGGGTGTTTCTTTCGTATTCCTGGCCGGTATAGACATTTAACACGCTGGCCGCGTACTCTCTTGGGTCACCCAAGCCATAGATGCAGGAAACAGAAGCCACCACGATAACGTCATTTCTGGACATCAAGGCGCTGGTGGCGGCGTGCCGCAGCTGGTCGATTTCGTCGTTGATCGAGGCGTCTTTTTCAATATAAGTGTCCGACTGGGGCACGTAGGCTTCCGGCTGGTAGTAGTCATAGTAGGAAACGAAGTATTCCACGGCGTTGTTCGGAAAAAATTCCTTAAATTCATTGTAGAGCTGGCCAACCAGGGTCTTGTTGTGGGTAATGACCAGGGTCGGCTTGTTCATTTTGGCAATTACATTGGCCATGGTATAGGTCTTACCCGTCCCCGTTGCCCCCTTGAGGATCTGCTCTTTATCGCCGGCCTGAAAACCGGCCGTCAGCTGGTCGATGGCCTGCTGCTGGTCGCCGGCAGGCTTATATGGTGAGACGAGTTCAAATTTGTTATTGTCTTGCCGCTTGATCACGGTTCTTCCCCCTTAACTTGCAATAATCAATCGTATTCTATTTTACTACCCGAACATAGATTCTAACAATATTTTGCTCAAAGAAAAAGCAGCAGACCACTTGTCTGCTGCTTTTAATATCTATTTCAAAAATCCCTTGGCTTGCAGGTAGTTGTAAGCTTCCTGCCCGGCCACGCTGCCTTCGCCCACGGCGGTCGTGACCTGGCGCAGGTCCTTTGGCCGCACGTCGCCGGCCGCGAAGATCCCTTCCTGCCGGGTCCGCATCAATTCGTCAGTCGGAATCCAGCCGTTTTCATCCAAGATGTCCAGGCCTTCCAGGGCCTTAGTCACTGGCAAAACGCCAACGTAAATGAAGACGCCCTTAGTGGCAAATTCCTTTTCTTCCCCGCTGACCTTGTCCTTGTAGCGGATCCCGCTGACCTTGCCGTCTTCGCCGACGATTTCTTCAGTCAAGGCGTTCCAGACGAACTTAATCTTCGGGTGCTTGAAGGCCTTCTCCTGCAGTTCCGGCTTGGCCCGCAGCTGGTCTCTTCTGTGAACGACCGTGACTGACTTGGCAGACTGGGCCAGGTAGAGCCCTTCCTGGATGGCTGAGTCGCCCCCGCCAATCACAGTCACGTCTTCATCTCTGAAGAAGGCTGCATCGCAGACGGCGCAGTAAGAAACACCATGGCCGGAATAAGTTTCCTCACCCGGCACGTTCAAGTGCTTGTGCTCAGATCCTGTCGCGATGATTACGGCTGGAGCCAGGTATTCCTCGCTGTCGGTAATCACCCGCTTGTAGTCACCTTCCAGCTTAACGGCCTGGACATCGCCATATTCATAGCTGGCCCCGGCATTTTGCACGGTCTGGTACATCTTTTCACCCAGTTCCGGCCCCTGGACTTCCACAAAGCCCGGGTAATTGTCGATGTCGGCAGTATTGTTCATCTGCCCTCCGTAAATCCCCCGGTCTAAGAGGACCGTCTTCAGGTTGGCCCGGGCCGCGTAAACTGCCGCCGTCATCCCGGCTGGACCGGCACCAATGATTACTACGTCAACTTCTTTGGTCATAAACAGCCTCCTTGTTACTTACTTTTTATAAGTAATATGATACAGGATTTTGCAAAGATTGCAAGTCTTTTTAGATTCTGATTTCCGGTCCCATCTGCCGGCTCATCATCAGCTTGATCTCATCGTCAATCTTAGCCCCCTCATAGAGAACCTTGTAGATGGAAGCTGAAATCGGCATGTCTAAAGAATACTTAGCGCAGATTTCGTGCACAGCCTTGACGGTCGTGGCCCCTTCAACTACCTGGCCCATGTTGGCCAAAACCTCATCCAAGGGCTTGCCCTGGCCCAGCTGGTAGCCGCAGCGCCAGTTCCGGGAGTTAACGGATGTACAAGTGACGATCAAGTCGCCGATCCCGGACAGGCCGCTGAAGGTCCAAGGCTGGCCGCCAAAAGCCACCCCCAGGCGGGTGATTTCCGCCAGGCCCCGGGTCATCAAGGCTGCCTTGGCATTGTCCCCATAGCCCAGGCCCGCCAGGATCCCGGCCGCGATGGCGATGACGTTTTTCACGGCCCCGCCGACTTGGACCCCGATTGGGTCGTTGCTGGTATAAAAGCGGACGTAGTCATTGGAAAAGATCTTCTGCATCTTGGCCGCGTTATCCAGACTGGTTGAAGCCAGGGTGATGGCCGTCAAGTCCTTTTGGGCGGTGTTTTCCGCGTGGCTGGGACCAGACAGGACGATCATCTTGTCAAAGCCGTCCGGGTAAATTTCGTCTTTAAAAATCTGCAAAACCAGCTTTTTAGTCCCTGGCTCAATCCCCTTGGTGGCTGAAACCAGGTAAGGCTGGCGGCCATTTTCGTCCAAGACTTGCCGGACTGCTTTAGCCACTGACCGGATTGCGCTAGTCGGCACGGCAAAGAGGATAATGTCACAGTCTTTCAGAACCTGCCCCATGTCGGTGCTGGCCCAAACGCTGGGGTTCAAGGTCCAGTCCTTCATGTAGTGCAAGTTAGTGTGGTCTTGGTTGATCTCATCAGCAATAACTTGCCGGTGGGCGTAAAGGGCCACCTCGTGGCCGTTGTCAGCCAGCATGGAGGCTAGGACTGACCCCCAGGAACCGGCGCCTAAAACGGAAATTTTTGTCATTTTTTCTACCTCTCGTATGGATATTTTAAACCGCTTCCTTCAAGATACCACTTTGGCTTGACTTTGACACGCCGGTAGACGAATAAAATAACCACAGCGATTAAAAGCAGGAGGCTGAGGGACTGGGAAACCCGGATGACTCCGAAGATATAGAGGCTGTCCGTCCGCATCCCTTCCACGAAAAAGCGGACCACGGAATACCAGGCCAGGTAGAACATGAAGACTTCCCCTTGCTTGAAGAGGTGCTTCTTGTGGCGCAGGGAAAGGATGATGATCAGGCCGATCAGGTTGAAGAAGGATTCATACAAGAAGGTCGGCTTGTAGTAGCTGCCATTAATGTACATCTGGTCGATGATGAACTGGGGCAAGTGGAGATTTTGCAGATACTGCAGGCTGCACTTGGCCCCGTGGGCCTCCTGGTTCATGAAGTTGCCCCACCGGCCCAGGACCTGGGCCGCCATCACACCCGGCGCCACGATGTCCAGGACAAGAAATGGCGGCAAGAAGCGCCGGTAGCAGAAGGTCAAAAGGACAATCGCCCCGGCGATCAAGCCCCCGTAAATGGCGATCCCCCCGTTCCAGATGGCGATAATTTCATCCGGGTGCTGGGAGAAGTAGCCCCATTCAAAAATGACATAGTAGATCCGGGCCCCGATAAAGCCGATCGGCACGCCCCACAAGAGCAGGTCGATGAAATCGTCGCTCATGATCTGCCGTCTTTGCCCTTCTCTGATCGACATGAAGGTGGCCAGCAGGATCCCGCAGGCGATGATGATTCCATACCAGCGGACATGAATGTCGCCGATACTGAAGGCGATTGGATTCAGTGCTAAAGTCACTAGTCGTCTTCACCCCGCTTTTCTTCTTCAGTATTTTCCGCGATCAAGCTGGTCAGGTTTTCGTCAAAAGTCTTGGCCGCGTCAAAGCCCATGGCCTTGGCTCTGAAGTTCATGACGGCCACTTCCACGATGTTTTCCATGTTCCGGCCGACCTTGACTGGGATGGTAACCTGGGGAACCGCGATCCCGCAGATGATCCGGGTGTTTTCCTGGAAGCCCAGGCGGTCGTAGTTAGCCTTGGAGTCCCAGTTGGTTAGGTTGATGACCAGGGAAATTTCGGTTTCGTCCTTGATGGCCCCAATCCCGAAGAGCTTGAGGACGTCAATAATCCCGATCCCCCGGATTTCCATCAAGTGCTTCAAAATGCGGGGAGCTTCCCCAACCACGGTCTCATGGTCTCTTTGGTAGACGTCCACCCGGTCGTCAGCAATCAAGCGGTGGCCGTGCTGAACCAGGGCCAGGGCGGTTTCAGATTTGCCGACCCCGGATTCCCCGGTCAAGAGAACCCCCATCCCGAAGACTTCAACCAGGACCCCGTGGAAGCTGCTTCTTTCAGCCAGCTTCACGGCCAGGTACTGGGTGATCATGCTCATCAAGTAGGTCGTGGTGTCATTGGAAATCAAGATCGGAGTCCCGGCTGCTTCTGCCGCCTCCTTCAGTTCAGCTGGCACCGGCAGGTTGCGGGAAACCAGCAGGCAAGGAGTTTCTTTCTGGCAGATTTTTTCAAAAACTTTCCGGCGCAGGTCGTGATCCAGCCGGGCAGCGTAGGAGATTTCCGTTCTGCCCAAAAGTTGGACCCGGTCGGCCGGGTAAAAGTCAAAGTAGCCGCTCAGTTCCAGTCCCGGCCGGTAAACGTCAGAAACCTTAATCTTCTTGCCAGCCACGCGTTCCTGCCCCTGCAGAACCCGCAGGTTGGAATTATCTTTAATGAGCTCAGTTAGTTTTACCATGTTCGTCATCATGTGCCTCACTATCATCAACATCTCGCACTGTCACATCTTGCGCCTGTTTCCGCGGCCGCTCCGGATCTGCCTGGCTTGCCTTGAACCAGTCGGTCTCCGGCCGGCTGGGCAGCTGGTATTTTTTCCGCCAGTAAAAGCGGTAGTAGAGCCATAACAGCAAAATTACAACCAGGCCCACCGGCAGCAAGGCGATCAAGGCCTTGAAGAAAACCGAGAGCAGGGCCAGGGCGACTACGGCCGCCAAAACCAGTAGTACTATCGTGGTAAATGACATATTTTTCCTCTTATTCTGGATTCTCCTGGCTCAAACGCCACTGAAGATATGCGTAAATAAAGGGATCCAGCTTCCCGTCCATCACCCCGCCCACATCGGCGGTTTCGTAGCCGGTCCGGTGGTCTTTGACCATGCTGTATGGGTGGAAGACGTAAGAGCGGATCTGTGAGCCCCAGGCAATGTCCAATTGCTCGCCCTTCAGGGCCGCCTTTTCCTTGCGCTTCTTTTCTTCTTCCAGGTGGAAAAGCTTGGCCCGCATTTCATTCATGGCCGTGTCCCGGTTCTGGAACTGGGACCGCTGGGCCTGGGAAGTCGTCACGATCCCGGTTGGGATGTGGGTGATCCGGACGGCACTAGACGTCTTGTTGATGTGCTGGCCGCCCGCCCCGGATGACCGGTAGACGTCAATTCTGAGATCCTTTGGGTCAATGTCGATTTCAATGGAGTCATCGACTTCGGGGATAACTTCAACCGAGGCAAAAGAAGTGTGCCGTCTTTTGGCTGAGTCAAAAGGCGAAATCCGGACCAGGCGGTGAACGCCATGTTCAGACTTCAGCAGCCCGTAGGCATTCTTGCCGGAAATCCGGACACTGACACTCTTTAAGCCAGCTTCATCACCTGGTTCAAAGTTGTTGACTTCAAACTTAAGGCCGCGGGAGTCGCAATAGCGCTGGTACATCCGCAGCAGCATGTTCCCCCAGTCCATGGCTTCGGTGCCGCCGGCCCCCGGGTGGATTTCCATCAAGGCGTTATGGTCATCGTACTCGCCTGACAAGAGCAGGTTCAGTTCATACTGGTGGAATTCTTCCTGCAGCTTGGCCAGCTGGTCCTCGGTGTCCTGTTGCAGGTCTTCGTCTGCTTCCAGGCGCAGCAATTCCAAGGCCGTTTCTTCATCGGTCAGGTCTTTTTCCAAGGCCAGGAAGGAGTCCCGCTTTTCCTTGAGCAGGTTGGTCTCACTGATCAATTTCTGGGCCTTTTCCTGATTGTCCCAAAAGCCCGGTTCCGCCATCTTAGCTTCGTTGATTTCAATGCTTTCGCTAATATTATCGAAGTCAAAGAGACCCCCTGAAGTGGTTAAGCCGGGTCCGCAACTCGTCTAAAGCATTTTGAATTTCACTAATTTCCATTGTCTTTTTCCTTTGCTAAAAATACTCTTTTTGTTTACTACATTATAACCAAAAAGAGGGGGCGGGAGCCCCCTCTTTGCTGATTTATTACCGACTCAAGTTGTTTCTGATCTGAGCCTTCATGAAGAGGCGAGTCACGTCAAACTCGATGTCGCTGATCATTTCTTCAAACATGTTGTAGCCGGAGTCCTGGTATTCAACCAGCGGGTTCAGCTGGCCATAGCCCCGCAGGCCGATTGACTGCCGCAATTGGTCCATGGCGTCAATGTGGTTGGTCCAGTGTTCGTCAACCACGCGGAGGATAACCACCTTTTCAAATTCCAGCATTTGTTCCGGATCAGCCAGGGCAGCTTCCTTTTCCTGGTAGTTGTCTTCAACCAGCTGGTAAAGCTGCTGCTTAAGGGCATCTGGCATGAAGGTCTTGAAGTCGATTTCTGAATCAACGTATTCTTCACTGGCCAGGCTGGACACGATGAAGTCGCGCAAGGAGTCCAGGCGCCAAGTCGACCGGTCGCCTTGGGTGAACATGTCCACTTGGTGGTCGATAGTCCGGTGGATCATCGGCATCAAGACACTCTTCAAGGACTGCTGCTCATCGATAACCTGCATCCGTTCCTTGTAGATGATTTCACGCTGGATCCGCATAACGTCGTCGTATTGCAGGGTCTGCTTACGGGTGTCGTAGTTGTTCCCTTCAACCCGCTTCTGGGCTGATTCAACCTGGCGGGTGATCAAGCGGCTTTCGATAACCTTGTCGTCATCATTGTCAGACAAGCGGTCAAGGAAGTCCTTGACCCGGTCGCCCCCAAAGCGCTTCATCAAGTCGTCTTCCAAAGACAGGTAGAAGCGGGTGTAGCCCGGGTCACCCTGCCGGCCGGACCGGCCCCGCAACTGGTTGTCGATACGGCGGGATTCGTGTCTTTCAGTCCCGATTACGGCCAAACCGCCCAGTTCCTTGACGCCAGGCCCCAGCTTGATGTCAGTCCCACGCCCGGCCATGTTGGTGGCAATCGTAACTGCCCCTCTTTGGCCGGCATTCATGATGATGGCTGCTTCTTTAGCATGGTTCTTGGCGTTCAAGACGGCATGCGGGATGTGTTCCTTATCCAGCATGTGGCTCAAGCGTTCTGAAGATTCAATGGCCACCGTGCCGACCAGGATTGGCTGGCCCTTGGCGTGCCGCTCCTTAATTTCATCAACCACGGCCTTGAACTTGGAGTCCAGGGTCGGGTAGAGCAGGTCAGGCATGTCCTGTCTGATGACTGGCCGGTTGGTCGGGATGGTGATGACTTCCATGTTGTAGATTTCACGGAATTCTTCTTCTTCCGTCTTGGCCGTACCGGTCATCCCAGCCAGCTTCTTATACATTCTGAAGTAGTTCTGGTAAGTAATCGTGGCCTGAGTCTGGGATTCTTCCTGGATCTTAACCCCTTCCTTGGCTTCGATGGCCTGGTGCAGGCCATCTGAGTAGCGGCGGCCTTCCATAACACGGCCGGTAAAGGAGTCAACGATCAAGACTTCACCATCTTGAACCACGTAGTCGATGTCCTTGAGCATGATGTAGTTAGCCCGCAGGGCTTGGTCGATGTGGTGAACCAGCTTCTGGTTTTCAACGTCGTAAAGGTTCTTTAGGCCGAAGTGGTCGCAGGCCTTCTGGATCCCGGTTCTGGTTAGGGAAATGGTCTTGGTTGGCCAGTCGATCTTATAGTCGCCGTGGTCTTCATCGTCATCGGCGTCGTTGTCGCTCTTGTCTTCAACCAGCTTCTTGACGAAGCGGTCAGCCCGGACGTAGTCGGCGTTGGCTTGTTCAGCTTCACCGGAAATGATCAAAGGCGTCCGCGCTTCGTCAATCAAGATGGAGTCAACTTCGTCGATGATGGCGTAGTTAAGCGGACGCTGCACCATTTGTTCCTTGTAAACAACCATGTTGTCCCGGAGGTAGTCAAAGCCCAGTTCAGAGTTGGTTGAGTAAGTTACGTCGCAGGCATAAGCTTCCCGCTTTTCTTCCGGAGACATGGTGCTGACGTTCAAGCCGACCGTCAAACCCAGCCAGCGGTAGAGCTGGCCCATTTCAGTTTCGTCACGGCTGGACAGGTATTCGTTGACAGTAACAACGTGCACGCCCTTGCCAGACAAAGCGTTAAGGTAAACTGGCATGGTGGCCGTCAAGGTCTTACCTTCACCGGTCATCATTTCGGCAATGTTGCCCCGGTGCAGGGCAATCCCGCCGAGGATCTGCACGCGGAATGGGTACAGGCCCAGAACCCGCTTGGAAGCTTCCCGGGATACAGCAAAGGCTTCCGGCAGCAGGTCATCCAGGCTTTCGCCCTTTTCAATCCGGCTCCGGAATTCCGGCGTCTTGGCCTGCAATTCTTCGTCAGAGAGAGCAGCCATTTGGTCAGCGTATGACTCTACTTGGTCAGCAATTTTTTCAAAACGCTTAAGTTCTCTTTTATCAGCGTTGTATAACTTCTTTAAAATGTTTGCCATCTAATCGTCCTTAATTCTGATATTTAGTCTAAAATCACAGAATAATTTTAACATGTAAATGCCAAAAATTAAAATAATCTACAAAAATAAGCAGGGCACAATAGTTATCGTGCCCTGCCTGGCTTATAGCCTTAGTATTCAGTTGGATAAGCGGCGAAACTATTCGTTAGTTTCAATCAAGCCGTAGCTGCCGTCGTTACGGCGGTAAACCACGCTAGTGCCGTTGGTTTCAGCGTCTTGGAAGACGAAGAAGTCGTGTTCCAGCATGTCCATTTGCAAGATAGCTTCTTCTGGGTCCATTGGCTTCAAGTTAACCCGCTTGTTGCGGACGATCTTGAACATTGGAGCCTTTTCTTCCTTCTCCTCTTCAACCGGAGCTTCTTCAGGGATGAAGAATTCTTCAACGCCCTTTTCACGGCTCTTGCGGTTGACGCGGGTCTTGTACTTTCTGATTTGGCGTTCAAGCTTTTCGGAAACAAAGTCAATGCTACGGTACATGTCATCCGTAGTTTCTTCAGCTCTCAATACCAGGTATGGAAGCGGGATAGTAACTTCAACCTTAGCTGAGTGGTCACGGTATACCTTCAGATTTACATGAGCGATTACGTCCTGGCTCAAATCAAAGTACTTTTCCAACTTGGTCAAGCGCTTTTCAACATAGTCTCTCAAAGCTTCAGTGACTTCAATATTTTCGCCACGAACATTGTACTTTAACATAATAATTATCTCCTTTCCCGCTTGCGCGGTTTCCTTACACCCATATTATACCAAATTTGAAAGCGCTTTGTGAAAATATTTAGCGACTAATTGAAAAACTTTCGACCTGGCATTCAGGAAAAGCCGTTTCAATCGCGTCGCGCGCATGGTAAAGTGTTCGGCCTGTGGTGTAAATGTCATCCAAAAGGATGATCTTGCCCGTTATTGTACCCCCAAATTCCGGATTTAAAAAGAAATTTTGCTTGGCCTGCATCCGGGCTTTTTTATCCTTTTCTCCCTGGGCCCCGGCCCCAGCCTTTTTGGCTAAAAGGGGCGTCAAGGGCAAAAGGGGATTAAAAATTTCCCAGACCGTGTCATAGCCCCGCTTTTTCCGGTGTTCAGGTGAAGTCGGGACAGGGACGAAGTAGTCAGCTGCTAATTTTTTAACGGCAGGGGCCGCCAATTCCTGCAAGACTTGGCAGAGCAGATAATCCCCATAGCGCTTGTAACGGACCATCAAGTCGTGAAAGGCTTGATTATAGCAGTAGACAGCCTGGCTTTGCAAAAAATTCCCCTGGTAGATCCGCCGCCACTTCTGGCAGTCCTGGCAGATTTTCCCATTATCCTGCCGGCGGCCGCACTGGGGGCAAAAGGCAGGGCCAATTGCTTCAAACTGCTTTCGGCAAGATGGACACAGGCAGGAAGGCTTGCTTTTGCCCGGCAAAAGCAGGCGCCTGATATCCAGGTCTTCGGTAAAAGGCTGGTCACAAAAAAGACAAAGGCTCATCCCCGGTTCATCTCCTTAATCTGCTTGACCGCGCTTCTGATCTGCCGGCTGTAGCGCCGGTAGCAAAAAAGTACCAGCCCGTCCGGGTCCTGCTTGTCTCTGCCTACCCGGCCGGCGATCTGGACCAGGCTGGCGGCGGAATAAATCTCATCATCAGCCGCCACGATAATCACCCAGACATGCTTGAATGTCACCCCCCGCTCCAAGATCGTGGTCGTCAAAAGCAGGTCCAGGTCCCCTTTTCGGAATTTTTCCACCTTCTCCAGCCGGTCCAGGTCCTGGGCGTAAACAGTCGCCAGGCGCGAATTGGGCAGGAGCTTTTTAACAGCGGAAAAATACTGGGGCATCTGGGAAATTCTGGGCAAAAAGACCAGGAGGGGGTGGCCGCTTTTGGCCGCCATTTTAATCCGCCTGGCTAATTTGGGATGCAGGCGGCCCTTGGTCAAAAAGGGTTTAACGTACAAGTCAAGCCGGGGCACGGGCAAGGGATAGCCGTGAAAGCGACGGTTGAGCCTAACGATGGCTAGTTTCCCCTGCTTGGCTGCTTTCACCAGGTCTTCCGGCGGCGTGGCCGTCAAAAAGACCCGGCTGCCCGTCTTTTTAACGGCATTGCCCGCGGCGAAATGCAGCTGGGGATTGCCGGCATATGGGAAAGAATCGATCTCGTCAATGATCAAAAGGTCAAAAGCCTGGTAGTACTTAAGCAGCTGGTGGGTCGTGCAGATGACCAGCTGCTCATTGGCAGGCTGCTTTTCCTCCCGGCCGTGGTACTTACCGATCTCAACTTCCCCAAAAGCGGCTACTAAGCGGGGGTAAAGCTCATTAACCACGTCGATTCTGGGCGTGGCGATTGCCACCCGGCAGCCGCGGCTAAAAGCCTCAGCCAATAAAGGAAAAATCATCTCCGTCTTTCCCGCCCCGGTCACGGCCTCAACCAAGCAGTCCTCTTTAGCGGCAAATTTTTCCAGCAAAAAGCGGCTCACGCCCTCCTGGCGCTCTTGCAGCTGCCCCGTCCAGGTCATCCCCGCCCTGGCCGGGTAATGACCGCCGGCGGCCTGGCGGACCAAAAGCTTGCCCTCATCCAGCCGGCCCAGGCCCACGCATGCACGACAATACAAAAATCCCGACGGCAGGCGGGCCCAGCAGGAGCTGCCGCAGCGCTGGCAGATGCCATTTTTGATGGCGGGAATTGCCGTCTGCCCCTCTTTTATGCTATTATCCACTTTGTCAACCAGCCATTGGCGGCCGGCCAGAGATTCTTTTTCTTCTGTCACTTTTTTCGCCTCCACTAACTAATACACCAAAAAGGGATGATTTTTTGTCAAAAGAAGCAGATTTTTTAACAATCAAAGAAAATGGCCAGCATGAGCTGGTCATCAAGAAGAGCCGCTTTATCGCGACTTTTGCCCGGGTTCAGACTGAAGATGAGGCCCGGGATTTCATCGCCGCGACCAGCAAAAAGTACCATGACGCCACCCACAATACCTATGCCTATACCTTGGGCATTAACGATGACCGGGTCAAAAGCAGCGACAACGGCGAACCCGCTGGCACGGCCGGGGTGCCGGAATTAAAGACCCTGCAATTGATGGGCTTAAAGAATGTCGCCGTCGTCGTGACCCGGTACTTCGGCGGAATCAAATTAGGAGCTGGCGGCCTCATCCGGGCATACTCTTCTAGCGTCAGCGAGGCAGCTGAAGCCATCGGCATCGTTAAGCGGGTTAAGCAGCAGGAATTGATTTTTACCATCCCCTACAACCGCTATGACAAGGTCGACCACTTCCTCAAGGGAAAAGAGGTCTTCGTTGCCGGCACTGAATATGGCGTAAACATCACCATTTCCGTCTACCTCGACCTGGACCAGCTTGACCCCTTTATCAGCGATTTGACCGAGCTCTTAAACCGGGAACCCGACCTGATCAAGGGCGATCAGCGCTATAACGAAATTCCCGTTAAAAGCGGGGAAAAAAGATTCTAACCAAAAATGACCAAGCAAATTCTGCTTGGTCATTTCTTTTATCTCTTCAGCTTTATTGTTTTTTATCGCTATTTTTACCAGAAGCCTTTTTATCTTCAGGCTTATGACCGCCCTTGGACCGCTCCTGCCACTTCTGGGGCTTGGCCTCGCCCTGGTGCCAGACTTCAACGTTTGGCTCCTTAGTGTGGGTGCTATGCAGAACCAGGCGGTTAATCAAGTGGCTGAGGGGCTTGTATTTTTCGCCCAAAAGGCCGATCGATTCCACAAAAAGCTCAACGGCGATCAAGAGGCCGACCAGCAAGAGAGCCATGGCCCAGATCGGCGATAAGAGGAAGAGCATGGAAACGAAGGAGAAGATCAAAGACAGAGCGTAAATCACCAGCACCGTCTGTCTTTGGGTCAAGCCCAGGTTCATCAGCTGATGGTGGAGGTGATGCTTGTCCGCCTGGGAAATCGGTTTCTTGTTCAACTTGCGGCGGATCATGGCGTAGACCGTATCAGAGATCGGTACGCCTAAGATGATGACCGGCACCAAAAGAGAAATAAAGGTCACGTTCTTCAAGCCCTTCAAGGCTAAGACTGAAATCATGAAGCCCAGGTAAAGGGCCCCGGTGTCTCCCAAAAAGATCTTGGCCGGATTGAAGTTGTATGGCAAAAAGCCCATGAGGCAGGACGCCAGCATAAAGCAGGCGATCGGCACGTACAGGCCCTGGTTGCGCAAGAAGAAGTAACCGACAATCCCCATGGTCAAAAGGGAGATGCAGGACACACCAGCCGCCAGGCCGTCCAAGCCGTCAATCAAGTTGACCGCGTTGGTCAAGGCCAGGATCCAGAAGATGGTGATCGGCAGGCTGAGATACCAGGGCAAATTGATGGTCTGGCCGGTAAAAGGAATATTCAGCTCTGTCATCCGGATTTCAGCCAAAAAGTAGGTAATCATGGCCGCGATGAAGATCCCGCCCATTTTTTGCCTGGGCTTGAGTTCTAAAATATCATCGATCATCCCGGTCAAGACGATCACGCTGGACGCCAGCAAAAGGGCAAAGAGCTCGTGGGTCGGAAACTGCTCTCTGAGCAAGATGAAAGTCCCGATATTGTAAGTCACGAAAATCCCCAGCCCCCCGATAGTCGGCATGGGCTTCTTGTTGACCCGGCGGGCGTTAGGATTGTCCACTGCCCCCAGGACAAAGGCCAGGCGCCGGATGAAAGGCGTGATCGCCACTTGGATGATCACCAGTAAAAAAAGGTCAACGATAATCTTAAACATGGAATTCTGCTTTCTGAGTCTAGTTGAATTAATTATACCGGGCTTTAAGGCGATTTGCCAAATGCTAACAAAAAAGTCCAGAATTCAATCTGGACTTTCCCTATTATTTGGCAACAGCCACGGCACGTTTCTCCCGTATTACGGTTATCTTGATATTGCCCGGGTAATCGAGTTCTTCCTCGACCCTGTCCCGGATTTCGTGGGCCAAAACCGTGGTCTCATCATCTGAGATCTTGCCTGGCTCAACCATTACGCGGACTTCCCGGCCGGCCTGGATGGCATATGCCTGCTTGACGCCGTCATAGCTGCCAGCAATGTCTTCCAGTTCCGTCAAGCGGCGGATGTAGTTCTCCAAGCTTTCGCTTCTTGCCCCAGGCCGGGCGGAGGAAATCGTATCCGCCGCCACGACCAGGTCAGCGATGAAGGAGAGCTTTGGCACGTCGCCGTGGTGGGCAGCGATCGCGTTGACCACCAGGTCCGGTTCATGGTATTTCCGGGTCAATTCAACACCGATTTCTACGTGGGAGCCTTCGATATCGTGGTCGATTGCCTTGCCAATATCGTGTAATAATCCCGCGCGAACCGCTAATTTTTCATCCAAACCAAGTTCAGCTGCCATGGTCCCGGCCAGCTTCCCAACTTCAATCGAGTGCGCCAGCACATTCTGGCCATAGGAAGTCCGGTACTTCAGCCGGCCTAGGATCTTGACCAGTTCTGGGTTCATCCGGTGGATGCCCAGTTCCATCAAGGCACTTTCACCAGCCTCGTAAATATCATCGTTGACTTCCTTGCGCGCCTTGTCAACCATCTCTTCGATCCGGGCCGGATGAATCCGCCCGTCCTTGATCAGTTTCTGCAGGGCCCGCTTGGCCACTTCCCGTCTGATGGAGTCAAAGCCGCTCAAGGTGACCGTCTTTGGCGTATCGTCAATGATCAGGTCAACCCCGGTCATGGCTTCAAAAGAGCGGATGTTCCGGCCTTCACGGCCAATAATCCGCCCCTTCATGTCATCGTTTGGCAGGTCCACGACTGACACGGTCGTTTCCGCGACTGTATCCGCCGCGCTGCTCTGGATGGCATCCACGATGATTTGGTGGGCAAAGCGGTCGGCTCTGGCACTGATTTCTTCCTCGTTAGCCCGAATCAGCTCCGCCTTCTCCTTGGTCAGGTGGTCGGAGACCTGGGCCAAGACGATCTTCCTGGCCTCTTCTTCGTCTAAGCGGGAGATTTCCAGCAGCTTGTCATTCTGCTTCTCGACCAGCCCGTGCGCTTCTTCCAGCAAACCAGCAGCTTTTTCCTCCTGCTGTTTGATTTGGTCTTTCCTTTGTGTGAGTTGTCTCTCCCGGTCATCGAGCAGGCTGCTGCGGTGATCCAGGGTATCTTCTTTCTGCTGAAGGCGGTTTTCCTTGCGGGCCGCTTCATCGCGGCGCCCGTTCAGCTCGTCTTCAACCTTCTGCCGGTAATCCCTAATTTCTTCCTGGGCCTCCAGGATCTTGGCCTTCTTCTCCGTTTCAGCATCCCGCTTAACGGCTTCAGCGGCCTGCTTCTGCGCCTGAACCTCGGCCTTGGCGACTTCGACTTCGGCTTTCGCCTTGGCCAAAATCGCCTCCCCGCTCTGCCGGGCATTTTCCGCCTTGGTTTCCCAGGCATTCTTCCGGATGGCATAACCAATTAGGCATCCCACGACAAGTGAAATAAGAAAAATTACAGCGACTGTTGCGAGAAAAAATATAGTATTATTCATCATAAGTTACGTCGCCTTTGTATTTAGAATTATTCACACATTACTAATCATATGTTACATTTTTGGTCAAGTCAATTCCTTAGCTGCATTTGCGGAAACAAAAAAGACTGCCAAGCTTCTGCTGGCAATCTTTCTATTGGCCAAAAATGGCCTATTTATCAGTCTTTTCCGGACTTGCAACTTCATCTTGCTTCTCTTCGGCAGGAGTTGCCTTCTTAGCCCGCTGCTCCTTGACCTTCTCCGGATTTTCCTTTTCTTCCAGAGATTCGGCATCGATCCCGTAAGCCTTGCGGACCTGGGTCTGGATATCCTCGTAGATGTCCGGGTGCTCTTCCAGGTACTTCTTGGCGTTTTCTCGGCCCTGGCCGATCTTTTCGCCATGGTAGGAGTACCAGGCCCCTGCCTTGTCAACGATGTCCTGGTCAGCGGCCATGTCCAGCAGTTCGCCGGACTGGGAGATCCCCTGCCCGTACATGATGTCGACTTCAGCTACCTTGAATGGCGGGGCAACCTTGTTCTTGACCACCTTGATCTTGACCCGGTTACCGATAACGTTGGTGGACTGCTTGATCTGTTCAGCCCGGCGGACTTCCAGCCGGATGGTTGAGTAGAACTTCAAAGCCCGGCCACCTGGAGTGGTTTCGGGATTGCCGAACATGACGCCGACCTTTTCCCGGATCTGGTTGATGAAAATGGCAATGGTCTTGGTCTTGGCAATCGTCCCGGAGAGCTTGCGCAGGGCCTGGCTCATCAGGCGGGCCTGCAGGCCGACGTGGGAGTCACCCATTTCGCCTTCAATTTCAGCCCGCGGCACCAGGGCGGCAACGGAGTCGACCACGACAATGTCAATGGCCCCGCTGGAAATCAAGGTGTCCGCGATTTGCAGCCCTTCTTCCCCAGTGTTTGGCTGAGACAGGATCAACTGATCGATATCAACGCCCAAGGCTTCCGCGTAAGCCGGGTCCATGGCATTTTCCGCGTCGATGTAGGCAGCCGTGCCGCCCCGCTTCTGCACTTCAGCTACGGCGTGCAGGGCAACGGTCGTCTTACCGGAAGATTCCGGACCGTAGATTTCCACGATCCGGCCCCGCGGGTAGCCGCCCACGCCCAGGGCCGCGTCCAGGGCCAGTGAGCCTGACGGAACAGTCGAGATCTGGGTGTCGACCTTCTCGCCCATCCGCATGACCGCGCCTTTACCGAAGTTCTTTTCAATTTTCTTTAAAGCCGCTTCAAGAGCAGCTTGTTTTTCATCTTTAGCCAAATTTTTTCCCTCCTGGAAACTTACTAATAAATATTATACTTTGAAGGCCAGGTAAAAAGCAAGAAAAATCCGAACTAACGTTCAAATTATTTCTCCTCCACTTACTAGTACAAGAAAAAATCCCTTTTTTCCTTAAACTGACTTAAAAAATAAAAAATGAGTACCTCGCTGATACTCATTTTTAAAAAAATAGTGATTTTCTAAATGCTTACATTGAGCCCTTGAAGACGTCCCATGAAGAATGGAAGTAGTCGTAGCCAGAGTAGATCGTGAAGATCAAAGCCAGGTAGAGCAGGATGGTACCCAGGTGGAAGATGTCGCCAAAGAGCAGGAAGATGATTGACAGCATCTGGCAGGTGGTCTTGATCTTGCCAGGCATGGCTGCGGCCATAACCTTGCCGTTGTTTTCAACCACGATCAGGCGCAGGCCGGTAACAGCCAGTTCCCGGCAGACGATGATGGCTACAACCCAGGCCGGAGCCAGGTTCAACTCAACCATGAAGATGAAAGCCGTCATGGTCAGCATCTTGTCAGCCAACGGGTCAGCAAACTTACCAAAATTGGTTACCAGTCCCCGGGACCGGGCGATGTGACCGTCAAACCAGTCGGTTGCGGAAGCAACGGCAAAGACGATCATGGCCACCACCCGGCTCCACAGAATTTCAGTCCCTGCCAGGGCGAATGAGCCGGCTGGCCATTGGACGATCAGCAGGATCATGAAGACAGGAATCAAGAAGATTCGGAAAACAGTCAGTTTATTTGGTAAATTCATTGCTTTAAATTCCTCACTTTTCAGACTTAAAGATCATTCTTCTCTTATTGCTTGCTGCTGGAAGCGGCAGATGATGATGGCGCGGCTGATGACTGGGTGCTTGAGGCAGCTCTGGATGAAGCTTGAGAGCTTGATTTAGCGCTGGAGCTGGAAGCAGCTGGCCGGCTAGAAGCTGAGCTTTGCACACTAGAACTTGCCCGGCTGCTGTAGCTCGTGCTGGTACTGGTGTTGGCAGTCGTGCGGCTTGCCGCAGAGCTGCTTGATGCTGAAGCAGAGCTGTCACCCAGGTAGATGGTCAAACGGGTCGTGCCGTTGATTGGAGTGAACGGAATCTTCTTGCCGCCAACAGTTACAGTCACGCCAGTGTCAGTCCCCAGGTAAACGATCAAAGTTTGCCCCTTCTTGACAGTTTCCGTGTGCTTTTCACCGCTTTGCAGGGTCCCCTGGTTGGTGATCACGTTGTCAACGGAAACGTAGTAGTAGATGTTTTGCTTGCTTGACCGGACTACCAAAGGAGTGCTGAACTTGATGCCAGTTACCCGGTAGCTTGAGCCGCCAAGTGAAGCAACCTTGATTGAGCTGGTCTTCTTTTTCTTAGATGAAGCAGAAGCAGATGAGCTCTTCTTGCTGGAAGCCTTCTTGGAAGTGATGGTGACGCTGGAGCCAGCATTTTCCTTCTGGCTGCTTGACCCGGTCTTCTTCATGTTGGCAAAGGCCATCCCCCCGATCAAAAGCAGGAGGGCAATCCCGCAGCCCAGGGCCAGGCGGGGCACAAGCTTGCGCCACTTAGCGTCCTTAGGAGCTTCTTCGGTAACTTCCCGCTTGGCTGGCCGGCTGGCACTGATTCTGGCCGGATTAGTTTCAACCGGCTCTGCTGGAGCTGTTTCTTCTTCATGAGCCTCCTCATGAACTTCTTGGGCCGGACTTTCTTCTGGCTGGCTGACTTCATTTGCGACTTCGCCTTGGTACTGGCTCAGCAATTCCCTGCCGTCCAGGCCAACGATTTGTGCGTACTGGCGGATGAAAGCCCGGACGTAAAAGTCGCCTGGCAGCTTGTCGAAATCGTTGTTTTCGATTGCTTCCAGGTAGCGGCTCTGGATCTTCGTAGCCTTCTCAATATCGGAAATTGAAAGGCCCTTGGCCTCTCTTGCCTTACGTAGTTGTTCTCCAATGCCTGACATTATTAACCTCTTCAATCACTTTAAAATTCGTTTATAAATTATAGCACAATGGCCCCGCCTGTGTCGCCCTATTCCAGCCAGCCGCCACTGACGTAAATCGTTTGCCCGGTCAGGTAGTCGCTTTCAGGGTTGAGCAGACAGTCAACCCAGTAGGCGATTTCCTTGGGCTTGGCCAGGTGGCCGGCGGGAATTTCTTCTGCCAGTTCCTTCAAGGTTTCCGGGGAAAACATGGCGTTCATGGCCGTGTTGACTGCCCCTGGCGCCACGACATTGACCGTAAAGTGGCTGGCGGCCACTTCTCGGGCATAGGCCTGGGCAAAGCGGCTAATCCCGCCTTTAGTGGCGCTGTAGACAGCCTCCATGGCACTGCCCTGGCCCCCGTAAACTGAGCCCAGGTAGACGATCCGGCTGTGCTCTTGCTTTAAGAGCTGGCTTTCCAACAACTTGGTCAGCTTGATCGGGTTCTCCAAATTGACCTTGATGATCTGGTCAATGACCTGGGAACTTTGGCTGCCCAGGAAGTCATAGTTGGTTATCCCTTGGGCAAAAACGACCGCGTTGACGGGCAAAAGGCCGCTGGCAAAGTCCTTGAGCTGGTCATCGCCGGCTAAAAAGTCCTGCTTGATCGGCATGAAGTCCTGCAAGGGGTGCTTTTCGGCCAATGCCTTAGCTAATTTGCTGGCCGCTTCCCAGTTGCTGTTGCAGTGCAGGTACATGGACCAGCCAGACTTAGCTAAGCGGCTGGCGATAGCCTGGCCAATGCCGCCGGTTGCCCCGAAAATCAGTGCTCGCTTCATTCTTCATCCCCCTCAAGCAGGCGGGCCGTGTTGATGCTGGCGCCTTTGAAAAGTTTCTGGCAATAAGCCCGGTAATCAGCAAAATTCATGGCCTGCATCTGCTCAACATTGGCAAACAGATCTTCCTCATCCAGGCTTTCTTCAGCCATCTCCACGGCAAAGCCGGATAAATTGTCCAGGCTGCGCACGGTTTGGGCCAGCCAGCTTCTTTTGTGAATCTCAAAGAGCTGGCGCATTTCTTTTTCCTGATCGGCTGTAAAAAGCTTGTCTGGGGCCAGTTCAGCCTTGATCTGATCAAGCAGCTTTTCTGCTTCCGGGCTCATCCCCAGCAGGACCGCGTAGGCTCCCTGCCGGGTATAAGTCACGCTGATCTGAAGGGGCTGGCTGACCAGGCCGGCTTTTCTGGCACTGGCGAACCAGTGGCTAGCGGCACCTAGCTTTGATTCTAGCATGATTTCCAGCAAAATTTGACTCATATCCCGACTTGCTAAAACTTTCTTAAAGTTTGGCAAAGGGATGGCTGCCGCGAACAGGGGTACATCCCCGCCGGGCAAAACCCAGTCTTGGCCGCTGGCCAAAAGGGACACTAAGTCACTTTCTTTTTGCGGACTTCCTGTCTTTAAATATTGGTCTGACAGTTTCCTGGCCTGCCTCAGAATAGTCTTGACCTGGTTGTCGGTAAAGTCTCCGCAGGCAACAAAGGACATGCGGGCGGCCACGTAATTTTCATCATATGCCGCCTGGAGCTTTTCCTTAGTCACGCTGGCAATTGATTCCTTGGTCCCGGCCACGTCGATGGCCAAGTTGCAGTCCCCGTAGCTGCCTCGCAGGAGCCGGTCGCCCAGGATCCAGTCAGGCTCATCCTGGTACATGGCTAATTCCTGCTGGATGATGGGGATTTCCTTGGCCACGTTCTCATCGGTAAAGTAAGGCTGGCCAACCAGCTTGAAGAGCAGGTCGATCATGGGACCAACATTCTTGACCCCGCTGGCGTAATACATGGTTTCATTGAAAGCGGTAAAAGCATTGACGCTGGCCCCCATTTTTTCAAATTCCAGGGACAAGTCGCCTTCTTCCGCGGCAAAAAGCTTGTGCTCCAAAAAGTGGGCCAGGCCGGGCACAGGCTGAGGATCAGCGCTGCCGAAATCGACAATAATACCGAAAAAGCGCTGGTTGAAGCCCTTGCGCCGGATCACCTGGGCCTTGAAGCCGGAAGGGAAATCTTTTCTGATAATTTCTGGTTTGATCATTTTAATACATATCTTTCATTCAGATACAGCTTTTGGGCAAAGTCGGCCAGCCGGCCGCTGGTCACCCGGCTTACCGCGGCCATCATATCAAAGTCCTCGTAGTCAGCATGGAGCTTATAGCGGAGGTCTTTAGCCAAAAGCCAGCTGGCGTGGTCCTGGTTGAGCAAGTGGCGGTTGGCCAGAGCCTGCCGGGACTGCTTAAGCAGGCCCGGGTCGATCCGGCCGGCTGCCACCATCTGCATCTCCTTGCCGATAATCTGCCCGGCTAAATCCAATTTGTCCGGGTCCAGGCCGGCGCTAACCAAGAAAAGGGCGTTGTCGGCATACCAGTTGCTTTCCACCGCGTAAGCCGCCCCGTTTTCTTCTCTGACCTTGCTAAAAAGCCGGGAGGACTGGTCTCCGGTCAAATACTGGCGCAAAACTGTCCCGGTCGCCAAATCCTGCAGGCTTGGCTGGCCCTTGTAGGCATAACCCAGGAGAAGCTGGGTCTGCTGCTTGCCCTGCTCGTCTGTTTTCTCAAGCCGCAAGTCCGGGGCCGGAATCAACAAGTCCCGGCTGCCAAATTCCAAGGCTAGGCCCGGCCAGCTTTCTTCTTGCAGCTTCTTTTGCAAAAGGCGCTTAACCTGGCGGGCATCATAGACATGGCCAAAGACGCAGCTGGCCTGGGTCTTGATAGCGTCGGCAAAGCGGCGGACTTCCTGGCTAGTGGCAGCCTTAATGTCTGCAATTGAGCCAATAAAGCTGGCCGCGTAATCGGGCTGATCCGCATACCAGTTGTTGAAAAAGGCGCTTAAAGCCGCGTTGCTCGGCTCAGCCATGAGCTCCTGGTATTCTTCCTCCAGCTGCCTTTGGGCCAGCTGGACAGAGCTTGGAGTAATTAGGGGCCGGGTGGCCAGGCCGGCAAAAGTTTCCGCTATCTGCCGGTAGTTGTAGTCCGGGTCCAAGATCTCCTGGGGCTCAACGAAATTGGCCAGGTAGGAAATGATCATTTCCTTGCCAAAAAGCTGCACTACTGCTTCAAACTGGAAAGAGTAGCGCTGCTGCAATTCAACCTGCTGGACGCCGGGATCTGGAAAGAGCTCACTTTCGTTCATCTGCATACGGCAGAGCAGGCTAGCCATGGCCATATTGTGCTTGGTCAGCGGCAGGCGGACGAACAAGCCCAGGTTGCCGCTGGTAAATTTTTGATTGCTTTGAATGCTGATGTTTTCTTCGTTCATTATTTTTATTCTTCTTGTCCTTCAGGCGGCAAAAGCACCTTGCGCGGCTTGGAGCCTTCCGGCGGGCCGACTACCCCGTGCTCTTCCAGCTCGTCAATCAAGCGGGCAGCCCGGTTGTAGCCGATTCTGAATCGCCGCTGCAGCATGGAGGTGCTGGCTGACTGCTGGTGGCGGACCAGGTCCACGGCCTGCTGGTAGTATTCGTCGTCAACGTCGTCATCGCTATTTTCGCCATCATCCCCGGCCTGGGGAATCATTTCCTCGTCGTATTCAGCGCTTTGCTGGCCCTTGACCCAGTCAACGACGGCTTCCACCTCGTCGACGTCGATATAGGCCCCCTGAATCCGTTCCGGCTTGGAGGCCCCGATCGGCAAATAGAGCATGTCCCCCCTGCCCAGCAGCTTTTCAGCGCCGACCTGGTCCAAAATGGTCCGGGAGTCGACCCCGCTGGAGACGGCAAAGGAGATTCTTGACGGCACGTTGGCCTTGATCAAACCAGTGATGACGTCCACGCTCGGTCTTTGGGTAGCCAAAATCATGTGAATACCGGCGGCCCGGGCCATCTGGCCCAGACGAACGATGGAATTTTCCACGTCGTGGCCGCCGACCATCATCAAGTCACTCAATTCGTCAACAACGACCAAAATATACGGCAAAGGCTCCATTACTGGCCGGCTGCTGTCTTTGTTGTTCTCAGCCACCTTGCGGTTGTATTCGCCCATATTGCGGACGCTGCCGGCAGCAAAAAGCTTGTAGCGCCGCTCCATTTCGTCGACGACTTTTTTCAGGGCCTTGGAAGCCAGGCGGGAGTCAGTGACAACCGGGATCATCAAGTGGGGTACTCCGCTGTAGACTGACAATTCAACCATCTTCGGGTCGATCAAAACCAGCTTGACTTCATCCGGCCGGGCCTTCATCAAGATGCTGGTCAAAATCGTGTTAATGGCCACAGATTTACCAGACCCGGTTGACCCGGCTACCAGCAAGTGGGGCATCTTGGTCAAGTCAGCACTGATAATCTGACCGGTCACGTCCTTGCCTAAAGGCACCATCAAAGGATGGTCCTTGGCCTTTTGGTCCTGGTGCTCCATGGCGTCCTTAAAGGCTACGGACTGGGCCTTCTGGTTAGGAACTTCGATCCCGATATAAGGCTTGCCCGGAATCGGAGCTTCAATTCTGATATCCTTGGCGGCCAGGGCCAGGGCTAAGTCATCGGCCAGGTTGACGATCCGGGAGACCTTGACTCCGACGGCTGGCTGGACTTCGTAGCGGGTAATGGTCGGGCCCAAAATTGCCTTTTTAACATTGACTTCCACCCCGAAACTCTTGAAGGTTTCCTCCAAAATAGCCGTGTTTTGCCCGATTTTGTCCTTGTCGCTGGACTGGTCGCTAGCTTGGACAGCCTTTAACAGGGATAGGGGCGGGAACTGGTAGTTGTCATCATAGCTGACCATGCTCTTGTCCAGTCCATGGTCAACCTGCTGGTCGGCCAAAATCATCTTCTGGTCGTCTTCAGCCTGGCTACGGGGCTTGGGCAGGTCATCCAGTTCCAGTGAATGGGTAACCGGCGGGTCAGGATGCTGCTCAGCCACCTGGATTTCCGGCAGGGATGGCTTGGCCGGCTGAGTCTCTTCGCTATCCCGCCAAGGGTCGGCCAGCTTCTCCCGGTTGTTGGGTTCTTTTCTTTGCTGCTCCCTGTATTCAGAATACTTTTCCTTCAGCTGGCCAGCTCCATCCTTGCTCTGCTGGATGAAGGAGCGGCTGATTTTTTGAAAAGCGGTGACCAAGTCGCGGAATTTGACATCAAAGAACATCAAAATCCCGCTGATTATGTTCAAAACGGCCAGGAACAAGCCGCCAATCTGGCCTAAAAGCTGGTAGAAGATCCCGTACAGGAAGCTCCCGATCCAGCCCCCGCCGACGCTGACGGTGATATTGGCCCGGGCTAGTTCTTCAAAGATCACGTTCTTGAAGGCGGGCAAAAATTCGCTGTGGACGCTTCTGACATTGAAAAAACGGCTGGCCAGGATGTACAAAAGGCCCAGGTAAGCCAAAGTTAAGCCGCTGGTCCGCTTAAAACCGAAGCGGGGCGGCTGCCCGTAAATCAGCATGACTAGGCCCAAAATAGCCAGAAAGGCGCCGCCTAAAAGGTAGCTGTCCCCGATCAAAAGCCGCAAGAGGTTGGCCAATTCCTTGCCCAGCCAACCAAAGCGCAATAACGCCAAAATGGCTACCAGGATCAAGACGATCCCGGTAACCACCCAGCTCAAAGATTCTTCTGTTTTCTTTTTACTTTTATTTTTACGATTAGCCTGCCTTTTCTTTCGAGGCATTTCTTCACCTGCTCAATTCTTAGAAATTAGGTTCAAAGTCCAAGTTGATCGGTTCGTCCAAGGCAACCTGGCTAACTTCGTAAGTCAAGGTTTCGATGTATTCAACCAGCGGCCGGCTGAGCAAACGGTAGGTTTCCTGGTCCAGGTCCTGGCCGTCGCCGTGGTATCCTAAAAGTTGAACGACTTGGGTGTTGACCCCGCTGATTTCGATGATGTTGTCTTCGTCTGGCGTAACATCGTAGACAACGGCTACTTCGTAGTAGCCGCCTCCTTCGCCAGCATCTTCAACGCCGTCTTCGCCAGTAGCGACTACCTGACGGATAGCCACGTTGACTTCGTTCTTTTCTTCTGGTTCATCGAGCAGGTCATAGTGAAAGGCGCGAACGATGATTGGGGTCTGCTTGTTAAATTCCATGATTTTACCTCATAAATTTCTTTTTAGCCACTAATGCTTAGGCAGGTTCCGCTGGTAGCGGCCAGGACGGTTGTAGTCGTCCTTAAGCTTGTCGTTGTCATAGTGGTGGGACTTTTCCATGTGGGGGAAGCCTTGCTGGCGCAGAGCTTCAAAAATTACGATTGCTGCCGAATTAGACAGGTTGAAGGCCCGGATCTTGTCGGACATGGGAATGCGGAGATTGCGGTCTTCGTATTGCCGCATGAAGGTTTCCGGCAGGCCGGTCGTTTCCCGGCCAAAAACAAAGTAGTAGTCCTTGCTTTCATCCGTATAGTCGACCTCAGTGTAGGACTTGCTGGAGAACTTGGAGATCAAGTACATCTCGGCATTGTCCGGCAAAGAGTCTAGAAAAGCCCGCAGGTCATCGTGGCGGCGGATTTCGACTTCACCGCCGTAATCCAGAACTGCCCGCTTGAGGTGCTTGTCATCCAAGCGGAAGCCCAAGGGCTCGATCAAGTCCAAGACCGTGTTGGTTCCCGCGCAGGTTCTGGCGATATTGCCAGTATTGTCGGGGATTTCCGGCTCAAACAAAACAATATGGTTGGTCATTTATTTCCTTTCTTTTCTTCTTGTTCAGCCTGGTCTTCATCCTGGAAACTGTCGTCATAGAGGTGGGAAACCTTCCGGTAGTACTGGTAGATGTGGGTCAAAAGGATCTTCATCACCGCGTAGGCGGGAATTCCGCCGACTACGCCCCACAGACCCCAGACTGAGCCCGCCCCCAGCATGACAATGATCGTCGTGGCCGGATGCATCTTCAAACGGTTGCCGACAACCAGCGGACTGATGACCCGGGTTTCGATGATCTGCTCAATGAAGAAGACGGCAAGAACCTTCGCCACCATCGGCAAATTAGTCACCAAGGCGATGATCAAGGCCGGAATCAAACCGATAAAGGTCCCAAAGTAAGGGATCAGGTTCAAACAGCCAGCGCAGATCGCCAGGGCTGCCCCGTAAGGCTCGCCGATAATCGCGTAGCCGATGAAGAACATAATCCCCACGCAGATGGCCACAGAGACCTGGCCGATCACGTAAGAGGACACGGCCTGGTTGACTTCGTGAAGCAGGTTACTGGTCGCCTGCTCCCAGCGCTGGGGTGCGAATTTGACCAGAAACGGCCGCAATTTGTGCCCATCTTTCAGCATAAAAAAGAGCAAAAACGGGGCCGTGGCTAGGGTCGTGAAAACAGCCGTCGCCACGGTAACCGCGCTGGTCAAATTGCCCAAGGCGCTGGAGACGGTTGACCCCATACTCTTGCCGAAATTCTTCTGCAAAGAAGTCATCTGCTTTTGCAGAGAATCGCGCAGACCGCTGAATTTCGGGCTGTGCAGGAGTTCATCAACCGCGTTGGTCGAATTCTTCCAGATCGTGGGCCAGTTCTTAACTAAAGAGTCAATCTGGCTCTGCACGACCGGGATCAAGGAATTGATAGCCCAGATCAAGAAGACCGTCACTATGGCAAAAATCACCAGGATGGTGACCGTCCGCGGCACCTTGAACTTCTCCTCTAGCTTGTCCACCACCGGCTCCATCAGATAGTACTGGACCATGGCCACCAAAACTGGCGGCATGATGGCACTGATGAAGGTGTTGACCGGGTTCAAGATAAAGGAAATCTTGTTGAAGACCAGAATGATCACCAAGGCCAAGAGCACATTGATCAAGCCGACGCTGAAGCGGTTATTAAGCACCCAGTCCGTAAAAAGGCTCGTGTCTCTTTTCTTCATTAATCCAGCCTACAGGTGTTCGTAAACGATTTCGTCGTTGACTCTGAACTTAGGCATTTCCTGGTCTTCTGGTAAGTCCAGGTAGAGGGCGTTGGACATTGGCTTCTTTGGCACTTTGTCAGTGAAAAAGAGGCTGGCATGCTGCAAGGCCCGCAAGTTGCTGACCGCCATAGGTCCAACATAGTTGATCAAGAAGGTCGTTCCATCGATGGTTACCGTGTCCCCCTTCTTGAGCACGACTGCCTGGGCAGCCTGTTCATCATCGAAGGCTTGGATGACGGAAACGTCCTGCAGTTCATCATTGGCCGTCTGGCCAAATAAAATTACAACGCGGTCTTTTTCACTGATTGCGTTTGGTCCGATTGTTTTAATTGTAGATATCCATTTCATTTTTATCACCTGGTTAAATTCTAACATACTCACTGCCAACTTAAAGCAAAGAAGAAAAGAATTGTTAATTATTCTTTACGGACGACTATCTCTTATCGACATTTGCCAAAGATAAGCTTAATATTTAAATTAGACTTATTGTGGAGTAAATAAGGAGGTTTAAATTGCATATTTTAATCGGCGGCTACACCAGGCACGAGTCAGCCGGCATCTACCAGTTTGACTTTATCGGCTCCAGTGACCAGGCCCATCTGGAACAAAGAAGAAACGTCGTTGAAGTCGGCGGGCCAACCTATTTCCAAAAAGACGGCCAGTTCATTTTTACCATTAAGAATGAAAACGGCCAAGGTGGCATCGCGGCCTTTGCAAACGGCAAGCTGGTCAGCCAACTGCTGCACGAAGGGTCTTCTCCGGCTTATATCGGTATCAACAAGGAAAAGAAGCTGCTCTACACGGCTAACTACCACACTGGCGTCTTGGCCGTCATCAGCTATGATGACCAGGGCCAGCTGACCCTGCTTGACCAGGTCAAGCACGAAAACAAGGCTTTGGGGCCGCGGCCTGAACAAGCCGGCGCTCACCCGCACTACTTTGATGAAACTCCGGGCGGGCACCTGGTTTCCTGCGACCTGGGCCAAGACAGAGTCGACTTCTACGCTTTTGACGGGCAAAAGCTTGAGCATTTGGCTAGCTACCAAAATGAAGACGGCTTTGGCACCCGCCACCTTGCCTTCTCTCCGGACGGCAAGTACTTCTACGTGGCCGGCGAACTTTCCAGCCAGGTCAACGTGGTCAAGTTTGACGAGGGAAACTGGATGTTCCGGTCCCTGGCGACCTATTCAACCATTCCGGAAAGCTGGGACCAGCACAACGGGGCAGCGGCCATCCGCCTGTCAAGTGACGGCAAGTTCCTTTACGTGTCCAACCGCGGCCACGACTCAATCGCCGTCTTTGCCGTTTTGCCAGACCAGACCTTGAAGCTGGTCCAGCGGGTGTCAACTTTTGGCGAATTCCCGCGGGACTTCAACTGGGACGCGGAGGAAAAGTACGTCGTTGCCGCCAACCAAAACAGCAACAACGCTACCCTTTACCAGCGGCAAAGCGATGGGACTTTGACCCCGCTGGAAAAGGACATCGCGGTTCCGGAAGGCACCAGAGTTTTATTCACTGATTAAGTTAGGAGTATTTTTTTAGTAACATGCTAGACATTTTCAAAGCCATCATTCTCGGCATCATCGAAGGGGTTACGGAGTTTCTGCCGATTTCCTCAACTGGCCACCTCTACCTGGCCGACTACATCATCAAGTTAGACCAGCCAACCAGCTTTATCAACATGTTCATGGTTGTCATCCAGCTGGGAGCCATCTTGAGCGTCATCGTGATCTACTTTAACAAACTGAATCCTTTTGCCCCGTCAAAGAGCAAGCGGGAAAAAGGGCAGACCTGGCAGATCTGGTTCAAGGTCATCGCGGCTGTCCTGCCGTCAATCATCATCGGCCTGCCGCTGAATGACTGGCTGGAAGAAAACATGACCTCCTGGCAGGTAATTTCCGCCACCTTGATCATCTACGGTATCCTCTTCATCGCCTTGGAAAATTACTACGCCAAGCGGCAACCGAGCATGACTGATTTAAACAAGATGAGCTATAAGACCGCTCTCTTGATCGGCTGCTTCCAGGTTTTGTCCATGATCCCAGGGACTTCCCGGTCCGGGGCAACTATTCTGGGGGCCATGCTGATCGGGTCAAGCCGCTACGTGGCAACTGAGTTCTCCTTCTTCCTGGCTATCCCGACCATGTTCGGGGCATCCCTTTTGAAGCTGGTCAAGTTCTTCAAGGCCGGTCACGTCTTTGTCGGCAACCAGCTGGCCATCCTCTTGGTCGGCATGGTCGTTTCCTTCATCGTGGCCTACCTGTCAATCAAGTTCCTGCTGAAGTACGTGCAGACCCACGACTTCAAGCCATTTGGCTGGTACCGGATTGTTTTGGGGATCATCGTCATCATCTGCGGTCTGGTATTTGCGTAATACTTGTATTCGCGCGAAAGTATGCTATGATTACTGCTTAAGGATAGCAAGCTAGAGGACGGTGAATAAACATGTTAAGTTTGCTTTGCTTACTATTTATTTTATGGCTCTGCTGGAAGATGGGCGTAGCCCTCTGGCGGGTTCTGATCTTTTTGATCGGAGTCGGCCTGGCCTTTGCCTTGATCAGCTCAGTAGTTTTGCCGCTGCTGGCCATCTGTGCCCTCGGGGGCCTGGCTTGGGCAGTAATCTCAAACGCGTAAAAAATAGATAACAGATAAATAAGAAAAGGAGACAGGCCTGCCTGTCTCCTTTTTTGCTTTTATTTTTCTGCTTCCTGCTTTAGCTGCCGCCACAAGCCCTGCATGTCGCTTGGGTCGGGAATCTCAATCTCTCGCTCTTCCCCGCTGAAGGGGTTGGGGAAGGCCAGGTAGAAGCAGTTCAAGGCCTGGCGGGCAAAATCATCCTTGGCCCCGTAAAGGTCGTCTCCATAAAGGACATGGCCGATAGAAGCCATGTGGATCCGGATCTGGTGGGTCCGGCCGGTCAACAGGCGGAGTTCAACCAAGCTGGCCCCCGGGACCTGGTCAAGAACCCGATATTCAGTCAAGGCCCTTTGCCCCTTTGGGTTGACCTCCCGCTTGACCGTGTCCCCCACCCGGGCGAGGGGCTTGTCGATCAAGCCGCTTAAGTCCTCTTCGGCGAAGTTGCCATGGACGATAGCGTGGTACTTTTTGATAAAAGCATCCTTGCCCAGCTTGCTGAAGCGGTCATGGGCAATGGCGTTCTTGCCCAAGAGAACCAGGCCGGAAGTATCCTGGTCCAGCCGGGTCACGATGTGGGGCTTGACGTAGGCCGGATTGACCCCCTGCTTTTCAAAGTAGGCCAAAACCCGGTTGATTACCGCGTCTTCTGCATGAAAGCCGGAAGGAATCGACAAGAGGCCAGCTGGCTTGTTGATCACCAAATAGTCAGCCGTTTCTTCAACGATGGCCAGGGGTCGGCGGGAGACCTTGAGCCAGGGGTTGACCGGCTCTTGGCCCATCAAAAAGTGGACCACGTCCCCTTCTTTTAGCCGGTAGCTGCCATTCCGGCGGTGGTGGTTGACCAGCATCATCCCGCCGTGATTCTTGCAGTTGTTGACTGCCCGTCGGGAAAAACCTTTTTTCAGCAAAAAATGACTCAGCTGGCCTGGGTCATTTTTCGCGACAATCATTTTGTATACTTGCACTATCTGTCACCAATGAAGGCATCGTTGACCCGCTCCCAAAAATGGTGGTGGCCATACTGGTAAAAGCGAATCTCTTCCGCCGCAATTTTATAATCTACTTTCTGCACGTCGGTCAAGCTGATCCTTTCCCCGTCGACGATCACGACCGCCCGGTCGGAAATCTTCGGCACGATGGTGATCCACTCATCCGGGGCAATAACGACAGGCGAGCCCACCGTCCGGAAGACCAGGTTGTTGATCGAGGCAATTTCGGTCAGCTGCAGGGCCTTGAGGCGGGGGTGGATTACCGCTCCGCCCAAGGACTTGCTGTAGGCCGTTGACCCGGTCGGGGTTGACACGCAAAGGCCGTCGCCCCGGAAATTCTCAAAGCGCTCGCCCCCGAGCCAGACCTCAGCTTCCATGGTCTTGGAAATCCGCTTGATTGAGGCTTCATTTAAGGCCAAAAAGCGCTTTTCCCCGCAGCTGGTGGTTACCTTCATGTCCAAAAGCGGGTAGCCCACCTCGTTTTCTTCAACGGGATGGCTGGCCAGGGCGTCAACCAGCTTCTCCATGTCATAGTTCCGCCAGTCGGTGTAAAAGCCCAGGTGGCCGGTGTGGATGCCGGCAAAGCAGACCTTGTCCAGCTGCTGCTTATACTTGTGAAAGGCAGAGATCAAGGTCCCGTCACCGCCGACGGAAATTACCAGGTCAGGATGCTGCTGGTCCTGCAAAATGCCTTTTTCCGCGAGCAGCACCTGCAGGTGCCGGACCGCCACCTGGGTGGTCACGCGGTCATTGTGAACGATAGCTACTTTCATGACTTTTCCTTGCCCTTGTTCTTGGTGAAGATCTTCTGCGCTTCCTTGACCTCATTTCTGATCGAGGACATCTCTTCATCCAGCTGGTAAGCAGCTTCCGCCGTCCGCTTGAGCCGCTCTGAAATATCTTCCGGGTAGGCCCCCTGGTACTTGTAGTTCAAGGTGTGCTCAACCGTGGCCCAGAAATTCATGGCCAGAGTCCGGATCTGGATTTCCGCCAAAAGGCGCTTGGCCCCCTCGGGCAGATAAACCGTGTAGGCCACCACCATATGGTAGGACCGGTAGCCGGACGGCTTGGCATTTTGAATATAGTCGCGCTCTTCGACGACCTCCAGGTCATCACGGGCGTGGAGCAGGTCAACGACCCGGTAGATGTCATCGACAAACTGGCACATGATCCGGATACCGGCAATGTCCTGCATGTCGGTTTCGATCACGTCCGGGCTGATGACCCGCCGCTGCATTTTCTCTTTAATGGAGTCGACCGTTTTTACCCGGCCAACCACGAATTCTATTGGCGAATGCTCTCCCTTGGTCAAGAAACTCTGCCGGAGAGCTCTGAATTTAACTTTTAGTTCACTTACGGCTTCGTTGTATGGCCATAAAAAAGTATCCCAATCAGTAATCACAGACATTTTCCTTCCATCTCAAACAAATTAATTTTAACATAGATGTTAGCGAAAGCACCAACGCAAGCTTTTTAATTTTTATCTAACAAAGGAGTCTTTAAAAAATGAGCAAACACCGCGAAATTGAAGCCAAAGTCGCCTTGGACCAGGCCAGCTATGAAGCGATTGCCGCTGCCTACCCGGTCAAGAGCGACTTCAAACAGAGCAACCACTATTTTGACACCCCGGACAAGCAGCTAAAAGAAGACCACAGTGCCCTTAGAATCCGCTGCTTCCAAGACCGGGCCGAGGAAACCATCAAGGTTCCGGTCAAGAAGCTGCAAGAGACTTACCATGAAAGCCTGGAAATCAATGATGATTTAACCCTGCCTAAAGCCGAGGACTTTTTAAAAAAGGGCCGGCCAAGCCTGACCGGCAATGTCGGCCAGTACCTTCTGGAACATTACCCGGACAAGGCTGACCAGCTGGCCCTTTTTTCCTGGAGCAAGACCCGGCGGATCCTTTTAGACGGGCCAAAGGGCTGCGAGCTGACTTTAGACCAGACCAGCTACCCAGACGGCTACCAGGACTGGGAGATGGAAATTGAAAATGACTCCCCGGCGGCCATCAAGGAAGCCCTGGCAGAAATCAAGACCCGCTTTAACTTGCCAGTCAAGTCAGCCAACAACCAGAGCAAGATTGCCCGGGCCAGCCTGCATGCCAAGCAAAAATAGCCGAAAGCTTTTCTTTTGTTTTCAAGTAAAAGTTTTGTTAAAGTAGCAGATGAAGCAAAAATTGGAGGTCGACCATGTTCGAACTGTTTCTGTTTATCAATCCGTTAGGTTTGTCCTGCTACCAGCTTGAAAAACGCATCCGGCTATTGGCGGCAAAGCTGCAGCTTGAAATTTCCGTCAATTACATTCCCCTGGTAACCATGGAAGCCATGAAGGCCGACATGGTCAAGCGGAACTGGAACTTCAACACTTCCATCAATTTAGCCAATTATCACAATGCCTCACTCAGCGCCCAGAGCTTTTACTATGCCGTGCAAATCGCTTATGGCAAGAAGAAAGCCAGAAGCTTCCTGTTTAAGCTGCAGGAAAGCTTGAGCGACGGCCAGCAGTCTTATTCCCCGGCCTTGGCTGAAGAATTACTGGAAAGCCTAAATATCAAACCAGAGAAAATTTCATCTACCTTGAATGATGCTTGCCTTAAAGACGTCATTGCCCAGGACCAGCAGCTGGCCCGGAAATTCCAAGTCACTGCCCTGCCCTCAACTGTGATCTTTGACGACCAGATCGAAGGCAGCGGGCTCTTGATTGACGGCGAATTAAGCGACGACGACCTCCTGCAAATTTTTCAAAATAGCGCGGACTGCTGCTTTGAACCCTTGATGCAGCTGACGGAGAATGCTCCGCTCTACTATCCGGTCAGCCACCTTCATCTCTTATAGCCAGCCTCTCCTTTAGGGGCTGGTTTTTTGCTGCAAAAATTTCAAGAGCCAGCTTTTCTCCCCCGGCCTGCGCCAAGTTGAAAAAGCTTCCTTGGGCAAAGTAAAGACGGTATAGCCGGCTAAATACATCAATTCTCCCAGCTTCTGGCCCTGCTTGCTCTTTTCCTTCAGCTGCTGGTCCAGATAGTCCCGCTCTTTGACCCAGTCATCGGCTAAAGGCGGGGGCAAAAGGGGCTTGAAGTGCCATAAAGCGGCAATCCCTTCCGCGTCCAAGGCGAAGTCCACCTGCCGGTAGAGCAGGGTCCGGCTGACAGGGGCCTGCCTTATTTGGTACTTCAATCTAATCAAGCCTGCCTCTTGGTGGATTTCCAGATAATAGCTCCCCCAGCACCGGTTTTCCCGGAAAAAGATCAGCTGGGTCTGCTTTAGCTTTTCCCCTAAAAAATGGCGGCGGCCGACCAGCCAGACATCCTTAATCCCAATCGCCTGGTAAAGGGCATGCCGGTGGGCAAACTCCCCCTTGCTTAAGGGCGCGCACTGGATCTCAAAGGCCAAAAACGGCGTGGCTAAAACATCAGCCCGTAAGGCTCCGTCAGCCAGCGGCACTTCAGTTTTCGCATTTAGGCCCGCCGCGGTCAAGGCGGCTTTGAGAAGCATTTTCCCCTGCCGGTGCTCTTCTTGTTCTCCCAGCCCCCGGTAAGCCTGGTAGTGCTTGAAAAATGGCTCAGCCTTCTGCGACAAAACCAGGATAACTGGTTTCTGGCAGCGCGGGCAGCGGTAGACTTCCTGGTTGAGATAGGCCGGGTTTTCCCGGACCTTTCCCGCCTCGCTGACGGCCAGGACCAGTTCTTTATTTAATAAAGCTGCGTACAAAATAATCCCCCATTAACTAGTACGCCAAAAAGGGGAGATTTTTTTAAAAAAGCAAAAATAAAAGGACTCCCGAAGGAGTCCTTAAATTATAGTCTGTATTTCTTAAGCCCGCTTGCTGGCAAACTGCCGGCGCAAAGCTCCCAGCGCGTCCTGCTGGAAAAGGCACTGGCCATACTCTTGGGCCTGTTGGAATTCGTCAGCGGACACCTGACGGCCAAATTCATTGGCGATCGCCCAGGCATCAGCTGGCTTGATTTCCGCGTAATTCTCGTCCATAAAAGCCAGCTTGAGGTAAAACTGCTGCTTGTAGTAGTAGACGCTAGAAGCCAGGTCACTGACCTTGAGGCTGTCAGCCAAAGCCAGGAGGTCATCAATATCGTCAAAGACTAAAACATGGGTCTCCTGGTAACTCCAGTAGTCCTCGTAGTCTTCATCATCGGTGTTGCCCAGGTCCTGCATGATCACCGGATCCATCTCAGTGTTGGCGTCATCAGCCGGGTTCAAGTCGGAAAAGGCCCAGTCATCTTCTTCAACCGCTTTCGCCATATCGTCTCCGACCCCATTGGCTTCAGGATCAAAGAAGCGCCGCATTTCTTCCGGCAGGTCGCTGTTATTATTCATCTTGGTAATCAAGAGATCGATCCCGCCATCATTAGGCATGACTTGGAAAGTCACCGGCGCATCGCTGGCAAAGTCATTGTCCTCGTCTACTTCGCGCAGAACTGACAGGAAGAATTCCTGGACTCTTTCCCGGTTGCCGAGCAAGTCCAGGATCTTTAAGCCCCGCTGGTTCAGATCCTCCCGGGTCATGCTTACGCGGAGCGTGTTCTCATTCACCTTTTCAACGCGCATCTCAATCCCTCCTTTGTGTGTACTGTTATTGTAACCTAAAAAGCTGACAAAGCAAAAGCGTTAGCTTCTAGAAGCCAACGCCTTCAACTATCTTTTCTGAAATTATAAATCCTGGTCTGCCAGGCGCTTAGCCCGGGCCATTTCCAGCCGGCGCACGCTGCGCGGCAAGAAGCGGCGGATTTCATCTTCATTGTAGCCGACCTGCATCCGGCGGTCATCCAAAATAATTGGCCGTCTCAGCAGGCTTGGGTTCTTTTCAATCAAATCGATCAGTTCGTTCATTGAAATATCGTCCAGATCGATGTTCAGCTCTTGGAAAGCCTTCGACCGCGTTGACACGATTTCTTCCGTGCCTTCTTCAGTCATTCTCAGAACATGAATGATTTCTTCCCGGTTCAAAGGATCAGAAATAATATTTCTTTCCTTGTAGGGAATATTGTGTTGTTCAAGCCATTGCTTTGCCTTACGGCATGAGGTGCAGCTCGGGGAAACATATAAATCTACCATTGTTTGTTACCACGCTCCTTTAACATGAAATTGCATGAACACACATTCGTTACTTACTATATAGTTTAGCATGGATACTTACAAAAAGGAAGGGGGTAATTGGTTTTCTTTTAAATTTCTTAATTAATCAAGCAAAAAAGCGGTCAGCTCACGCTAATCGCTTTTAATTTGCTCTTTACTTGTCAGCCATCAAGTTCTTAACCAATTCGATGTTGTCTTCGTTGGTCAATGATTCCTTGGTTGCCTTGTCAGCCAGGCTGGCGAGTTCTTCAGTTGAGAGCTTCTTCATTTCGTTTCTGATCCGCAGAATTGAAGTTGCGCTCATTGAGTATTCGTCCAAGCCCATGGAAAGCAGGATTGGGAACATAGTTGAGTCACCAGCTGCTTCACCGCACATCCCGCACCAGATGCCAGCTTCGTGAGCTGAGTCGATCGTGTGCTTGATAAGGCGGAGAACTGACGGGTTGTATGGCTGGTAGAGGTAAGAAACGTTTTCGTTGCCCCGGTCAGCAGCCATAGTGTATTGGATCAAGTCGTTGGTCCCGATTGAGAAGAAGTCGACTTCCTTAGCAAATTGGTCTGCCAGAACAGCAGCAGCCGGAACTTCGATCATCATGCCGACTTGCAGGTCGTCGCCAACCTTGACGCCTTCCTTGACCAGCTTGTCCTTTTCTTCAGCCAAAACAGCCTTAGCTTGGTGAAGTTCGTCCAAAGTACCGATCATTGGGAACATGATCCCCAGCTTGCCGTAAGCTGATGCTCTCAGCAAGGCCCGCAGCTGGGTGCGGAAGATTTTCTTGTTCTTCAAGGACAGACGAACGGCCCGGATACCCAGGAATGGGTTCATTTCTTCTGGCAGGTCCCAGTAGGACAGGTGCTTGTCGCCACCGATGTCCATGGTTCTGATGATAACCTGCTTGCCGTTCATGCCTTCCAGAACCTTCTTGTAGGCTTCAAACTGGTCTTCTTCAGTTGGGAAGTCGTTTGAGTTCATGTACAAGAATTCAGTTCTGAACAGGCCGACTGCTTCAGCACCGTTTTCCAAAACGCCAGCCAGGTCGTCTGGAGTACCGATGTTGGCAGCGATCGTGAAGTGCTTGCCGTCAGCAGTTACTGATGGTTCATCCTTCAACTTCCGCCATTCAGCCTTTTGCTTAGCGAAGTCGTCGCCCTTCTTGCGGTAGTCAGCCACTTGTTCTTCACTAGGTTCAACAATGGCAACCCCATCCAAACCGTCAGCAATCAGCATTTGGCCGTTTTCTACAGAAGTGGTGATCTTTTCAGTCCCGACAACAGCTGGGATTTCCAAAGACCGGGCCATGATGGCTGAGTGGGCAGTCCGGCCGCCCAAGTCAGTTACGAAACCCTTAACGTACTTCTTGTTCAATTGTGCCGTGTCACTTGGCGTCAAGTCTTCAGCAACCAGAACTACTTCGTGGTCGATGCTTGCCAAGTTAGGCAACTCCTTGCCCAGCAAGTGCGCCATGATTCGCTTTGAAACGTCGCGAACGTCAGCGGCACGTTCTTGCATGTAGGCATTGTCAGTCATACTTTGGAAAATAGTAATGAAGTTTTGGGCAACTTCGTCCAAAGCTGCTTCACTGTTGACAGCATCGCTCTTGATCTTGGCGCTAATCTGACCAGTGAATTCAGGGTCTGACAGGAACATCAAGTGGGCGTCAAAGACTTGCGCTTCTTCTTCACCCAAGCTTTCAGCTGCAACCTTGCGGATGCTTTCCAATTCAGCTTGTGATTCGGCAACTGCCTTGTCAAAGCGGGCTACTTCAGCTTCCGCGTCGGCAACGGACTTCTTTTCAAAAGAAAGGTCCGGTTCGACCAGGAGGTAGGCTGGAGCAACAGCAACGCCGTCACTGGCTGCGATACCCTTCAAAGTTTCAGTCATTATTCAGCCAAACCTTCTTTTGACATAGTTTCAGCAACAGCTGCGATAGCTTCCTTTTCGTCATCGCCTTCAGCGCTGATAGTTACGTCTGCACCTTGGCCAACACCCAATGACATTACGCCCATAATTGACTTAAGGTTAACTGACTTGCCGTTGTATTCAAGGTTGATGTCTGAACCAAACTTTGAAGCAGCTTGTACCAACAAGGTAGCTGGACGAGCGTGAATACCAGTTTCAGCGATAATGTGAAATTCTTTCTTTTCCATCGTAAATTATCTCCTTTAAAAATCAAGAATTGGGTACCAAAGTACCGTTTCTCTTAAAGAATAACATGTTTTCGAGGTCAATACAACTTAATTTGTAAATGTTTTCATTAATACTTGGGCTTATTCTCTATCGAAGTATAGGTAATAACCCCGCCGCGGCCAGCCCGGCCGGTGATTTTCTTGTTTTTTCCGTAATTGCGCAGGCTTTGCTGGAAGGCAAAAGCATCTTCCGGGTCCTTCTGCGGGTCGATCTGGTACTCAAGCAAGTCGCCTGAAACCAATTGCTCCAAAATATCAGTATAGTCCATATTAATGTCACAAACCTCCTAACCATTATTTTAGCGCAATTTTTTGTCAAAATAAAAGGAAGAAATCTCAAAGGCCGACTATTTTCTCCCCTAAGGCTTAGCACTTGACTAATCAGAGTGCTAAGCCCTATAATTTAGGCAGAACTTTGATGAAAGGCGGTATTTTAACATGTTGTGTCAAAACTGCCACCAACGGCAGGCCTCGATACATCTTTACACGAAGATCAACGGCCAAAACAAAGAAATCGACTTATGTCAGCAATGCTACCAAGAACTAAGGAACCAACAAGGCAATCAAATGAATAATGACAACTTTTTCGGCGACTTTGACGACCTCTTCAACGCTTTGAACGGGCGGTCAAATGGCGCAAACCGTGACAATAACCAAAATCCCGGCGGCCCAACCCCGGGCTGGGGCGGCAATGGCGGTGGCCAGTCCCTGCTTGACCAGTTCGGGACGGACTTGACCGCTTTGGCCAAGAAGGGCAAGATCGACCCTGTTATCGGCCGGGACCGGGAAATCGCCCGGGTAATCGAAATCCTCAACCGGCGGACCAAGAACAACCCGGTCCTCATCGGGGAAGCCGGGGTCGGTAAGACCGCGGTTGTAGAAGGCCTGGCCCAGGACATCGTGGACGGGTCCGTTCCAGCCAAATTGCAAAACAAGCGGATCATCTCCCTCAACATGGTTTCCATGGTGCAAGGGACCGGGATCCGGGGCCAGTTTGAACAAAGAATGCAGCAGCTGGTCAAGGAACTGCAAAGCCAGCCGGACATCATCCTCTTTATCGATGAAATCCATCAAATCGTCGGCGCCGGCAATTCTGAGGGCGGCATGGACGCCGGCAACATCATCAAGCCAGCTCTGGCCAGAGGCGAGCTGCAGTTAGTCGGGGCCACGACCATCAAGGAATTCCGGGAAATCGAAAAGGACTCCGCCCTGGCCCGGCGTTTCCAGCCAGTTGAAGTCAAGGAACCAAGCATCGACGAGACGATCAAGATTCTTAAGGGGATCCAGAAGCGCTACGAGGACTACCACCACGTCAAATACACTGACGACGCCATCGAAGCCGCTGTCAAGCTGTCTGCACGCTACATCCAGGACCGCTTCCTGCCAGACAAGGCCATCGACCTTCTAGACGAAGCCGGGTCAAGAATGAACCTAACCATTCCTTACATCGACAAGGAAAAGATCCAGGAAAGAATCGACGCGGCTGAGAAGCTCAAGCAGGACGCCTTGAAGAACGAAGACTACGAAAAAGCTGCCTACTACCGCGACCAGATTGAAAAATACGAAAAGCTGAAGGACCAAAACGTTGACCCGGACAAGAGCCCGACCATTACGGCCAAGGTCATGGACAAGATCGTCGAAGAAAAGACCAACATCCCGGTCGGCGACATCCAGGCCCAGGAAGAAAACCAGCTGGCCAACCTGGCCAGCGACCTCAAGGCCAAGGTCATCGGCCAGGACGAGGCCGTTGACAAGGTAGCCCGGGCTATCAGAAGAAACCGAATCGGCTTCAACAAGTCCGGCCGGCCAATCGGCTCCTTCCTCTTTGTCGGCCCGACCGGGGTCGGCAAGACCGAGCTGGCCAAGCAGCTGGCCTTGAAGATGTTCGGCAGCGAAGACGCCATGATCCGCTTCGACATGTCCGAATTCATGGAGCAATACTCCGTCTCCAAATTAATCGGGTCTGCCCCGGGCTATGTCGGCTATGAAGAAGCCGGGCAATTGACCGAACGGGTCCGCCACAACCCTTACAGCTTGATCCTTCTGGATGAAGTTGAAAAGGCCCACCCAGATGTTTTGAACCTCTTTTTGCAGATTCTTGACGATGGCCGCTTGACTGATTCACAAGGGCGGACTGTTTCCTTCAAGGACACGATCATCATCATGACCTCAAACGCCGGCCAGGGGATCAAGACGGCCAGCGTGGGCTTCGCGGCAGAAAACAACAAGAATGAAGCTGAAGAAACACGCAAGGTGATGAGCCAGTACTTCAAGCCGGAATTCTTGAACCGCTTTGACGACATCATCCAGTTCCACCCATTGACCAAGGGCAACCTCCTGCAGATCGTCAACCTCCTTTTAGGCAAGACCAACGCCATGGTCAGCGACCAGGGCCTGCACATCACGGTTACCGACGCGGCCAAGGACAAACTGGTTGAAGAAGGCTACGATCCAGAAATGGGCGCTCGTCCGCTTCGCCGGGTAATCCAGGAAGAAATTGAAGACAAGGTGGCCGACTACAAGCTGGACCACACTGAAGCCAAGCAATTAGTGGCTGACTTAAAGGACGGGGAAATCACGATTTCCGAAGAAGTTCCTGCCCTGCCAACCGCTGAAACTAGCGAAGAAAAATAACTATCTCTGAGCAGAAAAAACAAGGATTATCCAAAAAGAATCCTTGTTTTTTTCTTGAATGCGCTATAATGAAAGCGAGGGGAATATCAGAGATAAATAGAAACGGGTGAAGTTTTATGCACTTAATTGATGTCACTAATAGCTATGCCGAATTAGTTCACAGTCAGCTAAATACTACGAGCGTGAACTACGTTAAAGTTTACTCCTTAGGCAACACTACCGTAGTTTATACCGAAAGCCCAATCGCCATCGGGATTGTATTAGAAAACCACCACCGCAAGATCCGCGAAGAAGAACTCGAATTCGTGGTCAAGCGGCTGATTCCCGACCGGACCAGTTACCAGCTCACGGTTGACAAGCACCGCCGGGTGGTTGAAATCCACGTTGACAAGTAGTTTCTCAAAAGAGCCCTGCCGGGCTCTTTTTTCATGCCTCTATCTTTTCTCTTTCTTTCCTTATCTTTTTCAGTAAAATTCAAAAAATACCTGTTTTTTTGCAAAATTGTAGATTTACTTGTGAAAAATAGCCTTTTTTTCAAAAAATCCGGCAGAATTGATCTATGTCAATTTTTTATTAAAAAATAGTTCTACAATTTTGTTTGAGCACTGGAAAGCGCTTTTAGGAAAGAAAGTGAATGTGTAAAAAGCAGCAATTTTAAACTGTTGATTTAGTAAAAATAAGGAGGCACTGATCATGACAGTTTATCCGGATTACTTTTATGCTGAAAAAGACTTTGACAAGAGCCACATGGGCTACAAGCCGCTGACAATTCCAGCAGGCGTAGAGGCCCAGCCTTTGGCCGTTCCCCCGCTTTTAGCGCCGGACAAGGTTGACGGCAATGATATCTACTACACCATTGAGGCTCAGGAAGGCGAAAGCCAAATCTTGCCAGGTAAGAAGACCAAGACTTGGGGCTACAATGCACCGCTGCTCGGCCAAACCATGGTGGTCAAGACAGGCCAGCACGTCCACGTCCATTTGAAAAATAGCCTGCCGGTTTTGACTACCTTCCACTGGCACGGCATGGAAGTGCCAGGCCCGATCGCTGACGGCGCCTGCCACTCCCCTGTTTACCCAGGCGAAGAAAAGGATATCGAGTTTACGGTCGAGCAGCCAGCTGCCTTAACCTGGCTTCACGCCCACCCATGCCCATCAACGGCCATGCAGGTCTGGATGGGCCTAGCTATGGGGGTTGTGGTTACTGACGACAACGAAGCCCGCCTGCCGATTCCAAAGAACTACGGTGTTGACGAATTCCCGATCATCCTGCAAGACCGGACCTTCCACGACAACCAGCTCGACTACCGGGCTGACTATGACCCGATGGGCGTCTTTGGTGAAGTGCCTTTGATCAACGGCGTGGTCCGCCCTTACGTTGACGTGACGACCCAAAAGGTCCGCCTGCTCTTCTTGGGCGGGTCTAACCGCCGGGAATGGCGCCTGCACTTTGAAAACGACCTGACCATGACCCAGATCGCCGGGGACGACTCCTTCCTCAGACACCCGATTGACGTTAAGAAGCTTTTGATCGGGCCAGGGGAAAGACAACAAGTCATCGTTGACTTTGCCGGCTACAAGGAAGGCGACGTTGTCAGCCTCTACACTGACGACTTCAAGCTGGTTGAATTCCGCATCCACGCCTTTGAAAAAGACGACCGTAAACTGCCATTCAACATCTTTACTCCGGACGACCCGGCCGTAAACAGCGAAGCACCGGTCCGCCACGTAACCATGGACGACCACGACAAGATCAACGGTCTCCGCTTCTCCATGGAAAGAATCGACATGAAGCAGACCTTGAACTCAGTTGAATACTGGGACGTAACCAACACCAACAACTCTGCTTCAGGGATGCTGCACCCCTTCCACATCCACGGGGCTCACTTCCTGGTCGTTTCCCGCAACGGGCAAAAGCCGAACCCGAACGAAATCAATGTCTACAAGGACACCATTGAAGTCGGCCCAGGCGAAACTGTCCGCCTGAAGGTATACTTCCAAAACACCGGGGTCTTCATGTACCACTGCCACATCATCGAACACGAAGATGCCGGCATGATGGCCCAGATCCAAATCGTTGACCCAAAGGATCCGGACAAGACCTACAAGCTGATGGACATGGAAACCATCACCAACGCCTTTGCAGAAGAAATGGGCGTTGAACCAGGCGAAGTCTTCATGCCAGGGATGGACGTTGAAGATATGGACATGGGTGCCTGCTTCCATGCGGCTGAAGCCGAAACCAGCCGCCGCTTGGTCGAAGCCGTTACTGCCGCTTCAAGAGCAGGACATGAAGGCCACCACGATGCGACCAGCGGGGCCAGCCATCACTAAAAAATTTGGAGTAAAAGAATCATGATGAACAACAACCTTTACTTGAAGATTTTATGGGTCTTGCTGTACGGTATCGTCGCCTTCTACACTTTTACTAACAAGATGATGATGGCCATGTACTGGATGGCCGGGGTAATGTTTGCCCAGTCCGTCATTGACCTCATTTACTACTTTTTGCCAAAAAGCAAAACAGAAATGACTGAATGTTAAGCAGTCAAAACAATCATGCGCAAAAAAACGATGCCTCGCGGCATCGTTTTTCTTGTTTGCTATTTTCTTTTGCATTACAGCTTTTCCGTCAGTTCCACATCCGGGTACTTGTCGTGGAACCAGCGCTCAGCAAAGGCATTCTCAAAGAGGAAGAGAGGATTGCCGAAGCGGTCCTTGACCAAAAGGTTCCGGCTAGAAGACATCTTCGGGTCCAGCTGGTCAGGGTTGATCCAGCGGGCTACCCGGTGGCCGATGGAAGTCATTTCAACTTCAGAGTTGTATTCGTTCTTCATCCGGTACTGGAAGACTTCAAACTGCAACTGGCCGACTGCCCCCAAAATGTAATCATCGGTCTGGTAGTTGCGGTAGAGCTGGACAGCCCCTTCTTGAACCAGCTGGTTCATCCCCTTGTGGAAGGACTTCTGCTTCATGACGTTCTTTGGTGAAACCCGCATGAAGAGTTCTGGGGTAAATTCCGGCAGCGGCGGGAATTCCAGCTTGCGCTTGCCAGCGTAGATGGAGTCCCCGATCTGGAAGTTGCCAGTATCGTACAAACCGACAATGTCCCCGGCCACGGCTTCAGAAACCTGGACCCGGGCACTGGATTCAAATTCAACGGCATTGTTCAAGCGGACCGGCTTGCCGGTTCTGGCCAGGGTTACATCCAGGCCCTTGCTGAATTCCCCGCTGCAGACCCGGACAAAGGCGATCCGGTCTCTGTGCTGGGGGTTCATGTTGGCCTGGATCTTGAAGATAAAGCCGGAGAATTCGTCATCATCTGGCTTTAGTTCTTCATCCCCGTTGACTTCGTGCTCACCTGGCGCTGGTGCCAGGTCTACGAATTGTTCCAGGAAGGTCTCCACCCCGAAGTTGGTCAAGGCTGACCCGAAGAAGACTGGAGTCTGCTGGCCGGCTAAAATCTTTTCCCGGTCAAAGCTGGCTCCGGCCCCTTCCAAAAGCTCGATTTCACCCAAGGTTTCTTCAAACTGGGGATCATCGGCCAAAGAGCTGCCGGCTGGCGCCTTCCCGGCCTCTAAAGCGATAAAGCGGTCCTGCCCTTCTTCCGGGTGGTAGAGTTCAACCCGCTGGTTAACCAGGTCGTAGAGGCCCAGCAGGCTCTGCCCCATCCCGATCGGCCAGTTCATGGCCACGCCTTCAATGCCCAGGACTTCTTCCAGTTCAGCAACCAGGTCCAAAGGCTCCCGGCCGTCTCGGTCCAGCTTGTTCATAAAGGTAAAGACCGGGATCCCTCTTTGCCGCACGACCTTGAAGAGCTTCTTGGTCTGCGGCTCAATCCCGCGGGCGGAGTCGATGACCATGACCGCGGCATCAACTGCCATCAAGGTCCGGTAGGTGTCTTCGGAGAAGTCCTGGTGGCCAGGGGTGTCCAGGATGTTGATCCGCTTGCCCTGGTATTCAAACTGCATAACGGATGAGGTAACGGAAATCCCACGCTTCTTTTCGATTTCCATCCAGTCACTGGTGGCGTAGTTCCCGGTCTTCCGGGCCTTAACCGTCCCGGCGCTCCGGATCACCCCACCCAAGAGCAGCATTTGTTCCGTAATCGTCGTCTTACCGGCGTCGGGGTGGGAGATGATCGCGAAAGTCCGCCGCTTGTTTACTTTGTCTAAAAGTTCTTTGTTCATTATTCTTCAGTTTCTTCCTCGTAATTTTCTTCTGGTAGGGTCAATAAGACCGTCAAGAGCCGCGACCCCCGCATTCTTCTGGTTGTCAAAACCATGCCGTTGTCCAGGGGCACTTCCAGCTGCTCGCCTCTGCCCGGGATCACGCCTAATTTAGTGATCATATAGCCGGCCAAGGTGTCAACGTCTTCCATTTCCAGGTCGGTGCCAAAGCGATCGTTGAAGTCGGTCAAAGACATCTTGCCATAAATGACAAATTGCCGGTCATTCAGCTGCCGGACCAAAACTTCCGCCTTGTCGACCTCGTCGTCAATGTCGCCGACAATTTCTTCCAGCAAGTCTTCGATGCTGGCCAGGCCGGTCACCCCGCCGTATTCATCGGTCAAGATAGCCAATTGCTGCTGGCTGGTCTGCATCTGCACCAGCAAATCGTCCAGCTCGATCGTTTCCGGGGCAAAAAGGGGCGGAGAGATCAAGCGGTCGTAAGTCAGCTGGTCAAAGCCGTGCTGGCGGGCCTCTCTAAGAATGGTGCGGATGTGGATGACGCCCACGATCTGGTCTTTGTCCTGGCGGTAGACGGGAATTCTTGAATAAGGCTGGCGGAGGATGTCATCCAGTTTTTCCTCCAGGTCGTCCTCAATATCGATCATGAAGGCGTCAGTCCGCGGCACCATGACTTCCCGGGCTACTTTATCGTGGAAAGCCATGCTGCCCTCAATCATCGAATATTCGGTATCAGTCAAAACATTGCCGGCATGCAGCTGGTCAATTTCTGCCTGCAGCTGGTCCTTGCCGCCTTCTTCATTGCTGGAAAAACGGCTTCTCAGTTTGTCAAACAGGCTGCCGGTCGCAGGGTCGCTTGTCATTTTCTTAACTCTCTTTCGTAAAATCCTTAAATATTTACATTATAGCATATGACCTTACTGTAATATGTTAAAATACCCCAGTAGAAAGAGGTGTTTTACCAATGAAAATGCGCCGCATTATGTTAGTTTTCGTCTTCCTGCTCTTGATCCCCTACATCTGCAGCCTGGCCATCATCGGGATTGGCTACAACGCCCTGGTCCTGCACTCGACTGACCCCTTCCGCACGGCTGTAGGTGCCTTTGTCGGGGCCATCATCATGTTGGCCGTCAAGGCCACCATCCAGCGGCCCTTGAATTTGCTGGCCGGAGACATCTATGACAGCTTCCTGCAGCAGATTCTCCGCTTCTTCAGCATCCGCCGCCGGCCGCTCTTGCAGGTAGCCAACTTTATCCTGGACTTTGTCCTCTGCACCCTGGCCACGATCGTGATCCGTCTGTTTTTGCCCCTGGAATGGATCGTCGGCACCTCCATGGGCTTCGTCATCTTGGTCATGTTCATTTCAACTTGCCTGGGGGCCTATATCGAATACGACAACTTGTCCATTGACGCTGAAATCAAGCAATCCTAATTCTGACTGACCGGGAGGTAAAGGCTCTTGGTCAGTTTTTTACTGCCTAAATCCAGCTGGCGGAGGATGTAAGGGTTAGGATTCTCCTCCAGATGAGCCTGGAAGTCGCTGCCTAAGTCGCCGGCTTCATCCAAAAAGCGGGGCAGTTCGAAGTTCAGCGGCAGGTCAAAGTATGCCGCGTTGGCTGTCTCTTCTTTTTGGAAAACCCGGGCGCTTGGCAGGGAAAACTTGAGCAGGCCGCTAACTTCGCTATCCTTAGGCGCGATCACTCCGTACCAGTACATGAAGTTTTCCGGGCCAAAAACGATCAAGGAAGCCCGCTGCCCGGCAAGGCCGGCTGCTTTAACAAAGTCTTGAAAGGCCGGGTGGGCTTCCAGTTCCTGGTTGGCAGCCGCAAAGGTCCCATTTGCGTCCATCATCCGGTCGGGAAAGGCCTTGCCGATAAAAGTAAGTTCGTTGATTTCTGTCTGCATCTCTTTGCTTCTTTCTATTTTCTAGTATTCTTCCAGTTCTTCTAAGGGAATGATTTCCCCAGCCAAAAAGGCGCTGATTTCATCCCCGGAAAAGCCATGGCTGTACAGGTACTGCCGCATCTTCTGCTCCCTTACGCCCGGCTCATAGCGCTTAAAGCGCTTGTAAGCCTTGAGGCCCTGCTTGGCCAGAGCCTCTCTTTCCTGGTCTTCGTCAGCTTCCGGGACTAATTCTTGGATCACGGCTTGGGCCAGGGAACCGGAGAAACCGTGGCTGAGCAGTTTAGTCTGCATCTTGCGGTCAACTTCCCGCTTGGCAATCTTCCCCTGCTGGCCCAAAAGTGACTTGACCAGGCGCTTGCCAACCCTGGCCCATTCCTCATCAGTCACGTCTGCCAGGGCGGCTTCGATTAAGTCATCGTCAACGCCCTTTTTCTTTAAGTCCCGGCGGACAGCCCCTGATCCGTTCTTGCCGACCTGGAGGTTATTTTTGACAAAAAGGCGGGCATAAGCCGCGTCGTCCAGGTAGCCCAGCTGGGTCAGCTCGGCAACGGCGCGCTTAGCCGCTGACTGGGAAATTTCATGCTGGCTGAGATAGTCAGTCACTTCCTTGACCGTCCGGGGCTGGTAGGACAGGTATCTGGCCGCCAGGTCGCTGGCCTTGGCGCTGGCTTCATAGTCCAAGATTTCATTGATCTTCTGGGGGTTAAGCTCCTGGCCCTTGAGCAGGACAAATTCCGCCAGGGTCTTCTCACTGACGGAAAAAGCATATTCCTGGTCCAAAAAAATATTGTAGCGCCCCTGCCGCTTTTGTGCACTAACTTTCGTGATAATAGCCATTTTTTCCTCCTTATTTGGCAAATCTGGCAACTCTATCTTAGCAAATTGCCGCAAAAGCTGCGAAAAACTTGCGTCCCTTTTAAAAAGCCCTGTATAATAGTATGTCGCGAAGTTTCCAGTTATTTTTATTGTAGAAAGAATAGACAAAGAAGAAGGCTCAAATGCAGAAAAAACATTTTTCAAAAAACGCTCCGAAAGAGCGGCACGTCATCATCACCATCAAGCGGCTGGGGATCAACGGTGAAGGGATCGGCTACTACAAGCGCAAGATCATCTTCATCCCCGGCGCCCTGCCAGACGAAGTCGTGGTGGCCAAGATCATCAAGGACCACCCCCAATACCTGGAAGGTGAGTTAGTACGGATCAAGGAAGCCAGCCCTGACCGGGTTCCCTTCCCATCCGGCGTTGACCCGAGAATCGGGGGCCTGGAACTGGCCCACCTCTCTTACGAAGGCCAGCTCAAGTTCAAGAAGGACAACCTGCTTTCCGCCCTTGAAAAGTACCACCCGCGCGGCTACAAGAACTACAAGATCAAGAACACCATCCCGGCCCCAGACCAGTGGCACTACCGGGCCAAGGCTCAGTACCAGATCGAACGGGAAAACCACCATATTTCCCTGGGTCTGTACGCGCCCAACTCCCACCAATTGATCGACCTGCCGGAAATGCCGACCCAGAGCAAGGATACCCAGGCAACTGAACGGGCCATCCGGGATCTGATCATCAAATTCCGCGTGCCAATCGCCAACCGCCGGCGGAACTTGCCAGGCGTTAAAACCATCGTCGTCCGGCAGGCAGAAGCCAGCCAGGAGATGCAGGTTACCTTGATCACTGTTGGCCACAAGCTGGACAATCTGCTGCAGCTGGCTGACGAAATCATGTGCTTGCCAAAGGTCGTTTCCGTCTACCAAAACGAAACCGACTGGCAGAACCCGCAAGTCTGGGGGAACAAGACCAGCAAACTCCGGGGCAAGAACCAGATCACGGAAGAAATCATGGGCAAGAAGTTTGCCTTGAGCCCCCGGGCCTTCTTCCAGCTGAACCCGGTCCAGACGGCTACCCTGTATTCTGAAGCCTTGAAGCTGCTCAGCTTAACGCCAGACATGACCTTGATCGATGCTTACTCCGGGGTCGGCACCCTGGGTATTTTGGCCGCTGACCAGGTCAAGCAGGTGGTCGGGATTGAAAGCATCCCTGAAGCTGTTTTGGACGCCCAGCACAATGTCGAGCTCAACCATGTCAGAAACGCAGAATACCTGCAGGGCAGCGTGGAAAAGCTCCTCCCCCGCTTAAAGGAAGACGGCCTGCCGATCGACGCCTTGATTGTCGACCCGCCGCGGACCGGCCTGGCCAAGTCCTTGATTAAGACCCTGCTCAGAGTCAAGCCAGCCAGCTTCGTTTACATTTCCTGCAACCCGTCCACCCTGGCCCAGGACCTGGTCCTTTTGGGCGAGGCTTACGACGTCCGGGTCATCGAAAACGTCGACATGCTGCCGCAGACCCCGCGCTGCGAGTGCATCGCCAAGCTGACCCTGCGCAAGTAGGAACACAAAAAAATAAGCATTAGAAAAGGCGAGAAGATCAAATCTTCTCGCCTTTAAACTGCTCTCGGCAGTCTTTCCAAGTGGATGAGGTAGCTCATCAAATTAATAGTCACGATATTCAATTTTAAGAATTCACCAATGGCTAATACCGGCTAAGATAAAACAGTCACTTGTTCGAGTTTTACGTGCTAGCGTATGAAATGAATTAGACTATTGTGTATCGCCACTTGGTTAAAAGCTTCAAGCCTTTATTATGGTCTCAATAAGAGAGACAACGAATAATAATTACAATCTGGAGATAAAAACTTCTGTTTAGTTGTTTTCTACCTCTTCCACGCCTTCAGTATAGCATGATATGCAAACGCTTGCAAGAGATTATTTAACGTATTTTGCTAAAAATTGCTTGACCGTGCGTGCATATAAAGCCGGATTGTGCTCATAGGACTTGGCGTGCTGGGCTCCCCTGACGATCAAGAGCTGCTTTGGCCCCCGGCTGGCCCGGTAATTTTTATAAACCATTTCGGTTGGGACAAAAGTATCCTTGCTGCCGTGGATAAAGAGCATGGGCCGGGTATTCTTCTTCAGCTGCGCAAGGCTTGAGACCTGGGCCAAAAAGTAGCTGGCTTTTAACTTGGTAATCCCGCTCAAGATTTCCACCAGGGGAAAACGGGGAAAGGCCGGCATATTATAGAGGACCTTGGCTTCGTGCTCGATTTCGTTTTTGGCATTGGTGTAGCCGCAGTCTTCAATAAAGCATTTGACCTGCTTAGGCAGTTTTAAGCCGGAAGTCATCATGGTCGTGGCTCCGCCCATAGAAACCCCGAAAATCACGATCTTGCTCTTTTGGCCATTTTTCTTAATCACCTGCTCGGCCCACTTTTTGACGTCGTTTTTCTCCAGCCAGCCGTAGCCGACATACTTGCCCTGGCTTTGCCCATGAGCTTCCGCGTCTGGCAAAAGGGTATTATAGCCCAGGGAGTGGAAAAGCTGGGCATAGGCCCCCATATTTTCCTTGTTGGACATGTAGCCATGCAGGATGATCACAGTTTTGGCTGAATTTTTAGCTGGAATATAATTAGCCTGGAGGAGATAATTGTTCTTAGCCGACCGCAGTTGCCAGTGCTGCTTTGTCACCTGCTTGTACCAGAGCTTCTGCTTATACTGGGGGGTGGACTTGGTCAACTTCACCGTTCCGTTGGTCACGAAGCTTTTCTTGCCCGGCACCACAGCAATGTTGAAAAAGTAGTAGCCGGCTCCGGCCAGGGCCATGGCTAAGACAGCCAAGAGGCCTCCTAAAATTTTGACCAGCCGGCTGGACTTGCTTCTCTTTTGATTCTTCTTTTCCACCTATTCTCTCTCCTCTTTCTCTCTTTATCTATAGTTTCTGTCATTTCTATCGCTTTGTTGCTTTATTTTTAGCAATATGAACAGTATACCACAATAAAAAAAGAAAGGATTACCCATGTTGCTCGAAGATTTTTTACAGCTCTTGACTGATCTGGGCGGGCAAAATGTCCTCTACCTGCAGGTAAAAGACCAGACCCTTCCCCTCAGCAAGTTTGTCTTAGCCCGGGAAGACTGCCAGCTCTTGTGCGGCAAGACGCCCATGACCCTGGCCAAATTCCGCCAGCTGACCGGCAAGGGGAGCAAGTCCATCCCCCTCAGCTTCTGCTGGCAGGTAGAAGAAATTCCCGTCTACGGGGTCCAGATCCTGCCAGCTGAGGGCAAGATCGTCTGCAAGTAACAAGAAAGCGTAGAAAAAAGAAGCTGTCTGATCTTCAGACAGCTTCTTTCTTTACGTATTTTACTTGCCGGCTGGCTTCTTCTTGCCTTCGCTTTCCAGCTTCTTGCCCAAGTCAATGATGTACTTGCGCAAAGCATCCTTGGTTTCTGGGTGACGGAGGCCGTATTGGATGGAAGTTTCCATGTAGCCTTCCTTGTTGCCGACGTCAAAGCGCTGGCCCTTGAATTCGTGGGCGAAGACCCGTTGGGTCTTGTTCAAGGCGTCGATGGCGTCAGTCAATTGGATTTCACCGCCGGCACCGGCCTTTTGCTTGTCCAGCATGTCAAAAATTTCCGGAGTCAGCAGATAGCGGCCGATGATGGCCAGGTCACTTGGAGCCTTGTCGACGTCTGGCTTTTCCACAAAGGCCTTAACGTTGTACAGGTCAGGAGCAGTTTCGCCGATTGGGTCGATGACACCATACTTGTTGACTTCTTCATGCGGCACCTTCATAACCGCGATGGTGGAAGCGTGTGTTTCATCATAGCGGTTGATCAGCTGCTTAGTCAAAGGAACTTTGTCTCTCATCAAGTCGTCGCCCAGCATAACCACAAAAGGTTCACCGGCGATGAAGCTGCGGGCCCGGTTTACGGCATCCCCCAAGCCGTTTGGATGCGGCTGACGGGTGAAGTACAGGTTGACCTTCATGTTGGACATGGTGGTTTCCCGCACTAACTTCAGCAAAGCATCCTTGTGCTTTTCAGTCAAGTTGTCTTCCAGTTCTGGGTTTGAGTCGAAGTGGTCTTCGATTGACCGCTTGCTTCTGCCAGTAACGATCAGAATGTCTTCAATCCCTGAAGCGATGGCTTCTTCAACGATAAATTGAATAGTTGGCTTGTCAACGATTGGCAGCATTTCCTTAGGCATAGCCTTGGTTGCTGGCAAAAATCTGGTTCCCAAACCGGCAGCTGGGATGATCGCTTTTCTGACTTTCATGTATTTACATCCTCTTTTCTTAACTTCGCACATTAATGAAAGCATTTTAAATGCAAGCGTATAATAACATATTTCTAGAGAAGAATCTAGTAAACTTAGACCAATCTTCCAGAAATAGGGAAATTACTTTTTCCGCCGCTTGGCGATAAACTCAGCCAAAGGGCCGTTGGAATAGGTCGCTGGCCCATAGCGCAGCTGGTCCAAGCTGACATTGACCGCCGTGCCAAAAAGCAAAAGGATGGCTAGGAGGTTGAGCCAAAGCATAAAAATGATAAAAGTTCCAACTATACCATAATTTTCCCACTTGACCGGGAATTTTTTCAAATAGAAGGAAAAAAGATAAGCCAGGGCTTCCCAGCCGGCCACCGTCACGATGGTCCCGGGCAAAAGCGACTTCTTGAAGTGGACATTGGGCGCTACAGCGTTTAAATAATAAACACCGATCAGCATCAAGACCAGCAAAACCAGCCAGCGGTAGCTGAAGAGCTTGTCAATCCGGACCAGAGACAGGTTGAGGTAAGGAGCCAGAAAGTGCAGGACCTCCTGGCCAAAGACCACGACCAGGGCCAAAAGGATAAACATAGTGACCATCAAAGCGCTGAAGATCACCGTCAAGGTCCGGTTCCAGATAAAGTGCCAGAAGCCCAGCTTCAGTTCCTTATTGTGGACGCCATAGAGGCGGTTCATCCCGATTCTGACCGCGTTCACCATACAGGACATGGACCACAAGGCCATGATCGCACCGAAGGAGATGTAGCTGGTCGAATTCGACTTAAGCAGGGTATCGACGATCGGGATGATATAGCGGGCCACGTCACTTGGGAAGATCATCTCCAAATAGTCGGCAATCGGTCCGGTGTCCAGGTGAAACCAGGGCAGGGCGTTACCGACAATGATGACGATGGGAAAAATTGAAAACAGGATGTAGTAGGCAATCACGATGGAACTTTGAAAAATCTCCCCCTGGGAAACAACCGAGGAAAGAGTTGCAAAAAAGCGCCGGACTCCCTTTTGTCCTGGCTCAACTTTTTCCGTCATGCTTAGTCTTCCATTTCGTCAAAGTGCGGGATGTACTTTTCCAGGCCGTCGTATGGCTTTTGCAAAGTCAAGATCTTCGGGCCGTCCTTGGTGATGGCAAAAGTGTGCTCGAACTGGGCTGACTTTGACCCGTCCGGAGTAGCGTAGAAAACCCAGTCGTCATTCGGGTCATCAACCGTCTTTTGCAAAATCCGCCAGTCCCCACCGGCTTCAACCATCGGCTCAACGGTAATCGTCATCCCTTCCCGCAGACGCAGGCCGTGGCCGGCCTTGCCCCAGTGAGGAACTTCCGGATCTTCGTGGATGGATGGCTGGATGCCGTGGCCGATCAGTTCCCGGACGTCGCCATAGCCTTCTTCATCTTCAACATAGTGCTGGATAACAGCGCCGATGTCCCCGATCCGGTTGCCGACAACCGCCTGGTCGATCCCCATGTACATGGCCTTCTTGGTCACGTCCATCAAGTGCTGGTCTTCTTCTGAGATCTGGCCAACCCCGTAAGTGGTGCAGGAGTCTGATTCATAGCCATTCAAGTTGCAGGTTACGTCAACCTTGACCAAGTCCCCTTCCTTTAAAAAGACATTCTTACGCGGGATGTTGTGGGCAATTTCGTCGTTGACGGAGATGCAGGTACCGTACTTGTAGCCTTCAAAACCTTGTTCTGACAAGCGGCCGCCCCGGCTGGAAACGAATTCCTGGCAGAATTCTTCAATGTCCCAGGTGGAGATGCCTGGCTTGATCACGTCACGCAGGGCCTCGAACATGGTTGCCAGCAAGTGGCCTGAAGCCTGCATGCCCTTCAATTCACGAACAGATTTAATAGTAATCAATTTGTTTTTCCTTTCATAATGAAGTAGTTTGTCTTCACTATTATAACCTTTTTTAAAAGTTTGCTAAAGTAGCAAAGCGCTGGATTCGCCAAGCCGGGGCAAATCGTGTATAATACTCTAGAAATTATTTTTTGGGAGCTTAACTTATGAGAGCAAAGATTGTTTTTGCCAGCATGACCGGCAACGACGAGGATATGGCCGAAATCCTGGAGGAAGACCTGCTGGACCAAGGCCTGGAAGTAGATTCTTCTGACGTCAGCTTTACCGACGCCAGCGATTATTTAGACAGCGACCTGTGCGTCTTTATCACCTACACTTACGGCGAAGGCGCCATGACTGACGAAATTGCTGACTTTTACGACCAACTCAAGGAGCTGGACTTGACCGGCAAGTCTTTTGCCGTCATGGGTTCTGGCGACAAGACCTATAAGGAACACTACTGCGAGAACGTTTTTGACTTTGAGAAGGCCTTCCTGGCTTGCGGGGCCAAGGAACTGATTCCACCGCTCACGGTTGAAAACGCTCCTGACGATGACGATATCGCGCGCATCGATCAAGCTGCTGAGGAGTTGGCGGACAAATTAAATGGATAAAAATTTAAACCGGCGGCGGGCTTTAGGTGAACGGATCTTCAAGCGCCACCGCAATTTATGGGTCTACATGTTCTTTGGCTTCGTCGCGGCCCTAATCAACACGGTTGTCTTCATGTTCATGCATGACGTTTTACACACCGTTCTGGTCATCGACAACACGGTTGCCTTTATCGTATCCAACCTGGCCTCCTTCTGGTTCAACCACAAGGCGGTCTTCACCAAGAACGTGGACCATGAGCACAGTTTGTGGCAGAAGCTGCTGTCCTTTTTCGCCTACCGGATCATTAGTCTGCTGCCGGACACCTTGATCATGTGGCTGGGGATGAGTATCTTCGGCTGGCCGGCCTTGATCGTCAAGATCATCGACCAGGTCCTGGTCGGCATCTTCAACTACCTGACCACCAAATCCGTCTTTGAACAGCAGGAAAGAAGCCTCAGACGGAAGCTGGAGAAGAAAATTAAAAAGCGGTGAAGCTGAGCTTCACTGCTTTTTTCATTCATGCAAGTTATTTAATTAATTAAGAAAAGTCGGCTGGCTTGGGATCCTTTTTGCCGGCAAAGTACCAGGCAATGTCATTTAAGATCCGGTCGCTGGCCTGGCCGTCGCCGTATGGGTTCTTGGCTTCAGCCATCTGCTTGTAGGCAGCTTTGTCAGTCAAAAGCTCCAGCATGGCTGTCTTAACTGCGTCTTCTTCAGTACCGACCAGTTTCAAGGTTCCGGCCTTAACCCCTTCCGGCCGCTCGGTCGTGTCCCGCAAGACCAAGACCGGCTTGCCCAAAGACGGGGCTTCTTCCTGGACGCCGCCAGAGTCGGTCATGATAAAGTAGCTGCGCTTGGCCAGGTTGTGAAAATCGACCACGTCCAAAGGCCTGATCAAGTGAATCCGGGGGTCGCCGCCTAAAACTTCCTTGGCCGCTTCCTGGACTCTTGGCGAGAGGTGAACCGGGTAGACGATTTCAACGTTGTCAGTTTGATCGACCACGTCCTTCATCACCTTGAAGACCCGTCGCATTGGTTCGCCCTGGTTTTCCCGCCGGTGCATGGTGACTAGGATGATCCGCTTACCCTGGCCGATCTTGTCTAAGACTTCATGCTGGTAGTCAGCCTGGACGGTCTGGGCCAGGGCATCGATGGCCGTGTTGCCCGTGACAAAAATATTTTCTTCCGGGTGCCCTTCTTTTAAGATGTTAGCCCGGCTGACAGAGGTCGGGGCAAAGTAGAGGTCGGACAAGACGTCGGTCAGCTGCCGGTTCATCTCTTCCGGGAAAGGAGAATATTTATTCCAGGTTCTGAGGCCCGCTTCAACGTGGCCTAAGGGAGTCTGCTGGTAAAAGGCAGCCAGGCTGGCAGCAAAGGAAGTCGTCGTATCCCCATGGACCAGGACGATGTCCGGCTTTTCTTCCTGGATGATCTGACTTAAAGCGGTCAAAACCCGGGTGGTGATGTCAGCCAAGGTCTGCTGGGGCCGCATGATGTTTAAGTCGTAGTCTGGCTTGATTTTAAAAATCTCCAGGACCTGGTCCAGCATTTCCCGGTGCTGGGCGGTAACCACAGTAACTGCCTGGAAGCGGTCGTCACTGATTAGCTTGAGCACCAGGGGGGCCATCTTGATAGCTTCTGGTCTGGTGCCGAAAACGGTCATTACTTTAATTTTTTGCATACTTGGTCTCCTTAGCAAATTGCTAACTTAATCATAGCAAAAAGGCGGCAATACCGGCGATTTTTTTATAAAATAATTAGAAAAACTAGTTTGAGGTACTCTATGACAGTCAACATTTTCCCCCTCCTGGGTGACAGCCTCTTGATCATCCTGGCGGGCTTCAGCCTGGTCTACTCCTTTGACGGGTCCTTGGGGCAAAAGATGCGGCGGATTTTAAGAATTACCAGCCTCCTTTTGCTCCTGGCCATCATCCTCTTGACCATTTGGATCCTGCAGCATCCCCTGCTTATCAATTGATGAGGCGGAAAAACTGAATAGCACAAAAAAATAAGGAATCAGTCCAGCTGATCCCTTATTTCTTTACTCTTTTTACTGCATTATTAGCTGTTCGCCTTGGCTTGGTGCTTTAATTCCAGCTTTCTGAGCCATGGCAAGAGGAAGCCAGTCCCGAAGAGGACGATAACGGTGATGATGTTCATCCAGAGCTGCTTGGTCCATTGCGGACTTTCAAAAGTAACGTCTTGCGGCAGGAAGCCCATCGTCGCGCAGATGAAGGTGAAGATGAAGCACCACCAGCCGACCGCCAGGGCCCCTTTGTTGTTTCTGATGAAGACGAAGTCGTCCTTGGCAAAAGTCTTGTGCCGGTAGCGGAAGGCTAAGAAGGCCAGGAAGACTACGGAAGTCTTGTACGGGGATACGATCCCGTTCAAGTTCAAGAGCCAGTTAAAGATATCGTTGATTTCCGGCAAGGTCCCTGACAAAAGCAAAAGGAAGAGAGTGATGCTGCAAGTCAGCACGTAACTGTTAACGGGCAGCCCATCCTTGTTCTTCTTTCTGAGCCAGCTTGGCATGTACTTTTCAGAAGTGTCAGAGGCAAAGACCCGGCTGGCGGCGTCGATTAAGGCGGCCAGGTCGGCCATGAAGTTCAAGAGGCAGACGATGGCGTACATATACAAGAGGCTCTTGCCCATGCCGGCTTCTTCACCCAGAAGCTGGAAGGCATAGAAGGCCCCGTTCATCTTAAAGTCGTGCGGGATGTGTTTAGCGTCAAAGAGGACGGCCAGACCAAGAGTTTCGGTCAAGGTCATGAAGACCGTCATGGCAAAAAGCATCCACATTGACTTCGGGAATTCCTTGCGGGGGTTCTTCAGCCGGGTAACGTAAGGCGCGGCCAGTTCCGCCCCGGACATGGCAAAGATCAAAAGGCCAGTCGTGGAGAAATAGTGGACGCTGAAGTTCGGCTTAAAGCTGGACCATTCCATCTTGGTGGCGATGTGGCCGCCGTGCATGAGAGCCCAGATGATCAGGATCACGAAGATCACGGACATGGCGAACATGGCAATCCCCCCGATCAAGGACAGAAGGTCCAGGGAGTTTTTATATGCACTTTCGCACAAGATAAAGATCAAGATGATGACAAAGGTCAAAAGGCCGAACATGAAAGGTGACATGTGCTTGCCTAAAGTGTTGTTGCCCAGGATCATCCAGGAAATGGAAACGATGATGGAGTTGGACACGTCCACCAGGTAGGGCACGGTTTGGGCCCAGTACATCCAGCTGGTAGCGTAGCCTAATACGTCGCTGCCCGTCCCCCGCCGGATCCAGGAGGCCAGGCCCCCTTCTTCAGTATCCTTGTAGGCCAGGCCCAATTGGGTGGCGATCAAGGTATATGGCAATTGGTAGCAAATCAAAAGGAAAATCCATGAAAAGATTACGGACAGACCTTGGTTTTGGTATGGGTAGAAAACATCTTCAAAGCGGATGATGGTGACGAAGTCGAGCATCGCCAAGGTCATCCAGGCCATGTAGTGCTTTTTTGGGGTTTCTTCAATCATTCTGTAAATCGAGCTCCTTATTGGTCAAATTGTCTTAAGCGGCAATTTGCCTGGACGGGGGCTTATTTTGGCGCTTTAAAAAGCTGGTCACTGCACCGTCTCCAATCAAAAAAGTGTCGTTTTCATTTTATTCCTATTGTTTTGAAAATTCTATAGTTTTTTCAATTTGATAAAAATTCTTTCAATCGTTAAGTGAAAGTTATCCGCATACCGGTCATTAGCCAGCTTTTAGTAAAAAATATTTGGTTAATTTGCTCTTGGCAAGAACAGCAGACCTTTTTCGTGTAAGTAAATGCGCAAAAAGTAAACATCACTCAATGCGGCAATTAAGAATGCTTTTAGGCAAAAAAAGCTTGAAAGTGTATAATTTACCTATGCCTACTACAGATTTTTAAAAAGGTACCTAATTCGGTGGTAAGCGATTTTATAAAAATACTAAGTAACAGAAAGGAATAGATATGAAAAAGTTTTTGCGAGTAACCGCGACACTTTTGTCCGCTGCAGCTATTCTCGACGCTTTGTATTGGCTCTTTGTTGGCCATTCCTACTTGAGAGTTGCTTTTCTTAAGCTGACCAGCGATTACGATATCCCGGTCTGGCTTCAAGTCGCGGCTATCGTCGGCATCCTCTTGTTTCTCTCTCAATACGACTGGTTCTTTGATCACTTTTTCCGCGATGAACGTAACCGCAAGTATAAGTAGCAACTTCCGTCAACCCATGAAACAGAAAGGAATTTTTCAATGCATTATCTAGCAATCGCTGCTAAAAAGGAGCTTCTGCCCTATCTGCCAATCGACTGGCCCAAAACTGAACTGACCGAGCTGGTCAACCCAGCCAGCCTGGCTGCCGTGGTCATCGATGAAAAAGACAGCCGGTCCCGGGGCATCTACCAGACCATGAAGGAAAAACTGAGCTTGGACTTGCCCTTGATCGAATTTACTCCTGAGACCTCTCCAGCTGAAATCAGCCGCTTGGCCCAGGCCTACGAAGAAGCAAATGTTCCCCGCTTCATCCGGGAGCTGACGGCTTTTTCTGACCAAGACGACCTGGTCTTCGATACTCCTGGCCACCACAACGGCCGCTTCTATGACCGCCACCCAGCCGGAGCAGTCTTGCGCAACTTCTTCGGTGACAACTACTTCAGAGCCGATACTTCTGACTGCGTTTCAGAACTCGGCGATATGATGAACCACACTGGCGGACCCTTAGAAGCCCAGCAAGAAGCTGCTAAGGCTTTCAACGCCGACAAGGTCTACTTCTGCACCAACGGGACAACCAGCGCCAACACTATCTGCACGACCGCCCTTTTAGATGAAGGCGACCTGGTCCTTTTTGACCGCAATAACCACAAGTCCATCTACAACAGCGCCCTGGTCATGACCGGAGCCAAGCCGGTCTACCTGCCGACTGACCGGAACGCTGACGGCTTGATCGGGCCTTTGACTGCTGCTAGTCTTGATGAAGACCTAATCCGCCAGGAAATCGCCAAAGTTGACCCTGACCGCGCCAAGGCTGACCGCCCCTTCCGCCTGGCGGTTCTGCAGCTGGAAACCTACGACGGCATTTTCTATGACGCCAAGCTTATCTTGAAAAAGCTCGGCCACCTCTGTGACTACATCCTCTTTGACTGCGCCTGGGGCGGCTATGAACAATTTGTCGACGTCCTCAGAGACTATTCTCCTTTCCAGCAGACCTACGGCCCCGATGACCCAGGCATCCTGGTCACCCAGTCTGTACACAAGCAGCAAGCCGGCGTAGGCCAGGCCTCCCAGATTTTGAAAAAAGACAGCCACATCAAGGGGCAAAAGCGCTACGTCGACCACAAGCACTTCAACCACGCCTACATGAAGTACGTTACGACCAGCTACTCCTACCCGGTCTACGCTTCCCTTGTCGCTAACAGCGCCATGGCTTCTTCACCGGCCGTTAACAACTGGTGGAATGACACCGTTAAATTAGGCATCGACTTCCGCAAGCGCCTTTTAAAGGAAAGCAAGCTCTTTAAGCCCCTCGTTCCCCCAACTGTCCGCGGGCAAAAGTGGGAGGACCTGCCAACTGATGTCTTGGCCCAGGAACCGGAAGCCTGGAAACTGTCCCCAGATGAGCCTTGGCACGGCTTCAAACTGATCGCTCAAGGTGAAGTTGCCCTAAGCCCGGTAAAAGTCACCCTGATGACACCTGGCATTGACTTGGCAAAAGCCACCTTCACCGAAGAAGGCATCCCCGGCGCCATCGTTTCCCTCTACCTGCACGAAAAGCACATCATCCCTGAAAAGTCCGACAGCTACTCCACCCTCTACCTGCTCACGCCAGGCGAAGGGCAAGTCGACATGAACGGCCTTTTCTCTGCCTTGCTGGCCTTTGAAGAAGCCTACTTGACTAAGGCTCCCCTGTCTTCCATCATGCCGGAATTAGTGGCCCAGTACCCTGACCGCTACAAAGATTACACCCTCTACCAGCTCTGCCAGGAGCTCCACCACTACTACCAAGACCATGACATCTTTAAGCTCCAGCAGGCTCTCTTCCTAAAGGACAGCTTCCAAAATTACGAGCTGACGCCAAAAGAAGCTGACCGCGAATTCGTCCACGGCAACAGCGAACTGGTCAAACTGGCCGACGCCAAGGGCCGGGTAGCCTTAGAAGGCGCCCTCCCTTACCCGCCTGGCGTCTTCATCGTGGCACCGGGTGAACGCTGGCAGGATCTGGATATTTCCTACTTCCAAGTCTTGATCGGCGCTGCCCAAAAGTTCCCGGGCCTGGATCCAGAAATCCAAGGGGTCTACCAAGAAGGCGGCGAAGTCTGGGCTGAAGTCCTCAAAGAATCATAAAATGACAAAAAACGTTGACACAAGCTCGTGTCAACGTTTTTTCGTTATCTGGTTTTATATCTTTCTTTATTTTGCCTTTTTCCCTTAGTCGCCAAAGAGAACTGCCTTGACTGCGTTGGTCACAGCGATCTTGTCATGGGCGTAGGTCAAACCGCCCTGCATGTAGACAGCGTAAGGCGGACGGATCGGGCCGTCAGCTGAGAATTCAACCGTTGACCCGGAGACAAAGGTCCCCCCGGCCATAATGACTTCATCTTCATAGCCCCGCATGTGGCTTGGAATTGGGGTAACGAAGGAGTCAACCGGTGAGTTCTTCTGCACTTCCTGGCAGAACTTGATCATCTTTTCCTTGTCGTTGAAGGTGATCAGTTCGATCAGGTCAGTCCGCGGGGCATCCCACTTAGGAGACACGTCGAAGCCCAGCTTTTCCATCAAGGCTGCTGAGTAGATCATCCCCTTGATGGCTTCCCCGGTCACGTTTGGCGCCAGGAAGAAGCCTTCGTAGAACTCATGCAGGCTGTTTAAGGTTGGTCCTTCTGAGTCGCTGATCCCCGGTGCAAAAAGCCGGCTAGCTGCCCGGTGGATCAAGTCTTTTCTGCCGACGATGTAGCCACCAGTTTGGGCAATCCCGCCCCCGGCATTCTTGATCAAAGAACCGGCCATGAAGTCGGCCCCGTATTCAGTCGGCTCATGCTTTTCCGAAAACTCACCATAGCAGTTGTCAACGAAGATCAAGGACTGGGGACTGACTTCCTTGATAAAGTCGATCATTTCCTTGACCTTGGCAACCGGGAAGCTTTCCCGGGTGTCGTAGCCCCGGGACCGCTGGATAGCCACGATCTTCGGCTGGTCCCGCTTTAAGATCTTTTCTCCCTCTTCAAAGTCGACGCTGCCGTCTTCTTTTAGCGGCACGTAGGAGAACTTGACCCCCTTTTCAATCAAGGTGCCGGCCTTGTCTGGGGTAAGGCCGATAGCGTGCTGCAGGGTGTCGTAAGGCATCCCCGTCAGGTAAGTCAAAGTGTCGCCTGGCACCAGGTTGCCGTCAAGAGCGGTTGCCAGGGTGTGGGTCCCGGAAACGAATTGCGGCCGCACCAGGGCGTCTTCAGTATGGAAGACCTGGGCGTAGACCCGCTCCAGCTTATCCCGGCCTTCATCATCGTCCCCGTAGCCGTTGGTCCCCTTCAAGTCAGATTCAGCGACCGCGTTGTCCACGAAGGCTTCCAGGACCTTGGCCTGGTTGTAAATAACCTGTTCGTCGATTTCATGCAGGCGGCCGGCGATCTGCTCATCGACTTCCTTAACAATTTTTGCTAATTCTTCTGGTAAATTGTTCATCAAAAAATCCCTCTGTTTGTTTTGGTTTACTTACTTATCTTAAACCAAAAAGGCAGCTATTTAAATAAAAAATAGCCTTCCATGCAATTATAGAAAGCTATTTGCAAAAATTCTACTGTTCACTGGCCGCCTTTTCCGGCAAGATCAAGTTCAAGAGAATCCCGAAGACCGTAGCCAAAGCGATGCTGGTCAGCTGGAAAGAACCGATCTTGAGGTAGGTGCCCCCGATCCCGATAACCAGGATGACGGAAGCAATGACCAGGTTCCGCTTCTTTTCAAAGTCGACCTTGTTGTCAACCAGGATCCGCAGGCCGTTAGCCGCGATCATCCCGAAGAGCAGGAAGGAAATCCCCCCGATGACCGGAGTTGGAATAGATTCAATCACCGCTGATACCTTGCCGACGAAGGAGAAGACGATGGCGAAGAAGGCCGCCCCGCCCAAGACGAAGACGCTGTGGACCTTGGTCATGGCCAAAACGCCGATGTTTTCCCCGTAGGAGGTAGTTGGCGGACCACCCAAGAAGCCGGCGATGATACTGGAGAGACCGTCGCCCAGCAGGGTCCGGTGCAGGCCCGGGTCTTCAAAGAAGTTCCGTTTGGTCAATTTGTTTAAGACCATGATGTGGCCCATGTGCTCAGTCATGGTGACAAAAGCGATCGGGGCCATGGTGATGATGGCGGCCGGATACCACTTGAACTTGTAGCTCCCGCCTAAAACGTCAAAGGCGGGCAAAGATAACCACTTGGTGCTTTCAACGCCGGACAGGTCAACGATCCCGCAGAAGAGGGCCATCAAGTAGCCGCAGACGATCCCCAGCAAAACTGGGATCATGCTTGGGAAGCCTTTTAAGAACATGTTGAAGATGATGGTGATGATCAGGGTAAAAATGGCAACCCCGAAGTAAGTCAAGCTGTATTTGCCGCTGGCGTTGAACATGGCGTCGTTGGCCGCGGTCGTCGCCAGGGACAGGCCGATAACGATGATGATCGGACCAACCACGATTGGCGGCAAGATCTTGTCCAGCCAACGGGAGCCGAAGCGGGCAATCAAAAGGGCCACGATAACGTAGACCAGACCAGCCGCGATGGCCCCCTGCCCTACGGCCGGGTAGCCATAATTTTTCATCAAGGCCTGCATCGTGGCGATAAAGGCAAAAGATGAGCCCAGGTAGGCCGGGATCTTCGCCTGGGTGCAGAGGATGTAGACCAGGGTCCCCACCCCTGAACAGAAAAGGGCAATGCTTGGCTTTAAGCCGATTAAGAGCGGAACCAGGACGGTCGAGCCGAACATGGTAAAGAGGTGCTGGATTGAGAGCAGCAGCCAGGGACCGAACTTCGGCTTGTCCTGAACGTCCAAAACCGCTTCAGGGTTCCGGAATGTTTTGTCTTCCTTCAAAAGAAATCTTCCTTTCCAAATACTGGAACCCGGAACGAAATGTCCTTGTCAGCCTCACGGGACTGAATTTAAAGGCTCCTTAACAATTGACTTACTTTAGCCTACTAATAATATTATTTTTTGTCAAGGAAGACAAAAAACCGCGGCTGACAAAGCTTCAGTCGCGGACTTATTTGTATAAGGAAAAATATGGTTTATTGGAATAGATTAAGGAGTATTTTAATGACAATTAACAATTAACGGGTCGGAGTGATGAAGTATTCCGGCTTGCAGACCTTGGTCCAGTCAACGAAGATCTTCTTCATCAGGTAGCCAACCGCGAATGGTACGACTACCCAGACGATTACCAGCACCAGCACATTGTGGAAACCAGCATTGTAGGCTGCTAAAGGAGAAACCGCCCCGATTAGGCCAAAACCACCGGAAGCCGGGGTCCCCTTAAGGCCAAGGATTGGCACGGACAAAGTTGAGATAGCCGCCGTTAAAGCGATCGGGATCCCGACTACCGGGTATCTCAGGAAGTTTGGCATCATCATCTTGATAGCGCCTAAGAAGATGGCAACTTGCACACCAGGCTTGTCAACCTTGAGGGTTGCCCAGATAAGGAAGGCAGCGGTACTTGCCAGACCAAAACCAGCAGCGGCAGAACCCATGCCGGCCAGGCCGATAGCCACGGAGATGGCTACAGTTGACAGCGGGGTAACGATGATGATCGCGAAGGACATGGCGATCAGGATACACATTGGGTATGGAGCCAGCTTGGTGAAGGTGTTGATGACGTCACCGATAGCCGTCGTTACCAGGGATACGTAAGGCTTGGTCAGGCTACCCAGGAAACCTACGCCGGTCCCGGCCAGGACTGGGAAGAAGACGATCCCCAGTGAGCCGAAGCGGTTGCCGACCCACTTGATGAAGAGAACAGCGACGGCTGCCGTCAGCATGGTGTTGATAACGTCACCCATCCCGGCTAATTGGAAACTGGTAGTAGTCACACCTTTAACAGTGGTGGTTACGGCAGTAACACAGCCGGAGCCCAGAAAGGCTGCCCCACCCACGCAGGCAGCTTCAGTGTAGCCCAGGTCAAACTGCTTGGCGGTTGAGAACCCACACATTACAGCGAAGAAGTATTGGAAGACGGTCACAATGTGCAAAAGATTGGCCACAATCGCGTTGCTCCCGGCAAAGGGGGTCAAGAATGTTGACAAAATGGCACTTGGAAGAAGTGACACGATAATGGCAGTCGCTGAACCATTAAGGACTTTCATCGTAAATGATCCAACTGTTTCTTTTGTTTGAGTTGTTTCAGACATATAGTCTCCGCCTCCTAACGGTAGAAAATTATAATTACATTGACGCAGATCATGAGATATTCAATAGCGTTTAATTTGTCTCTCATAAACTGGTGTCTTGAATTATAGAGAAAGATTCAGCCCTTTGCAACACTTTTCGCCAACACTTCCATAATTTTCTTGTCGAAAAGGAAAAATCCGCTTTCTTTTTCAGTACACTTTATTTTCTTTAATTTTTTATTAAAAAGATGTTTGCTTTTGCCAAAGTTAAAAGCAAAGAGCAATAAAAGTAGCAGAAAAAAGGCAAAAAGAAAACCCCTCACTTCCGTGAGGGGCAGATATGACCCGGGCGAGATTTGAACTCGCGACAACCTGGTTTAGGAAACCAGTGCTCTATCCAACTGAGCTACCAGGCCATGCAACACATTTTATTCTACAAAAAATGTGTTAAAAAAGCTAGTGCTTTCGCTTAAGTCATTAGTATTGCGGCATGAAAAAGCGGCGGGGTTCATCCGTATAACCAATCCGGTCAGCCGCCTTGACAAAAGGCAGCCAGATCAAGACCGCGATGACCAGGTTGACCAGGGACAAAACCAGGGCCCGCCAGTCATAGTTAGTGGCCAGATAGGGGCCGATGACCGGGGGCATGATATTGGGCACCGAGGCCTGGACCTGGTTGATCCAGCCCAGCCTGGTCGCCAGATAAGCCAAGGAAATATTGGCTAAAGGGGCCAGGGTAAAGGGCAAAAAGCAGACCGGGTTCAAGATGATCGGCAGCCCGTACAGCATGGGCTCATTGATGTTGAAGACAGCCGGAGCCAGGGCCACCTTGGCCAAAGTCCGGTGGTCGCCGCGCTTGGAGGTCAGCAAAATCGCGATGACTAAAGGCAGGCAGGCCCCGCTGACCCCAAAGACCACAAAAGAAGTGTTGGTCCACAAATACGGGATCTTGTGGCCGTTAGCCGCCGCCAAAAGGTTGGCATTTTGGGCCGTGGCCCAGATTGAACCGACAACCGGAGCCAAGACACTGGCCCCGTTAATGCCGAAGAACCAGAAGAGCTGGGTTAAAGCCGTAATGGCAATCACCATGATAAAACCTTGGCCCAGCTTCAAGAGGGGCAGCTGGATGATCTCTAAGAGCCAGTCGCCGAAATACTGGCCGGTGATGGCCTGGAAGAGATAGTTCAGCCCACCCACGATAAAGAGGGACAACATGACCGGAATCGCCGCTTCAAAGGCCAAGGTCTGGGCCGGGTGCATGGCCGTCTGGATATGCAGGCCCAGCCGGCCCTTGACCCCTAGGATGTACAGGGCCACGCCCAGGCCGCCAAAGAGAATGGCCGTAAACATCCCTGTCGTTGACAGCTGCTTGATGTTAAAAGCCTGGTCCAGCTTAATCCGATTATTCCCCTGCATGAGATAGGAATAGTTGGCGATGCTCATCATGAAAGAACAAAGGGCCGTCATCGCTCCGGCCAAGGGGTCCACCTCACAGGCCTTGGCCAACTGGTAGCCCCAGCTGAGGACGAAGAAGAGGGCAAACATGGCCACGCTCCCCCGCCAGACGAAGTTGCAGATGGAGATCAAGGGCTGCATGAGCTGGTAAAAAACATGCCAGCCCCAGTTGCGGTTGGCGGCAATGATGAGGCTCTTGATTAAAACCGCCACCGATCCAGTCAAACTGATCGGCAGGGTGGAAATAAAAGCATCCCTGAGGGCCACCAGCCAGCGGACCGAGGCCAGATTATTGGCCAAGGGCAGCAGGTGCCGCTCCAGCCAGTCAATCACGCTATTCACTTTGCTTCTTCCCCTTCAGATAATGCGGGTGATAACCCTTATTCTTGTTTTTCTTCTTGGACTTCTTTTTCTTCTTAACTGGCTGCTCAATTACAGCAGACTTTTTATCCGTCTTGTCTTTGCCTGCAGCCTTTTCCTTCTTGACCGGCTTTTCTTTACTCAAGTGGTAGCCGGCAAAGTAGACCCGGTCGACGGTCACTTCCCCTTCCAAAAGCTTCTTCAGCTTGCGCAGGTCGTGGTCGTTACCCAGAGACACCACCTTGCCTTCCTGCTGCATCCGGCCGGTCCGGCCTGCCCGGTGCATATAGGTGTTGGCATCAGTCGGGATTTCATAGTTGACTACGTAGGTTAGTTTTGGAATGTCCAAACCGCGCGCGGCCAGGTCAGTGGCTAAGAGCAGCTTGACCTTGCCTTTGGCCAGGTCCCGGATGGCCTGCTGGCGCTTGTCTTTTGAGAAATTGTTGGCCAGGACTTCAAAGCGGGTCTTGCTGTGGGCAAAAATCCTGGCAAAGCGCAGCATCCCCTCATTTGAGTCAAAGAAGAGCAGGCCCCGGAAGCCGTCCAGCTTGCACAAGCGCTGCAGGTATTCCAGCTTGTGCTCATTGTCTACCTGCAAAAAGACGTGTTCAGTCCGGCTGCCCTGGTCGGGGCGGACGTCGACTAACAGGAAGTGGCAGGCAAAAATTTCTTCTGCCTCCTGGGTAATCTGGGATTCAGTGGCCCCAAAGAGGAGGATCTGGCTGAAAGAAGGCAGGTTCTGCCCTAAAGAACTCAAAAGCTCCAGCTTGGCGAATTCCAAAATGTCGTCAGCTTCATCGATCACCAGGGTCTTGATCTGGACTAGTTTGATCCGGCCCGAGGAGAAGAAGTCAAAGAAGCGACCCGGAGTGCAAACCAGGACCTCACAATTGTCCTTCTTCAGCCGCTCGTCCTGTCTTTGCCGGTTGCCGGCCCCAACCAAGGCTAAAGTCTTCAGACCCAGAGCCTTGGCAAAAGGCAGGATGGCATTTCTGATCTGGACGGCCAGTTCAGTCGTTGGGGCCAAAATCACCAGGGAATTTTTCTCCCCTGGGATGACCCGCTCTAAAGCCGGCAGAGCATAGGCCAGGGTCTTGCCTGTCCCCGTCTTGGCCAAAGCGACCAGGCTGGCCCCGTTCTTAATGGCCTCATAAGTCTCTTTCTGGATCAAGGTCGGCTGGCTCTTGCCTTCCTTTTGCAAAACTGCTTGAATTTGTTCTGTATAAATCATTGTGCTAATTGTCCATACTTTTCTTTATATTGCTGGCTGGTCCCGATATAGGCATACATGACATTCTTGCAGCCACTCCCGCTGACCCCGGCCACGTGGCCCTTTTCCGTATAGCGCCAGAAGCAGTAGTCCAGCTTGCTTGGCGCTGACGACGAGGTGGCCAAGAACTTGCATCCCGCTGGAAAAAGCTGCTTGTACTTGACCGGGGCGTTGACCATGACCTCATGACTCTTGACTAGGGAATAGGCCAGCTTGCTCATGGCGGTTAAATTGGCGGCGCTGGGGTCATCTTGCCCGCTGTCCAGCAGGATGGGCAAGGCCCCCCAATGTCCAGCCGACAAGCGCTTGGCCCGGGATAATTGCTTTGCTGCATTTTTCTCCCCGGCCACCGCAATGATGCTGCCATAGGCCAATTTGGTCCTGGCCACTTGCTTTCGCTTGGCGGCAAAATTCTGGTCAACTGGCAGATAAACGAAAGACAAACCGCCCTTTTCCAGGCGGCTGAGGTCAATATCTGCCTGGCTGACCTTTAGGCCGACCGCGCTCTGGCTGGCTCCTTTTGGCAGGGTCGTCTGATTAGCGTAATTGTACAAACCATAAGCCATGAAACCGATAATCGCGGCCAGCAGAATCAAAAGGGCCGGCAGAGTTGCCGGATGCTGGAAATGCTTCTTTTGCCCCATCGCCCAAAACCTCCTTCTACCATTTTAGCCGAGAAATCCGCCTAGACCAAGCACAAAGATTTTTTGTATAATTTAAGGGTTAGACTTGTTTTACTGGAGGGATTTCGTGAAAAAACAGATTTCTTTTGGCCAGGCACTGGCAACCGTTATTGGCTCAGTTATCGGGGCCGGGGTCTTTTTTAAGATCGGCAGCATTTCCCAAAGCACCGGGTCAGCCTCAGCCACCATCTTGGTCTGGCTTTTAGCTGGCGCCATCTCGATCTGCTCGGGCTTGACCGTGTCAGAAATCGCGGCCGCCTTGAATGTCAACGGAGCCATTGAATACCTGGACTACAGCTATGGCAATATCTGGGGCTTTCTCTTCGGCTGGGCGGAAATGACCGTCTACTTCCCCGCCCAGATCGCGGCTTTAGCTTCAATTTTTGGCCAGCAGTTCGTGGTTTTAGCGGGCCTGCCTGCCGCCAGCAGCAAGTGGATCGCGGCCGGCGTGGTTCTTTTGCTCTTTTTGATCAATATGCTGGGGACCAAGGCTTCAGCCTGGATGCAGTCGGTGATCACGGTCATCAAGCTCATCCCTCTCTTTTTGATCATCGTCTTTGCAATCATCCGCCCGCAAGTTTCCGTCAGCCTCTGGCCAGTTACGGTGGATAACAGCGGCGACTGGCTGGCCGGGATCAGCCAAGGGCTCTTGTCTGCCCTCTTTGCCTTTGAAGGCTGGATCGTGGTAACCAACCTGGCTAAAGAGATGAAGAATCCGAAAAAGGACCTGGCCCGGGCCATCATCCTTGGCCTCTCCTTGGTCACGGTCGTTTACGTCCTGGTCAATTACGCCTTTATGGCGGTTTTGCCTTTTGACAAGATCATCGGCAACGACAATACCGCCTACTACGCTTCCCTTAAGCTCTTTGGCCAGGCCGGGGGCAAAATCGTCACGGTCGGCATTCTCCTGTCGGTTTACGGAGCCTGCAACGGCTTTATGCTGACGGGGATGCGGACGCCATATATCCTGGCCCAGGCCAACCGCCTGCCCGGCTCTGAGAAATTGGCCAAGACTTCTGTCAGGAGCGGGGTCCCGGTCTTCTCCGCCCTTTTGGTCAATGCCATCGCTTTGATCATGATCTCCCTGGGCAACTTTGAAATCTTGACCGACATGCTGGTTTTCGTCATGTGGACCTTCACCACCCTCCTGTCAGTGGCCGTCATTTTACTGAGAAAAAGAGAGCCCGACCTGGCCCGGCCTTTCATCACGCCGGCTTACCCGGTCATTCCTTTGATTTCCATCATCGGTGGTCTCTTCATCATCGTGATGACCGTCATCAACCAGTTCGCCCTCTCCGTAATCGGCCTGGGCATCACCCTCCTGGGCCTGCCGGTCTACTACTGGAAAAAGCTTCATTAGAGCAAAAGAAAATAACAGACAAAATAAAAGAAAATTAAACAAAAATGGACCATCCGTTTGGATGATCCATTTTCTTTTAGGAAAAATTAGTCGTGTTCATGCTTGCTGCTGAATTCTTCAACGACTTCTGGCTTGATCACGCCGATGTAAGGCAGGTTCCGGTAAAGACCCGCAAAGTCCATCCCGTAGCCGATGACGAATTCGTTGCCCACGTGGGTGCCGTAGTATTCAACATCTACTTCAGTCGTCCGGCGAGCCGTCTTGTTCAGCAAGACGCAGCACTTGACTGAGTTGGCGCCGCGGCTGAGCAGTTCGTCCTTCATGAACTTCAAAGTCAAACCAGTGTCCACGATGTCTTCAACGATCAAAACGTCCCGGCCGGTCACGTCAGCTTCCAGGTCATGGGTTACCGTGATCTTACCGCTGGATTCAGTCCCGTTGCCATAGCTGGAAACGTCGATGAAGTCAATGTCGCAAGCCAGGTCCATTTCCCGCAGGAGGTCAGTCAAGAAGAAGATAGCTCCCTTTAAGGCACCGACAACCAGGACCCGCTTGCCAGCGTAGTCCTTGGTCAATTGCTGGCCAAGCCGCTTGGTCATTTCCGCGATGTCTTCTTCGCTGTACAACTTGTGATCAACTGCGTCATGAATACTTTTCATTAGGTTTCCTCGATTACTAATTGCTTTTAAAATGATATATCAAGATTATACCATTATTTTAACAAAAAAGAACGGCTTTTGCCTAAAAGCCGTTCCTTTTTCTGAATCTTATTCTTCTTTTTTGGCTTGATCGTTTGTCTTTGGGACTTCAACAATAAACCAGCGCATGAAACCTTGCTGGATATCGTCTAGGGTAAAGCGGAAGCCTTCCAGTTCTATTGACTCTTCCTTCTTCAAGTCCGGGTACCGCTCCATCATGTAGCCACCGATGGTGATGATGTCGCTGTTTTGGAAGCTCTTGAGGTTCTGGTGGAAGTAGCGCTCAAAGTCATACAAGGTCGTCTTGCCGGAAACATGGATGTTGCCCTCGGCGTCCTTGATAATGTAGTCGTCAGAAACGTCATCGATTTCGTCCTTGACTGACCCGAAGAGTTCTTCGTAAATGTCCTTGTCAGTCACGATCCCGCTGGTGCCGCCGTATTCATCAACAACCAGCACGATTGGGGTGTGCTTACTGATCATCAAGCGGAGGATGTCTTGGATCGGCATGGATTCCGGCACGGTGATGATGGTCCGGTTGACCCGGGTCACCGGCACCTTGTCATCCAGCCGGCTCTGCTGGACGATATCATAAGCGTAGACATAGCCAACCACGTCATCCTTGTCGTTTTCCCGGACAACCGGGAAGCGGCTGTAGCCGTCTTCCAGGTACTTGTCCAGGGCAGTCTTGATGTTTTCACTGGCATCTAACACCGTCAGCCGGGTCCGGTCAGTCATGATGTCCTTGGCCGTCTTGTCATTTAACTGGAAGGCTCTTTCCATGTAGGTCAGGTCTTCTTTGTCCAAGGCCCCGCCATGCACCGCGTTCTTGCTCAAACGGATGATTTCTGACTGGGAGTAGACCTGGTTTTCTTCATCGGCCGGGTTAAAGCCCAGCATCTTTAAGATGCCAGAAGAGCTGACGTTCAAAAGCCAGACGAAAGGATAAACCAGAGTGTGGAAGAGCTGAAGGGGGTTGACGATCCACATCAGCATCTTGACTGGGGCGTCGATGGCAATGTTTTTCGGTACGACTTCCGTCAAAACCACTTCCAGGTAGGTTAAGGCAATAACCCCGATCAAGGCTCCGACCGAGTTGACCAGATTCTTCGACATGGGGGTCAGGACCAGCAGCCTTTCAAAAATGCTGGCGATGGTGTCCGCCCCGAACCAGCCCAGGATAACTCCGACCAAGGTGGTCCCGACCTGGGTGGTTGACAGGTACTCATTTAAATTATGCGACATGTGCAGGGCCCGCTTAAGTTTCTTTACGTTCCCCTGCCCGTTGGCGATCATGTCCTCCAACTGGCTGGGCCGGACTTGCACCAGGGCAAACTCCGCCGCGACAAAGAAGGAGGCAAAAACAAAGATCACAACGATTGCTAGTAAATTAATCCAAATTTGTGTTGTCGTCACTTTAATTCACCTATTACTCCAATTGAACTATTTACCTTTATTCTATCATCATTTGCAGAGTTTTTTCACAAACTACATTAATCCCGAAAAAACATTAAACGGGCTGTCCGGGAAAATCCGGACGGCCCGTTTTGCCTGCTTATTCTTGTTGGAAGCAAAATAAGCTGCAGAATCAACACTGCAGCCAGCAAAAAAGCTCTGGATTTTTTCATAATCTGCATCATGTTAGGTTCTCCCGTTGCAATTTAATATTTTCCGCACCGATAGGTACTATTAATTGCATCCTTCCATCGAGATGCCAGATCCGTTTGCTATTCCTTATTCAAAAAGTTCAAATAATAATATAGCTATCTTGTTCGGATCTTATTCTATCATGTTTTCGCTTTTTTAGCTAGTCAAAAGAAAAAATGCCGTCCCTCGCGGAACGACATTTAATCTTTTACTTGATTATCTTGTTCTTCTTACTTGTCCAGGCCAGTCCACTTCCAGGAAGTTACTTCTGGAATGTCTTCACCGTGGTCCCGGATGTAAGCGTGGTGCTTGGACAGCAGGCTGTCCATCTTGTCGATGAAGGCAGCACTCTTGTCCTTCAAGGCAGGAATTTGTTCAACCGCGTCCTTGGCCAGGTCGAAACGGTCAAGGTGGTTCAAGACCCGCATGTCAAATGGCGTGGTAATGTCACCATTTTCTTCATAGCAGTGGATTGAAACGTTGTAACGCTTGCGGGCAAACCAAATAGATTCCATCATGGTCTTGTAGCCGTGCCATGCAAAAATAGTTGGCACGTCAGTTGGGAAGAGGCGGTCGAATTCTTCCTGGGAAATAGCTGCTGGGTTATCCTTTGGCGCCATCAGCTTCATCACGTCAACCACGTTGATGTAACGGATCTTCAAGTCTGGGAAGTTCTGGTGCAGGATGTCGATAGCTGCCAGGGTTTCCATGGTCGGTTCAGTTTCAGTTGAAGCAAAGACCACGTCTGGCTTGGCATCCTTGTCAGTTGAAGCCCAGTCGATGTAGCCCAGGCCATTGTCAACCAACTTGGCTGCTTCTTCAGGAGTGAACCATTGCGGCCGTTCCTGCTTGGAAGTTACCAGCAAGTTGATCCCCTCCCGGTCCCGGAAGGCCTTGTCAGCAACAGCCAGCAAAGTGTTGGTGTCACTTGGCAGGTATTCGTGGATCATGTCCGGCCGGTTCTTTTCAAACAAGTGAGTCAAAAGACCTGGATCCTGGTGGGTGTAGCCGTTGTGGTCCTGCTGGAAGACAGTTGACGTAGCTACAAAGTTCAATGATGGGTAATCGCGGCGCCAGTATTGTTCCTTAGCCTTCCGCAGCCACTTCATGTGCTGGGTCAGCATGGAGTCAACCACCCGGCCAAAAGCTTCGTAAGTAGCGAAGAAGCCGTGCCGGCCAGTCAAAACATAGCCTTCCAGCATCCCTTCATCTTGGTGCTCTGACAATTGTGAGTCAATCAAGCGGCCTTGCGCAGCCAGATTTTCATCGTTTGGTTCGTGGATTTCACTTTCCCATTGCCGCTTTTCGCTGTCCAGGAAGTCAAAGAGCCGGTTGGACTTGGATTCGTCCGGGCCAAAGCCCCGGAAAGTAGTCGGGTTCAGTTCTGCCACCTTGGTTAGGTACTTGGCCCATTCCACCATATCCTGGGCGTTCTTGGAGCCCGGCTTGCCAACTTCAAAGGCAAAGTCGCGCCAGTCCGGCAGGTTCAAGCGCTTAGGATTGATCCCCCCGTTAGTAACTGGGTTCATGGCCATTCTTTGGTCACCGTGAACCGCGTTTTCCAGGACCAAGTCAGTCGGGTAGCCGTTTTCGTCAAACAGTTCTTCCGGCTTGTAGCTCTTCAGCCAATCCAGCAACAGTTCCTTGTGGTCCATGTGCTTCTGGTCAACCGGAAGCGGAATCTGGTGGGCCCGGAAGGAGTTTTCAATTGGGTTGCCGTCCAAATCAACCTTAGGACCAGTCCAGCCCTTCGGGCATTGGAAGATCAAAAGCGGCCAGTGGGCAAATGATTCATCGCCGTTTTCCCGGGCATTCTTTTGAATAGCCTTGATGTCTTCGATAATGGCGTCCAGGGTCTTGGCCATTTCTTCGTGGATCTGGTCAATGTCCTTCATCCCGTCAAAGCGGCCGCCCTTGAAAGTTGAAACGAAGTAAGGCTTCCAGCCCATGCCTTCAAAGTACTTAGTCAGTTCTTCATCGCTCATGCGGGCAGTAATGGTTGGGTTGGAGATCTTAAAACCGTTGATCTGCAGGATTGGCAAGACAGCCCCGTCCTTGACCGGGTTGATAAAGCGGTTGGAGAACCAGCCAGCAGCCAGCGGGCCGGTTTCAGCTTCCCCGTCACCGATTTCAGCCGCGGCAATCACGTCCGGGTTGTCCAAAATCGCGCCAGTCGCGTGCGACAAAGTGTAGCCCAGTTCCCCGCCTTCATGGATTGAGCCAGGGGTTTCCGGAGCCGCGTGGGAAGCTACCCCGCCCGGGAAGCTGAAGCGCTTGAAGAGCTTGGCCATCCCAGCTTCGTCTTGGCTAATTTCCGGGTAGATTTCAGAGTAAGACCCGTCCAGGTATGAGTTGGAAACCATCACCTGGCCGCCGTGACCGGAACCTTCAATGTAGAACATGTTCAAGTCATACTTCTTGATAACCCGGTTTAAGTGGGCGTAGATAAAGTTCTGCGGCGCGATCGTGCCCCAGTGGCCAACCGGCTTGATCTTGACGTCGTCTGCCGTCAGTTCTTCCTTAAGCAAGGGGTTCTTGAGCAGGAACAACTGGCCGACTGACAAGTAGTTGGCGGCCCGCCACCAGGCGTCAACGCTCTTTAAGTAGTCTTGTGAATCATAATTTACAACCATTTTAGTTTTCTCCTTTAAGCACTTGCTCTATTCCACTATTATCATATCCAGTTTCTAGTGTGATGTCAACCATTTAGATAATTGGTAGGATCCAATTTAGCGGAACTTTTACTTAGTTTAGTGGAACGCGGGAATTTTTAGGGAGCTGGTGCACAAGAGTTGACTCAACTGGAAGCCTTTTAAAAAAATCATACTCACGATCTTACTCAACTAGCGAAAATCGTGCTCACAAACTTACTCAAGTAAAAAAATGGTTGCACACGAATTTACTCAACTAGAAGCTTTTTTAAGAAATAATGCTCACGATCTTACTCAACTAGCGAAAATCGTGCTCACAAACTTACTCAAGTAAAAATAGATGAGTAAGTTTCTGAGTTACATTTCTGCAATTTTGTAAACAGTTGAGTAAGTTTCGGGTTGGGACAGTCGTTACTTGAGTAATTTTCTGTGCATCCCATCCCCCGACTCGACTCAACCAAGCCTAGTTTACATACTTCGGGGGCAAATTTCGCCAAAAATTAGACCGGTTGACATACTCCGACTTCACCAAAACAAAAAGACCAAGATCTTCCGATCTTGGTCTAATACTTAATTCAAATTGACGAAGCTGTTGAAGCGCATGTACTTGTAGTGAACCCGCATGCTAGAGACTTCAAATGGCGTGCCATCATCCAAAAAGAAGATCCCGTCCATCACGCCGACCGGCTCTGTAGCCTTGAGCTGCAGCTCTTCTTGGTCTTCCGCGCTTGAAGGGGAAACCGTAATGGTCAAATAAGACCGGGTAACCGCCTTGTTTTGCGCGTCTTCCAGGTAATTGAACAAGGACCCCTGCAGAATTTCCTCTTTAAGCTCCGGCAGGATCTTGATCGGCACGAAGCCCTCTTCAATCAAGAAGGGCTGTCCGTCCAAAAGGCGGAGGCGCTTGAACTGGTAGACAAAGTCATTTTCACTCAAGAAGAGGTCCTGGGCCGTTTCCGGGCTGGCCTTAACCACCTTGAAGTCCAGCAGCTTGATCCCCTGCTTCTTGCCTGGCGCTAAAAAGCTGTCCGTCAGACCCAGGTTTGACCCTTCATAACGGAACATGGCCTGGTTCTTCAAGTACAAGGGATTGATAAAAGTCCCGCTGCCCCGCTTCTTAAACACAATGCCTTGCTGGGCGAGGAGTTCCAGGGCCCGCTTCATCGACGACCGGCTGACCTGATACTGTTCGGCCAGGCTGCGCTCGTCGGGCAGCCGCATCCCCTCATATTCGCCCGCTAAAATCCGGCGTTTGATGTCATGCATGACCGTCCGGTAAACATAATCAGCCATTCAGCCACCTACTTTGCTTGCGCGATTGCAGCCAGGAACCAGTCCTTGAAGGCCTGGCGGTCAACCTTGACCGCGATCTTGGCGTTGGCCTTTTGGCCAAAGAAGCCGTCAAAGTCCATGACTGAAGCCCCGTAAGTATAAGGGCCCTTGGTGTCAACCGCCACATAAGCTTCCTTGACTTCAAACAGATCCGGAGCCAGCAGCATGGCTGCCGTCAAGGCGTCATAGATCCGCTTGCCGGCGTCGGCGTCAGCGTCGTTTAATTCATACTGGGAGTTGAGCCCGTAGATCATTTCCCCGACCCGGCCCAAAGCCTTGATTTCTTCCAGGCTGGCCGCGTCAACGAAGGCCTGGTTGCCGACTTCCAGAGGAGCCACGTAGATATCCAGGCCCTTGGCGCCCAAGTCAAAGACGATCTTGGCTGCTTCCGGGTCCCCGGAAACATTGTATTCGTCGTAAGGACCGTAGTTACCCCGGCCCAGGGCCCCGCCCATGATGTAAAGGCGGTCAATCTTGTCCAGGTCTTCCGGGTATTGGCGGAAGTAAAGGGCAAAGTCCGTGGCTGGCCCGATCTGCATCAAGGTCACCTTTTCCGGGCTTTGGCTGACTACTTCGTGGATCTTGGTAGCAGCCAAGCCTTCGACCAAAAGGCTCTGGTCAGCTTCCGGGAAGTCAAAGCCATCCATCCCGCTGGCCCCGTGCACTTCAGAAGCATCGATGGCTTCCTTAACCAAAGGCAGCTTGGCCCCGGCCACAACTGGCACCTTGGTGCCCAGGAAGGCCTGTAGGCGCAGGGTGTTGTTCAAGGTCTTCTCCAAAGAAACGTTGCCCCAAGTTGGCACGATCAGCTTCACGTCCAGTTCCTTGGCGAACAGGGCGATCGTTAAGCAGACCGCGTCGTCGATCCCGGGATCAGTTGAAATAATTAAGGGTTTCTTGTTCATTAATCGTTCTCCATTTTTCAGAATAGCTTTATTCTATCATTTCACCCGGCAAATAAAAAGAAAAGAAGCGGTTTGCTTCTTTTCCAAAGAATTTCTTTAGCGGCTGCGGACTTCGATCTCCCCGTTGTCGCGGGCAATGATAACCTGGTCGCAGATGTTCAAAAAGAGGCCGTGTTCAACCACCCCGACCGTGTGGTCCAGATAGTCAGCCAGACCGCTTGGCACCGGAATCCGGTCTAGCTTGAGGTCCAGAATGTAGTTGCCGTAGTGGGTCTTAAGACGATGACCGTCTTCCGTTAAACGGAATTCCGGCTTAAGCCCTTCGTCTGCCAAGCGCTTTTCCACCTGCATGCAGGAGATTGGCAAAACTTCCACTGGTAGGGCGAAACCGCTGAGGTGGTCAACTACCTTGCTTTCGTCAACGATCCAGACATTCTTCTTGGAGTTGACAGCCACGTTCTTTTCCAAGGTCAAGGCGGCCCCGCCCCCCTTGATCCCGTTTAATTGACTGTCCACTCTGTCGGCCCCGTCAACCGTCAGGTCAACCTGGTCAACTGCGCTGAGGGGGCTGACGGTAAAGCCGTAGCCTTCCAGCTGCTTTTGGCTGCGGCTGGAGGTGGTCACGACTGCCTTAAGAGTCAAGCCTGCTGCTTTCTTCTTGCCCAGTTCATCGATAAAAAACTTCACCGTTGACCCGGTACCGACGCCCAAAACCATTCCGTCTTCCACCAAGGCAGCTGCTTTCTTGGCAGCAGCCTTTTTCAATTCATCTTGCTTTGCTTGGTCCATTTTTTGCCTCCGCTATTTTTCCAAAATGCTTGTCAGCTCAGCTACCTGCTTAGCTACTGAGTCACGGCCAAAGATATAAGAGCCGGCCACAAAAACATTAGCTCCGGCATCTTTGGCAATTTTTGCCGTCTGATCATTGATCCCGCCATCAACTTCAATTGGAAGGTCCGGCAGAATTGCCCGGGCGGCCTTGACCCGGTCTGGTGCACTTTCCATGAACTTCTGCCCGCCAAAGCCCGGGTAGACCGTCATCAAGAGAACCTGGTCGATCTTGTCCTTGTAGCGCTCCAGCACCTTAATGTCTGTGTCTGGACTAAGGACTAAGCCGCGGGAGACACCATTTTCCTTTAAATAGTCCAGCCAGTGGTCGATTCTTGCCGGGTAGTCGGCTTCATAGTGAATTTCAATCAAGTCGCTGCCTGCCTTGACAAAAGCCGGCAAAAGGTCTGGCAGCTTGTTGCTCATGAGGTGGACTTCCGCGGTCAAGTTCGGGAACTGCTTTTTAAAATCACTCACCAGCTGGGGGCCATATGAGAGGTTAGGCACGAAATGCCCGTCCATCACGTCGATGTGGAAGCGGCGAATTCCGCTGTCGGCTGCTTCCTGGATCTGCTGGCCTAGGTGCAGGTTGTCAGCGTTGAGGATTGATGGTGCAATAATCATCTAGTCACATCCTTTACTCAGCTAAAGCTGCCGCAACGCTTGCCCAGTCAGGGATGGACGGCTGGGCCCCCATCTTCTGCACAGCTAAAGACGATGCCCGGTTGGCAAAGCGGGCAGCTTCATGCAGGTTGCTGAAATCGCTGGCTAAAGATCCAGCCAAAAAGCCTAAGAAGGTGTCGCCAGCCGCCGTCGTGTCCACGGCCTTGACCTTGAAGGCTGGTACAAGACCGGTAAAAACTGGAGAAGACAGGTAGGCCCCCTTGCTGCCATAGGTGATGATCACGTGCTTAACGCCTAGCTCATGCAGCTTAGTGGCGTTCTTTTCCAAGTCAGCCTCTTCTGCAACTGGCAGTGAAGTCAACAGGGCACTTTCCGTTTCGTTTGGCGTGACCAAGTCAGTTACGGCCAAAAGGTCTGCCGGCAAGTCCTTAATAGCGGGAGCCGGGTTCAAAATAGTCACCTTGCCAGCGGCTTTAGCCAATTTGAAGGCTGCTGTGGTCGCCTCCAGGGGAGTTTCCAGCTGGGCAATAACGCAGTCAGCCGCTTCAATGACGTCTTTAGCCGCCAAAATATCGGCTTCCGTTAAGTAGTAGTTAGCCCCATGGTCGATGATGATGTCGTTTTGCCCTTCCGCGTTCAAGGTAATGTAGGCATGGCCAGTCTTAACGCCAGCGGTTGGCAAGACATAGTCAGTCTTGACCCCGTAGCCGGCCAGTTGCTCTTTCATCCAGCTCCCGTAGGAGTCTTCGCCGACTCTAGAGATGAAGATGGTCTCCGCCCCGCTCTTAGCAGCCGCGACTGCCTGGTTGGCCCCCTTACCGCCGCCAGCCTCGCTGACTTTGTGGGCGTTGATGGTTTCGCCAGGCTTGGGGAAGTTTTCTACATGCAGGGTCGTGTCCACGTTGCTGGACCCGATTACTACGATTTTTTTCATAGCATTTTCTCCTTAACTTTAATTCCTATGTCAATTATAACTATTCCCGTCCTTTTAAAAAAGCGCTTTAGCCAAGCAGCTGGTAGGCCGTCTTGAAGCGGCTGAGATTATAGCGGTCGTAAAGGTCGGCCAGGACGACGTTAAAGTTCTGGATCCTGGTATTTGGGTCTAGATTCTTGGAATCAAAACGTTCTGCCAAAGAAGCTAAGGCCTGGCTTCTGACGGCTTCATAGTCGCTCAGCTGGTCCACCCGCCCCCGCAAGTCCCGGCAAAGGGCGCTGAGGGTGAAGTCTGACTCCGCCGCTAAAAAGTTGAGCTGGCTGTCAAAGACTAACTTGTAACGGTAAGCCTTCCGGCCCGGGAAGTCCTGGGAATTGAACAAGTCTAGGTACAGGACCAGTTTCTGCTTTTCTAAGCTGGCCAGGGCCTTACCTTGACTGAGGCACTTAAACTTCAGAAAGTTGACAAAATAGTCGTAAAAGTCCCCATAAAAATCTTCTTGAAAATGTTCAATGCTTGGATCTTCAGCCAGCAACTGCTTTTCCAGCACTTCTTCAATCGTCATTTTCTCTGCACCTCTTCTATTTTTTACCTTCTACGGCCTTTATAGCCTTCCAAGAAAAATTATACCCGGGCTGCTGCTTGAAATATAGTTGCAATTTTTCAACAAAAAAGACGCGTCACTTGACGCGCCTTTTGAGCAACTGCTTTATTGTTCTTGATCATCTTTTGAATTTTTGTCCTGTTCATTGAAATCTTGCAAAAAGCTGCTGTTAAACAGTAGCTCTTTAACCTGGCTGGTCCATGAGCTGGATTGCTTCTGCCAGTCGGCCGGCAGGTTCTTGCGATATTTCAGATAGCCAGCCATTTGCCCGGTCCGGCTTAAGAAAGCCTGCTGCATTTTACTGGAGTCCAGAAAACGCTGGTCCACTTCTTTTTCCAGCAAATTCCCATTTTCATCAAAGCGGTAGCCGCCCCACATGTGCTGCTTAATCGGGTTCATGGGCAGACTGTCCACATAATGCAGCTTGCCGACCATCCGCTGGCTGGCCGTATAGCCTAAAGTCACCGGATCATAGATGTCAACATATGTGTTGATCCGGCCCCGCATTTCCACCACTCGCTGCCGCTCTTTATGAGTCAAGAGGCGCCAGATATTAGTCCCCTCATAAAGGTAAGCCGCCGCGATCCGATCTGGATGGCGGCAGTTGGCCAGGGCATACTCAGCATTAATCGCACCCAAGGAATGCCCATAGATGTAGAAGCGGCCATCTGGGAATTCCTCCAGCCAACGGTTTAAGTACTTGCTGGCTGAAATCAAGGCACTTGGTACCTGCCTTTGGTCGGTCAGCATGGCCAGAAAAATCGGCCAGTTGGTCTTCAGCCACTCGTCCCGCCAGGTTGTCGCGTTGCCTTTCTTAAAACCATAAGAGCCCTTGAACAAAACCGTGATCTCGTTGTTATTTTCGAGCAAAAAAGCCTGCATCCCGTCCTTGGCATAAACGTCCCGGGTTAATTGCCCGATCCTTTTGCCGGCGACCACAACTGTCTCGCCCACATTCAGCGCCTCATAAGACAGCTTGGTCAGTTCAACCCGGTCCCGGTCGGTCAATTCTTCATTGATCATTCGTCGTCTTCCAATTCGCTTTCCTGCGGCTTCATCGCCTCAAAAGCGTCCTTCTTCTTCGCCTCTTCTTCTTCTTCCTCTTCTTTAACGATCCGCACCTTTTCAGCGGCTTCAGCGATGAAGTATTCCTGGCTGTTGAATGGGGTCTGTCCCCGCCGGTCGGCGTGCACCCATTCTGTCTTGTGCAGGATCCGGGCTTGAACATTGTCCTGCCACATCTTGGCAAAAATGTCCAAAACTCTTTCCCGCAAGTCTTCCTGCAGAACCGGGAAGAGGGTTTCCACCCGCCGGTTCAAGTTCCGCCGCATCATGTCTGCACTGGCCAGGTAGACTTCTTCCTTGCCGTCATTGTAGAAGTAGTAGATCCGGCTGTGTTCCAGGAAACGGCCGACAATCGAGTGTACTTCAATATTGTCGCTGACGCCAGGAATTTCTGTCTTCAAGCAGCAGATCCCCCGGACGATCAAGTGAATCTTGACCCCGGCCGCGGAAGCTTCATAGAGCTTGGCAATCACATCTTGATCTGACAAGGAATTCATCTTCATGTGGATTTCAGCATGCCGGCCAGCCTTGGCAATAGCAATTTCATTGTTGATCTTTTCATAGATAAACTGCCGAATCAGTTTTGGCGAAATTCGCAATTTACTAAAGTAAGGGGGCTTAGAATAACCTGACAGCATGTTGAAAAGGTTGGTGGCGTCAACGCCCAGGTCCCGGTCACAGGTGAAGAGGCCCAAGTCAGTGTAGAAGTGGGCAGTCACATCGTTGTAGTTACCAGTCCCAAGGTGCAGGTAGCGGCGGATCCCGTCTTCATCGCGGCGGATAACCAAAGTCACCTTGGTGTGCGTCTTCAGGCCTACCAGCCCGTAGATAACGTGGCAGCCCATCTGTTCCAGGGTTCTGGCCCAGTGCACGTTGTTTGATTCATCAAAGCGGGCCTTGACTTCTACCAAGACAGTAACCTGCTTGCCAGCTTTAGCCGCCTGGCCCAGGTACTTGATGATCGGGGAGTTGCCGGAAACCCGGTACAGGGTCATCTTGATGGCCAGAACATCAGGGTCCTTGGCGGCCTGCTTGACAAAGTTCAAAACAGCATCAAAGCTATCGTAAGGGTGCTGAACCAGGTAGTCCTTTTCCCGGATTGAATCAAAAATGTTGTGGTCACTTCTCAAAGCCGGGTCAATAAAGGCCTGCATTGGCTTGTAGCGGAGGTCTTCATGGCCTTCCACCACCCCTGGCAGCTTCTTGAGGAAGGTCAAGTCAATTGGGCCGTTGATGCTGAAGACGCTGCCTTCTTCAACGTTCAGCCGCTTCATCAAGTGCTTGAGCAGTTTGGTGTTCATGCTGCTTTCCACTTCCAAGCGGGTCACGTGCCCGTGTTCCCGGTCTTCCAGCTGCTTTTTAACCGCCAAAAGGAAGTCGGAAGTGTCGCTTTCTGAAACGTCCAAGTCCATGTCCCGGGTTACCCGGTAGCAGGCTGCCTGGCGGATTTCGTAGCCGTCAAAGAGGCGGTCGGCAAAGACCTTGATAATGTCTTCCAGCATGATGAAGTCATTGTCGCCATCTGGCAATTTAACCAGGCGCGGGAAGATGTTCGGCACTCTGACCGTGGCAAACTTGTGCTCGCCGCTTTCCCGGTCCTTAAGGCGCAGGGCGATGTTCAAGGAGTCGTTGTTGATGAATGGGAATGGCCGGGACTGGTCGTCAGCCATCGGGGTCAAAACCGGGTAGAGTTCGTTTGAGAAGTAGCGGCGGATGTATTCTTCCTGGTCTTCAGACAGTTCGTCGCTTTCCAAAATGTTGATCCCGTTCTTCCGTAAAAGCGGCAGCAATGACCGGGAGTAAGTTGAGTAGCGCTTTTCAACGACTTCGTGTTCCTTATGGTTGATGGCCGTCAACTGTTCAAGTGGCGTAAGCCCGCTGGCATCGTGGCTCTTAACCCCGGCAGCTACCAGCTTGCTCAAAGAAGCCACCCGGACCATGTAGAATTCGTCAACGTTGGACTGGGTGATCCCCAGGAAGTTGGCTCTTTCCAAAAGCGGCTCATCCGGGTTTCTGGCTTCGTCCAGGCAGCGGTCGTTGAAGTCCAGCCAGCTCAGTTCCCGGTTGACGTAATAACTAGGATCGGTGAATTTATTCTTGTTCTTGTTCTTGGCAATTGTCATTTTTTACTTTCCCCTCTTCTGCTTCATGGCAATCTTCATGCCGAAGACGGCTTCAGCCAAATTGACATTCTTTTCAAAAACCCAGCGTTCCAAGGTCAGGTCCCGTTTGCTGGTCACCGTGATCAGCATCTGGTCATCCTTGATGGAAACCACAATCTTGCTGATCTTCTGCTTGCGGGAGGCGTCCAGGCTGTTAGCCAGGCGCAGGATGGCAGCTAGCTTAGCTACCCGGACCTGCAGGGCCGGGTCAAGGTGGCGGTATTCGCGTTCATCAGCGTTCAAGCTGGTGATGTCCTGGTGCTTCAAAATGCTCAAGAGCATTTCGTTTTCCCGGTCAGACAGGCCGATGATCTGGTTGGCCCCCACGATGTAGGCAGCGTGTTCGTAGTGGTTGTGGAAGTTGACGAAGTTGCCGATGTCGTGCAGGCGGGCAGCGATTTCCAGCAATTGCCGGTCTTCGCGGTCAACCATGCCGGCGTGGGCCAGACGGTCAAAAATGTGCAGGGCAAACTTGTTGGACAAGTTGCTGTGCTTGCCGCCTGATTCGTAGCGGCGGGCAATGTTCTTGGTCGCCGTCAAGACGATGGTTGAGTATTCATCAGGCCGGTACTTCAACTTGGCGGCTTCTTGGATCATCAAGCCGGTGATGGCTGAAGACTGGGTCAAAGTCATCATGTGCGGCTTGATAATCTTGACCAGCTGGTTGATCAAAACGATGGTTGGCTTCATCCGGGCCAAAGAGTCGGTATCCAGCTGGTATTTCTCCATCAGGTACTGGTCCGGGGCTTCTCTGAATTCAGAGTAAATGCCGGCAAATTGCTTGAGGTCGATGACCCGGGCCTTTTCCTGGGGCCGCAGACTCTGCTCACCCCGGCCGGAGACGTGCTGGATGATGATCCGGGCCTTGCCAGTCGGCTTCTCAATGGTCTTAAAGCTGACCAGCTTGCGGGAGATGTAGTCGCCGATGATGTCGATCGGGTCGCTTGGCGTGTCCCGGGTCATGGCTGACATTTCTTCGATTTCTTCAGGGCCTAGGGCAAAGTTCCAGGTTGACAGGTAGTGCTGGCCCTTGAACAAGGTGAGGTTGAGCATGGCACTACCCATGCTGAGCAGGTAAGTAAATTCATCATCTTTCAGTTCTGAGAACTGCTGCAAGGCCATCCCGGCAATGATCTTGTAGTAAGCGATCTGGGCCCCATTCAGCCATTCAATTTCCAGGCCGGTTCTGACCTTGATCTGGTCGGCCAGGTAGCGGGCGGAAATCTTATCCAAAAGCTGCCGGTTGCCGTAAACCTTGTAATTGTCAATCCCATATTCCGCGATCTTCCGCTTGAAGCCGATCAAGGCATCAGTCAAGCGGGGCAGTTCGTTTTCATAAACTTCAAACTTCTTGCCGCCCTGTACAAATTGGGCCGAGCTCAGCTGTTCAATGATGGCCAGTTTCTTCAAGTCAACGATAAACAGACGGGCCTGGTATGATGATATGTAAATTAGACCAAATTGTCTTTTGCTCATATGTCTCTCCTCTGGTTGTTCTCACATAGTTAAAAATGAGCCTTAAAGCTCAGCTGTAAGCGCTGAGCCACCTATTTCAATTGTACAAAAAATCTGCCCCTTCGGCTTATTTTTACAGGCAAAAATCCATTTTTTAACACAATTTTACCTAAAACTAAAAAAGCAGCCGGTTCAAAAACGAACTTGCTGCTTAAATCGATAAAAATTATTCGCTTGCCTTTAAGCGAGAAGAGGCCTTGATGTTGAAACCAGGCACACCATTGAACCACTTCTTCATCAAGCGGGCGTAAGTCCCGTTTTTCCGGAGCACTTTCAAGGCCTGGTTGACCTCAGCCGTAAACTTGTCTTCCCCCTTCTTGATGCCGATCCCGTATGGTTCAACCGTAAAGGTGTTAGACAGCATCTTGAACTTGTCCTTGTCATTAGAAATCAAGCCGGCCAAAACGGCGTTGTCGCTGACCATGGCGTTAGCCTTGCCGGCCTTTAAGGCATTGTAGCAAGAGCCATAGTCGTCATAGAAGATAACCCGGGCCTTCGGGGCGTACTTGTGGACGTCGCTGTCAGCAGTTGATCCTTTAACGGCGGCAATGGAGTACTTGGAGTTGTTAAAGTCCTTGATGGAGTTCAGCTTGCTCTTTTTGGGCACGATCAAGGTTTCCCCGGCCATGAAGTAAGTATCAGAAAAATTGATGATCTTGCGCCGGTCGGGTGTGTTGGTCATGGTAGCCATGACGGCATCAACGTTGCCGATCTTTAAGTCCATGATCCGGGACTTTTCACTGATGTATTCAATTTTCATCTTGCCTTTAGGGCCAAGGATCTGCTTGGTAATGGCCCGGGCCAGGTCGACTTCAAAGCCGGTGGCCTTGCCGCTGTCCACGTCCATCATGCTGAACAGACGGGTGTCAGCCCGCATCCCCCAGGTAATGGTCTTTGTTTGCTTGACCCGGTCATAGCTGCTGCTAGATTGACTGTGTGAACAAGCTGTAAAAACTAATGATAACAGCAAGACCGCCATAAAGGCGGTCAGCTCCCTCAGTTTACGTGCCATTTTTCCTCCTTGGCAATAAACGCGGTTTAATTCCTTCTTGCTTAGTACTTGATGCGCTTGCTCAAGTAGTTGGCAAAACTGGACAAGGCAAAGCAGATGATAAAGTACATCACTGCCACGGCCAGATACATCGGAATCATGTAATTGGTGTTTTGGTTGTAAATAATTTCAGCGTGGTAAAGCAGTTCCGGCAAAACGATGATCGTGGCCAGAGAAGTATCCTTGATCAAGGACACGAACTGGGACAAAAGTGCCGGAATCATTTTGGTCAGGGCCTGGGGCAAAACCACGTGGGTCATGGCCTGCATATAGGTCATCCCGTTTGACCGGGCCCCTTCCATCTGGCCAGGATCGACGGCCATGATCCCTGAGCGGACAACTTCCGCGATCATGGCTGATTCAAAGACCACCATGGCAATTACTGAAGCCTGGAAGGCATCAACTCTGATCCCTATGACCGGCAGGCCAAAGTAGGAGAAGAAGATGATCAGCAAAAGCGGCAGGTTTCTGATAATGTCGATGATCACCCCGACCACTTTGGAAATCCGGGTGGTCTTGACGTCGATTCTGGTAAAGCGGATCAGACCCAGGGCCAGGCCGATCACAAAGCTCAGGATGATTGAAATCACTGAAACTTCGATCGTAACCCAGAAACCCTGCAGCAAAAAGCGGAGGTTGATCCAGGATAATGCTTCTGTAAGATTTTCCATTTATGTGCCTCCTAAACGCCCTTCTTTTCCAGATACTGCATATAGTAGCTGAGCGGCAGGGTCAAAACCAGGTAGAACAGGCCGACCAAGACATAACTTGGGATGGTCTGGAAAGTGTTGGATGCCACGATGTCCCCTTGATACATCAGGTCAAAGCCGGCCACGAAGGCCAGGATGCTGGAGTTCTTAATCAAGTTGACAAACTGGTTACCCAATGGCGGAATCACGATTCTGAAGGCCTGGGGCAGGATAACGTAGCGCATGGCCTGCCAGTAGGTCATCCCGTTTGACCGGGCCCCTTCCATCTGGCCGGTCCCGACGGACTGGATCCCGGAACGGACAGTTTCAGCGATGAAGGCTGATGAGTAGATGGACAAGCCGATTGTCCCTGCCTGGAAGCCAGTCAGCTTCAGCGGCGTGTAGGTTGGCAAAACCAGGTAAAAGACCATGGTGACAACCAGGAGGGGGATGTTCCGGAAGATTTCGACATAGACATTGGCAACCCCGCGCCAGAACTTGTTAGGCACGGTTTCCAAGATAGCAAAGCCGGACCCGATGATCAAACTGAAAAATAAGGAAATCAGACTGCAGAGAATCGTATTCCAAAAACCGAGCAAAAAGGTGGACCAGTTTGCTCCAAGTAAACTCAACATTAATATTCAGCCTCCTTAACACTGAATCCTGGGATGTTGCCAAACCATTTCTTGACAAGCTTGTGGTAGCTGCCGTCTGCCTTAGCTTCTTTCAAAGCCTTGTTGATAGCTTCCAGCATCTTGGTTTGCCCCTTTTCAACGGCGATCCCGTAAGGTTCAACGGCAACTGTGCCGCCAACCAGGTGCAGGCTCTTGTGCTGCTTGGCAATCCCAGCCAAAATCCCGTTGTCAGTGGCGACCGCGTCCCCTTGCCCGGCTAAGAGGGCATTACTGCAGGCACCGTAGTCATTGTACTGGCGGATCTTGGCCTTGGGGGCCAGGCGGGCAATATCGTCCGCGGCCGTTGTCCCCTTAACCACGATGACCACCCGGCCCTTGCGGTTTAAGTCCTTGATCGATTTGATTGGACTGCTGGTTTTGGTCATGAGGGATGTCCCCGCCTTGAAGTAAGGAGTGGAGAAGTCAACCGACTTCTTTCTCTCATTCGTAATGGTCATGGTGGCCAGAACCGCGTCCAGGTTGTTGTTCTTAAGCTGCGGGATCTTGGTTTGGGCCGTAACTTCAATGAATTTTGCCTTGCCGTCCTTGCCCAGGATCTCCTTGGTCAAAAGACGGGCCAGGTCGATTTCAAAACCTTCCAGCTTGTTGGTCTTGACGCTCTTGATCCCAAACAAAGTCGTATCAAATTTGACGCCCCAGGTAATCGTCTTGCTGCTCTTGACTTGGTTGTAGACACGCACTGAGTTGTCACTTTCAACAGCACAGGCAGAAAGTGAAACAGCGGTCAGCAGCAGAAAAAGCAGGGCGGCAACTTTGCGGAATAGTTTCGTGCGTTTCATGTAACCGCTCCCTTCCTTGTTGTTAGTGGTCAATTACCTTGCTGAGGAATTCCTGGGCCCGCAGGTTGCGCGGGTGTTCGAAGAAGTCCTTCGGGTTGTGGGAGTCTTCAAGGACCTGGCCCTGGTCAAAGAAGATGACCCGGTCGCTCACTTCTCTGGCAAAGCCCATTTCGTGGGTCACGACCACCATGGTCATCCCTTCAGCGGCGATGGATTGCATAACGTCCAAAACGTCCTGGATCATTTCCGGGTCAAGGGCACTGGTTGGTTCGTCAAACAAGAGCACCTTGGGCTTCATGGCCAAAGATCTGGCGATGGCTACCCGCTGCTTTTGCCCGCCGGACAGCTGTCTTGGGTAAGAGTCTTCCTTGTCCAAAAGGCCAACCTGCTTGAGCAGCTTTTCAGCGATTTCCCGGTTTTCCTTTTCGTCCCGGTGCAAAACGATTCTTGGGGCCAGCATGACATTTTCCAAAACGGTGTGGTTTTCGTAGAGGTTAAAGTGCTGGAAAACCATGCCGACGTCCCGGCGGATCTTGTTCAAGTCAGTCTTCTTGTCTCCCAGGTCATAGCCGTCCACGTCCAAGACGCCGGAAGAAATGCCTTCCAAGCCGTTCATGGTTCTGATCAAGGTACTCTTGCCCGCGCCAGAAGGGCCGATGATGGAAACGACTTCGCCTTCGTCAATGCTCAAGTTGACGTCTTTTAAGGCATGGTAGTTACCGTAGAACTTGTTGACTTTCTTGAATTCGATAATTGCTGCCATAGTGGTCCTCCTTATTTTTATTAATGCTTAATTAAATCACCGCCAGTTTGACTCAGTTTCCGCACTTTAAGGCTTGTTAATCAAGCAGAACTTCTTGCTGAAAAAAGTTCGATTATCGGTCGGCGGTCTGGCAAATATACCAGGACTTTTTCTTCTTTCAAGCTAGGAGCCGAATCATCTAAAAAAGAGTATTATTTTTCCTTTTCCAGAGCGGTTGTTTTTTATTTAAGTATGATTAATTTTTTATTAAATTTACCAGAAAACAGGCTTGCACGCAAGCATTTTGACAGTTCCGGTTCAGTTTTTTACTTTTTTTTAATAAAAAAGTAAAGGGCTGCCTTGTTTATCTTAACTAGCTGCCAGTTTTCGCTTCATTTTCTTTTGTTTCATTTGGGATATTCTTAATTATATTAGATCTTACCCAATTTAGCAACAACTGTTTCTGAATCAGGAACGCGAAACCGCTTTTCACGCGTAACTGCTTTTAAAGACTGATTTTTCACGCTTTGACTAGACCAGGCCCCGGCTGGCCTCTATAATTAATAACTAAAGGAGTTTTACAATGTCAAAAAAGCAACATCCCATCATTATTGGTATCGCCGGCGGCAGTGGGTCGGGGAAGACGACCATTGCCCACGAATTATATGACCAGTTCAAAAACGACCGGATCCGGATCATTACGGAAGACTCTTATTATAAGAACCACCCGGAAATGACCATGGCCGAAAGAAACAAAATTAATTTCGACCACCCGGATGCTTTTGATACTGAGCTCTTGATCAGCCAGCTGCAGGACCTGCTGAGCGGAAAGGCTATCGAGATGCCGATCTATGACTTCACCACCCACCTGCGCAGCCCGGAAACAGTCCACGTTGAGCCAGCTGATATCATCATCCTGGAAGGAATCCTGGTTCTGGCTTCAGAAGAACTGCGGAACTTGATGGACATCAAGATCTTCGTCGACACTGACGACGATATCCGCTTGATCCGCCGCCAGCGCCGGGACATGGCTGAACGGGGCCGGTCCTTTGACTCAATCATCGACCAGTACCTGGCCACGGTTAAGCCAAGCTACCACCAGTTTGTTGAGCCAAGCAAGCGCTACGCCAACATCATCGTGCCGGAAGGCGGGGCCAACGACGTCGCTTTGGACATGCTGACCACGAAAGTCCGCGACATCCTCCGCCGTAATGATTTAGCAGAAAAAGGGGAAGAATAATGGCTAAGCAGAAACCACTCGTCATTGGGATTGCCGGCGGGTCAGGCTCAGGCAAGACGACAGTCTCCAAGGAAATCAGCAAGCGCCTGCCAGCTGACCGGGTGCTCATTCTGACTGAAGATGCCTACTACAACGACAATTCAGCCCTCAGCATGGATGAACGCAAGAAGATCAACTACGACCACCCCAATGCCTACGACACTGATCTTTTGATTGAGCAGCTGCAGGACCTGCTGGACGGCACGGCAGTCGAAATGCCGACCTACAATTTCAACATTCTCTCCCGGGCCAAGGACACCATCCACGTTGAGCCCGCCGACATCATCATCCTAGAAGGGATCCTGGTTTTGGCTTCAGAAGAATTGCGGAAGTTCATGGACATCAAGCTTTTTGTCGATGCTGACGACGACATCCGCTTCATCCGCCGCTTGCAACGGGACACCCAGGAACGGGGCCGGTCAATTGACTGGATCATCTCCCAGTACCTGGCTACGGTTAAGCCAAGCTACAATCAGTTTGTCGAGCCAAGCAAGAAGTATGCTGACATCATCATCCCCCAGGGCGGGGAAAATCAGGTCGCCATCGACATGGTCTCTTCCAAGCTCTTGTCTATTATCAACGGCTAAGAGAGCGAAATAATATCAATATTTTGAAGTATACAAAAACGCGTGAACTTGCAGGTTCACGCGTTTTTTCTGGCAAATTTTAATTTTAGAGATTCAGGTAAGCAAAGGTATGCAGGCCAATCCAGGCAGTCAGCAGAATCAAGGCCAGCAAGAGGCCGACCGTGCTCCAGTAAGCCCGGTTCATCTTCTTTGGTCTGCTTAAAATTAAGTGCGTCATTTTGCTCCCCCCTTGAAAGATAATTAATAATGTTTTCCATCATACAACTTCAAGGAGGGCTTGTCACGCTTTTTGATTATTTTTATCAAAAAATGATAACTTTACGAAACTACTTGGCCATAACCCGGTCGAAAAGCTTGGTGATCAGCTTGACCAAAACCGCGTCAAAGACAACGGATGAGATCAAACCGGCAATGAACATTTCAATCAAGAGGGCCGGCTTGTAGGCGCTCCAGCCATAAGTAAAGTAGCACATTACAAAAGCAGCCACATGGCAGCAGATGGCCCCGATGATCAGGCTGCCCCAGCCGAAGCGGTCATAGTTTTCCTTCTTCGGGAAGAAACCGATTTCGTTGAAGGCCCCTTGCACCAGCCCTTGCAGGATGGTCATTGCCCCCCACTGACCGCCAAAGGCCATTTCAACCGTGGCGGCCAGGGTTTCACCGACAATCCCGGAGCCGAAGGTCGGCACGAAGTACATGGCCAAAGGAGCAGCCATGTACCAAAGGCCAGAATAGATTTCATCAGCCAGGGGTCCCAGGCCGACGAAGTTCAAGGCAAACTTGGTCGAGTTGTAAAGGGGGTTGAAGACGTAGGTGTAGATAACCCCCATGATAATCCCAATCAAAGCCATCAAGATAATGGCTTTCACATTCCACTTGCTCTCTCTTTTAAGCATAAAAAAACTCCTATCCAACAATTGCCGGCTAGGAGTTTGAAATCACGTTTAAGAAACACTTCCCTTGCGCAAGAATTACCTTGTTCAGGTTCAAAGGGTCGACTTTCGTCATCTCAGCTTTCGCTCCCCTAGTGGCATTTATTCAATTTTACTTAATCCAGTCTAGCATATCCTTAAAGCGTTAACAAGGCAAAAAGCTCCCTTAATTAATTAAAGCTTTTAAATGATTCCAGTTTTTCCTTATCGATATCTCTAATAATCGCCAAGGCCAGGTCAACAGCTGCCTTGTAATCCTTGTAGCTGCTGAAGCAGTACGGGGAGTGCTCATAGCGGACCGGAATCCCGATCACAATGGTCGGGGCCCCGTTTTCGTAGTAGATGGCCGCCCCGTCTTGCCCGCCACCAGTTCTGACTGACCGGGTGTAAGGAATCCCGTTTTGGTCAGCCAAGTCGCAGGCGTATTGCTGGAACTTGGGGTTTGGCAGGAAGGTGACGTCCATGTCCCGCAGCATCGGTCCCCGCTTAAGGCCGGTCTGAGACAGCCAGTCCGGTTCAAAAGTATCATCAGCCGGGCAGCTTTCCAGAACCAGGCAGAGGTCGGGCTTGATCTTGCGGGCCATGACATAGGCCCCCCGCAGGCCGACTTCTTCCTGGCTGGACAAGGCGGCAACCAAGTCAAAGTTGACTTCTTCATCCTTCAAGTTTTCGAGGATATCGGCCATGGCAGCGGCACCGAAGCGGTCGTCAAAGTCCTTGCCGAAGAAGAGTCCGGTCTTTTCATTGTATTCGCAGTCCACGTCGACGAAAATCGGGCAGCCGGTGTCGATCTTGTAGTCGTTGATCGTTTCTTCCCGGCTGGAAGAACCAACATCGATGGACAGATCAGCGACCTGCGGGACAGACTTTCTTTCCGCTTCCGACATGAAGTGAGGTGGCTTTAAGGCCACAACGCCGGGGATGTATTCCCCGTCCCGGTTTCTGACCTTGACCTTGAGGGCCGGCAGAACTACATTGTTCCAGCCGCCCAGGGTCACGAACTTGATCAAGCCATTTGGCCGGATAGCCTGGGTCAAGAAACCAACGGCGTCTGAGTGGGCGTCCAGCTGGATCACCGGCCGCTTGCCGGTGTTCTGCTTCTTGGAAGCGTAGACGTTCAGCATCCCGTCGACTTCAAGGTCGGCATAGTCCTTGACCGTCTTAGTAAAAAGGTTAACGAATTCATTTTCAAAGCCAGAAGTGGCGTTGGCATTTGAAAAATCCTTCAGCATTTGAATTTCAGCAGCTTTTTCCATTAATAATCTCCAATTAATCCAGCAGGTCGTACTTCAGCTTCATCAAGGTGTGACCGTCCTTGACCATTTCCCCGGTCAAGGCCACCGTCTGCTTGTAAGTCAAGTCAGCCATCTTCTGGTTGGCTTCTTCCAGCTTCTCTTGCAAGTCGCGGCCGGTCAAGCCCTTAACGGCGCGGTCAGTTTCGTTTTCGATCTGGCGCAGTTTAGCCATGGTCTTTTCTTCAAAAGCCTGCTCCAGAGCGCTGTAGACCTTGTAGTTGGTGTCACCGAGCTGGGCATTCAGCTTGTTGAGCCAGTAGATCTTGGTCAAGTCAAAGTCCGGACCGGTTTGGAAGCTGGCTGGAGTAGTCGTGACATTGGTGTAGAAAGGCACGAAGCAGTTAAAAGTGTTCGGGCCAAAGGCCAGCCATTGCACGCCGGCGATACCTTCTTCAACATCATTTCTGATCTGCAGGATGTGGGTTTCAAAGTTCCGGTTGATCCCGATCGGACGGAAGAGCTTCTTTTCAGCTTCTGTGTTAGTGGTGCTGTAGACATCGTACTTGGTGTCCTGGTAGTGGGAGCTTTCCAGGAACTTGATGTCTTCCGGGCTGATCTTCTTCTTGGCGTAAGTGATGAAAGGCTGCTCCTGGTCCCCTGGCTCGCCTTCCCATTCAGGGTCGAAGTAGCGGTGGATGTACCAGGCCCGCGGGTTGTTGTAGTGGGCGTCCTTGATCGTGGATGAGCCAAAGATGTGACGCAAGTTGTAGCCTTGGTAGTCCGGGTTCAAGTGGTATTCATTGATGATGTCCAGCAAGTCACTTGAGCACATGAAGTTTTCTTCGTCGTTAAAGTCGAAGAAGTCGATGTTCAAGCGGTTTGGCGCTGCCACGTAGGCATCGTCCGGAATCCGGCGGGCAGCCCAGTGGTGGCCGCCGATGGTTTCGATGTACCAGACTTCGTCATGGTCGGCAAAGGCTGACCCGTTCATTTCGTAGGTCCCGTACTTTTCCACCAGGTAGCCCAGGCGCTTAACCCCTTCTCTGGCTGAGTGGATGTATGGCAAAGTCAAAGTGACAAAGTCTTCTTCACCCAGCCCGCCCTTTTCAACTAGGGGGTCAATCCCTTGGATCCGGCTGTTGGTAGTGATGGTTTCCGTGGCCGTCATGGCTACCGTTGCGTCGTTAATGCCGGCAGCGGCCCAGATGCCGCGCTTGCCGGAAGCATCTGGAGCGCTGGTGTAGCGCATAGGATTTGGCAGCAGGTCTTCATCATCAATTTCCTGGCCGCTGATCACAGCCTTGTAGTGCTTTGGCTGCTCTTCCGGGTTAACCGCGATAAAGGCTTCAGGGACAATGGTGCTGCCGCCGTCTTCACTGCGGGCAATCATCGTGGAGCCATCAATGGTGGCGTCCTTGCCGACTAAAATGGTCGTGCATTCTGCTGGCTTTTGCATAAGTCCTCCTCTAATAATCTAAAACTAATTGTCTGCTTTCTTACTATTATTCTAGCTGAAAAAACGCCTTTTGCTAGCTATTGCTACCGGTAAAGGGCATAGAGGCGCTGGCTCAAATCGGCGCCAGCCGGGGCACTGTTTTCAAACAGGATCTTGCCAGGCTGGCTGCTTTCATTCAGTTCGTCCCGGCTGGCCAGTTGCCGCTTGACTTCAGCAGCGGCCCCGAAGGCTCCGTCATAGACCTTGGCCTGGGGGCCTAAGATCTTCTGGATGGCCTGCTTGGCAAAAGGAAAGTGGGTGCAGCCCAGGACTACCCCGGCAGCCTTGCCGGCATATGGGGCCAGTAAGTCTTCCAGGTACTGGTAAATGGCCGGGCTGTCAGTTTGCCCTTCTTCGATCAATTCGACCAGTTTTGGGGCTGGCACCTTGACCACTTGGCCAGGTTCAGCACATTCGGCGACCAGCTGGTTGAACTTTTCCTGCTCCAGGGTCAAAGGGGTAGCCATGGCAACTATCTGCTGGCCGGGATTTTCTTCAGCTGCCGGCTTGACGGCCGGTTCGATCCCGATGATCGGCAGGGAGTATTCCTGGCGCAGGCGGTCAGCCGCCGCGCTGGTTGCCGTGTTGCAGGCAATCATGACGGCCTTGACCTGGTGCTTGTCAATCAGTTCATCAACTACCCGCTTGGCCAGCTGGTAGACTTCTTCCTTGCTCTTTACCCCGTAAGGAGCATTGGCGGAGTCGCCATAGAAGACATAGTCTTCGTTTGGCATCAGATCAACCAGACGGCTGAGGACCGTTAAGCCCCCTTGGCCGGAATCAAAAACGCCGATTGGCCGATCAGCATATTCTTTTGACATATTTTTGCCTCCTCTAGCTATTAATTTTGAACTTTTTACCCGCTTTCTTCAATCGATACGCCACTTTATTTTTCCTGCAAGCCGGACTTTCTTGATTTTTTCTTTAGTTTTTTGCCGGAAAAACCGTCCGGCTTGCTTTTTTTAGGGGCTATGTTATTGTTATATCTAAACCCTGGATATCACGTTGATTACTGGAATAAAACCGCAATCTAGGAATAATTATGTACACAGTTTTTTTAGTTTTTAGAAAGAGCAAAAGAAATTATGTTTAACGTTTCGCCTGAACAAGAGCGCCGCCACATCGTTGACGACTCAGCGCTCAATGGCTTTTTAACGAAAATGTATTCCATCATGGGCCTGGCGGTTCTGGTCTCAGCCTTGACCGCCTACCTGACCTTGACGGTCTTCTCTGGCAGCTTGCTGCCGCTACTCACCAACCGGGTCTTCCTCTGGATCCTGCTGTTACTGCCTTTGATCTTGAGCGTGGGCATCAGCTTTAAGGCTACCCGCAAGCCAACGACGGCCTTCTTCATGTTGATGGCTATCGCGGTTATCTACGGGCTGGAATTCTCTCTTTTGGCCTTTGCCTACACGGGCGCCCAAATCGGCGGGGCCTTCATCTCGGCTTCAGCCGTCTTCATCGGTATGGCAGCTTACGGCAGCGTGACTAAGAAGAACCTGGACACCATCGGAGCTTACGCTTCAGCTGCCATCTGGGGCTTGATCGTGGCCAGCCTGGTCAACATCTTCTTAAAGAGCACGCCAGCCAGCTTCATCTTCTCCATCATCGGGGTCATCATCTTCACGATCTTGACTGCCTGGGATGCCCAGAAGATGAAGACCATCTACGCTAACTACGGCGACCAGCTGCCAGAACTTGGCCTGGCTGTTAACGGGGCTTTGATGCTGTACCTGGACTTCATCAACCTCTTCCTGCAATTCCTGCAGATCTTCGGGATCGCTGACAACGACAACTAAAATTTAAGATTTATTTTTTGAAAAGGCTCTCTTCCTATTAGAGAGCTTTTTTTCTTGACTATTTTTCCTGCAAGAGTAAGGTAAAAGATATGTAAAGTATTTATTAGTAATTGTAAAGAAGGTCTTAGAGTGCAAAAGAAACCGGTATGGAAAAGAAATCTGCAAGTTTCAACGGTCAGCGTCTTTTTGGCGGGGATTGCCTTTTCAGAAGTTACCCCCTTTTTATCCCTGTACATTGACAGTTTGGGCAAGTTCAGTCACCAACAGCTCAGCTTTTGGTCCGGGATCGTCTTTTCAGCGGTTTTCGTGGTTGCCGCGCTAGTATCGCCGATCTGGGGCAAGCTGGCTGACAAAAAGGGCCGTAAACCGATGATTCTGCGGGCTTCTTTGGGGATGGCGGTTGTCTTTACCTGCATGGGCCTGGCCCAGAATGTCTGGCAGCTGCTGTTCTTGAGAGGGATGCAGGGGGTTTTTGCCGGCTTTATCTCCAATTCCAACGCTCTAATCGCGGCAGAAACGCCAAAAAACAAGGCGGGCAAGGCCTTAGGGATCATGAGCTCAGCCACGACCGGGGGACAATTGCTAGGGCCATTTGCCGGCGGAGCACTCTCCCAAGCTTTTAGCTACCGAGTAACCTTCTTTATCACCGGTGCCCTACTCTTTGCCTGCTTTGTTTTATCGATTCTTTTTATCCATGAAGACGACTTCGTACCGCTCAAAAGCGAGGAGCGGGGCAATTTCAAGGACACTATCAAGCAGTTTAAGAGCGGCCAGCTGATTGTGGGCCTGCTGCTGACGACCTTGATCATTCAAGCAGCCAACAACTCCATCAACCCGATTGTTTCTTTGTATGTCAGAAGCTTGATGCACGATTCAGGGCAGGTTGTCTTTGCCAGCGGGATAATCGCGGCTTTGCCGGGGATTGCTACGGTGGCCGCGGCTTCTTACTTTGGCGGTTTAGGTGACCGGATCGGGACCCACAAGATCATCTTAGGCGGCTTAATTGGTTCGATCATCCTCTTCTTCTTGACGGCTTTTGTCCGCAACACGATTGAACTTGGTGTCTGCCGCTTCTTGATTGGTTTTACCGACGCCTGCCTCTTCCCGCAGGTGCAGACCATGTTGACCAAGCACAGCCCGAAACAATTGACCAGCCGGGTCTTCAGCTGGAACCAAAGCGCCATGTACGTCGGCAACATTTTCGGGCCGCTTTTGGGTTCAACAGTTTCCGCCCACCTCGGCTACAGCGCCGTCTTCCTGGTAACCAGCGGGATCGTCGTGATCAACCTGCTTCTTTACCGAACCAACATTTTGAAAAATATTGCCTAGTGCAGGCGCAAAAAAAGCTCCAAGATTCATTCTTGGGGCTTTTTGCTTGGGGATTATTCTTGACTATCTTAAAGAGCAAGCGCTTCTTTGTCTGTGTTTTTGCCCTAATTAATTCATTTTTTTACCAAAATAAGGATGTCCTTAAGTGAAAATAACAAATTTTAACAAAATCTATGCGTTTGCTCAAAAAAATTCTTCGCATTATACTGAAGGAAAAATATTCTTTGAGAATCGAGGTGTTCTTTTGAAAGTCATTACCAAAATTTTGCAAGCTGTCAGCTTTCTGCTCAGCCTCTTTCTTCTTTGGGCCGGCCTAGCCAGTTTAATTGACGTCTGCAACTCTGCCAGATTAATGGGCTGGTCCTCTTTTATCCCTTCAATTGTCGCCGGCCTGGTCTTCATCGTCATGCTCATCTGCGAAGCCTGGCTCAGCCTGCGAATAAACAAGCTGGACGACCGGGGAATCTTCTTCTTCCTGGCCGCCCTCCTGCTTTTAACAGCTGGCGAAATGGTCGCCCCTGTTGCTTTAGGCTCTGGCTTTCTCTGGCTGAACCTCTTGCAGCTTTTGCTGATCCTTCTGGCCCGTTTTGCCATCGATTTTCATGAATAGTGGCCAAAAATTACACATACCAAAAATGGTGAAACTCATTCGCGGTCTTTATTTCCCTTATAGTCTACGTCTTTGCCTTAAAAGGTCACCGGTCAGCACTTGACGATGAAGTATAAGGCGAATGCAAAAAAGCTTATCCTCCACGGATAAGCTTTTTTGTCTGCATATAAATATTGCTTCTAGTAAATCTTCGCCACTTGTTCCTGAACAGTCGGGTGGGCCAGGAAATCGTCGTAGCTGATGTCGGCCCGGGCCACCACACCCTTTGGACCAACTTCAATAATGTGGTTGGCAATGGTCTGGATAAACTCGTGGTCGTGGGAAGTAAAGAGAATTGAGCCAGGGTAATTTTCCATGGCTTCGTTCAAGGCGGTGATGGATTCCAGGTCCAAGTGGTTGGTTGGATCGTCCATGACCAGCACGTTGGCTGCTTCCAGCATCATTCTGGACAGCTGGCAGCGGACCTTTTCACCCCCGGACAGGACCTTGATCTGCTTGTTGATCTCGTCGCCACTAAAGAGCATTCTGCCCAAGAAGCCCCGCAAGAAGGTGTTGTCGTCATGTTCCTTGTCAGCGTATTGGCGCAGCCAGTCAAGGATGGTCAATTCATCATTGTCGAAGTTGGCGTTAAGGTCTCTGGACATGTAGTTAAAGGAAGTCGTCTGCCCCCAAGTAACAGTCCCGGAGTCTGGTTCCAGGCGGCCGGCGATGATTTCCATCAAGGCTGTGGTTGCCCGGGTGTTTCTGGACAAGAAGGCCACCTTGTCACCTGGCCGGATGATAAAGGACACATTGTCCAAAAGCTGCTCATCACCGGACTTGTAGGACACATTGTCCACTCTCAACAAGTCATTTCCCAAGTCCCGGTTCATCTCAAACTTGATGTAGGGGTACTTGCGGCTAGATGGCTTGATGTCGTCCAAGCTGATCTTGTCCAGCTGCTTCTTTCTGGAAGTAGCCTGCTTGGACTTGGAAGCGTTGGCTGAGAAACGGGCGATGAATTCCTGCAGCTGCTTGATCTGTTCTTCCTTCTTGGCATTTTGCTGGCGGGCCAGTTCCGTAGCCAGCTTACTTGATTCGTACCAGAAGTCGTAGTTGCCGACGTAGAGCTTGATTTGCCCGCGGTCAACGTCACACATCTGGGTGCAGACCTGGTTCAAGAAGTGACGGTCGTGGGAAACGACCAGGACGATGTTTTCGTAGTCAGCCAGGAAGTTTTCCAGCCAGGCCGTGGTATGCACGTCCAGACCGTTGGTCGGTTCGTCCAAAAGAAGGATGTCCGGGTTGCCAAAAAGGGCCTGGGCCAAAAGGACCTTAACCTTGTCGCTTTCCGCCAGCTCGCTCATCTGCTTTTGGTGCATGTCTTCCGGAATGCTCATGGACTGGAGAAGCTGGGCAGCATCGGCTTCCGCGTTCCAGCCGTCCAGTTCCGCAAATTCCGTTTCCAGTTCAGCCGCCTTGACCCCGTCTTCTTCACTGAAATCAGCCTTGGCGTAAAGGGCGTCACGCTCCTTCATGACCCGGTAGAGCTTTTGGTGGCCTTGAATCACAGTTTCCATAACGGAAAAATCTTCAAAGGCAAAGTGGTCCTGGTTCAGGCTGGACATTCTTTCGTTAGGGCCCATGCTGATTGAGCCCGTGGTCGGTTCCATTTTTCCTTCCAGCAGCTTTAAGAAAGTCGACTTGCCGGCCCCGTTGGCCCCAATGATGCCGTAGCAGTTGCCCGGCGTGAACTTAAGGTTGACGTCGCTGTAAAGGGTGCGACTGCCGATTTGCAAACTTAAATCTGTTACTGTGATCAATAGATTTTCCTCTGTTTCTTAAATTTTCTACTGCAATTATGACTAAATCAGTATAACAGGTTTAGCCTTTTCCCACCAAGCTTTTCACCTATTTTCTCCCCCTTTTTTAAAGTTCTTTCTTTTTAAGAAAAAATTAGCTTATAATCTTTTAATAAGAACTTATTGATAGGAGCATGCTTATGGCATTTTTCATCTCACTGGAGCAGATTTGCATCATGTTCATCCTCATGGCCATCGGCTTCCTCTGCCGGAAAAAGGGCATGATCCATGAAGAAACCAGCAAGGACTTGACTGCCATCCTAGTCTACATCGTCGTCCCCTGCCTGATCATCAACGCCTTTGAGCGCCCGGCCAGCGCCAGCTTAATCAAGGACTTCGGCTTGACCTTCCTGGCGGGCTCTCTCAACTACCTCTTCCCCATCGCCTTCAGCAGCCTTTTGCTCCGCCTGCCCCGTTTAAAAAACGACCCGGACAAGCAGCTGCTATAGTTCTCCCTTAAGCAAAAAGGCTACTTTTTGTCAAGAAGATGATATGACCCCCGAAATTAGGACACTAATTTCGGGGGTTATTTTCATTACTAAATACACTAAAGAAATCAAACTTGCTATCTACCACGAATGGGTAGACGATCACAGAAGAGGCACCTACCTTAGGCGGAAGTATGGGATGGGGCGTGGAGAAATCCGATATTTGGTGGACTTGATTCAAAAACATGGTGAAGATATTCTGGATCGCCCTCAACAGAAATATACTGCTGATTTCAAGCTTGCTGCCATTGATAGAGTTCTGCTAGGCGGTGAAGCACTTAGCCAGGTTTCTCTAGACTTAGGGCTTACAAATACAGGCATTCTTGCAAATTGGCTTCGCTCTTTTAAAGAAAACGGGTATACTGTCATTACCA